>JBDTBF010000055.1:0-63761 GCA_039924175.1 Rhodanobacter sp.
AACTGGCGAATGTCGTCGCGCTGTTCGGCCACGGCGCCGGTCATCTGGTCCAGATGTGCCAGCGTGTTGTTGATGTGTTGCACGTTGTCGTCAGACAGCAGATGACTGGCTTTGGACACGACCTCGTTAATGTTGAGCATCAGATCTTCGCCGCCGGCGAGCAGCTTGGTCAACGGCGATGGATCGGCGACGATGACGCCAACCTCGCCGTCGCGCCCTTTTAAGGCGGGTGACTGTGGCGAGCCGCCGCTGAGCTGGATGATCGACAGCCCGGTCAAGCCGGTCAGAGCAAGCTTGGCGTGGGTGTCCTGTTTGACCGGCGTGTCGGCCGCCACACGGACGCGCGCCAGTACCCGGCGTGGGTCGGCTGGGTCCAGTTTCAGCCGCGTCACGTCGCCGACCTTGATGCCGTTGTACTGCACGGCAGCGCCCTGGCTGAGGCCAGTAACTGCTTCGTTGAACACCACTTCGTAATCGCGGAATGCCTTGTCCGTACTGGCCTTGGCCAACCACAAACCAAACAGCAAGGCAGCGGTCACCACGATCACCGTGAACAGACCAATCAACACATGATGTGCGCGCGTTTCCATCTCAGGTTTGCTCCGTCAAGCGTTGCGCCGCGTGTTCTGCGGCGCGCCCGCGTGGACCGTGGAAATAAGCCTGTACCCAGGCGTCGTCGGTGGCGGCAACGACGTCCAGCGGACCGGCCACCAGCACTTTCTTTTGTGATATCACGGCGACCCGATCACACACGGTATACAGCGTATCCAGATCATGCGTGACCAGAAACACCGTTAGTCCGAGCGCGTTACGCAGGGTCAATAAAAGTTGATCGAAGGCTGCGGCACTGATCGGGTCGAGGCCGGCGGTGGGCTCGTCAAGGAACAAAATTTCCGGATCAAGCGCCAGTGCCCGCGCCAGTGCCGCACGCTTGATCATGCCGCCTGATAGCGCGGATGGTGGCTTCTGCGCGGTGTCGCGCGGCAGGCCGGCCAGCGCTAGTTTCACTCCCGCCATGTGGGCTGCGTCTTCACGATTCAGGCCGCCGTGTTCGATCAGCGGCAGCTCGACGTTCTCAGCCACGGTCAACGAGGAGAACAACGCGCCGCGTTGGTACAGCACGCCGAAGCGTCGCTCGATCTTCGAGCGCTGTTCGGTAGGCAGTGCCAGCAGATCCTTGCCAAACACGCGGACGCTGCCGGCGGTTGGTCGCAGCAGTCCGACGATGCAGCGCAGCAGTACGGATTTGCCACTACCCGAACCACCGACTACGCCGAGGATCTCGCCGCGATGGACGTCCAGTCCAAGGTTGTCGTGTACGGTCTGCGTGCCGAAGCGATTGACCAGACCACGCACTTCGATCACGACTTCGGACGCCGTTACAGGCGCCGCGCTGGTTGCAGTCGGCGCGCTCACCAGCCCATCTCCATAAAGAACAGGGCGGCGACCGCGTCGACCACGATCACCACGAAGATCGATTGCACCACGCTGGAGGTAGTGCGTTCGCCGACCGATTGGGCGCTGCCGGTAACGCGAAAGCCTTCCAGACAGCCGATGACGGCAATCAGGAAGGCAAACACCGGCGCCTTGCTCATCCCCACCAGGAAATGCCGCAGCTCGGTGTCAGCGTGCAGCATGGACAAAAACATCGCCGGCGTGATGTCCAGCGCGAAGATGCACACCATGGCGCCGCCGATGATGCCGGCAAGCATGGCCAGGAAACTCAGCAGCGGCAGCGAGATCAGCAACGCCAGCACGCGCGGCAGTACCAGCAACTCCATAGGGTCTAAACCCAGGGTGCGGATGGCATCGATTTCTTCGCGCGATTTCATCGAACCGATCTGCGCGGTGAACGCGCTGGCGGTGCGGCCAGCCAGCAGGATCGCGGTGAGCAGAACGCCAAATTCCCGCAGAAAGGAAATCGCCACCAGATCGACGGTGTAAATCGACGCGCCGAAATCAGCGAGCACCGTGGCCCCAAGAAAAGCCACCACCGCACCGACCAGGAAAGACAGCAGCGCCACGATTGGCACGGCGTCCAGGCCGATCTGTTCCACATGTGCCACCAGTGAGGTCACCCGCCAGCGGCGTGGATGCAACACCCCGCGCGCCAGCGTCTCTAGAGTCAGCCCGATGAAGCCAAGCAGTTGCAGCGTCTGCTGGTAGAAGTTGTCGACCGCTGCGCCGATGCGCTCCAGCAACTGCGACCATGCGGGAGGACGTTTTGGTAGCGGCTCGCGGCGGTATTCAAGTAACGCGGCGCCCACGGTTTCCAACAACGCGCGGCGTGCCGGCGGCCAGCACGCGGTCTCGCTCACCAGATCCCGCAGCCGGGCGGCCCCAAGCAAATCGGCCAGCAACGCTGCACCGGCGGTATCCAACTTATCGACACCGTCCAGATCAATGCTGGTTTGCGCATCGACACGCCCACGTAAACCCAATAAGGCTTGTTCCAGTGCCGCGTATTGCGGCAGCGTCCAATCGCCACGAATGCGCAGGCACGCCGGCGTGGTTGCCAGATCCAGCTCCGCAAAGGTCGGCGCGGTTGCAGTCATGGGCTGAGCATAGTGGGTAATCCGCAGCTTTAGCGGACTGCAGGAGCCGAGTTGTGGATCACCTCGTGGATCGCAACGAACTCCCACAATGACTTGACGGCGCCGTTGAGGCGCGTGACCAGACGTCCCGAACAGTCCGTGAGGGCTGTATCGGCGTTCCACTCGAAACAGTTCTTGGTGAAAGTCCCGGTGGGATCTTCGGTCCTGCGCGCTTCGCGCCAGCCGCGGTGTTCGTTCGCGCAGCGCGCTCACATGGCGGCGCAAGGCGAAGGTAAATCGCGCGCCGCAGACGCTCGAAAATTGTTCGCTCCAATCAGCGGAAATCGCGCAATTTGCCGTCAGCAATCGACAACGTCCAATGCCAGTCCGAAATTCATGGGCCAAGAGTGAAGCGGCCTGCCATCCCTTGCCGCAAGCCTCCGTCGAACCTTGAGCGGTCGATTGGTCGCTGAGCATGCCGCCGAATCTGCGTGCTTTGCAACGTCGCCGCAAGACGACGAATTCTGCTTCGTCCGCCTCGCTACAGCGTGTGGCGCAGCGTTAAAGGGGGTCATGAATCGCGTTCTTCAGCAGCGCCGATTGCGCCGATCTGCGCGCCCACATGCGCCGTACTGGTTCGCGCAGCTGCAAGAACGGACGCTCGACCAAATAGTGCAGGACTGCGCCCACAACGAGAACGGCGGCGACATAGATAAACACTGTCCAGATGCCGTGTCCGTCAACCACCGCGGCGAAGCCACCGTGGAGTTGGCCATAAACCATCTTGTGGCTGAGGTACAAGCTGTATGACGTCAAAGCCAACCACTCCACCCCTGGCAGCTGAAGCTTCGAAAGCACGCCGCGTCCGCTGGCAGCAGCTGCCACCAGTGTGAACATGGCCAGCGCCAGCACAGGGTAACCAAACACATTGGCGGCAAAGGTCATTCGCCGCCCCTCAAAGCCGAACATGCACGCGATGGTCAGGAGCACGCCAAACAAGGCAACCGAGTTTGCGTGGCGCTCAATCCACGCCCAACCGCGGGTGCCGTAACTGCGCATGGCAGCCAGTGCAATGCCGGCCAACAAATCATCAAGGCGCGCCCAGGTGGGGTCGTACAAATAACGCGCGTAGGGGACGCCGCTGTCACCACCTACTGCCGCCACGGGCGCAAGGAAGTGCCACCAAAGCCACGCCCGCAGCAGCATGCCGGCGACCACCAATACACCGAACACCGCTGCTATTCGCCAGAAGCTTGCGCGCCACGCTAGCGCGATCGCCAAGGCGGGAAACAGCAGATAAAACTGCTCTTCCACGCACAATGACCAAGCATGCGAGAACGCCGCGCGAGATGGGTCGAACCACAAATTCATGGTGTAGGTAAGGAAGCGCCACAGCGGCATCATTCCTGTTGTTTCGCGCAACGATGGCCAGAAGAAGTAGACAGCCAAAACCACAAAAAAGGCTGGCAACGTGCGGAAGCTTCGGCGCAGGTAGAAGTCGGTCAGGCCGACGCGTTTACCAGCGGCCAGCGGGGTGAATACCTGTGACCCGATCAAGAAGCCGGATAGCGCGAAGAACAAATCCACGCCCATCCAGCCACTCCAACGCAGCATGCCGCCGCCTTGATAGCCGGCCCAGTAGCTGTGGAAAACCATCACCCACACGACGGCTGCGGCGCGTAACAAATCCAGTCCGGGCTTTCGCGTCACGGTGCCGCCTTCCGCGTTGGTTTATAACGCACTGCATCCTGGGCACAGGATCAGCAAGGGAAATTTTTCGGTACAGCGGCTTCTGCACAACGCCGCTACGTCGCCCGGCGTGACCATTGGGTTGAAAGTGTTTGAGCGGCTGACAGCTGCGTAGCAGTGGGTGGAGTTTACGTTACTTATGACGGGAATCCAGAGCGCCACCGCGCTTGCTTCGCCCGCAGCAATCGATGAAGTCAACGGCCAAGCTTCCGCAGCACAACGGGTTCAGGTTCACTCGGTGATGTTTGCCGTGTGCGCCCGACGGTGACCGACACTCAATACACCGAGTCGTGGCCGGCCACGTGGATTGGCACGCTTTGCTGGTGGCGGTGGCGGTGGCGGTGGCGGTGTCGAGTGGCGCGGAGCATCGCTCGTGAGCGTGCTCCTACAACCAGTTGATATTCCCGTTTTAGGACAAGGGCTTCAGCACTCGATAACGTTCACCGCCAAACCGCCGCGGCTGGTTTCCTTGTACTTGTCCTTCATGTCGCGACCGGTGTCGCGCATGGTCTTGATGACCTTGTCCAGCGAGACGCGGTGCTTGCCGTCGCTCTTCAGCGCCATGCGGCTGGCGTTGATGGCCTTGACTGACCCCATCGCGTTGCGTTCGATGCAAGGAATTTGTACGAGGCCGCCGATCGGGTCGCAGGTGAGGCCGAGGTTATGTTCCATGCCGATTTCGGCGGCGTTTTCCACTTGCATAACGTTTCCGCCGAGTGCAGCGGTAAGGCCACCGGCGGCCATCGAGCAGGCCACGCCGACTTCACCCTGACAACCGACTTCGGCGCCAGAAATTGAAGCGTTCTCCTTGTATAGAATGCCGATCGCCGCGGCGGTAAGCAGGTAGTTGATGATGCCGTCATCGCTCGGATTTGGGCAAAAGCGCAGGTAGTAATGACCGACCGCTGGCACGATACCGGCGGCGCCATTGGTCGGCGCGGTGACCACCCGGCCACCGGCTGCGTTTTCCTCGTTGACCGCTAGTGCGTACAGATTCACCCAGTCAAGAATGGTCAGCGGATCTTTCAATGCCGCTTCCGGCTGGCTGCGTAATTCTTCCAGCATGGCGGGTGCGCGGCGGGTGACTTTCAGGCCGCCGGGCAATACGCCCGGCGAGCGCAGACCACGGCTGACGCAATCTTGCATGGCCTTCCAGATGGTCAACAGGCCGCTGCGTATCTCGTCCTCGCTACGCCACACTTTTTCGTTCGCCATGACTAACTGGGCAATGGTCAGGTTGTGCTGTTTGCACAGAGCCAGCATCTGGTCGCCGCTGGAAAACGGGTAGGGCTGCTCGGTGGTGTCGGCGACGATGCGGTCTTCGGCGGCTTCATCGGTGTTGACCACGAAGCCGCCGCCAACGGAGTAGTAATCACGGGTGGCCAGCTCATTGCCGTCTTTGTCGTAGGCAGAGAAGCGCATACCGTTGGTGTGGAACGGCAGCTTTTGGCGCTTGTTGAAAATAAGATCGCGTTTTTCTTCGAACTCAATTTCGCGTTTGCCAAGCAGGCGTAAGTGCTGCGTGGCGCGGATGCGTTCCAGTGTGGAAGGAATTTGGTCGGGATCAACGGTGTCCGGGTGTTGACCCTCGAAGCCGAGCATCACCGCCTTGTCGGTACCGTGGCCGCGGCCCGTCATCGCCAGTGATCCGTACAGTTCGGCGCGCATGCGCGTTACCTGATCCAGCACGCCTTTCTCTTCCAGCCAGTGCTCGGTGAAGCGGGCGGCGGCACGCATCGGGCCAACCGTGTGCGAGGAAGATGGCCCAATGCCAATCTTGAACAGGTCAAATACGCTAACGGCCATGGTCGGATAACTGCTGCTGGGGATGAACGGCGTATTCTACCCGGCACCCCCGCCTTTGGCAGTCCGTACGCACCAGCATGGCCGACCTAACCCTATACCAGCGTGATTACTGTCACCTTTGCGACATGGCATTGGCCATCATGGCTGAGGCGCATGCGCCCGATTTTGACAGCGCCTGGGTCGATGACTCCCCGGAAATGGAGCAACGTTACGGTACCCGCGTGCCGGTATTGCGGGATGCGCGTGACGGACGCGAACTGGACTGGCCATTTGATGCCGCAACCGTTACAGCGTTTCTCGAAGCAGCGTTGTAGGAGCCATCCGGTCCACAGCGGACTTCCTCCAGTCGTGCGAAAAACGTGATCGAGGGATGCTCCATAAGCTGACATGTTGCCGCGCTAGCGCCAACATCTGGGCGTCTATTTTTTAACCAATTGCAAGTGCGCGGTAACCTTCACGTTGGCGCCAATAACGGAGGTGTCGGCGTAATCGCCGCTGCCCACGCCGAAGTTCAGGCGGTTCAAGGTGCCACTGACATCCAGCGTGGCGCCGCTCGCGTTCGGCGTGAAAGTGACGTTGAGACTGATCGGCTTGGTCACGCCACGCAGCGTGAGGTTGCCATCGGCAAGCACGTGCGCGCCATTTTGGCGAAAGCCGGTGCTGCTGAAGTGGGCGGTCGGGAATTTCGCGACGTTGAAAAAATCGGCGCCGGGCAGGGCATCTTGTTGATCAGCGTCGTCTGTCTTGACGCTGGCTGGCGTCACGCTGACGTCGAATTTTGCTGTAGCTAGTTGTGCCGGATCGTAGCGAATAGTGGCGGACCATTGGCTGAACTGGCCGGTAAACGGCGCGCCCTGAAACGTACCGCTGAATTGCAGGTTGCTGGCGGCCGGCTGCACCACGTAGTCGGTGGCAAGCGCAGCGCCGGGCAAAGCGCAGGCGAGTAGCAAGATGGCAAGGCGTTTCATGGCGGATCTCCGGCAGTATTTGATGGCTTGCGCAAGCGCGCGAACGGCAGCATGCGGCGCAGCACGTTGTCTCGGTCTTGCCAGTGATGTTTCAGCGCAGCGCCGACGTGCGCTACCAGCAACAAAAGTAATAACCAGAACAGATATTCATGTACCGCATGGGCAATATGCGACTGCGCGATGTCTTTGTCGGCCAGCGCCGGGAGATTAAATTGCTTGAACCATTGCAATGGCTTGCCGGCCAGCGAGTTGAACCACCAGCCGGTCAGCGGTATGGCGGCCATCATCACATACAACATCGCATGCATCGCGTGCGCGGCCCGTTGCTGCCAACGCGGCGCGGGTTCGTCCCTCGGCGCACGTTCACTCAAACGCCATAGCAGCCGCAGCAAGAGCAACGCCAGTACGGTCAAGCCGATCGATTTGTGCAGTGCCAGCCAGTTGATCTTCTGTATCGGCGATCGCGCCAGATCCATCAGCAAGCCGAAGGCGCCGTTGCCAATGATGGCCAGTGCCATGACCCAGTGGAACAGCTGAACCAAGGCACCCCATCGATGGGGCTCGCTGCGTAGCTTCATGTAAATACCTGCAAGGGTGTCGGGGCACGGTGGTGAAGGTTTACGTGAGGGCTGGTGAGCACGCCATTGCTGGCGTAGCACCGGCACGGCGCGTGGCAAAAGCCGCACGAAACAGCGCTGGATGCGCTGATAGCGCTCGCGGTTCAACGCTGATTTTGGCATGATCAGTGCGGTAGGTAACGAGCGCTGGTGGCAGCGGGTTGCTGTGGCACGTGACGGCTGCGTCAGGGGACTGGATGAAGAAGGCGCTACTGCTGGCTATGGCAATGCTGTTGAGCGCCCCGGCGTTCACCGTCGCTGCGCCCACAACGGCGGTCGCTGCGCCCGAAGTTGCAGCGCCGGTAGTGCCGTTATCAACCCCACAGTTTCGCCGTTACGGCATCGCCGACGGCTTGCCAAGCACGAGTGTTTACGCAGTGGCGCAAGACCCCTCGGGTGCGATCTGGCTAGGCACCAAAGGCGGCTTGGCACGTTTTGATGGCGTGCACTTCCAAGTGTTTCGTCATTCCGAAAGCGATCCCGGCTCGCTCCACGCCAATGGCATCGGCGCGCTCATGGTGGATCGTGGCGGCCATCTGTGGGCTGCCGGATTGAATGCGGGGCTCAATCGCTACGATGCTGCAACGGGAAAGTTTTCGCATTGGACGCATAACCCCGCCGATCCGGCGAGCTTATCCAGTGACCGCGTATGGGTAATGGCGCAGACGGCCGATGGTGCGGTGTGGGTGGGTACCAGTGCAGGGCTGGATCGCATGCATGCGGACGGCCACGGTTTCGACCACGTTATGAACCCGCTGGCGGATGCGCCGGGCAAAGGTTTTGGCGCGGTCGTCGCCCTCTATGTCGATGCCCGCCAGCAGCTGTGGATAGGTACCGACTATGGCGTCTTTCGCCGCGATGCCAGCGGCCAGATACATCGTGTGGAGATGGCTGATCCAAAGCAGTCAATGGATATGTGGCGTATTGAGGGTGATGCTGGTGAGGTGCGTATTGCGACTGCTGGCGGCTTGGTCGTGGTGGGTAAAGATGGTTTGGCGCGACGCTTCGCAACCGACGTCATTCCCCGAACGAATGTGATGAGTAGTGCGCGCGATGCAGCTGGTCGTCTGTGGATCGGCACCCAGCGCGGTTTGTTCGTACAGGCCAAACGCGACGGCAGCGTCGCGGCGGTGAGCGATCACCCGGTCTTGGCTGGCAACTTGCCGGGAACCTGGGTGTGGCAGGTTTTCGCTGACCGTGAAGGTGGCCTGTGGGTGGGCTTGCTGGATGGCGGTTTGGCTTACCTCGCGCCAGATTGGAATGAGTTCAGTCGCTTCACGCATGTTCCGGATGATGCCAGCAGCCTGCGCGATGCGGAGGCAACCACGATGGCGCGAGGCAAGGATGGCCGTCATGTGTGGGTCGGTGAACGCGGTGGCAAAGTCGATCGGCTGGACCCGGCGACGGGACAGGTTGAGCACGTTATTTCGGGGCTGCGCGGCGACGTAGTCGGCATGACCGAAGATGTGCAGCGCCGATTGTGGGTGGCCGTGCAAGGTGCGCTGTATCGCTATGACAACGGCAGGATGAAACAAATCGACCCCACCGGTGACGTGCTAAAGCGCCCGCTGGAAGTTGAACCGGGTGTAGATGGCCAAATGTACGCGCGCACGTTTGGTCACGGCATATTTCGGATTGATCCGAAGATGTTGGCCGTGGTCAAAATGCCAATGGATGAGCCCAACGACAAGGTGTTGTGGGGAAGCCAGATGACCTTGCACAACGGCACCTTCTGGTACGCCAGTGACGGCGGCATGATGCGTTTAAGTGCTGCGGGCGATCGTTTTGAAATGGTGCCGGGTGGCCCGCAAGGGACATCGGTGGATGCCTTTGCGTTCACTCCCGACGGTGTGTGGATGGCGAACGCTGATGGCCTTACGCATTACCGTTACCACGGTGATGGCTTGGTGGCGGATCGACGTGTCGGCGCAGCGCAGGGGTGGCCGTCGGCAAGCGTGGTCGACTTGCACGTTGATGCAAACGCTTGCGTGTGGATCTTCGGCCACGATGGCCTGTGGCGTTTCGATCCGAAAACGGGTCAATTTCGCACCTTTGGATTGCGCGACGGTCTGGCCAATGGTGACTTTTCGCGTGGCTTTGCGCACATGCCCGGCGGCTATATTTATGCCGCCACCTTGGGCGGCGTCGTCGCCTTTGATCCCGATGCGGTGAGTCCGCGTGGCGCGCTCTCGCCGTTGTCCATTACGACGGTTCGCGTACGCCGCGACGGCGTCGTGCAATCGCTTCCGCTTGGCGCGGGGCCACTGCATGTGGGTTGGACGGATCAGCAATTAGCGGTGGAGGCCCGGTTGTTTTCCTATGTTGACCCGGCGCTCAATCGCTATCGTTTTCAGGTCGCCGGGTTCGACCATGGTTGGGTGGATACCGGTAATCGTGGTGCGCGTGATCTGGCCGGGCTGGGCGCCGGAAATTACACCTTGGAGGTCATGGCCGCCAGCGCGGATGGTCGTTGGGTGAAGGCTGCCGCGCCTTTGCTTTTGCAGGTGCAGGCGCCGCCATGGGCGCGTTGGTGGGCGTGGCTTATTTATGCCGCGTTGCTTGCGCTTGTAGTGTGGCTCTTGCTGTCAGCGTGGCGACGCCGTTTGGCACAGCGTCATCGCATTCAGTTGATTGAGCAACGCCAGCAACTGGCTGAGCATGCTAGCGCCGCCAAAAGTGAGTTTCTGGCCACGTTAAGCCATGAAATTCGCACACCAATGACCGGTGTCATGGGTATGGCCGAGCTGTTGTTGAGTACGCCGCTTAGCCCGCAGCAATATGACTACACTCAAGCGATGCAGCGTTCTGGCGGCATGTTGATGAAGCTGCTCAACGACTCGCTGGATTTGGCGCGCATCGAGGCCGGCCGCCTGGAATTGGAGCTGGCGCCATTTGACCCGCGCCAATTGCTCGGTGATGTCGCGCAATTAGCGCAGGGTCTGGCGCGTGCCAAGGGCATTCGTTTTGTACTGAATGTTGCCGCGGATGTTCCGGCGCAGTTGGTTGGTGACGGTTTGCGTATCAAACAAGTGCTGCTGAATCTGACTAATAACGCCTTGAAATTTACCGAGCACGGCAGCGTGACGTTGTGTGTGCAAAGCGCAACCGATGGCTGGCTGTTCAGTGTGAGTGATACCGGGCCAGGTATTCCTGAGGCCAGCCAGGCCCGCTTGTTTCAGCGCTTTGAGCAAGAACAAACGCCACAACGGCGGGCGGGTAGTGGTTTGGGGCTGGCAATCTGTCGCGAACTAGTGAGCATGATGGGTGGCAGTATCGAACTGGAGTCACGTCTCGGGCACGGCAGTACGTTTCGCGTCCACTTGCCATTCTGCGGTGAGGTAGTGGCGCCAGAATCGACCAAGGCAGTCGCTCAGCACGCACGCTATGAATTGCTGCTGGTGGAAGATGACGTGATCGTCGCCGCCGTTATTCGTGGTTTGCTGGAGCAGCAAGGGCATGCGGTGCGCCATGTGGTCGACGGCTTGGCGGCGTTGGTAGAGCTGGATCAGCACGAGTTCGACGCCATGCTGCTGGATCTAGATTTGCCTGGCATCGATGGCTTTCAAGTGGCGCGTTTGATTCGCCAGCGTGAACTACCTGGTCGACGTCTACCGATCGTAGCGGTCACCGCTCGCGCTGGTGCCAGTGATGAAGTGACGGCACGGGCGGCCGGCATGGATGGCTTCCTGCGCAAGCCAGTTACCGGTGAGGAGTTGGCGCTGGCGTTGACTCGGGTGGTGTCTGCGAAGCTGGTAAAAGCTTAACTGCTCGCTGTGCCGACAAGCTCGCAAGAGCGGCTCGATAGCGGGGTGTGGGGTGTGGGGTGTGGGGTGGTTTCAGCCACGGCTGAGCGACGCGTGGTTGAAAGCGCGTCGCATGGTTGGCGGTGCGGCAGTACAAGCTCGACAGAAGCTCGTTATCTGCGTCGCAACGCTTGCCGCTGGCTTTTGGCATCATAGGTCGGTCGATAGGGGAACTTTCGTATGGTCGGAGCGTGGCTGTGGCGCGCTGTTTTCGCGGGAGGGGCATTGGTGCTGATGTCGAGCGCCGGTGCGCCTGCCCGTGCCGTGGCCGCTCCCGAACCGGTTGCAACGGTGGCGCCTAAAGCAACCATCGCAACACTGGCCACGCCGCAGTTTCGTCGCTACGGCGTGGCCGATGGCGTACCGGCGGGAACAATCTATGCCGCCGCGCAAGATCACAATGGCTTGATGTGGTTCGGCGGCGCCGCAGGTTTGATCCGCTTTGACGGTGTCGATTTCAAAGTGTTTCGGCACTTGGCGAGTGATTCGCAGTCCTTACCCGTTGAAGATGTCTATACGTTGTTGGTGGGTCACAACAACCAAATTTGGGTTGGCGGGTTATCCAGTGGCCTCGCCGTTTACGATCAGGCCAGTGAGCGTTTCAAATATTGGAAGCATGACGCCCACATCGCTGACAGCCTGGCCAGCGATGAAGTATGGAGCGTGGCGCAGACCAGCGACGGTCGGCTATGGGTAGCGACTCAAGATGGCCTTGATCGGATGCGCGTCGACGGCCGCGGCTTTGATCACATCCCCTTGCAGTTGGCCGGTACGCCGGCTGCGTCGTTTGGTGAGACACGAGCGTTGATGGCCGATGCGGATGGCCGCTTGTGGATCGGTACCGAGAGTGGTCTTTACGTCCGCGAGCGAGATGGGCGCGTGCGGGCCGTGCCGATTGATAAAGCATTTCATGGGGATGTTGGCAAAGTCTGGCGCATTGATGGAACGGCGGGTGACGTACGCGTATCGCTCAACGCGGGCTTGCTGGTGATCGGCGCTGATGGCGTCGCTAGACTGCTGCCAGGCTCGGAGCAATCTCGGCGTGTATTTAGTAGTACGCGCGACACTCAGGGGCGGCTGTGGCTCGGAACCGGCGATGGCATGTTGCTGGATAACGGTGATGGTCACTTGCAGGTGATTGCCGCGCAGCCGCTGTTACCCGGTGGCCTGCCCGGTACGGGTACGCGACAAACCACGCTCGATCGCGAGGGCGGTTTGTGGATGACCTTTGGTCAGTCTGGTATTGCCTACCTGCCGCCGGGTTGGAGTGGCTTCACGCGCTTCACGCACATTCCAGACGACCCCAACAGCCTTTCCAATATTGGTGCAGCAGCAATTTTGTTAGGCACCGATGGCAAGCTTTGGGTAGGTGGTGACAATGGCTGGCTGGACCGGCTGAACGTCACCACTGGCGCGGTTGAACACGTGCCGCAGCGGGCCCATGTCCAAGTGGCATCGTTGGCGCAAGATGCCCACGGGCGGTTATGGATTAACAGCCCCGGCGCTTTGCAAGTGCTTGATCATGGTGTGTTGACGGACATCGACCTGGCGTCGGCGGGCGTCACGCGGCCGGTGTTGCTGAGTGCGGGCGACGATGGTCGTATGTATGTCGCCTCGTGGGGTGAGGGCGTGTTCGCGGTGGATACGACCACGCACCGAGTCCAACGGATTCCGCTGCAGGGCAGCCCCGGCAGCGGCAACGTGCAACTTTCGGCGCAACTTACCTTCCACGCGGGAAGTCTTTGGTACGCCAGTGCCGCGGGTCTGCAGCGCTGGGATAGCGCAAGCAAAGAGTTGGCGTTTGTGCCTGGCGTGGATACCTGCAACGTATTGACGTTTGCGTTTGATGCCAGTGGTTTTTGGCTGGCCACCCATCAGGTGCTGGATCATTACCAATACGCCAACGGCCGTGCCACGCGTGACAAACGCATTGACATCACGCGCTACAGCTTCGCCCCCGATTTAAGTGATTTACGAGTCGATAAGCAGGATCACCTGTGGGTATTTGCGAACCCTGGCTTGTGGCGCCTGAATGACGCGACCCGACAGTTTCAATCGTTTGGTCCGCCACAGGGGTTGTCCAGCGCGAACTTCAGCAGCAGTGCGATGGCGCTGGCAGCCGATGGGACTATGTATGCCGCCACCAGCGATGGCGTAGTGAAATTTCGGCCAGACCGGTTCACGCATCCCGATACCGATGGCGCGCCGCCACCGGTGTTGCTGCAGCGACTTACTGTGCGCCGCCATGGCTTGTTGCGGCGGTTACCGCTGGCGGGCAACGAAGTGCATTTGAACTGGCGTGATCGCGACTTGCGGGTGATGGCGCGGGTGGCGTCGTTCGTCGACCCGCGGGTCAATCGTTATCGTTTCCACTTGTCGCCGTTCGACACCGGTTGGATAGATGCCGACTACCGTGGTGAACGTGATTTCGCTGGGCTACCGGCAGGCAACTACACACTGCACATTCAGGCGGCTGGCGCGACGGGTAGCTGGGGCAAACTGGCGACGCCGCTGCACATTTATGTGCAGGCTGTCCCTTGGGTACGCTGGTGGGCCTGGCTTATTTATGCGTTGCTGCTGCTGCTACTGTTAGGGGCGATTTTCTACACGTGGCGGCGCCGCCTGGCACAGCTCCACTGCCTGCAATTAGCCGAGCAACAACGTCAATTGGCCGAGCATGCGAGTGCCGCCAAGACCCAATTCCTGGCCACACTCAGTCACGAAATACGTACGCCGATGACGGGCGTCATGGGCATGGCCGAATTGCTGCTGACGACGCCGCTGAATCAGCTGCAACACGACTACACCCAAGCCATGCAGCGTTCCGGTGGCATGCTGTTGAAACTGCTTAACGATGCCCTGGATTTGGCGCGTATTGAGGCGGGTAAGTTGGAGTTGGAGCCGGCGCCGTTCAGCCCGCGACAGTTGGCCGAAGAGGTCGCTCAGCTGGAACAAGGCGTGGCGCATGCGCGTGGCTTAGTGTTCCAGCTAGACCTTGCTGCGGACTTGCCCGAACGGGTGGTCGGCGACGCGGTACGCATTAAACAAGTGTTGCTGAATCTTGCGAACAACGGTCTGAAATTCACCGAGCGTGGCAGTGTGACGCTGCGTGTGCAGCGGCGCCAGGGTGGTTTGGAGTTCAGCGTAGTCGATACCGGCCCGGGTATTCCCGAGGCCAGCCAAGCGCGATTGTTTCAGCGCTTTGAACAGGAAGAGACGCCGCAACGGCGTACGGGCAGCGGGCTGGGGTTAGCCATTTGCCGTGAGTTGGTGAGCGTGATGGGTGGCAGTATCGAGCTGGAGTCGCGTCTTGGCCACGGCAGCGCGTTCCATGTACGGCTACCTTTGCTGGAGCCACCCGCGGCGACTGTGCTGCCGCCGCACGCTGATGACGACGCTACCTATCATTTGTTGTTGGTGGAAGACGATGCGATTGTCGCGGCGGTAGTACGGGGTTTGCTGGAGCGTGGCGGCCACCAGGTGTGCCATGTGTCCAATGGCTTGGCCGCGTTATCTGAATTGGCACAAGCCAGTTTTACAGCCGTGTTGCTGGATCTGGACTTGCCCGGCGTGGATGGCTTTCAGATCGCGCGCTTGATCCGCCAGCGTGAAGTGGCCGGCCGGCGCCTGCCGATTATCGCGGTGACAGCACGCTCCGGCGAGAATGATGCTGTGCGTGCTCGTGCTGCAGGTATGGATGGCTTTTTGCGCAAGCCGCTTAGCGGCGAACAATTGATCAGTGCCTTAAAACGAGTCATTGCCGCGTCAACCGTCGGCGGCGACTCCGCAGACGACACATCGTTGCTCGGCGCCGGGCTGGATTGAGGTGCGCGATTACATATCGTTCTTGTGCAACTCGAAGCCGCGCTGCTGGTATTCGCGCCAACGCAGGCGCGAGCCGTCGCGTTCCGCCGGCTCGGCGGCTACCACTTCCAGTACGCGTTGGTAGTTGCCGCTAGCGCAGTTTTCGCGCAAGTTGATCACTAATGGTCGGTCCGGTGTGTCGATATCGGGCGGCACGATCAAGATGGCGGTGTGCTCGTCATCATCGTCGCCAGCCAGCTGATGCGGCAGCAACGTGTCTTCGTCAAACGCCCATAGCAGCTCGTCTAACGCTTCGGCTTGCGCGTAGTCGCGCGCCAGAATTAGCGTGGGTTGCTGCGACATGAAGGCTTTTTTGGCGAGCTCGCACACTAGCAGTAGGGGCTGCTCGCGAAAGCGTGGCTTGTCGATTAAATAGAAGTCGGCGCGGGGCATAGGCTACGGTGTGAGTGAGAAAAAATAAGCCGAAACGCGTGGTGACGCGTCCAAACTCACCCCTATCTTCTCACTTCTGCGCCTGACTTCGCGGCTGGGCGCTGGGCGCGTTGAGTTCGCGACGGACTATCGCCACGCGGTGTTGTCGGCTACTCCTCGCTATGACCCCCACACGCTCGCCACTGAACGGCGCTACCACAGAGGCTTTCGACACAAGCGGGACGAGGGCCGGACAGGCTAAACTTATCCCTTGCCGGCCGCGTCGGCGTAGCTGAAGTAGCAGACACGTTGATCGCATGCTGAGCATCCTTGACCGTTATTTTTTGCGAGAGTTAGCCCGCACTGTGGCCGCTACCGCCGTGGTGCTGTTGGTGATTGTCGCCGGCAGCGCTTTTGCCAAAGTGTTGCAGCAAGTGGCGAACGGCAGCTTTCCGGCTAGCGTGATGTTTCAGGTGTTGGGTTTGCGCACCTTGGATCAGCTGACCAACTTATTGCCCTTGGCCAGCTTTATCGGCATCTTGATGGGGTTGGGACGGATGTATCGCGAAAGCGAAATGCACGTGTTGGCCTCTTCCGGGATGGGCCCCGCTGGCTTGCTGCGTCCGGTATTGTTGCTGGGTGCAGTCTTGGTGGCGATTACGGCCGTGGTGGCGTTGTGGTTGGGGCCGTGGGCGGTGCGCACCAGCGATTCGATGGTGGCGGCGGCAAATCGCTCGATTGTTGCTGCTGGTCTGGATGCTGGGCGCTTCACCAACTTTCCGGGCAAGGACGGCATCATCTTTGTCGATAGTTTGAGCCGTGACGGCAGTAAATTGGGGCGTACGTTTCTGGCTGTACAAACCAGCGGTAAAGACGGCCACCCTCATGTGAAGGTAGTCAGCGCGGCAAGTGGTCAGCTGTATCAGGAAAGCAATGGTGACGGGCGCTTTATTGCGTTCAAGGATGGCTGGCAATACGACGTGCCGCTAGGCGCCAACAATTGGCGTCAGATGCAATACGAGCGCAACGATACGTCGCTGACCAATGTGCAAGGTGATGACGATGACGACCCGGTCCATGCGCTGAGCAGTTGGGCGCTGGCGCACTCAACCGACCCTGCGGCGCGCGCTGAATTTGCGTGGCGTGCTAATGCGCCACCCTTGACCCTCGTGCTGCTATTACTAGCGCTGCCGTTGTCGCGGCAAAACCCGCGTGAGCCGCGTTATGGCCGTTTGTTGTTGGCGATGGTCAGCTTCTATTTTTACTATTTGTTGTTGGCGCTGGGCCGAGCACAGATTGGTAAGGATCATTGGCATAACCAGGCACCGTTATGGGCCTTGCATCTAGTGGTGGCCGTGTTCGCCGGATGGATGCTGTGGAAGCAATACGCGCCACGTAAGCCACCTAAAGTTTCAACGGAGCCCGCCGCATGAGTTCGTTTCGCTTGGCTTCGCTCACCATCAAGCGAGTAGACCGGCTGGTTGGTGTCAGCGTGCTTGGCTCGCTTCTTGTGGTGTGGCTGGTGCTTACCGGATTTGACGCCGTCGGGCAGTTCTTGCGGCAGCTAAGCAACGTCGGCAAGCACGGCTATACCTTGGGTAATGCGGTGGTATACGTTCTAGTGACGTTCCCGCGCCGCGCTTATGAAATGTTTGGCAATGCCGCGTTAATCGGCGGTTTGCTGGGATTGGGCGGTCTTGCAGCAAGTGGTGAATTGACGGCGTTGCGTGCGGCCGGCATGTCGCAGTTGCGGATTGCGTTGTCCGCTGTCGGGGTCATCGCGGTGCTGACCGCTGGCGTCGTCGTGCTGGGTGAAACCGCCGCGCCGTGGGGCGATCAGCAGGCGCAAGCGATGCAGTTGCGCCTGAAGTCGGGCAATCTTGGTATGTCGACCAATAGTGGCCTGTGGGCGCGGGATGGCAACGATTTCATCAATGCCAAGGGCACGCTACTCAAGCAACATGATGGCGTGAGCTCAGTGCAATTGGCGGATGTGCGCGTCTTCAGCATGACATCTGATGGCCAGCTTAGTCGCTTCATTTGGGCTAAAACTGCCGACGCCGATGGCAAGCAATGGGTGTTGCACGGCGTGCGCGACACGACGCTCGATAGCCGTGGTACTCATTCCACTACGGCAGCCAGCCAGGCGTGGCCAACCAAGCTTGATGCACAAGTGTTAGCGCAATCGGTGTTGCAGCCACAGTATCTGTCGATGCGTGATTTGCAGAGAAATATTCATTACCGGCAGCTCAACGGTGAAAGCCCAGGCAGCTACGCTGTGGCGTTCTGGGCACGCGCGTTATACCCGCTTAATGTGCTGGTGCTGGTGTTGTGTGTGATGCCGTTTGCCTTTGGTGCCTTGCGCTCTGGCGGCTTAGGCAAGCGTCTGTTCGTCGGCATGTTGTTAGCCATCGGCTGGTATTTTCTGCAGAAAGCCATGGTCAACTTCGGCATCGTTTATGGCATGTCTCCGCTGTTCGCCAACCTACTACCGGCTGTCATTCTCGCACTGGCCGCATGGCTGTATTTTCGCCACCGGATTTAATCCTCGACGAGGGCGCTGGTCGCGCCAAGTTTGACCCGCAACGTCAGTATCAGCCGCTTGGGGTCCATCGTTTGCCGGCGTGAGGTGGCGCGTTCACGCATACAAGAGGCCAGTAGCGTCGAGCTAGGTCAGCTCACTAACGTAAATCAGTGCGCCACAGCGCACTTCATGTGATGGACCCGGCAGTTTCGCTTGCGACCTTTCGCATTGCGCGAAAGTCGACATCCGTGGCACAAATTTGGCTTACTCTACGAGAGGGTCGAACCTCGGGGGGGGGCTATATGAAAAAGGCGATGTGGCACAAGAATGCGTACGGCTTTTGGTTGACAGTGTGCGTGTACATCAGCGCAACGGCAGGCTGGCTGATGGTGCACTTTCAATTGGTGCAATAACGGGGCAAAAGGGCATTAGGACCGTCGGGCGCGTGAATCGCGCCCGTTACCTGTCGCGTCGCTTCTTCGGTGTAGCGGCACGACTTGCCCAAGGCCTCGCGTAAGGCCAAGCTTCACCCTTTGCCGACGTAAGGGGAAAGCTGTGGGATGGGTCGATTTACGCAGTGACACGGTAACGCGCCCGACGGCGGCTATGCGCGCGGCGATGGTGGCAGCAGAAGTAGGCGACGACGTCTACGGCGAAGACCCTACGGTCAACGCCTTGCAGCAGCGTCTTGCCGATGATTTGGGGTTTGACGTGGGGCTGTTTGTGCCGAGCGGTACGCAGTCCAATTTGCTGGCGTTGTTTGCGCATTGCGAACGCGGCGACGAATACCTCGTTGGCATGGAAGCGCATACCTACAATCACGAAGGTGGTGGTGCGGCGGTGCTTGGTTCGATCCAGCCGCAGCCGATCGTGCAAGCGGAAGATGGCACGTTGCCGCTGGAGCGTATCAAGGCTGTTATCAAGCCGATCGATCCGCACTATGCACGTACCCGCGTGCTCGCCCTGGAAAACACGTGGAACGGCCGTGCCTTGCCGCTGGACTACCTCTCGGCGGCGCATGATTTGGCGCGCGGACATGGGCTGGGTATGCACCTTGATGGCGCGCGCCTTTTCAACGCAGCCGTGGCGTGCCACGTTGCGCCGCGTGAAATTACCAAATACTTCGATACCGTGTCGGTGTGTCTGTCCAAAGGCCTGGGCGCACCGATTGGCTCGGTATTGCTTGGTTCTCATGAACTGATCGATAAAGCACGGCGCTGGCGCAAGGTTACCGGTGGCGGCTGGCGTCAGGCCGGCATCTTGGCGGCGGCTGGGCTGTATGCGCTGGATCACCATGTTGCGCGGCTGGCCGAGGATCACCGTCGGGCGGCGTATCTAGCGGGCCGATTGCGTGAGGTTAGCGGCATCAAGCTGCTTGGCCAGTACACCAATATGGTGTTTATCGAGGTGCCGGAAGATCGCTTGCATGAGCTTGATGCCCACCTGCGGGCGGCGCACATCCGCATCAGTGATGACCACTCGACCACCTTGCGGCTGGTGGCACATCTGGATATTGATGATGCTGGTATCGAACGTGTCGCAACGGCATTCGCGGCGTTTTTTGCGGTGCGCTGAGACTCGCGCCGGCTGCCGTACAAGGATTGAATGGCGACCGGCGTCAAGTTCTTGCGGATATTTGTTCGTTACGCTGTGCCGATGGGTGTGCCGCTGATAAAGGCGGCGGCCGCTTACAGTCCGTAACGCGACGAGGGCCTGGCGATGAATCAATGGCAGTTCAATCTGACGCCACCGCGCGTCGTCATTGACGACGAACGGCGACGCTGGATTGCCGAAAACATCATTCTCGGCAGTTCCGCCGCCGACCTCGTTCAAGTGTTGGTGAAGGAAGGCATAGCCCAACCGATGGCGGTGGCCGAGGTCGATGCCGCCGTGCGCAGCCCCTATATTCGTGGCGCGGATCGACTCAAGCAGCGCTTGGAAAAGCGTGATTGGGTGTTGGACATTCAGCGCAAGCTCAATCGCCTGCGTCCACCGGTGGTCGAGCGACGCGCGAAACTGACGAGTGAGGAATTCCTTACCGAGTTTTACAGCGTTAATCGACCCGTCATCATCACCGGCATGATCAACCACTGGCCGGCCTTGGAGAAATGGAATTTGGACTATTTCCGGCAACACTTCGGCGAACGCGAAGTGGAGGTGCAATTTGGCCGGAATGCTGATGCCGATTACGAGCTAAACAGCATCGCGCACAAGCGCAAGATGAAATTTAGCGAGTATGTGGATCTGGTTGATAGGTCGGGTCGTACCAACGATTTCTACATGACAGCCAATAACGATTCGCTGAACCGTGAGGCACTGATCGAATTATGGGATGACGTGGTGCCGATGCCGGAGTATCTAAACGTCACACCTGACAACCGCGGTTTCTTCTGGTTTGGCCCCGCCGGTACGGTTACCCCGTTTCATCACGACTTGACCAACAACTTCATGGCGCAGGTCATTGGGCGCAAACGGTTGCGACTGATTCCTGCCTGTGAGCTGGCGAATATGTACAACCAGCGGCACTGCTTTACGCCGATCGACGGCCGCGATATTGACGTGAAGCGCTTTCCTGCCGCCGCGAATGCACAGGTGCTGGAGTGCGTACTGGAGCCGGGCGAAATTTTATTTTTGCCGGTGGGCTACTGGCACTTTGTGGAAGGCCTGGACATTAGCGTCACCATGACCTTCACCAACTTTCGCTGGGACAACGATTTCTACAGCAATTATCCGAAGAATCTGGATTTCTGAAGTCGTCATCTAGCTGTTTGCGCACGGCCTGAAGTGTTTGCGCACAGGATGCGCTCCTGGAAGGAATGGCGTGTTGTCTCACCTTCCGCGCAGCAAGTCTGATTTTTGTAGGAGCCCGCTGGCGGGCGATGCTTCTGTTGGCCTTTTGACCTTGGCGCCAAGACAAGCTCACCATTGATGAGTGATCTCGAGCATGCGGGCGCTTACGCTTATGACCAACCCGGTTTTCCGTCAAAACGTTTGACGGAAAACCGGGTGTCTGCGGCGAGCCTTTGCCGTTAGTGGCCTTGCTCAGGCCATCGGCGCGTGTGGGGCCTGCTTACTTTTTAGCGTGGTCGAACGCACGGATGAAATCGCGTACTTGCGGATACACCGTTTCGCGCCAGCGGCGGCCGCTGAAAATGCCGAAATGGCCGGCGCCCTCGATCACTTTGTGCACGTGGCTTTTCGCGGGAATGCCGCTGCATAAAGCATGCGCGGCTTCGGTCTGACCCAAGCCGGAAATATCATCCAGCTCACCTTCAATGGTCAGCAACGCGCTCTGCTTGATAGCCGCTGGATTCACTCGCTCGCCAGCAACGTCCCATAGGCCGCGCGGTAGTAAAAATTCCTGAAACACTTTTTCAATGGTGTCGAGGTAGAACGCAGCGGGCATATCCAGCACGGCGTTGTACTCGTCGTAGAACTTGCGGTGCGTTTCAGCGTCCTCTTGGTCGCCGCGCATCAAGTCCTGATAGAAATCCCAATGCGAGGTCATGTGACGACCGGGGTTCATCGCCATGAAACCGGCGTGTTGCAGAAAACCCGGATAAACCTCGCGACCGTGGCCAGGGTAATTTGGCGGCACCGTCTGAATCACGTTGCCTTTAAACCACGACAGCGGATGCTTGGTGGCCAAGTTGTCGACGCTGGTCGGGCTGCACCGTGGATCGATCGGGCCACCCATCATGGTCAGACTGAGGGGCGTGTCTTCACCGCGTCCAGCCATCAATGACACCGCGGCCAACACCGGCACCGTTGGCTGACATACCGAGATGACGTGCACATTGCGCGCGCCAATATGGCGGATGAAGGACTCAATGTAGGCGACGTAATCATCCAGACCGAACGTACCTGCGGCGGATGGCACCATGCGCGCATCAACCCAGTCGGTGATGTACACCTTGTGATCGCGCAGCAACGTGCGCACTGTGTCGCGCAGCAACGTCGAGTGGTGCCCTGATAGCGGTGCCACCACCAACACGATCGGATCCGTCTTCATTTTTGCAATGGCGGGCGGGTCGTCACTGAAACGCTTGAAACGCTTCAGCTGGCAGAACGGAAGATCCATCGCCACGCGTTCGATGACGGCAATTTCTGCGTCATGCGCCGTGGCGGTGTGGATATCAAACGCCGGCTTCTCATAATCCTTGCCCAGCCGATACATCAATTCGTAACCCGCCGCCAAACGCTGCGATCCTGGCATTTGTGCGAACGGGTTGGCGCGGTCGTTGAGCATGCTCGCGCTGGCTTGCGCGAAAAAGCTTAACGGACCAAGGACGGAGCGTTGCCACTCGTGAATTTGATAAAGCATAGGGGCGTTTGTCGAAGACGAAATCGTTCCATCTTAGCGGCGTTTGTCTGTATTGTGTTGCAATGCCGCAAATCACTTGCGCCAGCTCAATCAGTGACTTGGCACCGCGCGCACAGCTGATGCGGTTGGAGCCGCGGCGTGACTTTGGCGCCGTCGCCGTGGTTCATGCTGGGGCACCATTTCGGTTTTCTCGAAAGTACGGCGCTGACGACGTGAGCGCCGAGGCGAGCCACCCTACCGCACACCGGGCTTGGTCGGACTGGCTTTAGCCCCGATGCTTTTTGGATCTCGACATCAAGGCAAGAGCATCGCGACTAAAGTCGCTCCTACTACCCGATAAGCGGTGCGTCGCTGGGCGGTGGATCAGATTGGCGCGAATTTTAGTTAATCCGACGAATCTCGGTACCCGCAGCGAAGTCATGCAGGGCGCGGTTGCGCGCGTCGAAAAGCGTGGGCACAAACCAGCTTGTCCACAGCACTGCCAGCACCCACAGCGTGGTTCGCAATCCAAGCAGTGGCGCCAAGCTCAGCGCCAACAATGGCGCTGCGGCAACCACTAGTCGGATGGCGAGTTGCTGCAATGATGGCCTGCCACCGTCTTGGCGCAGCAGTCGGATGCGCCACGGCCGCATCCCCAAGGTTTGCCCGCCGAAGCGCCACGATGCGATGAAATACGCAGCGATAACAATCCCTTGCAGTGGTCGGTACCAAACCGGGATGTGGACAGCGGCAGCGGTGCTGATCAACGTGCCGCCCGTCGCCAGCTGGCACAGCAGACCCACCACCATAACGATGGCCACCACGGCCAGTAGGTCGTAAACCACGGCGGCTAGACGGCGCCAAAGCGGGCGAGTTGGCGGAGTAGCAGATAAATCCATCAGGGGCATTCACCGTGGCGGTTGATCGACAGCTTGCGTCGCAGGCGCGCAATGTTCAGCATCGTACGCATGGAGAAACAAGAAAACCCCGTCAGTATTACCGAAGCCGACCAGCGGAGCATTGCCGCGTTTGTTGAACGCGTGTGGTCCGAAGATGGGCTGGCTGATCGTACGCTGCAGGCCTATCGCAGTGACTTGGAAGCGCTGGCGCGCTGGTTAGCGCAGCAAGGTCGCAATTTGAGCACAGCGCAGCGCGAGGATATTTCCGCCTATCACGGCGCCGGTAAGGTGAGTGTACGGTCCATCGCACGGCGCCAGTCCGCCTTTCATCGCTATTACGCGTTTCTAGCGCGTGAAGCATCATCGGTGGTTGATCCCACCTTGCTGGTTGAACGACCGCGACTGCCGCGCAGCCTGCCGAAGGCGTTGGCGGAGCGCGAAATTGAGGGTTTGCTCGCCGCGCCTGACCACAGCACCACACTGGGCGCGCGCGATCGTGCGATGTTGGAATTGATGTATGCGTGTGGTCTGCGGGTATCCGAATTGGTCGAGTTACCGCTGGCGTCGTTGAATACGCGCCAAGGCGTCCTGCGCATCACCGGCAAAGGCGGCAAGGATCGTTTGGTGCCAGTCGGCGAGATGGCGTTGGAATGTATCGAAGCCTATCTTGCCGAGGCGCGGCCGCAGCTGGCGAAAGGTCGGCAGCCACCCGCCATGTTCCTCAGCCGGCGCGGCACGGGCATGACGCGGCAGATGTTCTGGACTTTGATCAAGCGCTACGGCGCGCAAGTAGGCATTCCCGCCAAACGTATTTCGCCGCACGTGCTGCGCCATTCCTTCGCCACCCATCTACTCAACCACGGTGCCGACCTGCGCGCCCTGCAAATGCTGCTGGGCCATAGTTCGCTCAGCACGACCCAGATCTATACCTTAGTGGCAAAAGAAGGCTTGAAACGTTTGCACGCGCAACATCATCCGCGTGGGTGACGCGGTGCGGCCGCCAGCCACCCTCGCAGTTGTGCCAGAATCCGCGGTTATTCTGGCATTTCGCGCGCGATTCCCGCTTAGTTTGAGGTAGGTCATGTTGAAAAAAATGTTGCTTGCGGTCTGCGTAGGCGGATTGGCTCTGAACGCATGCGCAGCGGATGTGGGCGCGCCGGCGGCAGGGCAGGCAGTCGCTTCGATGGCGACCAAGACAGCTCCCATCATCGCCCGTGGCGTTTCACCGGCGGCGGAGAAAATCGTGCGGCAGGCGGTGAAGTCGCTTTCTGCCAATGTTGATATCAATTCGATTGATGTGGCTCCGTTACCGGGCTTCTATCAAGTGATTGCGTCGGGGCAGCTGCTGTACGTCAGTACCGATGGCCGTTATTTGATCAATGGCGATTTGTTTGACCTGAGTGCGCGCAAGAATGTGAGCGACGCTGCGTGGGCGAAGTTTCGCAAGGCGGAGCTAGCCACGGTGCCAGCATCGGCCCGTATTATTTATGCGCCAGCAAACCCGAAGTACACAGTCACCGTATTTACCGACGTTAATTGCGGCTTTTGTCGCGCCCTGCATGAACACGTGGCGGCGTACAACAAAGCGGGAATTGCGGTGGAGTATTTGGCCTGGCCGCGCGAAGGCGTGACGACAACTGCGGGCCGGCCGACGCCGACTTATAGCGAGATGAGCTCGGTGTGGTGCGCGGGTGATCGCAAGTCGGCGATGAACGCGGCCATGACCGGCCACGCGCCGGCACCGTCGAGCTGCAGCAATCCGGTGAAGGATCAGTTCAACTTGGGCGTCGAGCTTGGTGTGACGGGCACGCCGATGATTGTTGGCCCCGATGGGCGCCAGTTGGGTGGTTACCTGACACCGGAGCAGTTGCTGGCCGCGTTGCAAAGCGGTAGCTGAAGCGGAAGCCGTCAGCGCAGCATGAATGGCGCGCTGACGCCATTTGCCGCTGTCGCACTTGCCTACGGGTAGCGCGGGCGAGACTCGAAATGATGGCTGGGTTAGAATAGGGATTCCCAATCTATAGCGCCGTCCCCTCGCATGATCGCACTCGATGGGCAGAGCGCCCTCTCGCCGTTCCGCCTCGAACGTCTCAACGCCCGTCTGGATGCTTTGCATCACGGCGTGTTGGTGCAGGCGTCGTGGTTTGTTTACTTTCTGGATGTTGCTGCAGCGCCAACGGGTGAGCTGCGTGAGCGCTTGCTAGCGGTGCTGGAAGCGAAAGATGCGGCTCCGGTGGCGGCAACGCTATGGGTCGTGCCTCGAGTGGGCACGATTTCGCCATGGTCGAGCAAGGCCACCGATATTTTGCACGGTGCTGGTTTTGACGTGCGCCGGGTGGAACGCGGCCTGGCATGGCAGGTGGTGGGATTGCCCGATGCCGAGGCGCCGGATTATGCCGAGATCATGGCGTCGCTGTATGACGCGATGACGCAGTCGGTCTTGTTGCGTGTGGAAGATGCGCAAGGGTTGTTCCTGGGGGGCCAGCCCGGTGACCTTGTTTACATCGCGCTAGGTGATGAGCCGCAGGCTGCCCTGGCGGCAGCCAACCTACGTTTGGGCCTCGCCTTGGCCGATGACGAGATTGAGTATCTCGTCGAGCGTTATGCGGAACTGGGCCGCGACCCGACCGACGCCGAACTTTTCATGTTCGCGCAGGCTAACTCCGAGCATTGTCGACACAAGGTGTTCAACGCCAGTTGGACGGTGGATGGCGAAGTGCAGGACAAGACCTTGTTCGGCATGATCAAGAACACTCATCAGCATTCGCCAGCGCACACTTTGTCTGCGTATTCGGATAACGCGGCGGTCATTGAAGGCAGCGTTGGTCGGCGTTTTTTTGCCGACCCGGCCGATGGTGTGTGGCGTGGCCATGAAGAGCGCATTGATTTCGCCATCAAGGTAGAAACGCACAATCACCCAACGGCCATTGCGCCGTGGCCGGGCGCGGCGACTGGTGCCGGCGGTGAAATCCGTGACGAAGGCGCCACCGGTCGTGGTGGCAAACCGAAGGCTGGCATCACCGGCTTCTCGGTTTCCGATTTGCGCATTCCGGGCCACCCGCAGCCGTGGGAAGTGCAGCGACCGTTGCCGCCGCGCATGGCTAGCGCGTTTGAAATTATGCGCGACGGTCCGCTCGGTGCCGCGGCGTTTAACAACGAGTTTGGCCGTCCCTGCCTGGCGGGCTATTTCCGCAGCTTCGAGCATGAAACCGGCGAACTTGGCCTGCGTCGTGGTTACGACAAACCGATTATGTTGGCGGGTGGCTTGGCTAATCTGCGCCCCATGCTGGTGCTGAAACACCCGGTGCAGCCGGGTAATAAAGTGATTGTGCTGGGCGGTCCGGCCATGCTGATCGGGCTCGGCGGCGGCGCAGCCTCGTCGGTGGCTTCGGGCGCTTCCAGTGCCGAGCTGGACTTTGCGTCGGTGCAGCGCGACAACGCCGAGATGGAGCGTCGTTGCCAGGAAGTAATTGACGCTTGCTGCGCGCGCGGCGAAAAAACGCCCGTTGTCAGCATTCACGACGTCGGCGCTGGCGGCTTGTCCAACGCCATTCCGGAACTGCTGAATGATGCGCACGTCGGTGGCCAGATTGATCTGTCCAAGATCCCGTGCGACGACCCGTCGCTGTCGCCGATGCAGGTGTGGAGTAACGAGTCGCAGGAACGTTACGTGCTGGCGATTGGTCCGGAAAATCTGGCCGAGTTCGAAGCAATTTGTCAGCGTGAGCGCTGCCCGTATGCCGTCGTCGGTACGGCGACCGTCGAACGTCAGCTGGTCCTCACCGATCCGCGCCGCAACCTGACGGTTATTGATTTGCCGATGGACGTCTTGTTCGGCAAACCGCCGCGCATGCATCGCGACGCCAAGCGCTTGAAGCCGCGCGTGGATTTGCTGCCTGACTTAACCGGCATCAATCTGGATGAGGCGCTGCTGCGTGTGTTGCGCCTGCCTGGCGTGGGCAGCAAAAGCTTTTTGATCACCATTGGCGATCGCAGCGTCGGCGGTTTGAACGCGCGCGATCCAATGGTCGGTCCGTGGCAAGTCCCGGTGGCCGATTGTGCCGTCACCATTTCTGACTTCGACGGGTATGCCGGTGAAGCGATGGGCTTGGCCGAACGCGCGCCGGTGGCGTTGCTGGACAGTGTCGCCGCCGCACGGTTGGCAGTCGGCGAAACCATTACCAACATGGCTTGCGCCAGCATCAGCGACTTGGGTGAACTACGCCTGTCGGCGAACTGGATGGCGGCGGTCAATCACCCGGGTGAAGACGCGGCGTTGTTCGACGCCGTCAAAGCGGTGGGCATGGATTTATGCCCTGAGCTGGATATATCCATTCCTGTGGGTAAGGATTCACTGTCAATGCAGGCGGTGTGGCAAGACGGCGACACGCCGCAGCGCACGGTGTCGCCGGTGTCCTTGGTCATTACCGGCTTCGCTCGCGTGACGGATGTACGCCGCACGCTTACGCCGCAATTACGGCTGGCGCAGGGTGATTCGGATTTGTGGTTGATCGATCTGGGTGGCGGACGTGATCGCCTCGGTGGCTCGGCGCTCACCCAAGTGTTTAATCGCGGCGGCTGCGTGCCGCCTAATCTGGAAGACGCCAAGCAGCTCAAGGCGTTGTTCGATTTGGTACAGGAAGCGAACGCGAGTGGGCTGTTGTTGGCCTACCATGACCGCTCCGATGGTGGCGTTATCGTCACTCTGCTCGAGATGGCGTTTGCCGGCCATTGCGGTCTGGAAATTCATCTGGATGGCTGGGGTGATTCGGCCATGCGCGCGTTGTTCAACGAAGAGTTGGGCGCGGTACTGCAGGTGAGCAAGGCCAATCGCGAGGTATTTGAAGCGTTGGCGGTGAAGTACGGTTTGGCCGGCTGTACGCATCGTATTGGGCGTCCCAAAGAAAAGCTTGGCATCAAATTGTTTAGTGGCACCGACGTCTTGTTCAAGTGGAACTGGACCACCTTGTTCCGTGCGTGGAACGAGACCAGCCACGCGATGCAGCGTCAGCGTGATAATCCGTTGACTACCGATGCAGAGCTGGAATGGCGACTGGATGATTCCGATCTTGGCATTTCGCCGAAGCTGACGTTTGTGCCGTCCGAAGACATCGCCGCGTCGCATATTGCGAGTGGCAAGCGTCCGCGTGTCGCCGTACTGCGCGAGCAGGGTGTTAATGGTCAGGTGGAAATGTCGGCGGCGTTGACGCGGGCGGGTTTCGATGCGGTCGACGTGCACATGTCGGACTTGGCCAGTGGCCGTCTTAATCTCGCCGATTTCCGTGGCTTCGCCGCCTGCGGTGGGTTCTCCTATGGCGATGTGTTGGGTGCCGGCCGTGGCTGGGCCACCTCCATCTTGTACAACCCGGTGTTGCGCGAACAGTTTGCGGCCTTCTTCGACGACCCCGGTAAGTTTGCGTTGGGCGTGTGCAACGGCTGCCAGATGCTGTCGCAGTTGAAGGAAATCATTCCTGGCGCACAGCACTGGCCGAAGTTTCTGCGTAACGCGTCCGAGCAATACGAGTCACGCGTAGTCACGCTGGAGATTCTCGATTCGCCCAGTCTCTTCTTCAAGGACATGATCGGCTCGCGCATTCCGGTGGCGGTGGCGCATGGCGAAGGGCGGGTTAGTTTCCCGCATGCGTGCAGTCCGTCCAAGGCCAGTGGTGCCGTGCGCTTTGTCGATAACCGTGGCAAGCCGACGGAAAATTTTCCGTTGAATTCGAACGGTTCGCCCGGCGGCTTGGCTGGCTTTACCGCCGCCGACGGCCGTGTGACGATTATGATGCCGCACCCCGAACGGGTATTCCGCAGCGTGCAAATGAGCTGGCACCCGGAAGATTGGGGCGAGGATTCACCGTGGATGCGCATGTTCCGCAACGCCCGCGTGTGGTGCGGCTAGTCGGCTATCGATGGGGGGCGTGCTAAATGTTGGATTGGCGCAACCCTTCTCGTTGGAAAACACTGCTGCTCGTGGTGGCGTGGGCGGTGGTGTTTGCGTCGCTGCCGTGGTGGTTTGGGCTACCTATCTTGCTGGGTATTGCCGCAACACTTGTCTTCCTGGAAGCCGGCGCCGGCGGGCAGGCAGCATGGCTTCGGCGCGCGCTGCGCTGGGGGCTGCCTGGCATGTTGTTCGCCCTACAACGAGCACTCGGCGGCGATGCATTGGCGTGGGGCGCCGCCTTGCTGGGTGCCTTAGCGGGCTACACGCTGTTGGCCGGGCTGGATGCTTGGCGTGACCGTCATTTACAGCGCGAACCGATTGCTTCCAGCGGTGCCGACGACTGGCCGACCTTGGCGCAGCGTCCGCTCGGTCCGCCTGCTGAAATCATCGAATTGCAGTTGCCAGTGTGGCAACACGAAGAAGATCGCTTGACCGATCCACTGGGTGGCGACTTGCTTTATCGCGATGGCGGCTACGCGGCGCCCGATGGTACCTGGGTGGCTGATGTGGCGACGTCGGCGGGCTTTAGCCCGCAAGGTCGTTGGTTTGTCGCGCAAATGCATCGTGACCGTGGCGTGGTGCTATGGGATCGCGAGCGCAACAAGCGGCACCGTTTACGTGGTTGGCAATTGCGCGGGTGGTTTCATGAACAACCGTGGCTGTCACGTCGCGAAGGAGAGGTGCCGTTGTCGTTGCATGCGGTGCTTGGGCAGGATGATCCTGCTGACCCGGAATAATGGCCCTCGGCAGGGGTGACTAAGCGGGCCGGCGCCGCTCCGCGTCACTCCGCTAGCCGCGAATCGATCACGCGTCGAGAGCTCTTCTTGTTTCCAGGCAGCGCGCTTCACCGGCGGCGTGAATGCACATCTTTACCATCGCAACTTACCGTGACCCTCGCGTCTTCAGGTTTCGCTGTAGCGCGTCCTAACGCATACTTGCGCGGTGAATATTCCTGAAACTTCTCCGTTGCCCGTCGCGCCGATTCTCAGCGTTTTGGTGGTTGCTGCCGATAGCGGCGCGACCTTGCAAGATTGTCTGCGGCGGGTGCTGGCGTGCGAACTGCCGCTGGAACTCATTCTTGCTGACAACGCCTCGGCCGATGGCGTGCCGCAAGCGATTGCGCGTGAGCATGCCGGCGACTCCCGTTTTCAGCTGATTAGCCATCAGACCAACCTTGGCTTTGGCCCCGCCATGAACCGCGCTGCGGCGCAGGCTCATGGCGAGGTGCTGATGCTGCTGAATCCCGATTGCCTGTTAGAGCCGTCCAACGTGCAACGCTTGTTGGCGGAGTTGACGGTTGCGCCACGTACTGGCTTGCTCGGTGCGGTGGTGTGTGACGAACAAGGTGTTGCCGATCCGGCGTCGTATCGGCGTGATCCTTTGTTGCGTCGAGCAGTTGCTAGTCTGCTCGGTCACGGTAGCGACCGCGTCAATATCGACGGCGCGATACCCGATCATTTGGTCGAGGCTGAAGCGGTGTCTGGTGCGCTCATGCTGTTGCCGCGGCCCGTGTTCGAACAACTCGGTGGTTTTGACGAAGCGTACTTTTTGCATTGCGAAGACTTGGACCTATGTCGTCGCGTGCGCGATGCGGGTTATCGCGTGATGCTGGCCGGTGACGTACGCGTACTACATGGCAAGGGCAGTTCCAGCGCGCATCGTCCGATCTTCGTTAGCCGGCACAAGCATCGCGGCATGTGGCGCTGGTTTCGCAAATTTGATCCCGCTGCGCGGAACCCACTATTAGCTGCTGTGGTGTGGCTGGGTATCTGGGTGCATTTTGCGTTGCAGATTCCGGGGCAGTGCTGGCGCTTGCAGGTGACCAAGAAGCAGCGCGAAAACCAGCAGCATGAAGATGTCTGACTCTGTGCGCGTGTTACTTGGCGCGATACGGCGCGTACCTGATGCACAGTTAGCGTTAGGTCTGTCGATGCCGCTACTTCAGTGCGTTTGCTGGTGTCCGCGCGGCGCGCGACGTTGGCTGCTTCCCGTTTGCGAACGGCCATGACTGCTCCGCCACGTGCTACGGCTCTTGCCACTGTCGGCCTGCTGGGGGTGACGGCGGTGTGGGGATCAACGTTCGTGTTGATCAAAGACGTCCTATCGCGCATGTCGGTGGTCGATTTCCTTGCCGTGCGCTTCACGATTGCTGCGGTGGTGATGGCGGTGTTGTTTGCTCGGCCAATACGACGCTTGGGACGTCGGCAGGTGGCGCACGGCTTGCTGTTGGGGACGCTGTATGGCGTGGCTCAATTACTGCAAACGTGGGGACTTTCATTGATCTCGCCCAGTGTTAGCGGCTTCGCCACCGGCATGTATGTAGTTTTCACGCCGATCATCGCCATGGTTTTACTGGGCCAGCGTATGGCTGGCGTAGTGTGGTTTTCGGTGGCACTGGCCACGCTCGGGCTGGCATTATTGTCGCTGCACGGTTTATCCGTTGGCCTTGGTGTGTGGCTGACCTTGGCGTCGGCGGCAGCCTATGCGTTACACATCGTTGGGCTGGGGCAATGGTCGCGCCGGGGCGAAGCATTTGGCATGTCGGCGATACAGGTCATAGCGATTGCGGCCGTTTGCTTGCTGGCAACCGCGCCGAATCACGGCCCGCTGTTGCCGCCCGATAGCAGCGCGTGGCTGGCGGTGTTGTACATGGCGTTGGTGGCCGGTGCCGGCGCGATGTTGGTACAAACGTGGGCGCAAGCACGCTTGCCGGCGACCCGTGCTGCGATTGTGATGACGACCGAGCCGGTGTTCGCCGCGGCGTTTGCGGTGGCCTTCGGTGTCGATATATTGAGCTGGCGCATGCTGCTCGGCGGCGCCCTAGTGCTGGCTGCAATGTACGCAGTAGAACTATTTCCGCGGCGTGGCCAGATTGGCACTGAGGTGCCCGTGGAAGCCATCCATCACGAGGTTTGAAGTATCTCGTTGGTGGTGCGTGGTTGCCGCGCAATCCGTACCAAATAAATGATGATCAAGATGTTGCCGATCAGCACGGCAAGCTTGATCCAGCCGAATCGGTACAAGGCTTCGTACAGTTCCAAGGGGACCAACGACGCCGTCGCGATTACCGTAAACCATTCTGCCCAGTGCTTACCCAACCACAGCCCGACGCCTTCAACGGCAAAGATCGCTGCGTAACCGAGCGTGACAATGCCCACGGCGGTGAACTTGCTGGGCCCGAAGGCGACTAGTCCGTTGACCAATTCCCAGCGTAGTTCGCTGCTGCCAGTGAGCGGCAAATGCGACAACCAATGCAGGAAATGGTGGAAGTTTTGTGCACGATCAAGCTGAAACGCTGCGAGGGCCAAAACCACCATGCACAGCGTCTTAACGACCTCATAGATCGCAATGACCTTTAGGCCGGTGCGACGTGGCGACGGCGCGATAGATGACGTGTGGACGGTGTTGTCAGAGGCGGGCATGGTGCGGACGATACAGGCAGACTTCCTATTGTCGTCGCGCACGCATGAATGACCAGTGCGTATTGGCATAGTCGATAGCGAAAGAATGCCGCGCGTACCTCGGGTGCATTGAGGTGTTGCGCTGATAGCGGCTCGTGAAGGGTGATTCTTCTGCGCGTCAGCGTTGTTTCTGCCTAGCGAGCAAGCATCTGGTGGTGGCCTAGCGGACGCGTACACTATTGGCACCATCGACCTACAGGAGTCCGCTATGCGCATCCCCGTCCGTTACGGTTTGTTCGGTTTGGCCTTGGCGGTGGCGACGCTGCCAGTGACGGCAGCGGGCTCTGGCCAGTTCAAGCATTTGTTAGATAAAGCCAAACAGACCGTGCATGTGCCCGGTCAGTCCTCCACCGTTGACGCCAACTTGCCGACCAGCGACATCGCCGCCGGATTGAAGGAGGCCTTGGCCAAAAGCACGACCAAGGCGGTGAATAACCTCGGCCGAGACGGCGGCTTTTGGAATAATCCGAAAGTGCGTATTCCGCTCCCGGGTAAGCTGGAGCAGGCCGGGAAATTGGCGCGACAGTTGGGACAGGGTGCGAAAGTGGATGCTTTCCAACTGAGCCTGAATCGCGCGGCAGAAAAGGCCGTTCCGCAAGTCGCCGATATCTTTGGTGACGCGATTCGCAAAATGACGTTGAGCGATGCACGCGGCATTCTCACCGGCGGAGACCATGCCGCCACCGACTTCTTTCGTCGCGTAGCCGGTGCTGCGTTGACCGCACGCATTCACCCCATTGTGGCCAAGGCAACCGATAGCGTGGGTGTCACCCAGAAGTACAAAGCATTCACGTCTGCTAGCGGCGGCGGTGCATTAGGGGGCGCGCTGGGGTCGCTGGGCTCCCTAAGGGGCGGTCACGCTGCCGGCAAAAGCGGCAGTCCGCTGGATCTGGACGATTACGTGACGACACAGACAATGAATGGCTTGTTTACCGCCATCGGTGACCAGGAGAAATCCATTCGTGACAACCCGGCAGCGCGCACGACGGATCTTTTGAAGAAAGTGTTTGGCGGGCGTTGAGCGGCGATGGCCTCATGGCGAAACGCAGGGACGGTCTTGTCTAGCCATTGAGTGAAACAATCCGCGCCGAGTAAACGACGCGGAAACCTGGTGGAACTGAGTCATGGTTTAACCATGGGCCACTTGCGTTCGTGCCGGTGCGGCCTTATTCAAGACGTAGCCAAGTTACGACATGGAGGCTTCCGTGATTCACGAAATTTTGAAAATGGGTGACCCGCGCTTGTTGCGTGTCGCACCGCGCGTCCCCGCCAATATGTTTGGCAGTGCCGAATTGAAAACCTTGATTGCGGACATGTTCGAGACGATGGCTGCTGCCGATGGCGTTGGCCTTGCGGCTCCGCAGATCGGTGTCGATTTGCAGCTGGCTATTTTTGGTTTCGACAATTCCGAGCGTTATCCTGATGAGTCCGGCGTACCGCGCACGGTGCTGTTGAATCCAGTGATCACGCCACTGTCGCAAGACATGGAAGATGGTTGGGAGGGCTGCTTATCCGTGCCCGGGCTGCGTGGCGTAGTGAGTCGCTATAGCTTGATTCGCTATGACGGCGTCGATCCGGACGGCGCGACCATCGAGCGTACGGCCGAAGGCTTTCATGCGCGGGTAGTGCAGCACGAGTGCGACCATTTGATTGGACGTTTGTATCCGTCCCGCATTACCGACTTCAGCAAGTTTGGCTACACCGACGTGCTGTTTCCGGGGCAAGATGCCCCTGGAGGTGACTGACATGCGTGCACTGTGGCGAGACGTGGTTTTGGCCGAGAGCGATGACACGGTGATCGTTGAAGGTAATCATTACTTTCCTATGGATTCACTCAAACGCGAGTACTTCCGCGAGAGCGACCACCACACGACGTGTCCGTGGAAAGGTACGGCCAGTTACCTGGATGTGATTGTCGGCGATGACATGAATACGAGCGCAGCGTGGTACTACGCGACGCCCGCGCCGGCCGCTGCGCAGATCAAGGGTCGCGTGGCTTTTTGGCACGGAGTGGACGTGGTGGCGTGATTCCGTCCCCGCGGATCGTGGTAGTTGTTGCTGGGGTCGCACTTGACGGATGATGTCTCGTTTCGGGGTGAGACCTTTCCACATGGCGTTGGCCGAACCGATTCAGACGACGACGGGCCGAGCGGGGTTCGCGCGCAATCCGGGTATCGATTTACTGCGCGGTTTAGCGATCATCTTGGTGGTGTTCAATCACCTCGGCTTGCGTCTTCCACTGAAAGCCAGCGCCCTCGCTGATGTGTTACCAACTTGGTTTCTCGGCCGATTGAATTACAACGGCTACGAGGCCGTTTTCGTATTCTTCGTTATCTCCGGCTTCCTGATTGCAGGTAACGCTTTGCGGCGTTGGGAAACGCTTGAGCACATCGACATGCGCCTGTTTTATACGCGGCGTTTTTCCCGCATCGTGCCGTGTCTGTTGGTGCTGGTTGGCGTACTCAGCCTGCTGCATCTGTTGGCTGTGCCGGACTACACCATCCACCGCCCTGGTCAGTCGCTGGCGGGCGCGATCACAGCGGCGTTTGGCCTGCATCTGAATTGGTACGAAGGTCAGACCGGCTATCTCCCGGGCGGTTGGGACGTGTTGTGGTCGCTGTCAATTGAAGAGGTGTTCTATCTGGGCTTCCCGCTGGTGTGCCTGTTCACGCGGCGACGCTGGGTGCTCGTGCCGCTGTTATTAGTGCTGGCGTTGTCGATGCCGTGGACGCATGCCGCGTTGCGCGGAAACGAAATCTGGCAGGAAAAGGCTTATCTACCTGGCATGGCGGCAATTGCGATCGGTGTGCTCGGCGCGTTGCTGGCATCGTATTGGCAGGCGCCGCCGCGTCGCACCAGTCTTTTGCTGGGATGGCTCGGGCTGGCGGGCCTAGCCGCTGTTTTGCTGGATGGGGCGGCGATTTGGCATCTCCTGCGCGACGGTTATCTGTTGGTGCTAAGCGGCGCGACCTTGTGTCTGTTGTTGGCAAGCCAACAGAGGCAGGAGCGCGGCGCGTGGCAGCCTCGGCGTGGATTCGGCTGGCTGCGCGCCTGGGGGCGTTTGAGCTACGAAATCTATCTCAGCCATATGTTTGTGGTGTACGCAGTGGTGCGGTTGTTCCGACTCAGCGGTGGCGACCAACGGCTGGGGTGGCTGTGGTATTTACTGGCGTTGCCGCTATGTTGGTTGCTTGGTGCGGTAGTGGAGCGCTGGCTTTCGTTACCGTGTGAGCGCTGGTTGCGCAGGCGTGCGCGCCGAGGTTTTGCCGTTGCCGAATAACGGTGGCGCAGCGTCATTTCGGCTGATTGTTTGTCGGCGCGTTTACGTGCTGGCGGGTGTTGCGCCCACGCTATCGCAGCGCATGACAGCTGTTCTCGCCAGCGTCCTGCTTGGGGCGCAACAAACGTTAAACGTATGAGGGCGTAAGCTGAAGACCGACCGATCTACGATCTAATCCGGAGAGCTGCGGTGAAGCGAGAAGAAGTAAGGCACATGCAGATCATCTCTGCGGATATTAGTTCAGAGTCACTCACCGGCATGGTAATTTTTCGCCCACACTGCATCTCGCGTGACGCGGCCGGTTTGAGTGAAGCGGTAAAAAAAGGGAATTGGTATGCGCTGCGTCCGGGTGAAGTGCGCAGCTTTGCGCGCGCGCTGCTAGACGCCGCCGATACGCTGGACTTGAAGGCCAAAACCTTGCAGGCCGAAAAGTCGGCCGCAGCGCAGCCATAAGTCGAAAGCCACTCTCGGTGGCTTTAATCGATGAATTAGCGCCCCGCGGTTTCAGCAGTGTGGCGCTTTGAGCGACCATTGGCCGGCAGTTTGCAAAGAACCTGCCGGATATTTTGGCCGAGTTTTCTCAGCGCCGAATTTGCTGCGGTTAGCTATGACGGTATTGGTTGACGCTGTCACGCAAGGTTTGTGCTGCGAGGCGCGCCGCGTTGGCGTAATCGGCTCCGTTGCTGGCGTATAAAATTGCTCGCGACGAGCTGATCAATAGGCCGTCGCCCGTCGCCGTTTGCCCGTGACGAACGACCGCTTCCACATCACCGCCTTGTGCCCCGATCCCGGGCACCAGTAACGGCATGTCACCGACTAGTGCGCGTACTTCGCCAAGCTGCTCGGGCCACGTTGCGCCCGTGACCAACGCGCAGTTACCGTTGCCGTTCCACTCGCGTGCAATCATTTTTGCGAGGTGTTGATACAACGGCATGTCGGCATCGTTGTCACTGTGCACTCGTAAGTCTTGCAGGTCGGCGGCGCCGGGGTTGGACGTGTGACACAGCAAAATGACGCCTTTGTCCGCGCGATCAAGAAACGGCTGCGCTGAGTCGTGGCCAAGGTACGGGTTCAGCGTCACCGCGTCCGCCTGATAGCGATCAAACACTTCGCTGGCGTAGTGCTTTGCGGTGCTGCCAATGTCACCACGCTTGGCATCTAGGATTACCGGAATTCCTGCGTGTTGCGCGTGAATATGAGCGATTAATCGCTCCAGCGTAGCTTCCGCACGAAGTGCGGCGAAGTGGGCAATTTGCGGTTTGAATGCGCACACCAGATCGGCAGTGGCATCCACGATGGCGCTGCAGAATTCAAATACCGCGTCTGGCTGACCCTGTAGATGTGCAGGGAACTTCGCGGGGTCTGGATCAAGCCCAACGCAAACCAACGAATTGTTGCGAGCCCATGCTTGTCGCAGTGTTTGCATGAAGTGCATTGAAATCTCCGTCGCGTGCGCCGATTGATGGTGTGCCGTCGCCCGCGCCAAAAAGAATGGCCGACGCCTGTTTTACTACTCGCTCTGCGGGCCCAACGAACTTCCTCCGGTCGGAGAAGGCGGCCGCGAGGGCAAAGCTTCCGATGTTTATTGTTGCACCAGATCAAGAGCGACCCCTCACCTAAAGGACTCCCTTTGGTCGCCCAACCCTCCCCTATAAAAATAGGGGAGGGAGGTTTGCTGCCGTCGAGGTTGCGCTGCAGCCAGAGCCGACCGCGGCGCTTTGCTCCTCCCCCTGAGCGCAGGGAGAGGTTGGGAGTGGGTAACGCTTTTGATCTCGATGTTCGCATTAGATCAAGAGCGACCCCTCACCTAAAGGACTCCCTTTGGTCGCCCAACCCTCCCCTACAAAAGCAGGGGAGGGAGGTTCGCTATTAGACCAATTTCTTGTACTTGACGCGCTGCGGGCGGGCGCCCTCTTCGCCGAGACGACGCTTCTTGTCGGCTTCGTATTGGTTGTAGTTGCCCGGGAAAAATTCGACGTGGGAGTCGCCTTCGAACGCCAGAATGTGGGTGGCGACGCGGTCAAGGAACCAACGGTCATGGCTGATTACCATGACGCAGCCAGGGAATTCTAGCATCGCGTCTTCCAGTGCGCGCAAGGTTTCCACGTCGAGGTCGTTGGACGGTTCGTCCAACAGCAACACGTTGCCGCCTTGCATCAATGTCTTCGCCAAATGCAGACGACCGCGCTCACCGCCGGACAAACTGCCCACTAGTTTCTGCTGGTCAGTGCCTTTGAAGTTGAAACGACCAATATAGGCGCGCGATTGCAGTTCGTAGCGACCAATCGTGATGATGTCGGCGCCGCCGGAAACTTCTTGCCACACGTTTTTTGTATCGTCCAGACTGTTGCGCAACTGGTCGACGTACGCCAGTTGGACGGTGTGGCCCAGTTTGACTTCGCCAGTGTCCGGCGTTTCCTGGCCGATGACCATTTTGAACAGGGTAGACTTACCCGCGCCGTTCGGACCAATGACGCCAATGATGGCGCCCGGCGGCACTTTGAACGACAAATCATCGATCAGCAGTCGATCGCCAAACGATTTGCTGACGTTCTTGAATTCGATCACTTCCTGCCCGAGGCGCTCACCCGGTGGGATATACAGCTCGTTGGTTTCGTTGCGCTTCTGATACTCAACCGAGTTCAGCTCTTCGAAGCGGTTGATACGCGCCTTGCCCTTGGATTGACGGCCCTTGGAGGCGGAGCGAACCCACTCCAATTCACGGGCCAGCGCCTTTTGACGACCCTTTTCGGAGGCTTCTTCGTGCGCCAAACGCGCCGATTTTTGTTCCAGCCACTCGGTGTAATTGCCCTTCCACGGAATACCGCGGCCACGATCGAGTTCAAGAATCCACTCGGCTGCGTTGTCGAGGAAGTAGCGGTCATGCGTGACGGCTACCACCGTGCCGGGATAGTTATGCAGAAACATTTCCAGCCAGTCGACCGACTCGGCGTCTAGATGGTTGGTGGGTTCGTCCAGCAGCAGCATGTCGGGCTTGGACAGCAACAGGCGGCAGAGCGCCACGCGACGCTGCTCACCACCAGACAGTGAACCGATCTTGGCGTCCCACGGTGGCAGCCGCAGCGCATCGGCGGCGACTTCCAGTTGGCGCTCGAGCGCGTGCGCGTCGTTGGCAGCCAGCAGGTTTTCCAGCTTCTGCTGCTCTTCGGCCAGCTTGTCAAAATCCGCGCCTTCTTCGGCGTAAGCGGCGTAAATTTCTTCAAGACGTTTCTGCGCGTCCAGCGTCTCGGCAACACCTTCTTCGACAGCTTCGCGAACGGTTTTCTGGGGGTCTAGGTGCGGCTCCTGCGCCAAGTAACCCACCTTGGTTCCTGGCTGCGCGCGCGCCTCACCCTGAAAGTCGGTGTCCACCCCGGCCATGATTCTCAGCACCGTGGATTTACCTGCGCCGTTCACGCCCAGCAAGCCGATTTTGGCGCCGGGGAAGAAGCTGAGCGAGATGTCCTTGATGATGTGGCGCTTGGGCGGGACGATCTTGCTGACCCCGTTCATGGTGTAGATGTACTGCATGCAGGACTCCGAGTGACAATGCTGCGGCCTACCAGCAGGAAGGCCGTCAAACCCTGAATTATAGCGGTTGTGCGGCGTTGACGGGGCGCCATTTAATACAGTGGGACCATGACGAACGGTGTCATTCGGCGGTTTTGTATCTACGTTGGTGGCTGCCAGCGGCGGTCGAGGCTACACTTTCCCATCCCCACCTGATTGCTACCTGACGAGGCCAGAATGTTTCCGAAGAACTGCACGATTGCCGGTTACGACGATGAATTGGCGAAAGCCATTGCCGACGAGGGTCAGCGTCAGGAAGATCACGTTGAATTAATTGCGTCGGAAAACTACGCCAGCCCGCGGGTGTTGGAAGCGCAAGGTTCCAAGCTCACCAATAAGTACGCCGAGGGTTATCCCGGCCATCGTTACTACGGTGGCTGCGATTACGTCGATGTGGCCGAGCGTCTGGCGATCGAGCGGGTCAAGCAGTTGTTTGGCGCCACCTACGCCAATGTGCAGCCACATTCTGGCTCGCAGGCCAATCAGGCGGTGTATTTCGCCTTGCTGCAGCCGGGCGACACCATTCTTGGCATGTCGCTGGCGCACGGTGGTCATCTTACCCACGGCGCCAAACCGAATATTTCAGGCAAGCTGTTCCACGCGGTGCAGTACGGCGTCAATGAGCAGGGCTTGGTCGATTACGACGAAGTCGAGCGCTTGGCGGTTGAGCACAAACCGAAAATGATCGTGGCTGGTTTCAGCGCCTATTCGCAGGTAATGGATTGGGCTCGCTTCCGCGCCATCGCCGACAAGGTTGGCGCCTATCTGTTTGTGGATATGGCTCACGTGGCTGGTTTGGTCGCCGCAGGTGTTTATCCCAACCCGGTGCCGCACGCGCATGTGGTTACCTCCACCACGCACAAGACGTTGCGCGGCCCGCGCGGCGGTTTCATCGTGGCGAAGGATCTGGGCGAAGCGCTGGAAAAGAAGCTGCAATCCATCGTGTTTCCGGGTTTACAGGGCGGTCCGCTAATGCACGTGATTGCGGCCAAAGCCGTCGCGTTCAAGGAAGCGTTGGAGCCCGAGTTCAAGGTGTATCAAACGCAGGTAGTGAAGAACGCCAAGGCGATGGCGAAGACCCTGATGGCGCGCGGCTACAAAGTGGTTTCCGGCGGTACTGAAGATCATTTGATGTTGATCGACTTGATTGGTCGTGACATCACCGGCAAAGACGCCGAAGCGATGCTCGGCAATGCGCACATCACCGTCAATAAGAATGCCGTACCAAATGACCCTCGCTCACCGTTTGTCACCTCCGGCTTGCGCATTGGTACCCCTGCGGTCACCACGCGCGGCTACATGGAAGCGGATGTGATTGAGCTAGCTGGTTGGATCTGCGACGTACTGGACGCTGCCGGCGACGAGACAGTGACGGCCAAGGTACGCGACAAAGTCGTCGCGCAATGCCATAAGTTCCCGGTCTACGGGTGAAAAGAGCAGCCAGCGCGGAGAAGCGAGTGGTGAGTAAAGGCAGAGCCACTCACTTCTCACTCCTCTTCGCTCATTCCTGACTTATGTATTGTCCTTTCTGCCAGCATGAAGACACGCGCGTTATTGATTCTCGCCTGACCGAGGACGGCAGTAGCGTGCGTCGGCGGCGTGAGTGCCCGGAATGTGGCGAGCGCTTTAATACGTACGAAACCGCTGAATTGAAGTTGCCGACGGTCATCAAAAGTGGCGAGCGGCGTGAAGTCTTCGATGAGCGCAAATTGCGTGTCAGTTTTGAACGTGCGTTGCAGAAGCGACCGGTGTCCAGCGACGCGGTAGATGCAGCCGTTCGCGCTATCGTCAACGACTTGCGCCGCAGTGGCGAGCGTGAAGTGCCGTCACGCCAAGTGGGCGAACTGGTGATGCGTGAGCTAAAAAAACTTGATCAGGTGGCTTACGTGCGCTTTGCGTCGGTGTACCGCAAATTTGAAGACATGCAGGCGTTCCGCGAAGAGATCGAAAAACTGGAACGCGATCCAGCCGGAGCGGACGAACTTCAGCTGCCCCTGCTCGGTGGCGGCAAGCGCACCGGAAAATGATGTATCCCAGTTGTCCGCCTGCGCGATCGCATTTTCGTAGGAGCGCACCCTGTGCGCGAAAGGCCTTTGGTCAAGATGTTTCTGCGCGGAAACCTTTCGCGCACAGGGTGCGCGCCTACGGAGGTGCTTCAACATGACGCCGCCGTTCTCGGTCATTGATCACCAACACATGGCACACGCGCTGCGCCTGGCTGAGCGCGGCCTCTACACCACCATGCCCAACCCGCGTGTTGGTTGCGTCATCGCGCACGGTGCTGAGGTGGTTGGCACGGGTTTTCATCAGCGCGCAGGCGAGCCGCATGCCGAAGTATTTGCCCTGCGCAACGCTGGCGCGCGTGCTCAAGGTGCAACCGCGTATGTGACGTTGGAGCCGTGCGCCCACTACGGGCGTACGCCGCCGTGCGCGGAAGCGTTGATCAAGGCTGGCGTGACGCGCGTCGTAGCCGCGGCAGAAGATCCCAATCCCCACGTTGCTGGCCGAGGTTTGGAGATGCTGCGGGCCGCGGGCATTTCGGTCGAGGTAGGTTTGATGGGTGATGCCGCACGCGAACTGAACGTTGGGTTCTTTAGCCGCATCGAGCGCGGCCGGCCGTGGCTGCGCGTGAAATTAGCGATGAGTCTGGACGGCCGTACTGCATTGGCCAATGGCGAGTCAAAATGGATCACCGGCGACGCCGCGCGCGCTGATGTGCAGCGTTGGCGCGCGCGTAGCTCGGCTATTTTGACGGGTAGCGGCACCATATTGGCTGACAATCCGCACCTTACCGTGCGGCTGGATGCGGCGGCGCTTGGTGTGAACGAGTCGGGTGAAGTGTCCTCAAGCGATGCCAGTGAAAGGAAAAGCATCGTTCCGCCAGCGCCGCTACGCGTGGTACTGGATCGACGTTTGCGTACGCCTGTTGGCAGTCATGTGCTGGATGGATCAACCGCAACCTTGTTACTACATGGCGCCGACGCCGTGGCAGATGCGAGGCGATTTGAAAAAGTGGAGCGAGCCGTGGTGGCCGGGCAGGGCGATGCGTTGGACCTGTCCGCCGTACTGGCATTGCTGGCCGCGCGCGATTGCAACGAAGTACAAGTAGAGGCTGGGCCAACGCTTTGTGGCGCCTTGTTTGCGGCGGGTTTAGTCGACGATTTATTGCTATATGTCGCGCCCGTACTGTTGGGCGATCAGGCACGTCCGTTGCTGCATCTCCCGACGCTGACGGATATGACAAAGCGCTGGCAACTCCGTCTGTGTGATCAACGCCAGCTAGGCGCCGATTGGCGTTTGCAGTTGCGTCCGGCTTGACCCACGACAGCCATGTCGCCGATGCGCCGGTGCTAGACTGCGTCGGTCGGCTGTGCCGATGACACATTACGTAGCGTCTTCAGGGCGGGGTGAAACTCCCCACCGGCGGTAGGTTGAACGGTTAAACCGAACAACAAGCCCGCGAGCGCCTTCATCAGGTCAGATATTGGCTTGCTGCAGGGTCAGCAGATCCGGTCAGATGCCGGAGCCGACGGTTGGAAGCTGGCAACAGTTTCCTGATAGTCCGGATAAAAGAAGATGGCGTAGCGCATCGCTTAGCGGCGGTGCGTGTAGCCGTATGCCTTGGGACGTCCTCGCTTACAGTTTCGCGCGGGACGCTTCGCATGAACATGATTCTCGGCATTGGCAACAGCACACTCCTAGTGGAGGTGCTTTGATGTTTACCGGCATTATTCAATCCGTAGGTCGCATCGTGCGACTGGAACCTCGTGGCGGCGACGTGCGTCTGCATGTCGATACGCTGGCTCTTGATCTGTCTGACGCGCAGCTGGGCGATTCGATCGCCGTCTCCGGAGTTTGCCTTACGGCGGTGTCATTGGAACCGCATGGCTTTAGCGCCGACGTTTCCAACGAAACGCTCGCCCTCACCACGCTCGGAAAGTTGAAGTCTGGCGATCCAGTGAACCTGGAAAAGGCGCTGCGCCTGGCTGATCGTTTAGGCGGCCATTTGGTATCTGGCCACGTCGATGGGCTGGGTAAAGTCGTCTCCATTACCCCGGACGGCCGCTCACAACGCTGGACGTTTGAAGTGCCCGCTGCACTCGCGCGTTATATCGCCGCCAAAGGCTCGGTCTGCATTGATGGCACCAGTCTTACCGTCAACGAAGTGGTTGGCCAGCGCTTTGGCGTAAATCTTATCCCGCATACCGTTGAGCACACCGCGTTCCGTGCGCGCCGAGTTGGCGCCGCGGTAAACATCGAGGTGGATGTGATTGCGCGCTACGTCGAGCGCTTGCTCTCGCACGGTGATGCGCCGCCATTGGACAACGCCTTTCTCCAGCAGCACGGTTTCGCTTAATACCGTACTGCTGCCCGGCCAGCGGAAGTCGCCATCCAGTACCTCAGTACAGTTGAAGGCGCCAGGCTGCAGCATTTACTGAAACAACAATTTTCCCATTTTCCATTCCCCCTCCCTCGTAGGAAAACTTCCATGCCCTTCAACACTATTCCAGAAATTCTCGAAGATATTCGCGCTGGCAAAATGGTCGTCATGCTCGATGACGAAGGGCGCGAAAACGAAGGTGATTTAATCATGGCGGCGGAGAAGGTCCGCGCCGAGGACGTCAACTTCATGGTGCGCGAAGCACGCGGCCTGCTGTGCCTCACCTTGACCGAGCAGCGCACGCATCAGCTGGGCTTGCACCCGATGGTTAATGACAACACCTCGGCGTATCACACCAACTTCACCGTTTCCATTGAAGCGGCCGTGGGTGTGACCACCGGCATTTCTGCGCACGACCGTGCACGCACCGTCCAAGCCGCCGTGCAACATGACGCCAAGCCGCAAGACTTGACGCAGCCGGGCCATATTTTCCCGCTAACGGCGCAACCCGGTGGCGTGCTGACACGGGCTGGGCATACGGAGGCAGGTTGCGATCTGGCGGGTTTGTCTGGGCTGGAGCCGTCGGCTGTGTTGATTGAAATTCTGCATCACGATGGCTCGATGGCACGCCGACCAGAGCTGGAAATTTTTGCAAAAGAACACGGCCTGAAAATTGGTTCGATTGCTGATTTGATCCGCTACCGTCTGGAAACGGAAAAGACCGTGCAGCGCGTACACGAGGAAGCGGTGCAGACCGACTTCGGCGAGTTCAAGCTGGTGGCTTATCGCGATGTCATTCGTCGTGGTCTGCACTTTGCATTGGTGCGCGGAACCGTCGACGATGGCGAACCCGTGTTGACACGCGTGCACGTGCGCAACACCTTGTCTGATGTGTTGCACCTGCAGCGCGAAGACCTCGGCCTGACCGTCACCGCCGCCTTGCGTCAAATCGCAGACGAGGGGCGTGGCGTGTTGCTGGTGCTGTCCGGCGAAGACACGCCCGATGCCTTGCTGGCACGTCTGCAACAACAACCCAGCACGCAAGCGCCGGAAGATGCAAAGCAGCAGGAATGGCGCCAATTGGGTCTGGGTGCGCAGATTCTGTCCGACCTCGGTGCACGCCGCTTGCGCGTGCTGGGCACGCCCCGCAAGCTCGTCGGATTAGGCGGGTTTGGTTTGGAAGTGGTGGAATACGTCTGACGCAAGCGTGCGACCGAAGCCCTGTTGGAGCGGCTTCAGCCGCGATGCTCTTGCCTTAATGCCGAGCTCAAAGAGCATCGCGACTGAAGTCGCTCCTACAATGGATCGCATGGATCGCGCGGTCTATAACGTGCGAGTGAGGCCTAACAATTTGCCCGTCGATCACCTTCAGTAGATGACTCTATGTCTGAAACCCACGTTCGCCTGATTTCTCCATCCGGTTACGCGCACGATCGCGCCGCAATGACGCGCGGCGTAGAGCGACTGCAAGAAGCTGGCTGTGTAGTTGATGGCTTGGAGGTTCTCGATCGCGCGCATTTACGTTTTGCAGGCAGTGACAACGAGCGCGCGGCCGAGATCAACGTGCTGGCCAGCATGACGGAGCCGCCTGCTATCGCCCTAGTGACTCGCGGCGGTTACGGTGCGACGCGCCTGCTGCCACACCTGCATTACGACGCACTGCGCGAGCGCTTCGCCGATGATCCACCGTTGCTGGTGGGACATAGCGATTTCACCGCGCTGCAGTTGGCACTGTATGTCAAAAGTGGCTTGTGTACCTTCAGTGGGCCGTTGCTGGCGGACTTGGGTACTGAGCTGCGTGATGAATTTACCTGGCAGCATTTTCGCGACACGTTAACGGCGTCGGCATCATGTGTGACGTGGTCTAGCCAATTCGTTGGCGACTTAGAGGTGCAGGGCCCGCTGTGGGGCGGCAATCTTGCCGTCTTGTGTAGTTTGCTGGGCACGCCGTACTTCCCCGCCATCGAAGGCGGCATCTTGTTTGTGGAAGACATTGGCGAGCCGCCGTTTCGGATTGAGCGGTTGCTGTATCAGTTGTATCTTTCCGGTGTTCTTGGCAAACAGCGCGCGCTGCTACTGGGCGATTTCGTGAACTGCCGTCCAGGTCCACGCGACAATGGCTATGACTTGTCGGCTGCGTTTGCGCAGATCCGCAAGGTGGCGGGTATTCCGGTCCTTGATAGCTTTCCGCATGGCCACGGCAGCCGTCAGCTCACGTTGCCGTTTGCGGCAGAGGCAAGGTTAGTCGCGGCCGGCGGCGAGGCGCGGTTAGATTTCAGCGGCTATCCGCATTTGTCGGTGACAGCGCGTATTGGCTGAGTACAGGCTGTTGCTCAGCGAGGGTGACGAAAGAGCAAGCGCGAACCCCACCCCAACCCTCGCCTGCGCGCAGGGGAGGGGGCGAACGCTGGCGCCGGAGGGACACACAGACAAGCACGAGTGTCAGCAAACCCGTAAAATGGACGGTCAATTGGGCTACGCGCCCACCGAGGAAGATGTAATGAAGATCATCGAAGGCGATTTCGCCACGCCCAAAGGCCGTTTTGCCATTGTCGCCGGTCGTTTCAACGGCTTTGTGGTCGAGCCATTGGTGGCCGGTGCACGGGATGTGTTGTTGCGCCATGGCGTGAAGGACGACGCGATCGATTTGGTCCGCGTGCCCGGCGCGTGGGAAATCGCCTTGGCCGCGCATAAGTTGGCGAACAGCGGCAAGTACGCGGCCGTCGTCGCCTTGGGCGCGGTCATCCGCGGTGCCACGCCGCATTTTGACTATGTCGCCGGTGAATGCGCGAAGGGCTTGGCACAAGCGGCGCTGAGCTCGGGCGTCCCGGTAGCGTTTGGCGTGCTGACCACGGACAGCATCGAGCAGGCGATCGAGCGCTCCGGCACCAAGGCCGGCAACAAGGGTGCAGACGCCGCCATGGCGGCGCTGGAAATGACCAATCTGTACGGGAAACTCGGATGAACCAGCGTCCGCAGGGGTTGGATCTAGCGGCGCGTTCACGAGCCCGTCGGCGTGCGTTGCAGGCGTTGTACGCGTGGCAGATGAGCGGCAGTCATATGGCCGCCGTGATCGAGCAATTCCAGCACGAACAAGATATGGAAATTGCCGACCTCGAATACTTTGAAGATTTGCTGCGTGGCGTAGAACACAACGTTGCCGCGCTAGATATCGCGCTACGCCCGCATCTTGATCGTGAAGTGGAGCAAGTGGACCCGATTGAGCGCGCTGTTTTGCGCCTGGCTGCGTACGAACTGAAATTCCGTCCAGACGTGCCGTATCGCGTCGTGATCAATGAAGCCATCGAAGTCACCAAACGCTTTGGTGCCGATCATGGCCACAGCTACGTCAATGGCGTGCTGGACAAGTTGGCAGGCGATCTACGCGCCACCGAGAAGCGCGGCTAATGGCATCTGGTGCAGCGAAGTTCAGCGCCGCGCCACTGCTGGAAACCGAACGCCTGCGCCTGCGCGCGCACCGCGTTGAAGATTTTGCCGCCAGTCTGGCGCTCTGGTCTGACCCGACTGTGCTGCGCTTTATCGGCGGCGTGCCACTCGACGGCGAAGCGGTATGGAAACGCTTGTTGCAACACGCCGGCCTGTGGAGCTTGCTCGGCGTCGGCTCCTGGGCGGTCGAAGAAAAAAGTAGCGGCCGCTATGTCGGCGACATTGGCTTCATGGATTTGCATCGGAATATCGTTCCCGACCTGAGTGGCATGCTGGAGTTGGGCTGGGTGCTGGCGCCGCACGTGCAAGGCCGCGGCTATGCCAGCGAAGCGGTGCAGGCGATCACCGACTGGGCGCAGATTCATTTCGCTGACCGTCGCATGGTCTGCATTATTTCCCCAGAGAATCAGCCGTCGCTGCGGGTGGCGGAAAAGGAAGGTTTCCACGTGTGGCAGGAAACCACTTATCACGGCGATCCCGTTTTTGTTTTTAGTCGCTGACAGGCGACCCAGCGAGTATTCCGTTGATGGAATTTGATCTGATTGAGTTGATTCGCCAGCGCACCTTGCAGTCGCGCGACGACGTCCGCCTTGGCATTGGCGATGATGGCGCGGTGTTGGCCGTGCCGGCCGGGCAGGAATTAGTAGTTGCCATCGATACGATGGTGGAAGGTGTCCATTTCCTACCGGACACCGACGCGGCTGACCTGGGCTGGAAATCACTGGCGGTGAATTTGTCCGATCTTGCCGCGATGGGCGCGAGCCCAGCGTGGGCGCTGCTGGCGCTGACCTTGCCACGTGCCGACAGCGCCTTCATCGAAGGCTTTGTCGATGGCTTCATGCAGTTGGCGCAACCGTATCGGCTGGCGTTGGTGGGTGGTGATACGACTAGCGGTCCGTTGTGCATCACGGTTGCTGTGCATGGCTTCATACCGCCCGGTCAGGCGCTAACGCGTTCCGGCGCACGCGTCGGCGATGCCGTGCTGGTGACCGGTACGTTGGGCGACGCCGTCGCCGGATTAGATGCATTACGCAATCCGCCGCACGATGAAGGTCGTCGCGCTGAGCTGCGCCAACTATTGTTAAACCGGTTAACGCGGCCGACGCCACGGCTGGCGGCTGGCATGGCACTGCGTGGACAGGCTAGTGCTTGCATTGATATTTCCGACGGCTTGCTGGCTGACCTTGGGCATATTTGCAGCGCCAGTGGCGTCGGCGCCGAGCTGGAAGCGGCGCGACTGCCGCGCTCGTCCGCCTTGCTGGAATTACATAGCGAAGAAGAGTCGCTGGAGTTTGCATTGAGTGGCGGCGACAACTACGAATTGTGTTTCACCGTACCCGCGCAGCGCCTCGATCAAGTGCAATCGGACTTGTCGCGACTCGGCTGTGGGGTAACGCGGATCGGCCGCATTGTGGAAGGCAGCGGTGTTCGCGTCCGCGCTGAAAACGGTGACTGGATGACTACAAAATCGCAAGGCTGGGATCACTTCGCATGAATGCCAAAGTCAGCCTGAGCCCTGAACAACGCCGCGCCTTGCTGGCCACACCGGCCGGTTGGTTAGCCTGCGGTTTTGGCTCCGGGCTGACGCCCGTCGCGCAAGGCACCTTTGGTTCGCTGGCGGCATTACTACCGTGGCTGTTGTTACGCGAGCTGTCGCTGCCTATCTATGTGGTGGTGCTACTGGTGGGTTTTGGCGTGGGTGTGTGGGCCTGCGGTATTGCCGGTCAGGCGCTGCACGTATCCGATCACCGCTCCATCGTGTGGGATGAATTCATCGGCCAATGGATCGCATTGATCCCACTGCTGCTCGCTGGCTCCCTTCCTACAGGAAACGTTGCGTTGGGTGTGGCTATGTTCGCCGGCTTCGTGCTTTTCCGCCTTTTTGATGTATGGAAACCGTGGCCGATCTGCTGGCTGGATGGCCACGTCAAAGGTGGTCTCGGCGTGATGATTGACGACGTGTTAGCCGGTGTCTTTGCCGCCATTGCGCTGGCAGCGCTGCTGCACTTCTTAGCCTGGGCGTAGTCGAAACGTCGGCAATGGCAGAGGCTTGGTTGGTGTCCGCGTAAGCTCCGCCCGCAGGTGTCAGTGCGGTACGCTAGTGGCCACCCAAAACGAACACGCGTTTTGTCGGATACTCAGCAACAGACCGCGACCGGTACGTTGCGATGAAAGTATTGCCATGCGAGAAATGCCATGCCAAAGATCGATCCGTCGACAATTTCCCCGCGGCAAGGTAGTGGTTACCCCGCACCGTTCGCCGGCGCTGTTGCTGCACGCAGCAAGTTGGCGTTGGGGCAGGCCGGTGGGTTAAGTGACTTCGGTGTCAACCTGACTCACTTGCCGCCCGGTGTGTGGTCAAGCCAGCGCCACTGGCATCGTGATGAAGATGAGTTTGTTTACGTGCTGTCTGGCGAGCTGAGTTTGCTCACGGATGCAGGCGAGCAGGTGTTGCGCGCGGGCGAATGTGTGGCGTTTCCAAAAAACGTACCTGATGGGCATCACCTGATTAATCGTGGCTTTGAAACAGCCGTCTATCTGGAAGTGGGAAGTCGTCGCGCTGACGATGTGTGCACTTACCCCGATATTGATCTGCACTTTGACGGGACGATTGACCGTTACACGCATAAAGACGGAATACCGTACGCGGACACGACCGGCTGATCAAAAGGCCGCGTGCGTTTTTTTGGCCTGTCGCTCGTGCTGGCGTAAGTGGTCATCACCAGCCGGTCGATGGGCAGAAGCGCCTCCAAACGGGTTGCGTTTCTTGAAATGCTTTGACCAGGAAATTTTGTAGGGCAACGTCTCGTGCAGGTAACGCCACGTAGATCCCGATTAAATAGGGGTCGTGAGAAACGTGCGCGCGGTCAAGCTGCATCGGCTGCCATAGCTGCAAACCTTTGACCACAAGGTTGCCGGAGCGATAGGACAGCCGCGCGGTGCAGCGGTTTGGGTGGGTTAATGCATCTGGCTTGGGTACCAGCGTGACGGCCGGCGTCTGAACGTGGAAGAAGGCGTCAAAGCGGCGATGCGCGCTGGGAAATAATCCTTCTCCCCCAGAAAGAATGTTAGTCATGTTGGCGGGAGAGTAACCAATCGTCAGCCAGCCGTGACTGGCGCCGTCGGGCGCGACAAACGTGATGCCACTGGTGCCGTCCGCACCCTCGACTGCGTTTTGTAGATGCCATCCTTTGGGCACGACCTGCCAACGCATGAGGTCATCGCCCTGAAACAAGGCAATTTTGCTGCGGAACTTCGTCGGGATTTTTGCTATGAACGCTGGGGGTGCTACGGCTGCCGGTGGAAGTGGGTTGTCGCCAACGTCAGTTTTGGTCAGACGAACTTGCCACGCGGGAATGCCTTGCGGCAATTGGCCCATGAAGTCGGCCGCGGTGGCGATGCGCACCGTGTAGTTGGTCGCCCGCGCAGCAGCGATATCCGCTGTCATCGGTAAATAATGCGTTGTCGGCCATGCGACTTTGGGTTGTGCGGCAGTGACGGAATGGGTGCCAATACAAAGCACAAGAACGGCGGCCATCAAAACGCTGCGTGACTTCATTGTCGTGACCAAAAGGCTGTAAAGCAGATGCGGCTTCCCGCGCAGTATGCTCGTGAAAGCAACCAAAAGTACGGCGTTCGATGGGTCAGGTATTTTCGGTTTGGTCTGGAAATAAACTGCCAAAAAAAGACGTGTGTTTTAGTTAATTGGCGAACGGAAGACTGGCGTGATGTTGTCACGATAGTCCCACGCTCGACTGCGGGCGCTTGAACGGACGCAGTCCAAATTTAAACGCCGTCGCGACCGGGAGTGAACGTCGTTTGATTGGTTCGACGACCTTCCTGCTGCAGGCGTTTATACGGTGGCGGCTTTTGCCAAAGGCGCCTCGAACAAGCGTCCACTCGCCATTCCCAATGGATCCGCGGTTGCGTTATTGAGAGCTGCCGGAATGACGAGTTGAGCAACGCTTTCCTGGGTGCGAACTCAGGCGTCCAGCACGATGCGATAGCGCGCTTTGCCTGCGGCCAAATGGGCGAGTGCTTCGTTAACCTTGCTCATCGGGAAATGCTCGCCCTGCGGGCGAATATTGTGGCGGACCGCATAGCCACACGCACTCACACGCTGTTACCCATCACGCGCGACAATAGCCCGGTTACGGCGCGCCCCCTGTTGATCTGCCATTGATCGGCTTCTGGCGCGAGCCTGCCACTCTTCTTTTCCCACTTTTGATTTCTCATTTCTAGCTTCACCCCCGGAGGTCCCATGGAATACCGTCGTCTTGGCAAGACTGGTCTGCAACTATCCGCGCTGTCGTTTGGCGCGTGGGTCACGTTTGGTAAGCAGGTAGCGCGTCCGCTGGCGCGTGAACTATTGGCGCTGGCGCACGAGCGTGGCGTGAATTATTTCGACAACGCCGAAACCTATAACAACGGCGTGGCCGAGCAAGTGATGGGTGATGTGCTGGCCGAGCTGCGCTTTCCACGCGACAGCTATTGCGTATCCAGCAAGGTATTTTTTGGTGCGGTTGATCATCCGCTGCCGACCCAACGCGGCTTGTCGCGCAAACACGTCATGGAAGCCTGCGAGCAAGCACTGCGGCGCCTGCGTGTCGATTATCTGGACCTGTACTTCTGTCATCGTCCCGATCCCGATACGCCGATTGAAGAAACGGTGGCGGCGATGGATACGCTGATTCGGCAGGGCAAGGTTTTGTATTGGGGCACCAGTGAGTGGTCGCTGGAAGCAATTCGTGCAGCGCATCGCGTGGCGCGCGAAAATCATTTTTATGCGCCGGTGGTTGAGCAGCCGCAATACAACTTGTTGCATCGCGAACGCGTCGAAGTGGAATACGCGCCGTTATATTCGGCGTTTGGTATGGGCACCACCGTGTGGTCACCGCTGGCGTCTGGCTTGTTGAGTGGCAAATACAACAATGGAATTCCGGCCGGCTCGCGACTGGCACAGCCTGGCTACGAATGGCTAAAGGAAAGTGTGTTGGGCGAGGGTGGTGAGCGGTTGGAAAAAGTGCGCCGATTGCAGCCGATTGCCGATGAACTGGGCGTCAGTCTCGCGCAATTGTCGTTGGCGTGGTGCTTGCTCAATCCGCATGTTTCCACCGTCATGCTGGGTGCTAGCCGACTTGAACAATTGCAACAGAACCTGGACGCGCTCGATGTGTTGCCGCGACTGGACAAAGCAGTGGCGTTGCGGATAGCCGAGGCCACTGCCTGAGGACATGCCACGGCGAGCGTAGTGGTCTGCCGCTGAGGAAAGACTGCACCGGGCGGTGCACTGGCGGTGAGTTTTCCAGGTGTCGAACGGCGAGTTAACGTGTGAGCGAACTCGCCGCTTCCTATAGCGTTCACCGGAACCATCCCTTCATGGCGGCGGCATCACGCTTCACGCTTGAACCGATTTGCTGACTTTCGTCAGGAGATCGGTTGTGCGGATGGAATTCTACCGGCCGACCCCCTCTTGTTGACATGGTAATGCGAATCATTATCATCTATGGTTCCTGCTGACCACGATGGAGCTAGCCATGTCGATCCTCTCGCTGTCGCGCCCGTTGCCACCCGCTGCCCGTGCGTCGCTTGTCGCATCCATGCAGCACGCGACGCCTGAGCCGACTCGCACGGTTTCTAGTCAGTTGCTGATGGCGGGAACGCGAGAGTTGGTTATTCGGCATCGTGATGCGGAATACCACTTGCGCGTGACCCGTAATGACAAGTTGATTCTGACGAAGTAGCCGCATGTCGATGAACGCGCCTCGCGCTAGCGCCGCACGCCGTCAGGTCACTGCTGACGTAGGCTGTCAGGCCCGTGTCGGCGGCACCTCAATCGCGCGTTGTTACGCACGCGGCTGCCGGGTTTCTGTGGGAGGTGGGCGATGTTCGGTTCATTGATTTATCGCTGGTTGTTCCCCACGCATGATGCCGGCGCGGCGGTGGTACGCCGGGTTGGGCGGGCCGTGCCAAGTGCTATGTTCCGCGCGCTACCAGCGCTGGGTTGCGTGCTGTACATGCCCATGCCGCCGATGCCGCTGCCGTGGCGCGCCTCGGGCATGGCGCGGGGTTTGTTGGTGGACGATGTCCAGCTGATGCCATTGCTACAGGTGCGCTGGCTGGTGGCCGCCACGGTTGTCACCACGGATGGCCCGCGTGAATGGCTGGATTGTCTGGATGCTCGCGGCGCCTTATGCGCCCGTTTGTATCTACTGCCAGATACCGATTACGTTGCGTGGGATGCGCTGCTGCCGCTAGACGACGGCGTAGCACCCTGCTTGTTGCCTTGTCTGTCGCAACATTTGCGTCCTGTCAGCGCCCAATGCGTGCGTTTCCGCTCGCGACGACTGGCTGGGTTGAGTGTGTTGGGCGTTGATGCGTCAACGTGTCTTTCGCCGCTGGGCCGCCAGTTGGCCAATCGAGTAGCTCGGGCGGAAGCGCTAACGTTACAGGCGATACCGCGCCACTAAGGTGGCCGGCTGTCCGAGTGTCCGCAGGTATGTCCGCGGACACTCGGGCGCGACTCAGTCTATCTTGCAAGGCATTGAAGGCTAACGAATTTCATGCGCATTCTGCTTTGGCACGCGGATTGCATTTATCTAGCCGTAATCCTTAACAAGGCCGCCCTGTACGCGGTCAGGAACGGCTTGATGATACGTGACACCTCCGCTACCGACCGTAAAGTCGAAATCAAACCTAATCGCCGGCGTCGCATCATTTTCCTTGGCGTTGGGGTGCTCGTGCTGGTGTTGCTAGCATGGTTTGCGCCGGGCATTGGCCGGCTGTTTTCGGCCTCCGCTTCGGTCAGCAGCTCGCGGCTGTCATTTGCCACCGTAGAGCGTGGGCCGTTCGTGCGCGATATTGCCGCTGAGGGCAAAGTGGTTGCCGCCGTCAGCCCGACGTTGTATGCCGCTTCCGGCGGCGCCGTCGCGCTGTTGGTGCATGCCGGCGATACGGTGAAGAAAAACCAGGTACTTGCCACCATCGTCAGTCCGGAGCTGACCAACAAGCTGGCGCAAGAACAGTCTAAAGCCGACGCCATGCAGGTTGACTATTTGCAGGCACAAGTGGATGCGCGCACCAAGCGCAGCGACTTGCAGAAGGCCTACGACAACGCGCATATCGATGAGAAAAGTGCGGAAACGAATCTGGGGCGTGAGCAAAAGGCCTTTGCGGCCGGCGCGGCTACGGGTGTCGCGGTCGACCAATCCAAAGATGTGTTGGAGAAGGCGCGCATTGCGCTTGCGCACGCCAAGTCGGATTTGAATCTCAGCAACGACAGTTTGAACTTCAACATCAAGTCCAAAAAACTGGCGCATAGCAATCAACTGCTGGTGGTGCAGGACATGCAGCGCCAAGTCGATGACTTGAATGTGAAATCACCGGTGGACGGTCAGGTGGGGCAATTATTTATCGCCGAGCGCGCCACCGTGGCAAAGGACGCGCAACTGCTCAGCGTGATCGACCTGTCTGCCTTGCAGGTGGAAATGCAGGTGCCAGAAAGCTTCGCACGTGATTTGGGCATTGGCATGGCTGGCGAAATCAGCGGCAACGGTCATGTCTGGAAAGGTGTGGTGAGCGCGATTTCGCCTGAAGTCGTCAACGGTCAAGTCGCCGCTCGCCTGCGCTTTGATGGTGCCACGCCGAAACAGCTGCGCCAGAACCAGCGTCTGTCGGTGCGCGTGTTGCTCGATCACCGCGACAACGTATTGACGGTGCAGCGTGGTTCGTTTGTTGATGAGTCTGGTGGCAGTTATGCCTACGTTGTTCGCGACGGTATAGCCACCAAGACGCCTATTCGTGTCGGCGCCTCCAGCATCGACAAAGTGGAAATTTTGGAAGGGTTGAAGCAGGGCGACAAGATCGTGATTTCCGGTACCGATAATTTTAAGGGCGCGGCGAAAGTCGCGATTAGTAACTAAAAACGTTCTCCGTTTCTTGCGAAGTGCGGGAGATGGGGAACTGGTATTACTCCCTCCATTGCGAAGTAGGGGAGGGTTGAGGTGGGGTAAAACTCTTGCTCTAGGCCGTGAAGGTCAAAAGCTTCACCCCCTCCCAACCTCCCCCTACTGCGCAGGGGGAGGGGTATCGCTTCCAAGCTCCCTCGCGAGTGGGAGTGTCCGTTCTAGGCTCCCCCACGAGTGGGGAAGCGGCATTAATCATCACCACCGAGGAACAACCATGCTGAAGATGACTCACTTGTCCAAGGTCTACCGCACCGAAGTGGTGGAGACCTATGCCTTGCGCGATTTCAATATTGACGTGAAAGAGGGCGAATTTGTCGCCGTCACCGGGCCATCCGGCTCGGGCAAAACCACCTTCCTGACGATTGCTGGTTTGCTGGAAACGTTCTCCGGTGGTGAATACCACTTGGATGGCATCGAGGTCAGCAACCTCAACGACAACGCACGTTCGAAAATTCGCAACGAGAAGATCGGCTTCATCTTTCAGGCATTCAACCTGATCCCCGACCTGAACGTGTTCGACAACATTGAAGTGCCGCTGCGCTATCGCGGTATGAAATCGGCTGAGCGCAAGCAACGCATTATGGATTCGCTGGAGCGGGTGGGACTGGCCTCGCGCGTCAAGCACTATCCGGCTGAATTGTCGGGCGGTCAGCAGCAACGCGTCGCCATCGCTCGCGCATTAGCCGGCAGTCCGCGTTTGCTACTAGCCGATGAACCGACCGGTAACCTTGATACGCAAATGGCGCGTGGTGTGCTGGAACTGCTGGAAGAAATCCATCGTGATGGCGCCACCATCGTCATGGTCACGCATGATCCAGAACTGGCGGCGCGGGCGCAGCGCAACGTACACATCATCGATGGTCAGGTGGTCGACCTGTCTGAAGAGCCGCGCTTCCACGCGGACGCCAACGTGCGCAGCGACGTGCAGTCAAGATGATGTCAGTCCTTCGCGCCAAGTGTCTGCCGCTGCTGCTGGGCTTGGCCTTGCTGCCGCTCGTGAGTCATGGCGAGGACCTGATGGATACTTACCGTCAGGCTGTCGCCAATGATCCAATACTAAGTACCGCCAGTGCCGCGCAACGCGTTACTGCCGAGGACGTGCCACAGGCGCGCTCGGCGTTGTTACCGCAACTGTCTGTTGGGTTGGGCCTGGAGCAAATCCACGGTGGTAGTGGTGCCATCACCAGCTCCAATGGCAACATCGTGAACACTGGCGCGGTGGGCCACACGCGGGAACGTGACCTGAGCGGAGTACTTAGTCAGCCGCTGATTGATGTGGCGTCCATCGCCCGCCTACGCGCAGCTCACGCCAGCGATGACGCTGGTGAAGAAGTGTATCGCGCAGCGCTGCAACAACTTTATGTACGCGTGGCGGACGCATACTTTAACGTGTTGGTGGCGCAGGATTCAGTGGACGTTTTCCGTTCCTACGAGGATGCGTACAAACAAGAATTTGATCAGTCCAGTGTGCGCTTCAAGAACGGCCTAGCAATGGCCTCTGATGTCAGCCAATCACAGGCCTACTACCAGTTCATCAAGTCCGAGCGGATCGGCGCGCAAGTCAATTTGAAAGATGCGAAGCGCGCGCTGGAACAGATCACCGGGCAGCCCACCGGCGTACTCAAGAAGTTGCGTGACGACCTGCCGATGCAAGCGCCCACGCCGGCTAATCCACAAGCATGGGTGGATGCAGCCATGCACAGCAACCCGGTCATTCTCGCTGCGCACTACACGGTAACGGCCGACGAGCATCGGGTTTCGGCGGCGCGTGCCGGCCACTTGCCCACGCTCAATGCGAGCCTGCAGTACGGCAAGTTCGGCAGCTGGTCCAGCGCCGTGCCGGGTGCGGCTGCGTATGGCCCGGGCGTTACCACGATCGGCCTGACGTTGAGCGTGCCAATTTTCAGCGGCGGGCTGACCCAGTCACAAGTACGCCAGGCTATTGCGCAGCGCGATGAGGACCGCGGCACGCTGGAAAGCCGGCGTCGCCAAGCCGCACGCGACGCCAACAATTATTACAACTCAGTTGTCGATGGCATCGATCAGGTGCGTGCCGCGCACACTTCGGTGGATGCCGCAGGAAAGTCACTGGCGTCGATGCGCGCCGGTTACGAAATTGGCACACAAAGCCTGACCAGCGTGGTCATTGCCATCCAAACGCTGGCCCAAGTGCAAAGCCAGTACAGCGTCGTGCGCCATCAGCTTGTACTGAACAAACTGCTACTCAAACAAGCCGCTGGATCGATCGATTTACACGATCTGGAAGACGTCAACAAGCTGCTGCAGTGACTAGCGTGGAAGCGGGAACGCGCCAGGTATCAACGGTGAATCTCGATATGAACGACGAATTTTCGTAGGCGCGCACCCGGTGCGCGATAGCTCTGCATAGGTCAAAAGCATCGCGCACAAGGTGCGCTCCTACGGACACGCGGCAATGGGGTGAATGGAATGTTTGGCTACTACCTGCAACTCGGCTTGCGCAGCCTCAAACGCAGCCCCGGCCTGACCGTGCTGATGGTGCTGGCGATTGGCTTTGGCGTGGCGGCGTCGATGACGACGTGGTCGGTATATCGCGCGGTATCGGGTGATCCGATTCCGTGGAAATCTTCGCAACTATTCGTGCCGCAAATTGATAGCTGGGGTCCGGCGCGGCGTAGCAAGACGGGCGATCCGCGTGACGCTATGTCTTACACCGATGCCACCAATTTAATGCGTGAGCACAAGGCCCGGTACCAGTCCGCGATGTATGGCATTTCACCGTCGGTGGTACCGACGCGTACCGGCCAGCATCCGTTCTATGTCGGTGGTCACGCGGTTTTTGGTGAGTTTTTCCCAATGCTGGATGTGCCCTTCCAGTACGGCAGCGGGTGGAGTGCAAGCGACGACACGCAACGCGCTCGTGTGGCGGTTATCAGCAGCAAGTTGAATGACAAGTTATTTGGCGGCGCTAACAGCGTCGGCAAGATCATCGACCTCGATGGCAACGACTACCGCGTGACTGGCGTGCTGAAGCACTGGAATCCACAACCGCGTTTCTACGATCTGACTAGCGGCGGCAGCTTTAACGTCGACGAAGAAGATCTGTTCTTGCCGTTCAACACCGCCATTGATGCAGGCATGTCGAACAACGGCAGCACCAACTGCTACGCGCCACCACCGGAAGCGGGCTTTGTCGGCCTGCAACATTCCGAATGCGTGTGGATTGCCTTTATGGCTGAACTGGACAGCGCCAGTCAGGTGGCTGCGTACAAACGATTTGTGGATGGTTATGCGCAGCAGCAGCGCAAAGCTGGACGTTTCACCTGGGCGCCGAACAATCGCTTACGCAACCTGCCGGAATGGTTGACCTATCAGCACGTCGTGCCGGACGACAGCAAGACTTCATTGCTAGTCGCTTTGGGCTTGCTGTTGGTATGCCTGGTGAATACGGCTGGATTACTGCTGGCTAAATTTCTGCGCCGCTCGCCGGAGATTGGCGTGCGCCGCGCTTTGGGTGCATCGCGCCGCGAGATCTACACACAGTTTCTGATTGAAGCGGCGATGGTCGGCCTTGCCGGCGGTGTGCTTGGCCTGCTGTTGACGGGCTTGGGGGTGCTCGGCATTGGCTGGGTCATGCCTGCAGATATTGCCACGCTCGCGCGAGTGAATGGTTCGTTGCTGGGGCTGACCTTGCTGGTGTCGATTGTCGCCACAGCTTTGGCTGGTCTGTATCCCACCTTCCGCGCGGCGCAGGTGCAGCCGGCCTGGCAGTTGAAGAGCAATTGAGGAAGATGACCATGAAACTGCATCCCATCGTGGCCGCCTTGCGCAAGCACAAATCCGGCGTCGTGCTGATCGCGTTACAAATTGCGTTGACCTTGGCCATCGTCTGCAACGCGGTATTCATCATTGGCCACCGTATTGAACAGGTGAATCGCCCCACGGGCTTGGACGAGAGCAACCTGTTTTTGGTCAGCCAGTCTTGGGTCGGCGCGCCGACCGGTGCGGACCCGGCCAGCGTCGAAAAATTGGACAGCTTGCAGCGCGCGGATCTGGCGACGCTGCGCCAGGTCCCCGGTGTGGTTTCAGTGACACCCACCAATTCGTTGCCTTTGCTGCAGTCTTCCTGGAATGGCGTCGTAGCTACCAAACCTTCGGTTGAGTTCACGGACAAAGGAAGCTACCACCGGGCGGCATTCTATTTCGTCGACCAGCACGGACTCGACACCTTGGGTCTGAAGCTTGTCGCTGGGCGCAACTTCGCGCCTGCCGAAGTCATGCATCAGGCAAGTGGCTCCGACCCGGCATGGCCGGCCATCATCATCACCCAGGCGCTGGCGCAGCAAGTGTTTGACGGTGGTCAGGCTTTAGGCAAGACCGTTTATCTCAATGGCCAGAGCACGCCGTCACGCGTGATCGGCATCCTGGCGCGCATGCAGACGCCCGACACGGGCACTGGCTCGGACAACTTTGCCTTCAGCTCGGTCATCGTTCCGATGCGTCTGGACGACAGTTCGGTGCGCTATGCGGTGCGGACGCAGCCGGGGCAGCTGGCTGCCGTAATGCGCCTGGTGGCGCCGGCACTGTACAAAGCCAATCCAATGCGGGTGATCGATAGCGATAAGGGCATCCGCAGCTTCGCCAGCATCCGCGCCGAGTCCTACAAGGGCGACGTCGGCATGGCCATCCTGATGGGCGTGATCTGCCTGATCCTGATCGCCATCACCGCCGCCGGCATTGTCGGCCTGACCAGCTTCTGGGTCGGCCAGCGGCGCAAACAGATTGGTGTTCGTCGAGCATTGGGCGCACGCAAGGTCGACATCCTGCGTTACTTCCAGATCGAGAACCTGTTGATCGCCGGTGTCGGCGCCATCGTCGGCATCGTTCTAGCGGTAGGACTCAACCTGTTGCTGATGCAACACATGGCGATGCCGCGCTTACCGATTGCCGTCGTGCTTGCTGGCGTGGCGCTGGTGCTGGTGCTGGGCCAACTCGCCGTATTCGTTCCTGCCCGTCGCGCTGCCAATGTGCCGCCCGTTGTCGCGACGAGGAGCGTGTGATGAGCCGGATGAGAAATTTTGTGGGAGCGACTTCAGTCGCGATGCTCTGTTTTTTTCAAGCAGACTGCATGGCGATTGAAGCCAACAGCCTTTTGATTCAGGCAAAAGGCATCGCGGCTGAAGCCGCTCCTACAGGGGTTAACCAAGGGGAAGCTTCCTGATGTTTGGGTACTACCTCGAACTCGGCTTACGTAGCCTGCGTCGCAACCCGATGCTGACCGCACTGATGGTCGTTGCCATCGGTTTCGGCGTGGCCGCGTCGATGACGACCTACGCGGTTTTCAGGGCTGTCTCGGGTAATCCCATTCCGGACAAGTCAGCGCAATTATTCAAGCCGCAGATCGATAACTGGGGGCCAAGCCATCGCAATAATGGAGAGGGCCCCAGCGCCATGGATTACACCGATGCCATGGCGCTGATGCGCGATCGAGCGGCGCCGCTACAGACGGTGTCGTATCCGGTAAACCTTTCGATCGTGCCGGTCGGTGCTTCGTCCCAGCCGTTTCTCGTGCCCGGCTATGCGACTTATAGCGATTTCTTCCGCATGTTTGAGGTGCCGTTCCAGTACGGCACGGCGTGGCCTGAATCGGATGACAGCAAGCACGGTTCATCCATCGTGATCGGCAGCGCGCTCAACCAGAAGCTGTTTGGCGGAATCGACAGCGTTGGCAAGAGTATTGAGATTGGTAGCAACGCATTTCGTGTCATTGGCGTGATCAAGCCGTGGAACCCGACACCGCGCTTCTATGACGTGGTCAACAACGGCTCGTTCGACGACCCGCCGCAATTCTGGATTCCATTTACCCGCGCCATCGATCTGCAGATCCCCACCTACGGCAACCGCAACTGCCCGAGTCAGTCAGAACCCGGGTGGGAAGGGCAGCTGCGCTCGGAGTGCATCTGGCTGTCGTATTGGGTGCAGCTGCCTGATGCGACGGCGGTGGCGAAATACAGGCGTTATCTGGAAGGCTATGCGGCTGCGCAGCAGCGCGCCGGACGCTTCCACTGGGCACCCAGCGTGCATCTAAGTAACGTCATGCAGTGGCTGAACAAGCAACATGTGGTGCCACCAGAAACCGAAGTGTCGATGCTGCTGGCGTTCGGCTTTCTTCTTGTCTGTCTAGTCAACACCATCGGTTTGCTGCTGGCCAAGTTCATGCGACGTGCACCGGAGATCGGTGTTCGCCGTGCACTGGGCGCATCGCGTCGGGCGATTTACGCGCAGTTTCTGCTTGAGGCTGGGGTGGTGGGCGCGGCCGGCGGCTTGCTCGGATTGGCGCTGACCGCACTGGGCGTAGCGGGCATCGGTATTGTGTTCGAGCCCGATATCGCGCGGCTGGCGCACATCAATCTGTCGCTGCTGTTACTCACCCTGCTACTGGCAATCAGTTGCACGGTGATCGCGGCGGTTTATCCCACTTGGCGCGCCTCGCGGGTACAGCCCGCCTGGCAGCTGAAGTCCAACTGAGCGGGCCAGTGACGATGCAGATCAAACCGATTCTCTCCGCGCTGCGCCATCACAAGGCGGGCACCATGCTCATCATGCTGCAGATTGCGCTGACGCTGGCTATCGTCTGCAACGCACTTTTTATCATCCAGCAACGGCTGTCGCGCTTGTCGAGCCCCAGCGGTGTGGTGGAGGCGCAGGTGCTGCGCATCCAGAACCAGTGGGTGGAGGACAACCGTGCCAGCTATGGCGCGCTGATTGCCGGTGATCTGGATGTGCTGCGTCGCGTACCGGGTGTCGTCGACGCGTATGTCACCAACTCGCTGCCGCTGAGTCAAAGCGGGGGCTCGACGCCCATCAACCTCAAGCCGAATCAGCGTGACGCCACGGCGCAGTCGGCGTTCTATTTTGGCGATACGCACGCAGTACCCACGCTCGGACTGAGGCTGGTAGCCGGACGCAATTTCCTTTTGGATGAAATTAGCCAGCTACGGGCTACCGATCAGCCGATTCCTCCCGTGGTCATCATCAGCAAGGCGCTGGCTGACAAGTTGTTTCCGGACACCTCGGCGTTGGGCAAACAAGTGTTTATCGACCCGAGCAAGCCAACCACGGTCATCGGCGTAGTTGCGCGGCTAGAGACTCCGTGGGTCGGACAGAGTTGGGGCAACACCAATGCGATGTTGCTACCTTTCCGGTGGGTCGACCAGAGCGTTAACTACGTATTGCGTGTACGTCCCGGCGAAATGGCTAACGTAATCAAGGCGGCGCCAAAAGCATTATTTGCCGCCAACCGGATGCGCGTAATTCCCATCGAAAATGGGGTGCAGTCGTTTAGCCAGATCCGTGCTGACGCCTACGCCAGAGATCGCGGTATGGCCATCCTGATGGGTGTGATCAGCATCGTGCTGCTGGCCATCACCGCTGCTGGCATTGTCGGGCTTACCAGTTTCTGGGTCGGTCAACGGCGTAAGCAGATCGGCATCCGGCGGGCACTCGGCGCCACCAAACACGACATTCTCAGCTACTTCCTTACCGAAAACCTTTTGATCGCGTTCGCTGGCGTGCTGGTAGGGGCCGTCCTCGCCGTGGGCCTCAACGCGTGGATGATGCATCAGTTTGAAATGCAGCGGCTATCGCCGCTGTATCTGGGCATCGGAATCATTGTGTTGCTGTTGCTGGGTCAGGGCGCCGTTTTGGCACCCGCGTTGCGCGCTTCGCGAGTGCCGCCCGTCGTCGCAACGAGGAGTGTGTGATGGCGAGCATAACCATGATGTTCCCTATGAATTGTAGGAACCCGCTGGCGGGCGATCCTCCTGCTCTGATGCGCAACGTAGACCAAAACAAACGCATCGCCCGCCAGCGGGCTCCTACAAAAAATACAGTGATTGCGACGGTTGAACGAGCTTCATGATGTTTCGCTACTACCTCGATCTTGCTGTGCGCAGCCTCAAGCGCAACAAGGTGCTGACTACGCTGATGGTGTTGGCGCTAGCGCTCGGCATCGGCGCGTCGATCACTACGCTGACGGTGTTGCGGCTGCTCTCTGGTGATCCGCTGCCGGGGAAGAGCGCACAGCTGTTCTACCCGCAAATCGATCCGAACCCGAAGGACGGTTACGTCGAGGGGCAAACCAAGCCCGACTCGATCATGACCTATACCGACGCGATGAATTTGCTGCACGCGCGGCGTGGCACGCATCAGGTGGCGATGGCACTAACCCCAGCTAAAGTCGCGCCGAAAGAGGCGAACGCGCGCCCGTTCTTCGGCGACGGCGTGATGACGA
>JBDTBF010000056.1:0-4161 GCA_039924175.1 Rhodanobacter sp.
TGTTCGTGCCCTCCACTACTTTCGGCAAGGACCTGGCGCCGCGCGTCGCCGCCCTGCTTGGCACAAGCCAAATCAGCGATGCGATGAGCGTCGAAGCCAGTCACGTGTTCAAACGCCCGATCTACGCCGGCAACGCCATCATCACGGTCGAAGCTGACGCCGCACAAACTGTTGTCGCCACCATCCGTACCGCGTCATGGCCGGCAGCCAATAGCGACACGGGTAGCGCCCCGATCGAAGCGCTGAACATCGACGTGACGCTCCCCAAACACACCCGTTTCATCGAGCTAAAGCAAGGTAGCAGTGACCGCCCGGACCTGCAAAGCGCACGCAAGGTGGTCTCCGGCGGACGCGGCGTCGGTTCGAAAGAAAACTTCGACATCATCTACAAATTTGCCGACAAGATCGGCGCTGCGGTCGGCGCCTCCCGCGCTGCAGTCGACGCCGGCTACTGCCCGAACGAAATGCAGGTCGGTCAGACCGGCAAGATCATCGCTCCCGAGTTATACATGGCCATCGGCATTTCCGGCGCCATCCAGCACCTCACCGGCATCAAGGACGCCGGCACCATTGTCGCCATCAACAAGGATGGTGAGGCGCCGATCTTTGAGGTCGCAGACTTTGGCTTGGTTGGGGACCTGTTCAAGCTGATCCCGGAGCTCGAACAAAGTCTAGGCTAACTATCGGCGCTGCTCGAATGAAAACGCGGCATATGATGCCGCCGTCCGTTACCGTGCAACTCGGTCAGGGGTATCGTAATCGAGTTCCACTTTCTCATGGTCACATTGACCTGCCATACAATAGGCGGGGTTTGGCCGTCGGTCATCAAAAGGCTGGCGCCGCTCGGGCCGCGCCAGACGGGCACAGGCTGTCTAAGGAAGCGAGATGCAGCAAACGATACTGATCACTGGAGCCAATGGGTTTCTTGCCCAAGCGGTAGCTACTCGGCTTCCCTCCGATTGGCAGTCAATCGCACTAATCAAGCCAGGCACCTCCTGTCAGGTCGAACGGCATTCCCGAACCTTTGGCGCATGGGCAGACCTAGCTCGCTCCATCCAGCGCATTGACGTCGCGTTTCATTTGGCTGCTTGCATACCACACGACTACAACCTGCCAAATACTCAGCTGCTATCGGTAAATGTCGACCTGGTCTCGCGACTCATAGCTGAGTACCCGGAGGCGCGGCACGTCTACGCTTCGTCCGTCGCCGTTTATGGCCATCCACAAGGCCTGCCGCTTACGCTTGACTCCCCCGGCCATCAAGTCAGCCGCTATGGCCTGTCGAAGCTGGCTGGCGAATGCATTACACGCCAGGCGCGGAGCCACGCGGTGATAAGGTTTACATCCGTTATCGGCGTTGGTATGCGCCCGGGAAGCTTCATCCCTTCTGCAATTGAGGGTGCGCGGAAAGGTTGCATCCACTTGCGCGGAGACGGATCGCGACGACAGAACTACGTCGACGTGCAAGATGCGGCACGCATGTGCATCAACGCAGCCACCATGCCGGACTCGCTGATCGGCCACGGAATCGGCGAGTGTTCCCATACCAACTTGGAGGTCGCAAGTATGCTCGCAGCGATGACTGGAGCATCTGTAGTGACAGAAGGCGTGGATAACAGCCCCTCATATGACTATGCGGCTGACGAATTCAATTGGAAAATACGCGATCGCCAGCCCCTGCAAGACACGCTTGCACGGATGCTCGCCGCATGAAGTCGATCATCGTCACAGGTATTGGCGGCGTCGTCGGACAAGGCATCCTGCGCAACATTCGCGCCATGGGCATGAACGTAGACATTATCGGGGTGAACATCGACCGCGTCAGCGCGGGAAATCATCTGTGCGATCACGTCTACGAGGTACCCTATGCCTACGATAGCGGCTATATCGAAACCATGGTGCGGATCGAGCGTGAACACGATGCAGGGCTGATTCTGCCCAGCACCGACTACGAGGCCTACCATCTTTCGTTGAACCAGGAATCGTTTCGCTGCAAGGTGGCGGTGTCGCCGGCAGACACTGTAGCCTTCTGCCTCGACAAGTACATCAACTTCCAGCGTTTTTCTGAAGCAGGCATCCCCTTCGCCGCATCCTTTCTTCCCTCGACCTATGACGGTCAATTCCAGAAGACTGTGGTAAAGCCAAGGGAGGGCAGAGGCTCACGCAACATCCATATTGACCCGCCGTCACCCGGGCAGTTTGATGACGGCTACGTGGTGCAGGAATACCTCGATGGTCCTGAGCTGACCACCACCTTCTACGTCCGTCAGGACGGCGCACTGCATGGCTTCATCACGCTCGAACGACAGCTTGAGCAAGGCAGTACCAGCCGCTGCGACGTTGTTGACGTCTACGACCAGGAACTGAGCAAGCTTCTGAACGCAATGCTCGACGCGTTTCCCTTTCGTGGTTCGTGCAATCTCCAGAGTCGTGCAACATCGCACGGGGTCATTCCCTTCGAGATCAATTGCCGTATCTCCGGGACAAACTCCGTACGTTCTCAATTCGGCTTCCCTGATGTCGCTTACGCAGTTCAGGAACTTCTGCTGGAGCAGCCGTTGGCGGCGCCGCACATTACCAAGGGAAGCGCCTTGCGCATCATGATGGATGTGATCTACCCGGATCGTAAGCTCGCCGACATCACCAACCGCTCCGATAATTTCCGGATCAGCTGATGACGATAAAGGCCATTTTCCTGGATGCGGCGAATACGCTGGTACACAAACCGGAGCTCTATCCCAGCATGCAGCGCGTGTTGCACGCGCACGGCATCGACGTGGATCTGGACTACCTGGCGCGGCAGCACCGCTTTATGTCCGAGGCCAAGGTCTTCCCCGACCGGACGTCACGCGAGTTCTACCTCGAGTTCAATAGTGAACTGCTTCGCTCGTTAGGGGTTCTGCCCGATCTCAAGTTGCTTGACGAGCTTTTCAGCGCGTGCAGTTATCTCCGCTGGAAAGCATTTCCGGACGTAGCTTCCCTCGCATCGATCAAGCTTCCCCTAGGCGTACTTTCAAACTGGAACACACGACTTCCAGAAACCCTTTCGCTGATTCCAGACTTGCGCTTCGCGTGGGTACTGGGTTCCGAGCAGCTCGGCTTGCGAAAGCCGGACCCGGCATTCTATGAGCGCATTCTGAGTGCAACAAAATTGAAGGGCCAAGAAATCGTCTACATTGGGGATTCCATGCGGTTGGATATTGAACCCGCACTCAAATTAGGGTTCAGGGCAGCCTTGATTGACCGAGACAATCTCTACATGCACTCGAACGTGCCGAGGCTCACCACTCTGTCCCAAGTTTCAACCCTGCTATGAAGCGACTTGCGATAGTGGGTGCTGGTGATCTTGGGCTTCAGCTCGCACACCTTGCCTCCGCGACTGATAACTACCGGCTCGTTGGCTTTTTTGACGACACCCGCCAGTTGCACACCGAGGTCGGTGGCGCTCCCGTGCTGGGAGGCGTCGACGCCGTTGTCGCTGCGCACGACGCCGAGATTTTTGACGTGCTCCTGATCGGCATTGGTTACCGCCACCTGGCCTTTCGCCACCAACTGTACGAGCGTTTTTCCGGACAAATCCCGTTCGCCACCGTGATCCATCCTTCAGCCATCATTGACCCCGGTTGCGAGATCGGTCCAGGCTCGGTTATCTACCCAGGTTGCGTGCTCGACATGGGTGTCACTATCGGAACCAATGTGTTGCTCAATGTAGGTTGTGTCATAGCTCACGACAGCCGAGTGGGAGACAGCTGCTTTTTGTCGCCTGCCGTGAAACTGGCGGGTTTCGTGCGCGTGGAAGCTTCTTCCACGCTTGGCATAGGGACCATCGTGATCGACAACGTAACCATTACCAGCGGAGTGCGTACCGGCGCCGGAGCAGTGGTGATCGACTCGATCACGCAACCCGGCCTGTACTTGGGCGTACCCGCAAAATTCAAGAGGAGCCTTGCATGAGTTCCCAACGTGCCAAGCTTTCGCTCGTTGTTCCTGTCTACTTTGAAGAGGATTGCATCGGTCAGTTCGTCAAAGAAACACGCAGCGTATTGCAGACGCTGGAGATGGATCACGAATACATTTTCGTTGATGACGGCAGCAAGGATCGGACCACCGAGATCATTCGTGCGCTCGCGGCAGAAGATCCGTGCATAAAGCTCGTCGAGT
>JBDTBF010000057.1:0-4986 GCA_039924175.1 Rhodanobacter sp.
CGCCGACCAGTCTGTTCGCCGCGACTGACCCATGGGTGAATCCGTCCAACCTGCTGCCCAACGTCTATGCGAACATCAAGTCAAGCGATGGATCGGAGATTATCAACACGTTGCCGTCAAAGCCGGACAATCCTTACAACCTGCATGATGGGGACCCGCAGGTTTCCGCTCTTGCAGACAAGACCTCACCTGCCAATGATCTGGCGGCCATCTTCAAGTGGTGGTATACCGGTTCGCAGGTGCTTGGTTCGTATACGGCTGCAACTCCGTTCGCGGCTGGCAACCCGTTCGACGCGGCCAATTACCACTACCATCCGGAGTTCTTCACCCAGTCGCTGGACCAGGGGCTGATTCAGCGCGGAATTGACGTCCTGGAAGGTAACGAAAGTGCGGCACTGGCGACACGCGCCTACAAGGGTATGCCGGTGCTGCATATTGCCGGTGGTGACCAGGTCAAGACGGTTATGCCGGTCTTTGCCGCAGATGGCGTGACGCCAATTGGCGGCAATGTCAACGTGACTCAGGTCTGGTTTGGCCCGCATATCGAGGAGGACACCTCCTATATCGATACGTCCGTCATGGCTCTGCCGGAGAACAAGAACCTGCCGTGGACGATCACGTACACAGTCCATGTGCTGGATCGGGGCAATGACGATTTCTCGCCACTGGAGCTGTTCAACAGCGACCCCGAATTGGGTCCGGCCCTTCCTCAGGTCATGATGGATGGCACGTTCTTCCCCATGGTGGATGGCACCACGACGGTATTCAAGATCAAAATGCCGCCGGCCAGGTTTTTCCAGCTGATTTATACTTGGGGTTGGCGCAATCACCCTGGCCGTATCGCGGTCATGGAAAATGCGGGCAAGGTGGCCAAATTCAGTGATGACAATGTGCAGGCCTTTCCGGACGTCGAGCGCAACGTCTTCCGGCAGGTAAACTGCGGTCCATTGAATCCCGGTCATCCCGCGAACACGGTGGTTTTTGGTGAGGCTGATGTCCACGGCAATCCTTTGCCGGGCGCACAGTGCACCTTTGGCCCGAAGATCATGTCCAGCGCGGCCAGCAAGGCGTATGCCATTTCCTTCATTGGCGACCTGTCGCCGGCCAAGCGGATGTGGACTGCGCTGAAGACCTTGCAAAGTTCAGGCTATAACGCGACCGTCATGGCCGAGTACGAGCGGGCTTACAACCAGTGGCAGAACCGCCTGCAGTTACCCGACGGCATTACGCCGGACCCGACTGCGGATCTCACGTTGGCGTATCTCAACAACTCGATCTATGGCCAACAGAAAGGCTTTTCGCGTTTGGCCAACAAGCCAATCCTCGAACAGTGGCATATGCGTGGCACGAAGCTGAAGGTCAAACTGTTCAACGGTGACTACTTCGCGCATGGTTACGGTGCGGTGAACTTCGGCGGCTTGCGGGGTTGGGAGAATCTGTATCAGAGCGCCCACAAGATCGGCGGCGATGGGGATACGTTCACCTTTGGTCGGGCGTACTGGACACTGGATACGCAACCATCGATTGTTGTGGTTCCAGCAGCCGAAAAGTCTGCCACTGCCACGATCGCAGCTACTCCGCAGGCGCAGCTGGTCATGAATGAGCAGAAGTCTAAGGCTCACACGCCGATGGGCCCATTGATGAGAAACTCGGGTAATTCCCTGGCCCACAGCAGTGCAGTCAAGAAGGCGGAAAGCGCGACGTGGAACTTCCCGATGGATACGCAGAGCTTGGCACAGCAGCCGAGTCTCGCCACTGTGCAGGCAAGCAACGGCGATGTGCTTGGTGAGTGGACCGTAAACTTCGAAATGAATTACGAGCCTTCATTGCGCCTGCGTACGTACCAGTTCGATCCGGTACATCACATCCAGGCAATCTGGGCGATTCACTGAGGTAGTTCGATAGAGGGGGGACGTGAGGGTGGTGTTATCACCACCCTCACGGTTTCGCGAACAAGACAGCCTGGGGATACTGCGATGCATATGTCTAACTTGACGCGTGTGACGGGCTGGATGGGCGGGACAATAGTGGCGCTCGGTCTGCTATTTGCGGTTTCCGCCAGTGCGGCAGATCTTCCATCCGCTTCAGGCGCGATGGATATGACAGCATCCGGGGCCATGCACGACATGTCGATGCATCAGACAATGTCGTCCGGACCCGCTGTGAGTACCTGGCATACATATTTGGTGCCAGCGCTCACCCTCATAAATCAACATGGTGAACCGATCAGCCTGCAGCAAGTCCTGACAAGTGACAGGCCGGTATTGGTACAATTTTTTTACGCTTCGTGCACCACAATCTGTGGCGTGCGTGCGGCGCAGCTTGTTTCCATAGCCAAGAAGCTGGTCAAAGCCGATATTGATATTGGGTTTTACACGATTACCACCGACCCTGATCGCGATACGCCGTCACGGTTGCTGAGTTATTCGCAAGAGTTTGGTCCCCCACCGGTAAACTGGCAGCTCATGACCGGTACGCTGGCGCAGACCAGGCAAATGCAGATGGCGTTTGAAGCTTCCGACCCCGCGAACAACAGGATGTACCATCGACCGGAAACCTTCATTCGTGCGGGAAAAAACGGCAAGTGGCTGCGCATTGATGGCATGACCACGGCTTTGCAGTTGGAAAATCAGATCAAGATGGTTGTGGCGAGCGCGCGCTGAACGAGTTCGCTTACCGGTTCGGATAGGGTGGCGATTGCTTTCGTCATTGGGTCGCGTGGGAATATCGGGTTTCACTGGCCACACACTCATATAATCGGTCAATGTGGAGTTGAGAATGCGATACCGGCAAATTGCGGCACGCGCGCGTTTGGTTTCCCTCTCCATTGTGGCCTACATGCTCATGGCTTACGCGTCTGTCGGCACGAGTGCTGGATTTGGCGTCGGTGCCAACGTCGAGCATCAACGCGTGGACGACCGCGTGCTGGCGGGTGAGCGGCTGTATCGTGAAGGAGTCACCGTCGCTGGCGACCCGTTACGCGGGATTTCTCAGGGCGACGTCCCGGTGTCAGGGCGCCAGGCTGCGTGCGTCAACTGCCATCGCCGCAGCGGGCTGGGTTCAAGCGAAGGTGGGTATTACGCGCCACCGATCAACGCGCCACTGCTGTATGCACCTCGCAAGCTGGATCGGCAGCGGTTGTTCACGCCGATGTATCGCAAGATCCAGCCCGACAGGTTTGCAGCCCGGCTGCATCAACCCCATATACGCCCGGCTTACACTCTCGATAGCCTGGGAACCACCTTGCGCGGTGGGGCCGATGCGGCCGGCGCGACGCTGGCGCCGATCATGCCGCGCTATCAGTTGACCGATGCCGATGTAGCGGCGTTGGACGCGTACCTGCGCACGCTTTCGGTGCACATCGATCCCGGCGTTGATCAGAAGGAAGTGCGTCTGGCTACGGTGTTCTCCGCGAACGTGCCTGCTGCGGAACGTGCGGCGATGCTCAGCACGTTGCAGGCCTATGTCAAATGGCGCAACGAGCATCTTGCTTACAATGTCGCCCGCCCCGGATTCTCGGTCAACAACCGATCGGAATTCCTTGCGACGGACCGCAAGTTGGCGCTCGCGGTCTGGGATTTGCAGGGTGAAGAATCCACGTGGCAGGCGCAGCTTGACAAGCACTACGAGGCCAGTCCTGTTTATGCCCTGGTCGGCGGCGTAGTCAACGGTTCCTGGGATGGCCCGGCAAAGTTTTGCGATGGGCATCGTATTCCCTGTTTGTTCCCCGATACCGAGTTGCCGGCTTGGCCGGCGTCGGAGCATGGTTACACCATGTATTTTTCGGCAGGTCTGGTGCTGGAGGCAAAGACCGTTGCGACCTTGATCGCGCATAACGGCACCCAGCCGCAACGCATTGTCCAGATCGCTGCGGACGACTCGTTTGGTCAGGTACCAGCGAAGGTGTTCCAGCAGGCGCTGGACGCGCAAAAGCCGAATGGAGTCGCCAGCCATACCATCACCTTCCGCAACCGTGGCGAGCTTGACGCAGCATTGCGGGCCAATGGAAGTGATGCCACGCAGACTTTGATTGTGTGGCCTGGCAACGACGCGAAAATGGTGCTGGATGCTCTGGCAGCGAGCAGACCCAAGGCGAGCCTTATCATCCTGCCGAGTCGGGCGATTTCCACTGCCGCAGCCATGAAGCCGGACGAACTGACAGGTCGCTTGCGTTTCGCCAACCCTTACGAGTTGAAACCGGCGTCGCATTACAAGATCTTCGAGACGCGTGCGTGGCTGCGCACCCGTGGCCTTGGGAAGGATTACCCGAACACGCGATTGAAGGCCTTCTATGCAATGAGTCTGCTGAATGCGGCGCTGGTCGAGAACCGCGACGATTACTATCGCGATTATCTTCTTGAGCGCATGGAGGACGTGTCGCAGGACGATATGAACCCGGGCATGTACCCGGCCTTGGCACTCGGGCCTGGTGACCGGTATGCCGCCAAGGGCGCGAACATTGTCCGGCTTGATCCGGATAACCCTGGCACGCTGGTGGGGGTCAGCAACTGGATCACACCTTGAGGCCGGTGGGGCAAGTCTCCGTGGGCGTCCGTGGCGGCCCGGCGGGTATGACCTCGATGGCGCCAATGTCGCGGTAAACCTGTTCAACGAATAGACTTGAATGCAGCAAATGACGGACGCGGCAGGAGCAAGCACATGAATCCATCCAAAGGGGAGGTGCGACCGATATTTCCCGCTGCTGCGGTCGTGCGCTACAAGAACCCGGCGCACGAGGAGATTTCGCTCGATGGTCTCGAATTTTCCACGAATTCGAGCTCGCATACCGAGACGACGCCAAATAACCAGAATATTCTCGAGGAAGCGCGATTCGCGCCGTTGGCGGTCTTCCTGAAAGACTGCGTAAAGGATTACCTCGACAACGTCTATTGCTATGAATATGAGGATTTCGCGATCATCCACGCCTGGGTCAACCGGGCGTCAGAAGGTGGCTACCAGCGGATGCACTACCACGGAAATTCGGTT
>JBDTBF010000058.1:0-164177 GCA_039924175.1 Rhodanobacter sp.
TGCAAGCTTGGGAATCAGAGGAGTACTGCCGCGTACATCTGGGCCGCAGCGAACCGCTCGGATCCATTGACCTGAGCAAACTCAATGTGAAAGGCGGCAGCGTGGCCCTGGGACATCCTTTCGGCGCCACCGGCACCCGCATCGTGGCAGGACTGGCCAAGTTGCTGGCGCAAAAAGGTGCCGGCCGCGGCCTCATCTCCATCTGCACCGGCGGTGGCATGGGCGTAACGGCAATTCTGGAACGCTGAATTCCGACTCGGAAGCGACGAGTGTTGAGCTGCTTGGATAGCCTGTACACGGTCGTGCGCTGGCCACGCGTTTTTGCAGGTTCGGACACGGCGACGTGAGTGAACTTGTCGCTGTTCTCAATGCATCCGGCCAAACGCCACAATGCAAAAGCACGCCCTGACGCAGGGCTTTTGCATCATGCTTTCCTTCGGGTCGGACTGCCACACTGTGCGCACCGGGTACCGGCGAGCTTGATGCGTACGCAAGAGGTCAGGAAGTGAACTTGCCCCCGATTCGACCGTCCCCTTCCTCAGAGATCAACCATGTCCCACCGTGTCGAGCCTCCCGCTACCGCTGCGCCAGCCTCGGGTGAACCCACGTCGTCCATCAACGACGAACCTCATGGTCCGTCGGCCGTCGGTCTGCGTGATGCGAAGCTTGGCGGCTGGTATCGCGAGGACACCGGCGAATTGTTCCGCGGTGTGACGATCGGTACCGATGATGTGGTGGTGGATGTTGGCTGCGGTGCCGGAGTCAACAGTTTGTTCTGCGCGCGCCACGGAGCGCACGTCTACGCGGTTGATCGGGAACCACAGGTTATCCGTCAAATGCGTGCCCAGCTAAGCATCGCAGGCAGCGGCGAACACGCCGCTCTGGTCAGCGATGCAAACCCATTGCCACTGGATAACGGCATGGCCACGCGGGTGATCTGCACCGAAGTGTTGCAACATGTGGATGATCCGCAACAAATGTTGGCCGAGCTGGTCCGGATCGGTGCTTCCGGTGCCATCTATCTGCTCAGCGTGCCCGGCGCGCTGCAGGAACATCTGCAGGAAAAAGTGCTGCCACCGGAATACCGCGATCAACCCGGCGGCGCGCTACGGGTAATCGATCACGACGAGTTTGCGCAGTGGGCCACCGACGCAGGCTTGGTGATAACGGAACACACCCAACACGGATTTTTCTGGTCGATGTGGTGGGCGTTGTTCTGGGGTTGCAAGGTGGAGTTGTACGACCCCGCGCACCCAGTGCTCGATCACTGGACTGCCGCCTGGCAAGCGCTGCTGGATATGCCGCAAGGACAACAGCTCAAGCAGCAACTGGATGAATTTATGCCGATCAGCCAGATCATCGTGGCGCGCAAACCGTAAACGCCACACTTCCTTGGTGATCCGGCTCACGGTCCACCGCCGAGGAAGATTCGTTTGTAAGACCGCCCAATAATGAAGCTGCCTCTCGTTATGGTGGTTGCCCATCGGATTCCCGCCCCGGCACAAATGGCGACGACTACCTAGCCGTCGATCCCGCAGTTCTTCGCATCAAACCGGGGTTTGTTCGAAGCCTGGGAAACGATGCTGTTGAGCCTGCAAGCGCGCCGTGCGCAAGACCGCACCGACGCAGGAAATTTAAGCCGAACGTAGCGCAGGCCATCTCGTGCGCGCACCGGCCGCGGCTGGCGCACACGGCAGCGCCGCCAAGGTGCACCCCTTCAGAAGCGAAGCCATCACGTACTCGGAACACCTTTAGGCGCCCCGCCTCGCTCAGTTGTGAATCATCCTGATCATCCGCAGCCACGCGTAAGCCAGCACCAGCTAGTGCGTGATCGACAATTCCGTTGACCGCAAATCGGACGTAACGCCGTGAACCTATAGACGCGCATCAGCGAGCACATGCGCCTTTGCCAGCGCTGCGTGGGAGACCACCGCTTGATTCACGCCATCGGCATCGTCACCCTGCGCCTGCCTGAGCAAGGTCAGCAACGTCTCACTGGTCATCCAGACCCGTTCGATTGCCTTCGTTTGACTCCAATCACGAATGCCAGCAGTCTGTGACAACCTGCCAGCGAGGCAGTGGGGGTAACCACGAAACACCGGGTATAGCGCGCACAACGAGGGCGTTCCACGCGACTGCACAGCCAAAGCCGACACACTCGGCCGACGATTAGGTCGGCCCACTTTGACTCAGGAGTAGACCATGGATTTCGCAAAGATCACCGCACGTGTCAAGGCCATCTTGACCAATCCCAAAGCCGAGTGGCCGATCATCGCCACCGAACCAGCCAGCGTCGGCAGCCTGTATGCCGGCTACATCGTGATTCTTGCCGCACTGCCCGCCGTCGCTGGGTTCATCAAAGGCAGCGTGATCGGCTTCGGCATGTTCGGCGTGACCGTGCGCACCCCAATCGGTGCAGGCATCGGCAGCATGGTGCTCAGCTATCTGCTGGCGTTAGTCGTGGTGTATGTGATGGCGCTAGTCATCAACGCTCTCGCACCCACCTTCGGCGGGCAGAAGGACAGCGTGCAGGCGCTCAAGACGATTGCCTATGCATGGACGGCATCATGGCTGGCTAGCGTGGCAATCATTGTGCCTTGGCTGGGCTGGATCATTGCGCTGGCAGGCGCGGTCTACGCCATTTACCTACTGTACTTGGGCCTGCCGCACACCATGAAGTGCCCCTCCGAAAAGGCAGCTGGCTACACCGCTGTCAGTGTCATCATCGCCATCGTCCTTACGTGGGTCATGGGTCTACTGGTGGCCGGCATGATGGGTACGGCTGGCCTGAGCGGTGCGGCGATGAGTGGCGCCCATATCACCGGCGCTGACGGAAGCCGCGTGTCAATCGACAGCAACAGCGTCATGGGCAAGCTCGCCGCCATGGGACAACGCGCCGAGCAGGCTAGCAAGGCGATGGAGGCCGCGCAAAAATCTGGCGACAGCAAGGCGCAGCAGGCCGCGATGGGCAAGATGATCGGTGCCGTTGCCGGCAACAATGGCAGTGTCGAAGCGCTCAGCACGGAAAGCCTGAAGGCCTTTCTACCCGACAGCCTGGGCAGCCTGACGCGCAGCAACTTGAGCGCAAGTCGCAACAGCGCCATGGGCCTGCAAACGTCGCAAGCTAGCGCCGATTACGGCAACGACACCGGTACAAAAATATCTTTGGAAGTGGCCGATACCGGCACCGCCAAGGGCTTCGTCGCCATGGCTGCCGCGCTCGCCCCCGAGCAGGAGAACGAGACCGAGCACGGCTACGAGAAGACCTACACCCGCAACGGCCGAATGGTGCACGAGGCATGGGATACGCGCGCCAAACGCGGCGAGTACCGCGTCGTGATCGGCCAGCGCTATACGGTCAAGGCCCACGGTCAAGCCGACCACATCGATCAACTAAAGAAAGCCGTAGCCGAAGTCGATTTGAGCAAACTCGAATCAATGAAGAACGCGGGCGTGACAGCGGACTAACGGCTGCACAGAAAAAACCGGCCCATGCTGCACGAATGGACGGCATGGGCCGCCTAATTGACGCATCCGATGGTGATATCTTCGATGTGCGGGCGGACATCCACTTCGTGCTGACACCGGTATCCGGCGCCGAGCGCGCAGACACCGCGCAAGCAACGGGACTAGGTGGTGCGCGCCTTCCTCGACTACATATTAAAAGCTTACGAAAAACACGACTTCGACGAACTAGCCTCACGCAAGATCGCAGACTTCCTGCGCATCCGCTATGGCGGCACCAATGATGCAAAACGCCTACTCGGTCCAGTGCCAGCCATACGCGAGGCCTTCATCGCGATTCAGGCACATCTTTACCAATAGAGACGACCATCCCGTCAACAAGCCCGTGATTCCAAAATCCATCATCCAGTTGTAGAAGCCCGCTCGCGGGCGATGCTCCTGCTCTGGACGCCCGGTGGAACACTAAAACAACGGCACCGCCCGCAATCGAGGCCCGACACATTCGGGATGGTCACGCCACCATACATTTGCGGATGAATAGGCAGCATTGCGTTTTCCAAGAGTGCACGGCGACGAGACAAATTGCGTCTCTACGCGAACGCCCAAAAAAGACGACCATGATAGTCGGCGCTGTAATACGATCCGCGAGGGACAGCGACACGCCGCCACATCGCTCGGTGCCGTACGCACAGCTAAACCTTCAGGCGTTACCATCCCAAGGCGATGCTTTGGCGAGCAATCTGCGCAAGCCGTCTTCATCCAGCGCTTCCACAAATTGTTCTGCTTCGGCGACATTGGCCGCCTCGGCAGCGAGGGACGCTTGCAGCACTTCGGGGCCGCCAATTCGTCCGAAGATCAGCAGCACTTCGCCATACGAAGCATCCATTGTCGCCGCTTGCCAATGGCGGCCTTGGGCATCGTCGAACATGCGCATATTCAGGGTTCCAGTAAATGCTGAAACATACACCCGCACGGCAGTAGGCCGAGGGCACAAGACAATCGCGATCACCTCACCGCGATTGTCTTGATCTGACGACATTCAACTTTGCAGTGTCAAGCCAGCCTTCAGCATGGCTTGGCCGATGTAGCTGAACATCGGCGGGTCCATGCCCTGCGCGGCCATCACTTGCGGCTCGCTGTCGTAAGCATTCTTCAGCTTACGCGCCATATCTGCATTGCCACCAGTGAAGTCGGTAACTAAACCGTGCCAGCGACGGGCCATCTCAAGCACTGCAGGATCGTCGGCTGGCTTCCCTGCCTCCATCGCTGCACGCACGGAGGTGATTAAATCGATCCATTGGCGATCGTATCGCTGCATGTTTTTTGTACCGAATCGTTCTGCACGTTGCCGCAACTGCTCACGGTCTTCGTCCGTAAAGTGGCCACGAAGTAATTCGCCACGACGCTTGAATTCGGCCAACTCTTCATCGCTAAAACTCACGTCCAGACTGTCGCTCATACGGATGTTCTCCAGTAATGGTTCGATCGTGGGAGGTGATGACGAATCCAGTTGCGACCACGCGTGTTCCAACGCGGCGAGCGCAAACGTCTTGCTGTGCACTTCACTGCGCAGCGCCAAGATGCGCGCCTCAACCAACGCTACGGCTGAGCTACGGCGTTGCAACAGCGCACCGACTTCAGCCAGGGTGAAACCGGCGCGCTTGAGCACGCAGATTTCCGTCAGCCGCGCCAACGCCGCAACGCCATACAGGCGATAGCCGCTGGCCGAGTGCGTGTCCGGCAGTAACAGGCCGCGCGCCTCATACAGACGCAGCGCCTTAGCCGACAGCCCGGTCTGTTCGGCGAGTTGGCCGATGCGCAGGTACTTGGTGCTGGTAAGTGGTTTCGACATCGGAAGAGAATGCTACGGCCTGCCCTTGGGTCAAGGTCAAGCGTCTATTGTTACCAGTCAGCTACTCAGCGCCAATGCAGTAAGCCGAGTCAATTCTTCTTCATCAAAGCCAGCTTCCAAACGCGCGGCGCGATTGAATGGGCCGCGCAGTTTGGCGCCCATGTAGTTGTGCAACAGAACGAAGAAAGTGTCGATGGGATCGACGCCATCGCGCTGGCAGCAGTAGTGATACCAACGCGTGCCGGCGGCAACGTGGGCAACTTCTTCGCGCAGGATGACTTCCAGGATAGCGATGGTGCGGGTGTCGCCTAGTTTGCGCAGGCGCTCGATCATGCCGGGGGTCACGTCTAATCCACGCGCTTCCAGCACGCGTGGCACTAACGCCATGCGCGCGGTGTCGTTATCGGCGGTTTTTTCAGCCATTTGCCACAGGCCATCGTGTGCGGCGAAATCGCCGTAAGCGTGGCCAAGCTCGGCTAGACGGCTGGATAGCATGGTGAAGTGACGCGCTTCATCGTTGGCAACGCTGGCCCAATCGCGGTAGTACGCATCCGGCTTACCGCGAAAGCGATAGACGGCATCCCACGCCAAATTAATGGCGTTGAATTCAATATGCGCGATGGCATGCACTAATGCGGCGCGACCTTCTTCGCTACCTAACCCACGTTGCGGCACGTCGCGCGCGCTGACTAAATCTGGTTTGACCGGGCGACCCGGTGCACTGATTGGTTCTGGCGCCGGAGACGCGGGATCGGCATGTAACTCACCGGCCTGCAAAGCCAGCCAGGTGCTTTTGCTGAGCTGCAACTTTTCGGCCACGCTGGTCGCATCAAGACAGCGTTTTGCGGCGGCGTGAAGATCGGTCATGACTGCTCAGTAAAGTGCATGTTGGCCGCAACGAGCGCCAACTTGGCCGGCCCGTTGCGCCAACGAAACAACCGCAGCGACATCAGCCCGCAGCACGCGCCGTCTTGGCATCGTCCGAACGCAACATTTGAATCTGCTCTAGGTAATGTGGATCGAGACCGGTGACGTACTCGCCGGAGAAGCATGACGTATCAAATTGCTTCAGGTCTTCGTTGCCGTCCTGCACCGCCCAAATCAGATCTTCCAGATCCTGATAAATCAGCCAATCGGCACCCAGCTCTCTCTCCACTTCTTTATCCGTGCGCCCAGCGGCAACCAACTCGTTGGCCGATGGCATATCGATGCCGTACACGTTGGGGTAGCGTACCGGTGGCGCGGCGGAGGCGAAATAAACATTCTTGGCGCCAGCGTCGCGAGCCATTTGAATAATTTGTTTTGAGGTGGTGCCGCGCACGATGGAATCGTCGACCAGCAACACATTCTTGTTGCGGAATTCCAGACCAATGGCGTTGAGCTTGCGGCGCACCGATTTCACCCGCTCGCCCTGCCCCGGCATGATAAAGGTGCGTCCGATGTAGCGATTTTTTACAAAGCCTTCGCGGAACGGTACGCCGAGCGCCCCAGCCAGCGCACTGGCCGCGGTACGCGCTGTGTCGGGAATGGGAATGACGGCGTCAATATCGTGGTCCGGCCATTCGCGACGAATCTTCTCAGCTAGCTTCTCGCCCATACGCAAACGCGCTTTGTAGACCGAGACATCCTCGATCATGGAATCAGGGCGAGCCAAGTACACGTATTCAAAAATGCACGGCGTGTGCGCCACTTTTTCGGCGCAGTGGCGTGTGAACAACTGCGCGTCGTCGGTGATGATGACCGCTTCGCCCGGCGCTACATCACGGATGCGCGTGAAGCCAAGAATATCCAGCGCAACCGATTCCGACGCCACCGCATATTCGTGTACATCACCCACGACGCGTTCGCCTAACACCAGCGGGCGAATGCCATGCGGATCACGGAACGCGACCAAGCCATAACCAAGAATCAGCGCGATACAGGCATAGCCGCCGCTGGCACGTGCATGCAAGCCAGCGACTGCCTTGAACACGTGATCCGGCGACAACGCCATGCGGTCCTGAATTTGTAACTCATGCGCCAGCACATTTAACAACACTTCGGAATCGGAACCGGTGTTGATGTGGCGGCGATCGTTTTGAAACATCTCCCGGCGCAGCTGCTCGGTGTTGACCAGGTTGCCGTTGTGCGCAAACGCGATGCCATACGGCGAATTGACGTAAAACGGCTGCGCCTCGGCCGAACCCGCCGAACCGGCTGTCGGATAGCGGCAATGTCCAATACCAATGTGGCCGTGCAAGCCAGCCATGGACTCTTGCTTGAACACGTCACGCACCAGCCCGTTGCCTTTGTGCAAGCACAAGCGCGCGCCATCTACCGTGGCGATGCCTGCCGCGTCTTGGCCGCGATGCTGCAGTACGGTTAAACCGTCATAAAGCGCCGATGCCACCTCAGTGGTACCGACGATGCCGATGATTCCACACATGGTTGGTTGCCCATTTGGAGAGTGTTTTTAAAAATGTGTCGCGAAACTTATGTTTACAAGCGCGGCGGTTGCTTCACCGCAGGTCCGGTCGGTGCTGCCGTGATCGACGTTGCCGCTGCTGGCGCTGTACTAGATGCAGGCGCTGGCAGGGTAAGCGGTATTTTGTGCACGCGATCTAACAATTTCGATGGCTGCAGATGCTCAGCCACACTCGGCGGTACTTGCTGACCCAACCACGCCGCGACATGTTGAAACTGCGGAAGTAGTACGGATTGCTGCCACCAAGGGTCACGCGTGAACGACGTAAACCCGATCAAGAACACCATCAACGCCACCAAAAATACACCGCGCGCGAAACCAAACAGCATGCCCAACAGACGATCCGTTCCCGACAAGCCGGTACTTTCAATCAACTTGCCAATCACAAAGCGCAACAGTGCTCCCAAAATCAGCACCGTCACAAAGCAAGCGCCGTAGCTAACGATGTAGCGCGCCGATGGCAAGGTAATCGTATGTTCGAGGTGCGTCGCTAGCGAGGGGCCTAACAGCCAGGCCACCCAAAAAGCTGCCACCCAAATCGCCAGCGCTAATACTTCAGAAATCAGGCCGCGCAGCAAGCCGACCATGACCGACAGAGCGATCACGCCAATAATGATGTAGTCGGTCCAATTCATGCCGTTATTCGCATAAACCCATCATGGCCAGCGACATCATCAGGGAACCGACACCACGTTGCCATTGATACCCAACTTCGCTTTGATCTGATCGTGAATACGCACCGCATCCGCGCGCTGTGCCTGCGGTCCGGCGCGCACACGCCACAAGCCTTTGCCATTGGACTGCACTGAATCGACGTAGCCATCAAAACCGCCAGCGCGTAATTTATCGCGTAACGCGTTGGCATCTGCCTGGCTACTCATGGCAGCCAGTTGCACCGCCCAGCCACCCGCTTTCGCTTTCGCTGAAGTCGCCGTTGTTGCCGTCGGCGCCGCTGCCGGGCGAGTGGCCGGGCTGGCGCTCGCGTGACTGGCGTTTTCTTCCAAGCGTGCTGGTACACCAGCGATGGATTGCGTAATTTTCAGGCGCGCTGCCTCCGCTGCCGTGCGCGTATCGAACGGGCCGGCAATCACCAAGGTGCGTTGTTGGCCCGCCTGCTTAACGGCGTGACCATGCACGGGATAGCCCAGCGCGCGCACCTGACCCTGCAATTTAGCGGCACCGGCGGCGCTGGCATAGGCGCTGAGATTAAGGGTGTAGTTGCCATGCCCGGCTGGCGCAGCAGGTACGGCCGCCGCAACCGCCGCTGGCTTGGTTGGCGCGGCAACCGGCGCCGGCTTGGGCGGAGTCGTCTTCTGCACCGGAGCGGCGACAGGCGCTTTCGCTACTGGCGCCGCCTTCGGCGTGGCTGGCGCCGGCGGGGTACTCGCGGCCGCACTGTTTCGCATGGGAATCACTGGCTGTTCCGGCGATGTGCCCGAGCCGATCGTCACCGTGGTGGGGTTGCGCGGCTTACCGGCTTCCGGGTCAATTTCCACATCACGCGGACGATTGGAACCAATGTTGACCGTCGCTAGTCGATCACTTGATACCGTCGTATTGGATGCCGTCGTGGCAGCCGTAGCCGGTGCGGTCTCGCTGGCTCCGTTGAGGCTCATGGTCTTGGTTTGCAGTTCGCGATCCGGTGAATCAGGGATCGCCAAACTTACCGAGCTATCGCCCACAGCCGCTGGCGGTGTGCTGGAAAAAAACATCGGAATGAACAGGACCGCCAGTGCAATGATGACGGCGGCTCCCAGCAGGCGTGTTTTCAAAACTTCACTCCAAGGCGGCAATCGCGGGGCGTCAAGCGGGTGATTATACCTGCCTGCGGCAGATGACATGAGCTGCTGTGTGCGCCGCGCGACTGCGGGTTAAGTCAATAGGGGGCGACAATGGCTTCAGCACGCATGTTCACGCGCCATGGTCGGCCAGCACCGCCCGCGCTACAAAAAACGAGCCGAATGCCAGCAGGCGCTCGCCCGGTTGGGCCGCGGCCCGCGCTGCGGCTAGCGCCTCGACCACATTCGCGTGCGCATCGAATGACGCCTGCGGCAACACGCGCTGCAAAATTTCCGCCAATCCAGACACCGCCAAGCCACGCGGCGTCTCCTGCTCCAATCCTGCAAGATGCCAGTGGTCGACCCGGGTGCCCAAGGCCGCAATCACGCCAGCCACATCTTTGTCAGCCAGCGCGCCATATACCGCGTGCACGTGTGCCGCCGGCTGCGCATCCAGCCATTCAGCCAGCGCGCGGGCCGCCTGCGGGTTATGCCCCACGTCCACAATCAAGGCGGGATCACCTCCGAGGGACTGCAAGCGCGCCGGCGCGTGCACGGCGCGCAAGCCCTGCGTCACGGCGGCAAATAGATTTTTCGGCGCGTCAAGATCGTTTTGCTGCCACAACGCATGCAAGGCGGCGATAGCAGCAGCGGCGTTATCAAATTGCACAGGTGCCGCCAGCACAGGATTGGGCAATTCCATCGCGCTGCCATCGCGATGACGCCAGCTCCAGCTATCCGCATGGCGTTCAACGGTGAAGTCAATCCCTACCCGCTGCACCAAAGCACCGCGCTCCGCCAGCGTATCCAGCAAGCCATTCGGGGCAGCTAACTGGCCGACAATTGCGGGCCGTCCGGCCCGCGCAATGCCCGCTTTCTCACGGCCGATACTGTCGCGATCTGGGCCCAGCCATTCCATATGGTCCAGATCCACCGTCACGATAACGGCCACATCAGCATCCACAATATTGACGGCGTCCAGGCGCCCGCCCAAGCCGACTTCCAGCACGGCCACATCAAGGTCGGCACGCGCAAATAAGTCCAATGCGGCCAGCGTGCCGAATTCGAAATAAGTTAGCGCAATAGCGCCGCCTTCACCGGCAAGGCGGGCCGCTTCAATCCGCTCAAACGACGCAATCAAGGATGCGTCATCCACATCCACGCCGTCGATGCGCACGCGCTCGTTGTAATGCACCAGGTGCGGCGAGGTGAAACTACCGGTGCGCAACTCCGCTGCCAGCAACATCGCTTCCAGCATGGCCACGGTCGAGCCTTTGCCATTGGTGCCGCCGACCGTAATCACATGCCGCGCCGGCGCCGGTGCGCCCATGCGCTGCCACACCGCCCGCACGCGATCGAGCCCCAGCTCGATGCTGTGCACATTGACGCGTTCTTGATAAGTCAGCCATTCAGCGAGAGTACGAGACATGGATCAGCTTCTTGATGACGAATAATTGCAAACGCCTATTGTCGCCGAATTGAGGCCTCTCGATCATCCTCTCCCTCGACCAGATGGCGATCTTTCGTAGGAGCGCACCCTGTGCGCGATGCTTTTGCTTAGACAAAGATCAGAGCATCGCGCACAGAGTTGATGTGGATAGGGGTTTACAGAGTGACGTGACGTAGCCGCAAAGCATTGGTAACCACCGACACCGAACTCATGCTCATCGCCAGCGCGGCGATCATCGGTGACAGCACGATGCCAAACCACGGGTACAACACACCCGCCGCTAGCGGTACGCCGACGATGTTGTAAACAAAGGCGAAAAACAGGTTTTGATGAATGTTGCGCACGGTGGCTTGCGACAGCCGGCGTGCTCGCACGATCGCACCCAGTTCACCTTTGATGAGCGTCACCGAGGCACTTTCCATGGCGACGTCAGTACCGCTACCCATGGCAATGCCGATGTCGGCGGCAGCCAACGCCGGCGCATCGTTGATGCCGTCGCCAGCCATCGCCACCTGACGCCCTTCGGCCCGCAACGCATTCACCACACCCGCTTTGTCAGCCGGCGATACATCCGCGTGCACTTCATCAATGCCCAGCGTTTGCGCGACCGACTGCGCCGTGGTGGTGTTGTCGCCGGTCAACATCACAATGCGCAGACCAGCGTCGTGCAATGCCTTGATCGCCGCTGGCGTATCCGACTTGATCTTGTCGGCTACCACCAGCAACGCAGCCAACGCGCCGTCGACTGCCAGGAACATCACGGTGGCGCCTTGGGCACGCGCCTTCTCGGCACGGCTGTTTGCGTCGTCGCTAATCGTCACCTGCAACGCCGCCATTAGCTTCGCGTTGCCCAAGCCGACGACTTTGCCATCCACGCTGGCGCTGACACCCTGACCGGTCAGCGAGCGGAACTCCGTCGCCGCCAGCGCCGCCACACCTTCAGCGTCCGCCCCGTTGACGATGGCCCGCGCTAACGGATGCTCGCTGGGTCGCTCCAGTGCTGCGGCCAGCGCTAGCAAGCGCTCACGCGGCTGGTCACCAAGCACCGCAACGTCGGTCAACGCCGGTTTCCCTTCGGTGAGCGTGCCGGTTTTATCCACGACCAAGGTATCGATATCGCGCATCCGTTCGATCGCGCCAGCATCTTTGAATAGCACGCCGTTCTGCGCACCACGACCGCTGGCCACCATGATGGAAATCGGCGTGGCCAAGCCCAACGCACACGGGCAGGCAATCACCAGCACCGAGACCGCTGCGATCAACGCATGCGCGAAACGCGGCTCCGGTCCAACCATCGCCCACACGGCAAACGCCAGTAGCGCTACCCCGACCACCGCTGGCACAAACCATCCTGCGACTTTATCAGCCACACGCTGCAGCGGCGCCTTGCTGCGTTGTGCCTGCGCTACCAGCGCCACGATTTGCGCCAGCATGGTTTCGCTGCCGACTTTTTGTGCACGCATGGTCAGCGCGCCATCTTGATTCACCGTGCCGCCAGTTAGCGGATCACCCGCGTGCTTGGCCACCGGCATCGGCTCACCGCTGAGCATCGATTCGTCGACATGGCTCTCGCCGTCGGTCACCACACCGTCCACCGGCACCTTCTCGCCGGGGCGCACGCGCAGCACGTCATCGGCGTGCACGTCGTCCAACGGCACATCGCTCTCGCTACCATCAGCGGCAATGCGGCGGGCGGTTTTTGGCGCCAGTCCCAGCAAGGCCTTTAGCGCCGCACCAGTGCGGCGGCGTGCCCGTAATTCCAGGAAATCGCCCAACGTAACCAGGGTGACGATGACCGCCGCCGATTCGAAATACACGCCGACCTGGCCATGCGCGTCACGAAAACCGGCGGGAAAAATTTCCGGCAATAGAAACGCTACTGCGCTGTAAAGCCACGCCACGCCGGTGCCCAACGCAATCAGCGTGTACATGTTTGGGTGCCACGGCTTCAACGAATGCCAGCCGCGCGCGAAGAACGGCGCACCACCCCACAGCACCACCACCGTGGCCAGTACTGCCTCGGTCCATCCCGTCACAGCAGCCCATGGCGCCGGCAGATGCCAGCCAAACATGTGCGGCCCCATGGCAAGCAGAAATACCGGCAGCGTCAATGCCACCAACACCCAGAAGCGCCGGGTCATCGAACGCAGTTCGTCACCGCCGTCCTCAGCCAACGTTGGCAACATGGGCTCTAGTGCCATGCCGCACTTTGGACAGTTGCCGGGGCCGACCTGCTGTACTTCCGGATGCATTGGGCAGGTGTAAATCGTGCCCGCAGGAGCCGCTGGTGCCTCCTTCTGTTCGCCCACGTAGTTGTCCGGCGCCGCCACGAATTTTTCGCGACAACCCGCCGAACAGAAATGCCAAGTGTGGCCATCGTGTTCGGCGTGATGCTTTGTCATGGTTGGGTCCACGCTCATACCGCAAACGGGGTCCTTCACTGTCTGCGTCGCTGGCGCGTCCTTAGGCACAGACGCGGCCACTTTCAACGCCGCCTTCGATGCCGCCAGATAGCGCGCTGGTTCCGCCTCAAACTTGGTCTTGCAGCCAGCACCGCAAAAATGAAACACCTGTCCCTCATAGGTGGCTTGATGCGGCGAATGGGCCGGATCCACCGACATACCGCAGACCGGATCCTTCACTGTATGCGCCGCATCTTCGTCATCGGCTACAGGCACGACGGGCTGGGCCATTTTCAACGCTGCCTTCGAGGCGGCTAGATAGCGCGCTGGCTCCGCCTCAAACTTCGCTTTGCAGCCAGCACTGCAGAAATGAAACAGCTGCCCTTCATAGGTGGTTTGATGATTTGAGTTGCCCGGATCTACTTGCATCCCGCAGACGGGGTCAGTGGCCGTTTGCGGCGTCTCGCCGGTGCCGCGGCCGTCCTCGATCATGTTCATGCCAGCTCCTCGTCGCCGCTCAGTGCTCGCAGGATCGGGCACTCTTCCGGTTTGCCGTGCCCTGGGCACGACTCCACCAACTGCGCCAATCCATCGCGCACTCGTTGTAATTCGACAATGCGTTGATCGAGCGCCAACAAGCGTTGCTGCGCACGCTCTTTTACCGCTTTCACGCCACGCTGGCTGTCTGCCGACAAAGCCAGCAGCTCACGGATTTCCTCCAGCGTAAAACCGAGTCCCTTGGCGCGTCGGATGAAACGTAATTGCGCGATCGCTGAATCGTCGTAACTGCGATAGCCGGACGCACGGCGCACCGGTTCGGGCAACAAGCCTTCGCGCTCGTAAAAGCGGATCGTGTCGATCGATACGCCGACGCGCTTGGCGACGGTACCAATGGTTATCGAAGCAGTTTGCATGTTCATGCCACTAGTCTAGACCATTGATCGAGGTCTAGAGTCAAGCACAAATTGATATGCCGCCGATCTCGCCGCCTCAATCGCGAGGCGTGCGCAGGCACGCAAGAAGTCAGGTTACTCAAAATTGTCTGCGCGAACCCGCGCTCTTCGAAGCACGGAGAGGTAACCCCAACGTCGCCATCACGGCCTGTTCTGTCGACTCGCCATCATCGACGCGTCCGAGGCCCGCTGTGCCAAAGGTTACAGGCGCAACAAAGCCTAAGCGGTTGCCGTGATGCCATTAAACGGCATCACGGACATCACCACATCACCTACTGGCGGCAACCTTTCGCTCAAACTCCACCTCGCTGTGCAGACCTTCTAGGTCGCGGCGTATGACCGCCGTAGCTAGCTCTTTGCCATCGCGCTGGTAGCTGATACGGCAGTCGAAATCAGCCAACGATCCGTCCAGCACGGCCTTGTCCCACTTCTCCGCGTGACCGACGTAAGCAAGGGAAAAATCGTACTGCTCGGTCCAGAAGAACGGCACCGCATCGAAGCGCTCGCGCTTACCCAAGAGATTGCGTGCCGCCGTTTGACCTTGACGCTCAGCCACCACCCAATGTTCCACGCGGATAGCTTCGCCGCCGAGCTTGTCCGGCCAGCGCGCGATGTCGCCAGCGGCGTAAATGCCCGGCACGCTGGTTTGCAGATATTCATCCACAGTGACGCCACGATTCATATCCAAACCAGCTTGTTCCGCCAACTCTGTCGCGGGACGCACACCAATCCCGATTACGACCAAATCAGCGGTTAGTACGGTTCCGTCTTCCAGCGTGACGCTGTCGGCGCCGATTTTACTGACGCTGGTACCAAGGTGGAATGTTACGCCGTGCTTTTCGTGCAGCCCTTGCAGGAACGCGCCAACTTCGGACCCCAGTACCTTTTCCATCAGCACGGTTTCGCGCCCAATCACGTCGACCTCAACGCCGCGCGTACGTAGCGACGACGCCACTTCCAAGCCAATAAAGCTGGCGCCAATCACCACCGCCCGTTTCGCTTTCTTCGCTGCCGCGGTCAGTGCCTCGCCATCTTTCAACGTACGCAAATAGTGCACGTGTGGCAGATCACCGCCCGGCAAATTAAGGTGAATCGGTGCCGCACCGGTGGCCAACAGCAACGCGTCATACGATTGCGTACCACCATCAGCTAACTGCAGCTGATGCTTGTCCACGTCAATCGCGGTGACACGCGTGTTCAACTTCAAGTCAATATGTTGTTCGCGATAAAAGTCTTCCGATCGCAGCAGGTTATAGGCCTCGTCGGCCGTGCCAGCCAGAAAGCCCTTGGACAAGGTCGGACGGTCGCATGGCAGTGAGACATCGGCACTCAGCATGGTGATCGCGCCGGCATAGCCTTCATTGCGTAAAGTCTCAGCCGCCGCATTGCCCGCTGCACCGCCGCCGACGATCACAATATTTTTTGGCGCATTGGCTGGGGCCGCCGTACGTTCCGCCTCGGTCCGCTTGTCACCCACGTAAACCTTGCCGTCGCGTTGTTCGACATGCCAACAGGACAAACCCTCCAGCGCTGGCGCGCGCAGCAGCGCACCCGTACGTAAACTGAAACAGGCGTGATGCCACGGGCAGCGCACGGTGTCATCCACGATCAAACCATCGGCTAGCGGCGCGCCGTAATGGGTACAGATAGCGTCAATGGCGAAAATTTCCTCGCCACGCCGAGCCAAGAGAATGGGCACACCTTGCGCATGACCTTGCAACAGCGCGCCGTCGGCTAGCTCGGTTAATGGGATACCAGCCGCTAAATCTGGGCCTTCCAACGCAGGCGTTTCATCACTCATCAGATTTCCCTCGCCACTCAAAGAATTACCCGCCAGCGCTAGCGCTGACACCAGCCAACTATTGCCACCTTATTACGACTGTGATGCGCAGCCCGTGATCATGGTTCCCAATAATTCGTGGCCGTCATCGCCTAATGGTAGGCACAATTTGAACTGAGCCACGCTGAACTTGCCAATATAAGCAACCATTAGGGCACGGCGCACTCGCCTCATCCAATACACGTATCCTGAACGCTTGCTGCCAGCGGTGACGCCAGAGTGCATGATTTAATTGACCGCCCGCAACGGCGCTCCGATGATGCGCGCATGCCTATCTTGACTCGCTGCCTGCTGTTTCTGTTACTAGCCTTCAGCAGTACCTGCGCTATTGCGCAAAGCAATAACTCAGCGACCGCGGCGACTGCGCCGAGCGAAAGCACCGCACAAACGCTTAACCGCCTAAGTGCGCAACTAGATAGTGTCAAGTCAGCGTTAAAAAAAAACGCGCCGGACCTGCCATTAGCGGACTTGCGTGGCCAGGCCTTGAGCGTGCAAGACCAATCACGCGATCTGGCCTCCAGCCTCGCACCGCAAATGGCAGCGCTGCAAGCGCAACAGGCCGTGCTTGGGCCGGCACCTGAGAAAGGCCAACCGGCCGAAGCGGCGGAAGTAAGCTCGCAACGGCGGCAACTGGACAAGACCCAAGCCAACCTCGACGCGCAGATCAAGCAAGCGCAATTACTTAACCAGAACGCGCTGCAGCTGGCGGCGCAGATCACCGGGCTGCGCAACGATCGCTTTCAAGCGCAACTGGCATCGCGCACTGCTACTCCTTTTAGTCGCGCATTCTGGGTCGACCCGATACGCGCCTTACCCGACGATGCTGTACGTATCAAACGTTTGGGATTGCGCTGGCGTGACGCTTGGAATCAGGCCACACAACCGCCGAACCGCCAACCATTACTATGGTGTCTGATCGCTGCTGCTGCGCTACTACTGCTCGGCCGCTGGCTACTGGAGCGGCTGTGGCTACTGCTGGCGATCCGCTACCTGCCGGAAGGCCATTTGCGGCGCAGCGCCATAGCAACGGTAGTTGCGCTAACTGCCATCTTCACCGCCGGCATGGCCGCCGAACTAGTGCACGTTGGGCTGAACTGGAACGATGTGCTGGACACGGACCTGGATACGCTCGCATCGACCACGGTCCGGCTAGTGTGTTTTGCCGCCTTTGTTACCGGATTGGGCCGCGCACTTCTTTCCGTACGACACCCATCTTGGCGATTGCCAAAGTTATGCGACCTGAGCGTGCGCAGGCTGCGGCCATTTCCGTGGCTATTGGGCGCATCCGCCCTGCTGCTGGGCATGGTCGAGCGCATCAGTCGCACCATCGGTTCCAGCCTGGCAGCCACCGTGGCCACTCACGGCATCATCGCGCTGGTCATCAGTGGGCTGATCGGTACGGCGTTGCTGCGTTTTCAATATGCGCAGCGCAATGCGGTGGCCGCGGATGGAGCAGCAGAGGCAGACATCAAGCCGGTACCGCGACCCGTTTGGGTAGGGGTACTCACTTCAGCCATCGTGTTTAGCGTTTGCATTAGCTGGCTTGGCGTCGCCACCGGTTTCATTGCGCTGGCCTATTTCGTCGCGGTACAGACGTTGTGGATCGGCGTCATCATCGCCTCGCTGTACCTGCTGATTAATTTGACGCGGGACGTTTTCGAGACACTGCTGTCATCCCACGGTCCCAGCGGCAAACGCTTGCAAACCGTGTTTGGCGTGGCGCCTGGCACGCTTGATCAAGCGACCGCTATTTTGTCAGGTATCAGCCGTATCGCTCTGGCGTTGTTCGCGCTCGCCATCGTACTGAAGCCGTTCGGCGCCGGGCCAGGCGACCTGTGGGCGAATGCCATGCAGACGCTTAGCACGGCAAAATTAGGCAACATTCCCATCGAGCCAGGCACTGTTTTGAAGGGCGTGTTGGTGTTTGTGCTTGGCCTGATCGCCCTACACGTGCTCAAGCGCTGGATGCGCGAGCAACTGCTGCCCAACACCACGATGGAATCGGGAATGCAGGATTCCTTGGTCACGCTGCTAGGGTACCTCGGTAGCCTCTTGGTCTTCGTACTGACCCTAGTCGAGCTGAAGGTCGATCTAAAAAGTATTACGTGGATCGTCAGCGCGTTATCGGTCGGTATTGGTTTTGGTCTGCAAGCGATTGTGCAGAATTTCATCTCCGGTCTGATTCTGCTGATTGAGCGGCCAGTGAAAGTGGGCGACTGGGTCAGCCTGAACGGGGTCGAGGGTGATATTCGCCGCATCAACGTGCGCGCCACCGAAATTCAGATGGGTGACCGCTCCACCGTGATCGTGCCGAACTCACAATTGATTACGGAGAACGTTCGTAACGTCACCCATGCAAACGCGCAAGGTCGCGTTCTAATCACCCTGCCAATGCCGCTGGACACCAACGCCAGCAAGGCCCGCACGCTGATTCTTGACGTGTTAAATGAACACCCCGGCACCTTGCTTGCGCCCGCACCCGTGGTGCGCTTGGCCGACATTGATGCCGGCTCCATGACCTTCAACTGCATTGCCTACGTCACTAGCCCGCGCGAAGTGGGCGGCGTGAAAAGTGACCTTCTGTTCGAAATATTGCAGCGTCTACGTGATGCACAACTGCCGCTAACGCGTTCGCAAAACATGCTGGTGCGCAACTTGCCGCCGCTGGTGGACAGCCCGGAGGAGCACGACTGATCAACGCCGTAGCGACTTCGTACCGAAGCGCTTGCAAACACGCGCTGACGCAATGCAAAAGACTAGCGCCTTGCCGGCCTTTTGCATTCACTAAGTCTCACCACAGGGTTACCGCACAAGTATTTTCCGCTACGCCGCACCGACAGCACTAGTCACAATCTTGGCGCCGGCACTACCAACGCGCGCCTCTTGCCGCATCGTTTCGTGACACCTCTAGTGCGATCTATGCAGACTGCGCCGTGTCTTCCGGCGCAGTCTCTACGTCATTTACTCGATGACTCCGTCGCATCACTTTTTGCTGGAGTCAGGCGCAAGTCCTGAAAGTCGAAGCTGAAGTCCGTTAGTGGCGACACCGGTTTGATGCGCACGTCACGAACCGCGCCGTCAGCGGTCAACGAATACGTGACAAACGCATCAGCATTCAACGCACGATCATCCCAATGCACGACGAAGGTGTCGTGCTGCCACGGCGTCATCGTGCCGACCAATTGCGCCGTCTTGCTGAAGCGCATGCGCAGCTTGCCGTTGTCGTTCGTGACAATGACGTTGCCATACCAAGGGTCGCTATAGGTGCCGGCATAGCGCGCCAGCGGTAACGACGGCTTGCTGTTTTTGTCGCGCGCTTTCTCATGTTTGGCGAAGCTGTCGTCAGCCTTGGCTTGCGACTGCTTCACCGCCTTGTCATACACCGCCACCCAGTCGGTCTTGTTGCTGGGATTCAAGTACGCATCCAGCACTCGATACGTCACCGCATTAAACGCAGCGCCCGATTCTTGATTGGTCAGTACCACCACGCCCAAATCCGTCCCTGGCACCAAGGTCACGCGCGACACCATGCCCGGCCATCCACCGGTATGCCAGACCAGCCGCTGACCGCGGTAGTCGGATAAAAACCAGCCTTCGCCGTAGCCATAAAACTGTGGCGTCAGCGGTGCCAACTCAGGAATCGGCGGCTTGCCAATAGTGATCGGCGTCAACATCGACCACATCTGCTTTTGACTCGCGGCGGAGAACAAGCGCTCCGGCTTCCCGTCGGCGCCGGTCTTGGGCAACACACCACCGGCCAGCTGTACGTTCATCCACTTGGCTAAATCGTGCACGCTGGCATAAATGCCGCCGGCGCCAGGATCATTCAGCCAGGCCATCGGTGGCACCGGCTTCAGATCTTTGAAGTCGTACTTGGCATGGCCCATCGCCACGTCCATACCTGGCTTGAGATAGGTCTTGTCAATCAAGGATTCCGTCATCCCAACCGGCTTGAAGATGTGATCGCGCACATAGTTTGCGTAGGTTTGGCCGGACGCCTCTTCGATCACCAAGGTCGCCACGGCAAACAAAATATTGTCGTAGGCATAGCTGCCACGGAAGCTGTTTTTAATCGGCACGTTACGTAGCCGCTGCACCACTTCTTTGGTGGTGTAGGAGGTCGGCGGCCAATACAACAAATCGCCGGCACCCAAGCTCAGCCCGCTGCGGTGCGCCAGCAGATCCTTGATGCGCATTTCATGCGTGACGTAATCATTGGACATGCGAAACCACGGCAGGTGATCAATCACTCGATCATCCATGTTCAACTTGCCCTGCTCGGACAGTTGCTCGAGCGCCGCCGCCGTAAAGGCCTTGGTATTGGAAGCGATGGCAAACAAGGTGTTCGCATCCACCAAGGCCGGCTTGCCCATTTCGCGCACGCCAAAGCCCTGCTCCATCACCACCTTGCCATCCTTGACGATGGCCACGGCGATGCCGGGAACATCGAAGGTTTTGCGCGCGCTATCGACGTAGGCCTGAAAATCCTGCAACTGCGCCGGCAACACCACAGGCGTCGGGCTCGTGGCCGGGGTGGCCGGCAGCGCGGTCGACGTTGTCGATGCGGGCGCCTGCGCCATGGCCGAGCTGGCGAATACTAACAAGGCGCTGCACAACGCTATCGCTAGCGGAGACATACGCGGGGACAACCATCGCTTGGACATCGTCAACTCCCTTGGGTCAATGGCGCCACTATCGCGGCAAACTGACGACGAGACCAGCGCTGAAAGTCACGCTTCGGCACATGCGCACCGCGGCGTTGATGCCCGCTTCCCCTCGTGGACGGCTCGAGAACAACGCTCGACCACGCGTGCAACACGACGCTGGTCAAGCACTGAGTAGTAAACCGGCACCGGCCTGGCAAACAACGGAAGTTTGAGCAAACCCACTGCTTTATGCCTGGTCGAATCACCGCTTTGCCCAGTCGACAAGACAAGACATCGTCTTGGTGTGTCGATAAGCTCGTCACCTACCTACGCAACAGCAACCCTCATGCGCCAACTCAAACCGTTGATCCTGCTAGCCGCCATCGTCGTTGCGGTGACGATGTGGCAGCGGCACGCGCCCGCCCCCGAGAACAGTGCTGCCAACACCACAACCAGCAGCAGCGCTTCTGCGCAGCAGACCGCCAGCGCAGCAACATCAGCGAGTTTTCTACCGCCTGAAGCTGATGACGTACTGGCGCTCATCGCTCGCGGCGGACCATTCGCGCATCGGCAAGACGGCACCGTCTTCGGCAACTACGAAGGCCGGCTACCGAAGCAGCCGCGTGGTTTTTACCATGAGTACACCGTAGAAACGCCCAACGCCCACAATCGTGGTGCACGCCGCATTATTACCGGCGGTGAACCTCCTACCGTGTATTACTACAGCGCCGACCACTACCGTACTTTCCGCCGCTTTCAGGCCATCCCATGAGCACGCACAGCTTTGATCTAGACCTGACCCGACCCACGCAAAATGGCGTGTACTTTGTTGGCGCCGATGATCTGGATCGACTGGCGAAAGGCGCGGCGCGCGAGGAGCTGTGCGTCTGCCGGACGGACTTGGTGGACTGCTGTAGCAAAGACGACTTGCTGCAGCGACTGACCTTGTCCTTGCAGCTGCCCGCCACCTTCGGAGACAACTGGGACGCCTTGGCCGATTGCCTGCGCGACCTCAGATGGATACCCGCCTGGGGCTATGTGTTGCTGTTTGACCATGCCGACGCCTTACGCCATGCGGCCGAAGCAGACTTCAACATCCTGCTTGGTATTCTCGACGACGCCGCCACATTCGGTGGCGATCACGACACACCATGGTTCGCGTTTTTCACGTTGCCGAACGAAACATTTGACGGCGCACCTGCCGCCGCTTGAACAACGCACCACTCCTCTCATCACCCATCTGCGAAAAAACTATGCAAACGACCGAATTTGAACTGGAAGGCGATTACGTTGAACTGAACATGTTGCTCAAGCTGACCGGCTTGTGCGATAGCGGCGGCGCCGGCAAGCGGCTTGTTGGCGATGGCTCGGTGAAAGTGGATGGCGTGGTCGAACTGCGCAAGACCTGCAAGATCCACGCCGGCCAGACCGTGACGTTGGACGACATGGAAATCCATGTCATCGCCGACCCTAACTGAGACTTGCACACCCGGAATAGCCACTTTTTACGAACACTGCTTGGTGTCGAAGTTAAGATGATTCTTTCAGCGGCGGGCCGCTCAATAGCGAAGCGTGGCGAGAGCGAACCCTGTTCGAAGACCACGTTCACCACGAGCATCGCTGAACTTCGGCGCTAATCAGGTCGGCAGGCGAGCAACGGCATCGTCAGTCGGCATCGGTAATTGATCCAAACGCTGATCAAATCCGGCATACGCCGGTAGCTGCAACAGAAATTCGTGCTCTAACACGTGCCGAATTTCGTTACTGTCACGCAAAGTGCGCCGCTCCGGCTCCGAGCCAAGGCGGCGTACAGTGAACTCGCGATTGCGCAGAGTCAGCCGTCGATCTGTGGTCGTACGAGCCGCGCGTAAATCTTTGACGAAGGATGAGGTGGGACAAGTAGACACATAGTGGTTAGCCACCACGTAGTCGATCGGCAGCGCGCGGTGAAGATCAAAGTGATACAGCGTCACCCAACGCTCGCGCACCAGCGACTGCATGCGCCAGTCGTCTCCCTGCAACAGCAAACGGAACGGCTCGTGGCCGGTGGGTTGTGCCAGCCCGGACTGCAAGCGCAACGCGCCAGTTAGCGCGTGTCCGCCAAAACCAACATCTGCCAACCACGTGGAACCATCTAATTCCACGCGTAGCAACATATGCGTTTGCGCGGTCACCGCGTCTTCCGGTTGCCGCCACAACACGCGGGCAACGAGGCCGGATACGCTAAAACCCATCGTCTGCAACGCCGCCGCAAACAGGGCGTTTTGCTCGAAGCAATAACCGCCCCGCCCGCTATCAACCAATTTCCGCTGCAGTGCATCCAAGTCCAACTTCACCGGCACGCCAAACAACGGATCAAGGTTTTCAAACGGAATGGACGCCACATGGGCCGTGGCTAACGCGCGCAAGGTAGGCAAATCGGGAGCCACCGGGGCGGTGTAGCCAAGGCGCCGTAGATAAGCATTTAGATCGATTAATGGTTGCATGGAAGTGGCTGATGGAATCCTCGCGCAACAATATCACCGCATCCAAGGCTCGTGCCGCGATGCCGCACGCTCGCCAACGAAGAAAATTAGTAAATATCCCTGACAAGGTGTCATCGCATCAACACGCAACAACCTAACGGCGGGTCACCTTGCGGCCATTAGCTTAGCTGAGCTTCTGCAGACGTTAGATGACCCGATGCCCGTCGGCGGAAAAGCGCCGCACCAGAATGACGAACTGAAGCGCGTGCAGAGTCTTGTTAGACCTGCAATGCCGTACCAGCCCACAACTCGTCGGCGGCGCAAGCGCGACGCAGATATTCGTCTCACCCTGACATTGATAGACCAAGCTGCCGGCTGCGCCTTGTACAAGGCAGCTGGGGTCGCCATATCGAGTGTTCCGCAAATTTGCAGCAACGGCAGTACCGACGGACCTTCGTGCCCCACCACTCATCCACACCCAGCACTGAATCCACCGACCTTACGCGTAGTTTTCTCGGCGTGTTTCGCTTCAGTGGGCGCGCGCTGACCTTGGTGTGGAGCACCAGCCGACCACTGACGGTGGCGCTAGCCGCACTCACGCTTGTCGCCGGTTTGCTACCAGCCGGCGTGGCCTATACCGGCGCCATGATCGTCGATGCGGTGGTCAGCGCCAACCGGCTTTGGGCTGCCAGTGCGCAAACCGCGCTGACACCGGTGTTCGAATGGGTGGCGCTAGAAGGCGTGCTGGTGGCCGCACTCGCAGGAACGCAACGCGGCCTATCGTTATGCCAGTCGCTGCTCCGTGCGCTGCTGGGCCAGCGCGTCAACGTAATGATTCTGGAAAAGGCGCTAACGCTGGAGTTAGCGCATTTTGAAGACTCCGAGTTCTACGACAAGCTGACGCGGGCGCGGCGCGAGGCCTCCAGTCGACCGCTATCGCTGGTCACACGCACGTTTGGACTTGGCCAAAACGCGATCTCACTGGTCAGCTACGGCACGCTGCTGTACCAGTTTTCACCATGGGCAGTGTTGATTTTGCTGCTAGCCGGCCTGCCCTCGTTTTTTGCTGAAACAAAATTTTCTGGCGACGCGTTCCGACTATTCCGCTGGCGCTCGCCGGAAACGCGCATGCAGCTGTATCTGGAAACCGTGCTGGCGCGCGAGGACCACGCCAAGGAAGTTAAATTGTATGGACTCGGCCCGCTCTTGCTGGAACGCTATCGCGAGATCTTCCACAAGCTATACCGCGACGACCGCGACCTGACCATTCGTCGTGATAGTTGGGGCTTCGGCCTTGGCCTGCTCGGCACGTTAACGCTGTACGGCGCCTACGGTTGGATTGCGATGACGACCGTGGTCGGCCGGATCACCTTAGGCCAGATGACGATGTATTTAATGTTGTTTCGGCAAGGCCAATCAGCGGTATCGGCCATGCTATCGGCGATCGGCGGCATGTACGAAGACAACCTGTATCTGTCGACTTTGTACGAGTACTTGGAAACCCCCGTATCCGGCTCACCCGGCACCGCGCAAACGGGTTCGCAACCGGGCGATGGGATCCGTTTCGAACAAGTCAGTTTCACCTACCCCGATGCCAGCGAACCCGCCCTGCGCGACATCGACCTGCATATTCGCCCGGGCGAATCACTAGCCCTGGTCGGCCAGAACGGTTCCGGCAAAACCACACTCATCAAACTGCTAACGCGTCTGTATTCACCGAGCCATGGCCGCATCTTGCTGGATGGTACTGATCTGCGCGAATGGGACGAAACGACGCTGCTGCAGCGCGTCGGCGTCATTTTCCAAGACTTCGCCCGCTACCAAATGCGTGTCGGTGAAAATATTGGTGCCGGTGATGTCACCCACTTCGAAGACACTTCGCGTTGGCGTCAGGCTAGCGACAAAGGCATGGCCAGTGAATTTATCGACACGCTGCCGGCGGGCTTTGATACGCAGCTAGGTAAGTGGTTTCGCGAAGGGCGCGAACTGTCTGGCGGGCAATGGCAGAAGATTGCTTTGGCGCGAGCCTTTATGCGTTCCGGCGCCGATATCTTGGTGCTGGATGAGCCGACTGCTGCCATGGACGCCGCCGCCGAAGCCACCATTTTTGAACACTTCCGCGAACTGGCCGGCGACCGCATCGTGATTCTCATCTCGCACCGCTTCTCCACCGTGCGCATGGCCAACCAGATCATCGTAATTCAGGACGGCCGCATCATCGAACGCGGCAATCACGAACAACTGATGGCGCGCGATGGTCACTACGCGACCCTGTTCTTACTGCAAGCGCAGGGCTACCGCTGATGGGATTGCATAGGTCCATTCGCCCGTTTCACGCTCTGCCGCTGCGATTTTTAGCATCGTTGAGCTGCACAGCGTAGGTGTCACCCGAAAACCCCTGAAACACCTGCTGCACGAATAAAACCGGCCGGCGGGCGGTCGTCCTCTTCGGCTGGCCCCGCTTGATCAACCGTTCCGCGACAGCATGTCGCGAAGCGCCCCAAGTACGCCTACCCACCGTATTGCATCCGGCAGGCAGCATCGCTCGTATGTCCCTGGGAACGTCGGCAACCCACTTCGGGTTTGCGACAGAACCCGGGGCAACACATGAACCTGAAATTTTCGCTAGCGAGCCTCTTCGGCGGCCGCGCTGCCGTTGCCAACAACACCATCCCTAACCCAAAAGCCGTACTGGCCGCACCCGGCACTCAGCTGCATTACAACGCGGGCCTCATCCCCCGTTTCCTCGGCCATCACGGCGTATTAGTGGACCTGATTAGTAAGGTCCGCTCCAGCGCCATAGCTGGCGATTACGTCCACAATGCCAAGTACATTCGCAAGTTCAAACTGATGTTGAACGAACATCTGCTGGAGGAAAACCTTCTTCTGTACACCTACCTCGGCCACTGTCTCAAAGACGACACTGAAGGAAACGAGCTCATGCAGGAGATGCGCAAGGAAATGGGTACCATCGGCCGCGCCGTCACGCAGTTCATTCGACACTACGAAGAATTTGGTGTTGACGCCCGCAACGTCAACAAATTCACCGAAGAACTGGATGGCATTACGAGCGCACTAGGCGACCGCATTGCGCGTGAAGAACGCTCGCTCTATACGCTATATATGCCACCGGCGGACATCAACTAAGGCGTTGTTTACCCGGCAGGCTAGCGGTTGCTGGACGAGCGGTTGCCAGACTGAGCTGACAACTTGGCTGGTGCGCACGAAAGCCACGGGTGGACCCAACTTTCACCCAAAGGGCGGCCGCCATCGAAACTCACCGGCCAAGTCTGCATTCAGCCGATACACCACACGCCGAACCACAGCGCCATACGTAAGTCGTTGATGGACGACAAATAAGCGCGACCCGTCTTCTATTCCAGCTTGACCCTACCCGCCCGTGCGCTCCATGCTTCGTTGTCTTGTCTGAAACTGAAACATACGCATGAGTAGTCGCTACGACGCCGCTGATATCGAAGTTCTCTCTGGCTTGGACCCTGTCAAACGCCGGCCAGGCATGTACACCGACACCACCCGCCCGAACCACTTGGTGCAGGAAGTGGTGGACAACTCGGTGGACGAAGCGTTGGCCGGCTACGCGAAATCTATCGACGTCATCTTGCATGCCGACGGCTCGGTAGAGGTCAGCGATGACGGCCGTGGCATGCCGGTGGACATTCACCCAGAAGAAGGCGTTTCTGGCGTCGAGCTGATCATGACCCGGCTGCACGCGGGCGGTAAATTCAGCGGCAAAAATTACAACTTCTCTGGCGGCTTGCACGGCGTGGGCGTGTCCGTCGTCAACGCGTTGTCCGACCGGGCCGAGGTGACTGTTCGCCGTAACGGCTCGGAATACCGCATGGTGTTTGAGCACGGCGACAAGGTCAGTGAACTGGAAATTGTTGGCAGCGTTGGGAAAAGGAACAGCGGCACTACGCTCCATTTTTGGCCGGAAGAAAAATACTTCGATTCACCAAAAATATCGGTCACCCGACTCAAGCATCTACTACGCGCCAAGGCCGTTTTGTGCGCCGGCTTGACCGTCAAGCTCACCGATGAGCCGAACAACGAAACCATCGAATGGCATTACGAAAACGGCTTACGTGATTACCTGCGCGGCGAGCTAGACGGCACCGAAGCACTACCAAACGAATTGTTCGTGCACCACATGGCACGCGACGTCGAGGGCCTGGAAGTAGCTCTAGCCTGGGTGCCCGAAGGTGATTTAATTCAAGAAAGCTACGTCAACCTGATTCCTACTTTGCAAGGCGGCACCCATGTCAACGGGCTGCGCAGCGGTCTGACCACTACCATTCGCGAATTTTGTGACATCCACAGCTTGCTACCGCGCGGCATGAAGTTAGCGCCGGAAGATGTCTGGGAACGACTGTCCTTTGTGTTGTCGGCACGTTTACAGGACCCGCAGTTTGCCGGCCAGATTAAAGAGCGTTTGTCGTCGCGTCATGCCGCCGGCTTGGTCGAAAACGTCATCCACGATGCCTTCAGTATTTGGCTTAATCAGCACGTGGATATTGGCGAGCGCATCGCCATGCTGGCGATTGAACACGCCAGCGCACGCATGAAAGCGTCCAAGCAGATTGTGCGCAAAAAAATTACCCAAGGCCCGGCACTGCCGGGCAAGCTGGCCGACTGCACGGCGACCGATCTATCCCGCACTGAGCTGTTTCTAGTGGAAGGTGACTCTGCTGGCGGCAGCGCCAAGCAAGCACGGGACAAGGAGTTTCAGGCGATCCTGCCGTTGCGCGGCAAGATCCTCAACACGTGGGAAGTGGAATCGAACCTGGTGCTCGGTTCCGAGGAAGTGCACAACCTCGCGGTTGCCATTGGTTGCGATCCGGGCACCAACGACATATCCGGTTTGCGCTACGGCAAGATCATCGTGCTGGCTGATGCCGACTCGGATGGCTTGCACATTGCTACCTTGCTTGCCGCCCTCTTTCTACAGCACTTTCCCAAACTTGTCAGCGAGGGTCACGTCTTCGTTGCCATGCCACCACTGTTCCGTGTCGACGTCGGCAAGCAGGTGTTTTACTGCCTCGACGAGGGCGAGAAAGTAGCCATGCTGCAACGGATCGAGCGCGAAAAAATGCGTGGTGCCGTCAGCACTACCCGCTTCAAGGGTTTGGGCGAAATGAACCCGCCGCAATTGCGCGAATCAACCATCCATCCGGATACGCGCCGTCTCGTGCAGTTGACTATCGACGACAACGACGGCACGGCAAAACTGATGGACATGCTGCTAGCCAAAAAGCGCTCCGGCGACCGCAAAGCATGGCTCGAAGAAAAGGGTGATTTGGCGACGCTAGAGGTCTGAGCGGCGCCGACGCTTGCCTCGGCACCGTAGACGGCCGCACTAAGGCCACACCACTCACACATCGCTGCCTGTGCGGCGGCGGTGGAGTCTGCCTAGCCACTCGGCATGAGCAAGGCAATATCGCCGAGATAACGCAGAAAACACCGGTCACATAATAAGCAGCAGGCTAACGTCCGCAGCCGACGATGGGTCTGCAAGGGCGGCAGATGCGCGTACGCAAAACGGCTATGGGTACCGTCACGTCAGCCCAACGCTGGACTACTTCATCGGACCGTCGGTGGCCCACGAACTGGCCAACAAACTGCATCGACGTTCAGCAGTACCGGTATCAACCGAATCCAAGCTGGGGCGCTCGCCCTCAAACGACACACTGAATGATCCGTCGCCGCCACTGCATCCATCCGGCACGTCACGTCGTATATCCATATGCTTCCAACCCGCGAAGCGGAAAGCTTTGGAGAATCAAATGAAAATTAACCAACGTATGCGCTCCCTCGCCATCGGTCTTTCACTAGCTTTGGCCACAGTCGCCGTTGTGCCAATGGCGGTAGCTGGCCCGATGAACTCAATGAGCATGGAAAAAACAGTGACCGTCGGCGGTGCCGCCATGTACCCGTCGCGCAACATCATCGAGAACGCAGTTAACTCGAAAGACCACACCACCCTGGTAGCCGCAGTGAAAGCCGCCGGTCTGGTCGATACACTGTCGGGCCCGGGTCCATTCACTGTATTCGCGCCAACCAATGAAGCGTTTGCCGCTTTGCCTGCAGGCACGGTCGACAACCTGCTCAAGCCGGAAAACAAGGCAACCCTGACCAAGATCCTCACCTACCACGTCGTACCCGGCAAGATGACCTCACACGACCTTGCCAAAGCAGTGAAAGCCGGCGGCGGTGAGGCCAAGCTGAAGACGGTCGAGGGCGATTCCATCACGATCAAAAAGGATGGCAGCGCCTGGACCGTGACTGATGACAAAGGCAACGTTGCCGACATCACCATCCCCGACGTAATGCAGTCTAACGGCGTAATCTTCGTCATCAATAAAGTGCTGATGCCGTAATCCATCGCACCCGCGCTTAAAAGTCGCCTCGATGTAATGGTCGAGGCGGCTTTTTTTGCACGCGCTGCAGCGCTATGGTGCCAAGTACTATTCCGCGAGCATCACCAGCATGGCACTGCTACCGCCACTCAATCTGCAACGTTGGATCGATGAACACCGACACTTGCTGAAGCCACCTGTTGGTAACAAGTGCATCGTCGATGGCGACTTCATCATCATGATTGTCGGCGGCCCTAACGCGCGCACCGATTATCACTACGACGAAGGCCCAGAGTTTTTCTACCAGATTGAAGGCGACATCACGCTGAAGTTGCAAGACGATGGCGTCGCGCGCGATGTTCCACTGCGCGCCGGCGAAATCTTCTATTTGCCGCCGCGCGTGCCGCACTCACCAAACCGTCAGGCTGGTTCCATCGGCCTAGTCATCGAGCGCCGCCGCGTCGCTGGCGAAAGAGAGGGGCTGATGTGGTTTTGCGAACAGTGCAACCGCAAGTTGTACGAAGAGTATTTCGTGCTCGACAGCATCGAACACGACTTCCCGCCGGTCTTCGACCGCTTCTATCGTTCTGTTGAAGCGCGCACCTGCAGCGCGTGCGGGCACGTTCATCCCGCCCCTGAAAAATATGCGTAGGAGCGCACCCTGTGCGCGATTTTTTCCCAAACCTCAAAGCTATCGCGCACAGGGTGCGCTCCTACAAATGCCTATCATGTACTCGGCTTTGACTATCGGCCGCGTATTTCGCCCATGTTGAGTAGCTCAATCGACGCCACTCAGCGGCGCTGGATCCTTGCTGCGTTGATGGCGACGATGATGCTGGCCGCGATGGACACCACCATTGTGTCCACCGCCATCCCGCAAATCGTCGGCGACCTTGGCGGCTTCGCGCAGTTCAGCTGGGTGTTTTCCATCTACTTGCTAGCGCAGACGGTCACTATTCCGCTGTACGGCAAGTTGGCCGACGTGTTCGGCCGCAAACCCATCTTGATTATCGGCACGCTGATCTTTCTGGTCGGTTCCACGGCTTCAGCGCTGGCGTGGAATATGACTACGCTGATCGCCTTTCGCGGCCTACAGGGGTTGGGTGCCGGTTCAATCATGGCCACTGTGAATACTCTGGCCGGTGATCTGTACTCGGTCCGCGAGCGAGCACGCATTCAAGGCTGGTTATCTAGCGTGTGGGGCGTCGCCGCCGTGGTCGGCCCAACCTTGGGCGGCGCATTCGCCGAATATGTGTCGTGGCGCTGGATCTTTTTGATCAACGTGCCGATCGGCATCCTTGCGATCACCCTGATCGCAAAGTTTCTCCACGAGCAGCCGCAGCATCATCGACATCGCATCGATTATCTTGGCGCAACGTTGATTCTGGTCGCTGGTACGGCTTTGATTTTCGCGTTACTTCAGGGTGGCCAAGCATGGCCGTGGCTCTCGCTGCCAAGCATCAGTACATTCGCCGTGGCTGCCTTGCTGATTGCGGCGACGGTGTTGGTCGAACGCCACGCCGCAGAGCCCATCATGCCCGCCTGGCTATGGCGGCATCGCGTGTTGGCTGGGTCTAACTTGGCGACCATCGGCTTGGGTCTGGTCATCATGGGACCCAGCACGTACTTGCCAACGTTTGCGCAATCCGTGCTGGGCCTCGGCGCCATCGCCGCCGGCTTTGTCTTGGCAACGCTAAGCATCGGCTGGCCCTTGGCGTCGTCCTGGTCTGGCCGTCTATATCTGCGCATTGGCTTCCGCGATACAGCGTTGTGCGGCGCCGTTCTAATTACCCTATCGGCATTCGGCTTTCTGTCGCTGCCCTACCCCGGCTCGACGTTATGGGTCGTGCTGGATCAGGTACTGCTTGGCGCGGGCTGTGGACTTTTGGCAACGCCGCTGTTGGTCGGGGTGCAATCGACCGTTACGTGGCATGACCGCGGGGTGGTTACCGGCGCCAATATCTTCTCGCGCTATCTCGGACAAAGCTTGGGTGCTGCAGCATTTGGCGCCATCTTTAATCACAGCATCGCCAGTGAGCTTGCCAACGCGCCGGCGGCGTTACGCTCGCATCTACCGCAGGACATCAATAGCGTCATTGGCGCACTCCACGGCCATCACCTGCCGACGGCGGCAGATCACTATTTGCGCCACGCGATGTACACAGCAACGCATGATGTCTACAGCGGTCTCACCGTCGTTGCCATCATCACCGTGGGGTTAGTGCTACTTACGCCGCGCCACTTCCCCTCGGCCGACGAATCCGGCGTATCAGTCGGGCCCACACGGGACCGCACTGCAAACGACTGACCGCGCATGGGTACAGGCGCCGACGCCGCCGCATCCACGTCCCCCGCTCACTTCCCCAGCTTATAGATAACGGGCCAACCACTTGCGTGCCATGCGTCGCAGCGAAAGATCGAGGCTGCCGTCATTTGCAACATCCTGCACCGGCCGCCACGCCAACCCGTTCGACTCTTGATTGACTACGAAGCACTCATCCATCCCTGCACGTACCACGTAGCGTACGTCGTAATGCCAGTGCTCCGACTCCTCAGCACGGGCGGGAATCCGATGGCGGTCCAGATCAAAAATAGCGTCCTCTACTTGTAAATCGGGTACGCCGGTCTCCTCGCGCGCTTCCCGCAGCGCCACACGCGCAAGGTCACTATCGCCATCGGCATGGCCGCCGGGCTGCAACCAGCGATTCAGTTTTCGATGATGCATCAGCAGCACACGCGTGCCATCGCTACTCACTAACCAACTGGATCCGGTGAAGTGGCCACTAGTGTGGGTGCGATCAAAAACATTCGCCGACGTATGCAAAAAATGTTGAAACGCATCAACCAAAATAGCCTCCCCCTGCCATTGGTCACGGTAGCGTTGTAATGCATCGGTCAGTAACGCCGTGGTATCAGGCATACACGCCCTCGAGGAGAATGGAACAAAATCACAAGCCGCCACTTCATACGCTGAATGAAGCTTGTACTAGTTTTACCGCTGGGCTATGTTGGCCCGCCATCGTTACGTCTGTGCAACGCGCGCCCAGCGCGCGTAATGCGGGCAACATCACACTTGAAGGGGCGCCCGATGATAAAAGATTTATTCGCCACCCATCCCATCGAGGCTATGCCGCATGTCGATGCTGGCGAGCCAGTGGAGGGCGGCCCTGAAGGTGAGGTGACGCTGAAGCGTGCACTGAGCGCGCGTCACTTGGTCATGCTGGGTATCGGTGCCGTGATCGGCGCGGGTATTTTCGTATTGACTGGCACGGCCGCTGCACAATTTGCCGGGCCAGCCTTGGTACTTAGCTTTGTAATGGCTGGCTTTGCTTGCAGCTTGGCGGGACTGTGTTACGCCGAGTTTGCCGCCATGTTGCCGGTATCGGGCAGCGCTTACTCTTATTCGTACGCCACCATGGGCGAAGTCGTCGCCTGGTTCGTCGGCTGGAATCTGGTGCTGGAGTACCTTTTCGCAGCGTCTACCGTGGCGGTTGGCTGGTCAGGTTACTTCAACGAAATGTTGAACATGCTGACTGCCGCTAGCGGCATCAATTTCAACCTACCGGCAGCCTTGTCCGGCGCGCCGTTCAACTTCGACGCGGCACATAACTTGGTAACCACCGGCAAGTTCCTCAATGTGCCGGCGATTGTCATCGTTGGTGCCATTAGTTGGCTGTGCTATCGCGGCATCACGCAATCGGCATCGGTGAACGCCATCATCGTGGCCATCAAAGTCGTGGTGATCTTGTTGTTCTTGGTAGTCACTTTTCACTTCATCAATCCCGCACTTTGGCACCCCTTTATCCCGACACCTGAGCCGATTATGGAAAAGGGTGTGGAGATCGGCACAAAGTACGGTTGGAGCGGTGTCATCCGTGGCGCGACCTTAGTGTTCTTCGCTTACATCGGTTTCGACGCGGTTTCTACCGCTGCCGGCGAAGCGAAAAACCCGCAGCGCGATATGCCCATCGGTATTCTTGGTTCGCTGTTGGTCTGCACAGTGTTGTACATCGCCATGGCTGCCGCGCTGACTGGTCTGGCACCGTTCCGCGAACTGGATACGCCGGAGCCGGTGGCTACCGCACTCAACTATGTACTCGGCACGGTCGCCGCCGGCAGTATGGCCAGTTACATACTTGGCACCATGAAAGTGCTGGTGGTGTTCGCCGCACTAGCCGGACTGAGCTCGGTGGTGCTGGTCATGCTGATGGGCCAACCCCGTATTTTTTACGCCATGTCGCATGACGGATTAATGCCGAAAGTATTCGGCAAAGTGCACCCGAAGCACCGCACGCCGTACGTCGGCACCATCATCGTTGGCCTTATCGCGGCCGTGCTGGCTGGACTGTTCCCAGTGGGTGTATTGGGTGACTTGGTTTCAATGGGCACCCTACTTGCTTTCACTACGGTCTGCATTGGTGTGGCTGTGCTGCGCCACACACGTCCAGAAATCCCGCGCGCGTTCCGCGTACCGATGTACTACATCGTGTGCCCGCTGGGTGCCGCAACCTGCCTGTTCTTGTTCTGGCAGGCGTTTGAAACCCTTTGGCCATTACTGATTGGCTGGACGACGATTGGCTTCGCAATCTACGGCTTTTACGGTTATCGGCACAGCAAACTACGCCGCAACCCAGCCTGACGAACCCCGGCGGCCGGCGCCCATTAGCCGGCCGCTGCATTTGGGCGTCTGACGCCACTGCGCGTTGCACGCGAACTGCTCCGCTCCACGAAGATTGAGAACCATGTTTAAGCAGCTGCTCGCCAGGAAAACAGATTTCACCGACGACGAAGATACTAGCGGCCCAACCCTGCGCCGAACACTGGGACCGTGGGGGTTAACCGCCATCGGTATCGGTGCCGTCATTGGCGGCGGCATTTTCGTCATCTCCGGGCAAGCTGCAGCTGATTACGCCGGCCCAGCAGTCATTCTGTCGTTCCTACTGGCGGCAATCTGTAGCACCTTCACCGCGCTGTGCTACGCCGAGTTCGCCACCCTCATTCCACTGTCTGGCAGCGCTTATTCCTACGCGTACGCAACTCTGGGCGAACTGATGGCGTGGTTCATCGGCTGGAATTTGGTACTGGAATACGGTGTATCGGCGTCCGCCGTGGCGGTGAGCTGGACCGGCTATCTGCTCAGCCTGCTCAACCATATCGGCAGTACGTTCAATATGGATTTGAGCATACCCGCGGCTTTGACTAACGCACCGCTGCAATTTACCGCGAACCATGAGCTAGTCACCACCGGCGCGCTATTTAACTTACCGGCGGTGGTCCTCGTCTTGCTGCTGACCTGGCTCTGCTACGTCGGCATCCGCGAATCGAGCCTGGCCAATTCCGCCATGGTGGTCGTCAAGGTGGGCTTGGTGGTCTTGGTGATCGTGGTCGGCTGGCGCTATGTCGACCCTTCCAACTGGACCCCGTTCGTACCTGAGTCACAAGGCAACTACAAATACGGCTGGAGTGGCGTCATGCGCGGCGCGGCGATGGTGTTCTTTGCCTACATTGGCTTTGAGGCAACCTCTGTTGCGGCACAGGAATCACGCAACCCGCAGCGCGATTTACCGATCGGCATTCTTGCCTCCCTGGCGATTTGTACGGTGTTATACATCGCCATGGCAGCCGTTATGACCGGCCTCAATTCCTACACTTTGCTCGGCACGAACGAACCCGTCGTCACGGCCTTGCAAGGACATCCGCAGCTGACCTGGTTGCGTTGGGTGGTTGAAGTGGGCGCGATGCTCGGCCTCGCTTCGGTCGTGTTGGTGATGATCATCGCGCAGCCGCGCATCTTCATGATCATGGGCCGCGATGGCATGCTACCGAAGGTCTTTACGCGTATTCATCCACGCTATCGCACGCCGCACTTGAACACTCTGATCACGGGTGCCTCTATCGCGCTTCTCGCGGCAATTTTCCCGCTGGACGTCCTTGCCGACTTAGTGTCGATGGGTACATTAATCGCGTTTATCGCGGTATGCGCCGGAGTGTGGATACTGCGCCACACCCACCCAGAATTACCACGCACCTTCCGCGTTCCGGCGGCGCCAGTGATCTGCACGTTGGGCATCCTAAGCTGCCTTGCTCTGCTGTCCACCATGGCTTGGTATAACTGGACCCTGATGGTCATCTGGACGTTCCTCGGGCTAGCCATTTATGCGATGTATGGCTACCGCCACAGCCATCTACGCAAGAACTAACATTTAGCTGGCCAAGAAGTTCTTATAAATAGGTAGTAAATCCGCGAAAACCGCGTATTTACTGGCTATTTTCTTTTAACGTGTAACAATCTGACACAACGTCTCACAACCCTACTCGTTAGCCAGAACATAACGTAAGTGATTGTTTATGCATCGCTTATAGAGACTATTCAACAAAATCCCGCAGCTCATCGCAAAACGACATGCGCGGGTAGTAACATCGGTGGTCCGCGGGTTGATCACTTGGCAGTGGACCCCGGATCGCCGCTCGGCGCGTCAGGTGGGTCAGCTCCTCTCTGATGCGTCGGGCGGCATTTTTATTTGCCGACTCACCGCTCCGTCGAGCCCCGCTAGATGTCGTGTTCTCGAATCAGTCCACATCTACTGCAACCGCTGGCCCGAACTTGATACGGCATGAGCCGTCATCAACAGCCGCAGTGGGCGCCGCTACGCCGAGGGACAAAACGTCGAGTACTTAGCGAGCACTTGCTCGTGCGCAAAAACGAGGAGGTCGATAGACAAATTATCGAAGCCGGCTCGCGTTGCGCCGTCGACGAGCCGCCTGTACTTGCTCACCAGCACCCTGCGGCTGATGCGGAGCTCGGGCCAAAAGACCGTGGCAACGCCCCACACGAAACCTTTCGTTCAGGCACAAAAAAAGCCGGCATCAAAGCCGGCCTTATGCATCAGTCTCAGGCTAGGTAAAAGCCTAGCCTGAGCAAGCCAATGACTCAGGCTTTCTTGGTGTGCGAACTGCACCAGCCCTTGGAATTAACGGATTTGCCCGGGAACAACTGGCACGGGCCGCGGCCGGTTGGGCCACCACTGTAGAACTGGCAGTTTGAGCAGTCATCACCTGGTAGGCGCTTAGGTGCCTTGCTGGCGTCTTCCACGTAAGACAATGCTTTGGCCGTCGGATCTGCCGCGGTCACCGGCGGCAGGTCAGCAGCACGCGCCAAGCGCGGCAAGCTACCCACAGCCACAGCGGCGACAGCAGTGCCTGCGGCCATCTTGAGGAACCGACGACGCGATTCAATAACTTTCTCGTTCAACATGGGCAAGCTCCATCAGTTAACGACCTCGCACACTTTGCGCGAAGTTCGCTCTGATCTTACGCGTGCTTTTGAAATTGTTCCTGACTTGCGAGAATGGCTCTCATTCCGATCTGACTGGATCGCTATGCATGTTATAGTTTTACTTCATTTGGACGTCTAAACTCATGCCACAACAGCTGCCCCCTGCCGTGTCTCCCGATGTGTTTGAACACGCAGCCGATACCCTTATCGACACCGCGCGCGAACTATCTGCAAATGGCTGGACACCAGCGACCAGCAGCAATTTCTCCATGCGCGTCGACGCTGAGTACGCAGCCATTACGGTGTCTGGCCGCGACAAGGGCAAGCTTGGCCGCAACGACATCATGCTGATCAACATAGAAGGCTGCGCTGTCGGTACGGACTCACGGCCCAGCGCCGAAACGGCGTTGCATACGCAAATTTACCAACACTGGCCCGACGTGAAAGCGGTACTACACACCCACTCACGCGCGCAGAGTGTCGCCTCCCGTCTGTATGCCAAAGCAGCGGTGGTCCACCTACAAGGTTGGGAGTTACAAAAGGCCATCACCGGTTACACCACGCACGACAGCGTTCTCGACATTCCCGTGTTCCCGAACACTCAACACATGCCGGAGCTGATCGCTCACGTCGACGCTTGGCTGGCCTCTGGCAAACCACTGCACGCCTACCTGATCGATGGCCACGGCTTGTACGCCTGGGGTCGTGACATGGCCGAGGCACAGCGCCAACTGGAAGCACTAGAATTTCTGCTGAGCTGCGAATTGGATCTAAGGAGGTTGCAAACACCATGAGTCACCTACGTATTTTCGATGAGACGCGGCCGGAAACGCCGATACTCACGCAAAGCGATCACGCAGCGATCGCGCGTGAGCTGGACAACGTTGGCGTCCGCTTTGAACGCTGGGAAGCCAGCCAACCGATTGCACCCGGAGCCAGCCAAGACGAGGTGATTGCCGCCTACCGCCAGGATATCGATCGGCTGATGGCGGAAAAAGGCTACCAGTCGGTTGACGTAATCAGCCTCACGCCCGAGCATCCTGATCGCGCGACGCTGCGTCAAAAATTTCTGAGCGAGCACGTCCACAGCGAAGACGAAGTGCGCTTTTTCGTCGCCGGCGCCGGCCAATTTACCTTACACATCGGCAGTAAGGTCTACGACGTTCTGTGCGAACGCGGCGACCTGATTGGCGTACCGGACGGCACGCGGCACTGGTTCGACATGAGCGAATCACCCTACTTCGTCGCCATCCGTTTGTTCACTAACAAAGAGGGCTGGGTGGCACAGTCCAGCGGCAACGACATCGCCCAACGCTTCCCGCGCATGACGCCCATCGCGCAGCGTTAACTCACTTGGGCGTTGGCTCGTACTTGGTGGGCGAATCGCTGAAAGCCAGCTTGGAGATTCGTGAATCCATGGCTGAAGATTGTAGGAGCGGCTTTAGCCGCGATACCTTTTCTATGCCAGCATTAAGGCAACAGCATCGCGGCTAAAGCCGCTCCTACACGTCCTTCGCCGCAGCCGCACCTTGACCGCGGCGGCATTATGATCAGCGCACCGCTTTCCGGATACCGAAAATATGACCGACATCCGCGCCATCGTCACGGACATCGAAGGCACAACAAGTTCCATTAGTTTCGTGCACGACATTCTGTTTCCGTATGCCTACAAGCGCTTACCCGCCTTTGTGGAAACGCACGGTGATTTGCCTGAAGTGCAGCATTGGCTGCAAGAGGCCGCCAACGAAGCAGATCTGGTTGAGGCAAGTCGCCAGGAAATCATCGAACTGTTGCTACGCTGGATCGGTGAAAACCGTAAGTCGACTGCGCTGAAAGCACTCCAAGGCATGATCTGGAAAGACGGCTACGTGGCTGGCGATTTCGTCGCGCATATGTATCCGGAAGTGGCGGCTAAGTTGCGTGAATGGACAGCGTCCAACTGCAACGTTTACATCTATTCCTCCGGTTCTGTTTCCGCGCAAAAATTGTTCTTCGGCTACAGCGAAGCCGGTGATTTGACACCCATGATTTCCGGCTATTTCGATACCGAGACCGGGCCAAAGCGCAAAACTGAGTCCTATCAGCACATTGCTGCCGCCATCGACACGCAGCCCGCGCATATCCTGTTTCTGTCTGACACGGTGGAAGAACTTGATGCAGCGAAGACAGCCGGATTCAAAACGGCATGGCTGGTAAGGGAGCCGCTCGACCTGCCACCGGCGCCACGCCACCCGGTACACCGCGACTTCAACACGATTACTCCGTAACAGCGCCCCTGTGGACGAGCCGCCATGCGTAACGTGCTGATCGTTCTACTTTCCCTAGTCGCGGGTATGGCGCTTACGTTGCTGGTATCCGGCCGATCATTTCGCAACACCTTCGACCAAACGTATACGGTCGCCATGCGCAGCTTGGCGACAACCAGCGGCGTTACGCCGGCTGCTGCCAGTTCCCTACAAGCAACTGACGAAGCAGCCGACGACTGGCCCAGCAATGCGCCGTCACCCGAACAAGTGATGTATGCACAACCGCGCCTTGTGCAGGAAGCGTTAGCCAAACTGACACCACGCGTAGCCAACACGCCAAACCTGTACGTCGTGGCATTCGCCGGCGACGGTAGCGAAGACGTATTTCGTAATGAAGCCGACTACAGCGCGAAACTTTTCGCACAACGTTTCGGCGCAAGCACGCATACCTTGGTGCTAGAAAACCATCCCGACTCACTTCGCTCGCGGCCGCTGGCCAGCTGGAGCAATCTGGAAGCAGCACTGGACGGCATCGCGCTGCAGATGCACCCAGACAAGGACATTCTGCTGCTCTACCTCACTAGTCACGGCAGCGAAGATCACACGTTATTAGTTGATATGGACCCGCTACCACTGGATCAAATCAGCGCAACCGATTTAAGTGGCATCCTGCACAAGCACCACTTCCCGTGGAAAGTTGTAGTCGTCAACGCGTGCTACTCCGGTGGCTTTGTGTCGCCACTACGTAGCCGAGGCAGCATGATTATCACGGCTTCCCGCAGCGATCGCAGCTCATTTGGTTGCGGTAGCGATTCGGACATCACCTATTTCGGCAAAGCATGGCTGGTCGATGCGCTGAATCACACTGACAACTTCGTCGACGCATTCAGGCGGGCCAGCCGTGACATTGCGGAGTGGGAGAAGCAGGGCAAACTCACGCCATCGGAACCGCAAATCGATGTCGGTAGCGGTATCCAGAATCAGCTGGCGCTGTGGCGCCAAGGTGTCACCCCGGGGCCCGCCGTGCCGTTCAAACCGCCGGTGGCCACGCCAGCCGTCGCTACCCATACGCCGTGAATTAATTCAGCATTAGTTTTTCGGCCAGCGCCATGCATAGGCCACAATGAGCAGCGATAGCACGATCTCAATCACGCCCAGCGTGATGTAGAACCACCAGGCGCCCAGCATCGTCACCAACATCACCGCCGTATAGAACAAACCCAGCGCAATATTCAGCCAGCGGCACAATCGCGGCGGCAAGGTGATCGACAGGAACACCATCAGACCCGGAAGTGCCAGCAACAACGCCACACCGACCAGCGAAGCCTGGCTCACCGGACCAATCGGTCCGCCACCGTCCAGCATGCCCTGCAATTGGCCCGGCACATACAGGCCGAAATAGTCGCCGTAGATGTAACAAAACATCAGCGACGCCCATAACGCCGAAAGCTTGAACCGCACATGCAGTTTGATGTCACTCAACGTCAACGCGCTCATATCGCACTCCGCAGTTGGCCTACCGATTCACTCGCGCCGCGGCGGCGCACGCCCATCACCAACAGCCACAGACAGGTTCCCATCTCAGCCAAGGCCGCGGGCAGAGGGATATAGTTCGACAGCGACATATCCGCATACTCCGGCAGCAGCAATTCAGCAAAAACATCCACCAGATAACCAACGCCACCGAGTATCAACAACACGCCAAGCAAGCGCGACAGCATTCCACTCTTGATCACCAAATAGCCGAACGGCAGCAACCACAGGCCCCAAAACATACTGGCGACGAAAATGGCATGGCTATAGGACTTCAGCGAAAACGACGCCATCGCACGTGCGGTCTCCACCGACAAGCCGCCGTTATCGGTCAGCAGCCACAACGCGTCGAGCCGGTGCCCCACACCAACCAACGCGATCGGCACCGCCGTGATCGCCAGCGCGACCATCACCACCGCAACGGACCGGTGAACCGTGTTGAGTAGTCGAAACAGCAGTAGCGGCAGCAGTAGAAATGCCACCTGTTCGAGCATGAACGACGCGATGCCAGCGGAAAACAGCCACTTATGCGAGATGATATTCGCGAGCACCGTTTGTAGACTACCTGGCGCAGCGAGCTGACCCGGCACATAACCCATGCTGAAGGTGCCGGTCACGACCACCACTAGATAGGCCAACCCAGCCCAACGCGCGCGCGTACTTTCACTCGTCATAAGAAATTCCCCGCGCGCCCAGCAGGCCTGTACGGCCAGTGTCGTTGCAAGAGAGTTAGTATCTGAGTGCTGAAAGTAACGCAGAGAGTGGATGCGCGACGACCAGAGTCTCGCCACCGACGTGTTAGCGTCAGCCATCGTTTTACTAAAAGATGGCGTACATGAATAAAGCAACGGCGACACGAACTGCAACCCCTACGAACAGTTACGAACTGGATTCCTCTTCAACCAAGGTAACTCTGCACACCACGTTGTTCACCGTTGGATTGTTGCTGTCACTGGTGGCGTGCTCGCCCCAGCCATCGCGGGAAGACTTGAAACAGACCGCAGCATCCCCGACCACGTCGGTGGGCAGCCAGGTAAAGGCATGTGTGCCAGCGCAACTGGCCATCAGTCTCGATTCCGGCAATGGGCGTTTCAACGGCATGTCGCATTCCGGCACGATGCTGGTGGTGCGCAATATTGGAACGTCCAACTGCGCCCTCCCCACTCAGCCAGCGGTGGCGTTGACCGATACAAACAAGCAAGCACTGGACATCACCGCCCGGAACTTACCTGAATCGGGGTCGACATCAACAGCGCCCATCACGCTGGTACCCGGAGCCACCGCCAGCAGCGACCTACGCTGGGTTTCCAACGACGTTTACGACAATGGGCATGGCAAATTTCCTGCCTACCTCACGTTAGAGCTTGGCGGGAAAACCCTTTCCACAACATTCGTCGGGCATCTGTGGGGCGCGGCTGGTAAGCCGCCGACATTTACACAAACTCTGTTCAAGCCAGTCGAGATATCCGCTACTCCCACCACAGCAAAATCAATCGACTACACCTGCACTGACGGCCGTACGGTGCACGCCATGTATCCCGATACCGATAGCGCCGTGATCACGTTGGACGGCCAAACCCACCGCCTACATACCGCCATCTCCGCCAGCGGCGCGCGCTACGTCGGCGATCAGTGGCAATGGTGGACGAAAGGCATGCACAACGCGCAGCTCGCGCCGCTAAAGTCGGGAGAGAAGATCGCATCGGCCAGCGGCGTAGCGTGCAGCGCGCCCTGACTATTCGTACCTCAAACATGCCTGAGCGCGCTTGATACGGCGCTGCTCGTTCGCTTTCGATCTTCCCGCCGACGATGAAATGTCACTGCACGTCTCGTGCGCCACCATCCCGTACCACCGGCGGCTGCTCTAATCCTGCATTCCACTCCCGATATTCCGCTAACCAGTCCATGAACACACGCACTCGCCATGGCAAATGCCGGCGGCTGGCATACAGCAACGTCACCGGCATCGGCTCGGCGCGATACGTCTGCAGTATTTCTTTCACTTGCCCAGCCTCAACCATAGGCTGCATACCAACGGCCGGCGCCTGAATGAGGCCGAGCCCGGCGATGCACGCCGCCTCGTAGCTATCGGTATTGTTGACGGTAAGCACCCCGGCAAGGGGCTGCACATGGACACCAGTCGCATCCACATATTCGAAGCCATCCGGCGTTCCACCGAAATTCTGCGCGTAATGCACCATGCGATGGCCGTCCAACTCAGCCGGGGTGTGTGGTTCGCCATGGCGCTGGAGATAAGCGGGGCTGGCAAACGTACCTATATCGAAGCTGCCCAGCGGTCGCGCTACCAAGTTATCGACATCCTCCAGCAGCCCCACCCGTAGCACGCAATCAAACCCCTCACGAACTAAATCTACACGCCGGTCGGCACAACTTAGTTCCAGTTCGATAGCGGGATGCGCCGCCAGAAAATCTGGCAGACGCGGCAACACGAAGGTGCGTGCGGCCGTCGTCGGCATGTCCACTCGCAGCCGTCCACGCAGATGACGTTCGTCGCCACGGAACATCGATTGCAACTCATCAATGTCATCTAGCGTGTCACGACAACGCTCCAGGAAAACCATACCGTCCTGCGTTAGCTCAACACGGCGCGTCGTTCGATGTAGCAAACGGGTGTCCAGCAACGTCTCCAACTGCTGCACTGCCACCGACGCGCTGGCCTTGGGCAACCCCAGATCCGCGGCCGCCTGGGTAAAGCTGCCACGTTCAGCCACACGAACAAAGACTTTCATAGCGTCGATGTGATGCATTTCATTGTTACTCATTAATGAACAATCAAATCATATTCTCCATATTTATGACTTAAGAAGGAATCAATAGTCTGGCGTTCCGGCGCAAGGCGCGTCGACTTCTACCTCATCAACGCAAGGAAACGTCATGACTAGCCCTACCCCCATCGCCCTGGTTACCGGTGGCAGCCGCGGACTCGGCCGTAACGCCGCGCTCGCACTGGCCCGCCAAGGCACCGATGTGATCCTCACCTACCACAGCCGCATCGACGAAGCCCACGCCGTTGTCAGCGAGATCGAGGCAATGGGTCGGCGGGCCGCCAGCATGCAACTGGATGTTTCCGAAGCCGACCGGTTTCCCGCGTTCGCCCACGCCGTGCATGACGTTCTGGCTGAGCATTGGCAACGCGAACGCTTCGATTTCCTGATCAACAACGCTGGTGTAGGTGCGAGCGCAGCCTTCGCCGACACCAGCCCGGCGCAGTTTGATCAGATGGTCGCCATCCATCTTAAAGGGCCATTCTTTCTGACTCAGGTATTACTGCCATGGATCGCCGACGGCGGCCGCATCATCAATATCTCGTCGGGGCTGACCCGCTTCGCACTACCAGGCTATGCCGCGTACGCGAGCATGAAAGGCGGCGTGGAAGTACTCACTCGATACCTCGCCAAGGAACTCGGCAAGCGCGGCATCCGCGTCAACACGCTGGCACCGGGTGCGATTGAAACCGACTTTGGCGGTGGCGCAGTGCGCGACAACGCCGACCTCAACAGCCTTGTCGCCAACAACACTGCACTAGGCCGCGCCGGACTACCGGATGACATCGGTGGCGCCGTGGCCGCCTTGCTCGCCCCAGGCAGCGGCTGGATCAATGCGCAACGCGTCGAAGCATCGGGCGGTATGTTTCTTTAAAAAGTGCACGGGAATGTCGCTGATCCACATAGCAGCGACATTCCTTCCAGATACCGACACCAAGCGGACGCGTCCAGCGCACAGCCGCGCGAGTAATCAACGGTCATACATCACTGCCGCGCCATCAAAGTGCTGACTCTTTAAGCAAGCCTCTCATCTCTTTCATCTAGCTCAGAATGTCTGGAAGTTATTGGATGGGCAGACGTCTATTTGTTGAAGACTCCGCTTGACCTGCCCTTCGTCTGTTAAAAGCCCTAGTAACGCCGGAATGTAAGTCTGCGCGCCTAACTAAGCGCCATTGGTGTTCGACCCCACTCGCGTTTACCACTCACCCGCGCAAGCTTTTCAGATGCACGCTGGTTTCCGTGGCGGTAATGCCCGGGATACCGCGGATACGTTCGAGCACGCTGGACAGCTCAGTCAGCGACGCCACCTGTAAACCTGCCAATAAATCCCAGCGACCATTAGTGTCATGCAGTTCGGCCACACCGGGCTCGCCCAAGAGCGCGCGAATCACTGCATGTTGATTACCTTCCACGGCGATGCATGCCCAAGCATGTATATCGTCCGGCGCACTGTCCGGGCGCAAGCGCACGGTATAGCCGGTGATAACGCCATCGTGTTGCAACCGAGTTAGCCGGTTGCTGATGGTGCCGCGAGACACTTTCAAGCGCTTGGCCAAGTCCGCTACCGAAGCACGGGCGTCGTGGCGTAGCTGGGCAATCAGTCGGTGGTCGAGGTCATCCATTGAACAATCCGTCAGTGAGACCTACCAAAAAGATAGGAAAATGATGATATGGCGACAATAGTGCCATATCGCTCTACCGCCGCCATCGGGAGAATAGATGTCTTGCGGTTATCACCGCCGACTTGCCAGGAGAGTTTCATGACCCGGACTACTTTGCTTACCACGACCGACATCGGCCGTATCGTCGCGACCCACGGCCTGCCGACGGTGCTGGCGCGGATGGTGAAATACCTTGAAGCCGATTACCACCGCTGGCAGGCGTTCGAAAAAACCCCTCGCCTAGCCTCGCATTCGCCAGTGGGCGTGATCGAGCTCATGCCGATCTGCGACGACCGCGAATACAGCTTCAAATACGTCAACGGCCACCCCGGCAACCCGGCCAAGGGGCTGTCGACGGTGGTCGCATTTGGCGTGCTGGCCGATGTAGTTACCGGCTACCCGTCGATCGTCAGCGAGCTGACCCTCTGCACGGCATTACGCACGGCAGGCACCTCGGTGATGGCGGCGAAATTGTTGGCGCGCGCCGACTCGAAAGTAATGGCATTGATCGGTAACGGTGCGCAGAGTGATTTCCAGGCCAATGCCTTCCATCACCTGCTGGGCATCGAACAAGTGCGTTTGTTCGACGTTGATCCGGCCGCCACGGAGAAGCTGATCGCCAACCTGGCGCTGTCAGCGCCGAAGCTAAAAGTAGTGCGTTGCGCCAATGCGGCCGAGGCCGTCAAGGGCGCGGACATCGTCACCACGATCACCGCCGACAAGACCAGCGCCACCATCATCACCGCCGACATGATCGCGCCGGGCATGCACCTTAACGCCGTGGGCGGCGATTGCCCGGGCAAGACGGAATTGGCCGCCGACGTATTAAACCGCGCCAGCGTGTTCGTCGAGTTCGAGCCACAAAGCCGGATTGAAGGTGAGCTGCAGCAAATGCCAGCCGACTTCAAGGTGTGCGAGTTGTGGCGCGTATTTGCCGGCGAAGCCACCGGTCGTCGCGATGCCACCGAAGTAACCCTGTTCGACTCGGTCGGCTTCGCGCTGGAAGACTACGCCGCGCTGCGTATGATGCGCGACTACGCTCACGAAATGAAATTAGGCCATGACGCGGGCCTCATCCCCGACATGGCCGATCCGAAGAACCTATTCGGCTACATGATCGACCAAGCCGCCAAACCTGAAAGCAAGGTGGCCTGAACCAGCACACGCCTCCTCTGGCCTACGCTTGAGGAGTCGTCATGCTGGTTCGATGCGGCGGCCTCAACTACACCACGCTGTATCGATATCAAACGCGGTCTTTGGCGAGTCATTGCCCACCGAAGACCGCGTTACCTAGGGGCGTTGCAGTCGAACCGGACAGAGGTAATCCACCTGTTACGCCGATGCCTGCTCCAGCGTGCGATAGATAGTGCCTCCCACGGCGCTCTCCATAAAAGAAGTGGGGTCAGGCTTGTCCATCGGCGCACTTTGCTAGCCGTTCGGCCAGATAACGGTTGGCGATATATGGCGCACCAAAGACGGCCAGATGGACATGGCCCGCCAGCAAGTGGTCAGCGCAAGGCTAGCTGTGCTCAGCTTGGCGTTCCACGTTACTGCTCAACGCATCGGTCGCTTAGGTGGCAAACCACGGCTCGCCAGAAGCATCACGCGATCTAAATCCAATACAACACGATCGAATGGCCGATTGCGAACGGGCGCGCCGTTGCTTGGCTATTGCAAACGGGCGATGAAACCGTGCGCATCGATCCGCCGTGGTGCATTTTCGCGGACAGGCATTCCCGCCACAGGCCGTAAACGCTAGCGCCAACACGCCACACGCTTGCATCAGGCAGTTTTTCGAAACTTACTCCGGGATGACCTGCGCAAATTCGGTATACCCACCGTTGTCATCCATGCCGACGACGATCAGATCGTACCGATCGGCGCTTAATCACGTGTCGCGTCCACGCTCGTGAATCACGCCGCGCTGAAGGTCGATACCGATGCATCACATGGCATCGCCAACAGACAGTAAGACCAGTTCATCACCGGCTGGCTCACCCTCCTATCAGCCTGAGTTGGCACCTTCAGGCCGCATCGTCATGGTGCGCTCACCACCGTCAGGCGAAAACTTTTTAAAGCTGTCATGGAATAAATCAGCAGCTGAGCACGTCTACCTTGCTCAAAGGTCACGTAAATCACGTCAACGGAGAGCGACATGGCGGCATATTTTTTGAGAAAAGGCTTCAGGTCGCGCTTGGTCTTGGTTGGCATGCTTGCTGCCGCGGTCGCCGCAGGGGCTTCCGCACAGACCATACACACGGCGATGCAGGGCTCGTCGCATAAGGCGAGTAGCGCTAGTGACGTTGCCAGCGAGCAACCCTTTCTCACCGAGAACGACATCGCCATGGAAAAAATGATGGCCGACATGCACAGCGAGCCGACCGGCAACGTCGACGTCGATTTCGTCCGCATGATGGTTCCCCACCATCAAGGTGCAATCGACATGGCTGTTCTGGAACTGCGCTATGGCACTAGCCCGCGGCTGAAGGCGCTCGCGCAAGAGATCGTCGTTACACAGCAGCAGGAAATCGCTGCTATGAAGCTCGCCATCGGCGAACCCGCCCCACCGTCCTACGCCGCACCGACCGCGTCCAGCGAGGCGCACAACTCCTCCCCCCAATAGAGAAACCCCTTCATGAAATTCACTTTGATCGCGACTGTTCTCGCGGCCGCCCTTGCCAGCGGCGCGGCGTTCGCCGGACAAGCACCCTTTGCCGCTACGGCCAAAGACTTTCCGGTCAGCCATAGCGACCGGGTCTATTCGGCCGACCAGTACTCCAACACCGTTTCGGTCATTGATCCGGCCAGCAACAAGCTGTTGGGCGTGATCCGCCTCGGCGATCCGCAACCGGGTAACCTCAGCCCGCTTTATCGCGGACAAGTGCTGGTCCACGGCATGGGTTTCTCGCCCGACCATCGAACCATTGCGGTGGTTTCGATCGGCTCCAATTCGGTCACCTTCATCGACACGGCCACCAACAAACCGAAACACGTCACCTATCTCGGCCGCTCGCCGCACGAAGCGTTCTTCACCCCGGATGGCAAGGAAGTATGGGTGACCATCCGCGGCGAAAATTACGTGCAGGTGCTCGACGGCACGACCTTCAAGGAAAAAACCCGGATCGAGACCGAATACGGTCCCGGCATGCAGATTTTTTCACCGGATGGCAAATACGCCTACATCTGCAACTCCTTCAATCCGGTCACGTCGGTGATCGACGTGGCGACGCACAAGGTCATCCACAAGGTCGACCAGGCGAGTCCGTTCTGCCCGGATATCGCGGCAACGCCGGACGGCAAGCAAGTCTGGTTTACGCTCAAGGATATCGGCAAGACTCAGGTCTTCAACGCGAGGCCGCCGTTCAACGTTATCAAGACGATCGACACCGGACCGATCACCAATCACGTCAATTTTGCGCATAACAAAAATGGTACGTTCGCTTACGTCACAATCGGCGGCTTGAACGAGGTCAAGGTCTATCGCACCGACGACTTCAAACAGATAGCAACGATTCCTGTGGGCGACCTGCCGCACGGTCTGTGGCCGTCGGGCGACGGTACGCGCATGTATGTTGGGCTGGAAGGTGCGGCGGAGATGGCGGCAATCGACACTGTGACCAATAAGGTCATTGCCAGTATCCCGATCGGTCAGGCACCGCAGGCGGTAACGTATGTGCCCGATGCCGTGCCCGCCAATAGTCTGGCCACGGCGAACCTTCAACCACTCGGTTTGGCCGGCGAAACCGCCCATTTGACACTCGACAAACCCGGCGCGAAAAAAGGGACGTCGGCGGCAACGTCGGTGGCGCTCTTCAACCAAGGGTTGTCGCAGATCCTTGAAGCCTCCGTCACCGGTCTTCAGCCAGGCCAGCATTACGTACTCGCCATTGCACCAAATGCAGATGGTAGCGGCAAGCTGCAGGCGCTGGCCGAGTTCAAAGCCAACCCGACCGGCTCCTCCATCGTCAATGCGATTGGCCCCATCCGCGAAATCGTCAAGGGTGAAGGTGGCGTCTCACCACGCTACCTGGTGATTGCTTCAGGCTCCAAGGCTCAGCCGGGCGCGCCGGTTCAGGTGCAAACCTCGGTACGTTAATCTAAAGCAACAGACTGTTTTGGCGACTTCGCCAGCGTAGAGACGAAGCAGGTGCGATGCGGCTTTATCGCATCTGTCTTCGTCTTTTTTCTCTACACGAATAACATCGATTGCGGCTCCGCTGCTGGCCACACCAAAACACGTGCGCGCGACGATGTCAGATCAACGCGTAGGGTGCCACGGTGCTTCCACGGACTGTCCGGAAAAGCATTCCACGATACGTATTTCTGCTAGGCCACGGTGATAATTGTCGCCGTAGAAGTTGCACTCGATCGTCAGCGCCACTCCCGCGCAGCACCTAGCAAGAATCACTCAAGCCTCCACGGCTGCTCGTGTCTTGCGCTCGGTCGTCAGCCGAACTAACCTGCGCTGGTCGAAAATGGTGGACCGGTTTGGTAAGCCCCGGTCAGCATTCCGTTTCCTCGGGATGCGCAATCCAGCCTCTGTGGGCCGTGGACCGCGACGGAAGATGGACGTGTGTCCTGTTCCCGTCGGATGGTCGTGGCTACCGCTTGCCTTGCGTTGTCGTTGGTCCATTCCGGGAAGAAGTCGCGCGCCCTTATCTCGTATCGCTACGTGAAAGAGGACGAATCGCTATGCAACATATTCCTGTTCTGATCATCGGCGGCAGCCTAGTCGGGCTATCGGCCGCGCTGTTTCTCAGCTGGCGCGACGTACCCGTCATGGTCATCGAAAAGCATCACGGCAGCTCGCCCCACCCTCGCGCCACCGGCTTCACCGAACGCACGCTGGAGCACTTTCGCGTGGTCGGCATCGCTGACCAGATACCGCAGGTCGACGCAGGTATCCGGCTACGCCGCGTTACCGCAGAAAGCCTTTCCGGTAACTGGCACGAAGAAATGCCATGGACACCCGGCGATGATGGCGCGTTCGGAGAGGAAGCCTCGCTCTGTAATGGCGCCGCCATTGCGCAGGACAAGCTGGAGCCAATCTTGCGGCGCGCGGCAATCAAGCGTGGCGCCGATCTGCGACTTGGCGTCGAACTACTCTCGCTCGAACAAGATGCGGACGGCATCACCGCCCAAGTACGCCGGCGCGATAGCTGCGAGCACTACGCCATCCATGCCGACTACATGATCGCCGCGGATGGCGCCGACAGCTCAATCCGCGAGGCGCTCGGTATCGCACACAGCGGCGTTGGCCATCTACGCACCTTGCGCAGCGTCCTGTTTCGTTGTCCAGAAGCCGAGGCCTATCTTGATCGCGGTGTGCAGCAGTTCCAGATCGAGCAGCCCGACTTCAAAGGCTTTCTAACTTCGTACGGTGACGGGCGCTGGGTGTTGATGTTCGACGACGACCGCGAACGCAGCGCGACTGAACTCAACGATACGGTGCTGGCCGCACTGGGTCGCGAGATGGCGTTCGAACTACTTGCCACCGGCCGCTGGGAAATGGCCGGCCGTATCGCTGAACGCTATAGCCAAGGTCGCGTGTTCCTGGCTGGCGACGCCGCGCATCAGCTGCCACCCACGCGCGGTGGTTTCGGCGCCAACACGGGCATTGACGATGTCTGGAATCTCGCCTGGAAACTGGAGTGGGTTACCAAGAACTGGTCGAACGCGAGCCTGCTCGACAGCTATAGCCACGAGCGCCAACCGATCGGCTGGCGGCGACATCAACAAACCTTCGCGCGCCCCGACTACACGCGCTGGATCGGCAATAAGTTGAAAGATGAATGGTTGTACGGGAATGAGGCGATGGAGCTGGGTCAGCTATCGCGCTCGGACGTCATCATCGGTGCCGGCCCCAATTTGTCACCGGCGGCCCGCCCTTCAGAATGGGCCGGGCAACCTGGTACGCGTGCGCCACATCAGTGGTTTGAACGGAACGGCCAGACGCTATCCACCATCGACCTGTTCGGGCGCAGCTTCGTTTTGTTATCGCCGGAGCCTCAATGGATTGCATCCACCAAAGACGCTGCCGACAGGTTGGGAATATCAGTTGAAGCCATCCTGCTAGGTCAGGAAATTGAGCTGTCCGAACATGCTTCCTTCGCGCGGCATTTCGGCATCTCAGCCAAAGGCGCTTGTCTGGTCCGGCCCGATGGCATCGTGGCTTGGCGTTCACACGACATGCCAGAAGCACCCGCAACCGTCATCACCAAGGTACTCAACCGAGTCGCCGCATTGGCAACGCACTCGGTCTAACTCGTGAATGAGCCTGACCCGGCATCTACTGGGTCAGACTCGCATCGTGCGGCGACTTCGATAGTGAAACGCGAGCCGCGAACGCAGTGTGTCCAGCCATCACGCGACCACACATCATGCAACGCCACCGTATGCGCTAGCAGCCGACTAAGAAATCCAGCCTCACGCACCCCGCGCCAAAAAGCGCCCCATCGCCCGCTGGCCAAGCTGTGGCGACGGCACGTCGTTCTCAAACGCCAGCTGGCCACGAATCAGCGTGCACTTAATCACGCCGTCATTGCGATTGACCACACGCTGCAAGCCACCCATCGCTTCGAACGGCGCCTCGGCATAACGATCCAGCTTGGCGTGTTTCAGTGCCGCCGGATCAAGCAACACAATGTCGGCTTGCGCGCCAACCTTGAGGACGCCGGCGTCGACGTTGTACCACTCAGCAATTTCACCGGTGAGCCGCCACACGGCCTTCTCCGGCGTCATCACCGGCACGTCCTGTACCGCTAATTGCAACAGTGCCAGGCCAAAGTTATAGAAGGCCATATTGCGCAAGTGCGCACCGGCGTCAGAGAAACCCATGATCGCGTAGGGCTGGTTAAGGTTGATCGCCACGCGTTTGGGATTGTGGTTGCCGATCAAGGTGGACCAGCGCAGCTTGGGGCCGTAATCGATCACCAGATCGAGGAAGGTATCTACCTCGTGCGCGCCGCGCTCATCGGCAATTTGCCGAATCGTCTTGCCGATGAAAGCCGGCTCCGGACAGTCGATCACATGCGCGTCGCCAAAGTCGCGATGCCACACGCGGCCGCCCCATCGACGCTGGTAATCGGCTTTGAATTTTGCCCGATAGCCGGGATCGGCAAATAGTTTTTTGCGGTCAAATTCGCGCTTCAAATGCAACGCCGCTTCGCCAGCGGGAAACTCTTCGAAGATCACAAAATCGACGCCGTCGGCATACACCTGAAACGGCTGCGGCAGCGCTTGCCAGCGGAACGCTGCTCCCAGACACGCATTAAAGAAGCGCGTGACCCAGCCCATCATGATGTCCATGCGCGGCTTCGCCTTCACGTCCATCAACGTGATCAAGGTGGTCTTCAGCCGGCGACGCACGGCCATGCTGGCCGACGTAAATAGATAGAACACCGCGTTGATCGGATTGTTGAGGTTGGGCGCCGACTGCAAAATCGCGCCGCGCCGACGAAGCACCTTGTGCAGCCGTCGATACTCACTCCAACGTGCATATACCGAAGGCAACGCAGACGAGCGAAAGCGATCGCCATCGACCTTGTCCCACGGATTAGTCATGCCCGACATGCCGAGCAGACCATGGTCGATACCGTCTTCCAACTGCTGTTCCATCCAGCGCAATTCAGCTTCCGTCGGCACCGCCTTCGGATCAACCGACCGCCCCAATCCCATCGCCGCCACACGCAGATCCGAATGCCCCATGTAGCTGGCTATATTTGGCCCCAACGGCAGGCTGCGCAAATGTGCGACGTAACTGGCCGCATCACTCCACGTTTTCTTCTCGCGCAACGCGGGCAACACGAATTCGCGCGGTATCGACTCCACCCGGGTAAAAATGTCCGAGGCATCTTCAGCATCGCTGTAAATCATGCTGATCGAACAGCTACCTATAAAGCAGGTGGTAACGCCATGCCGCACCGACTCCTGTAGTCCCGGCTCCAGCAGCAACTCGGCGTCGTAGTGTGTGTGGATATCGATAAAACCTGGCGTCACCCACAAGCCGCTCGCGTCCATCGTTTTGGCAGCATCGGTACTCGCCAGCGGCACCTCACTGATGGCGACCACCTGACCATCGCACACGCCAACGTCGGCGACGCGCGGCGGCGCGCCGGTACCATCAAACACGGTGCCGCGTTGTATCAGCAAATCGTACAAAGCCGGCATCACTGAAACCTCTGCGCCGTTGGCGCCATGGCCTAACCCAGCACCATCCTGTCAGACACCACCGCGTTCGTCTTGACAATTTGCGCCACCACGTCAAGCTGCTGTCTCTGTCATGCGGAGCCATTCCATGGCCAAGGCAACCGCCAGCCGAACCATCTCGCCTGCCTTCGTTCGTCTACTGCATGACTACTTGCAGTCACGCGGACTCGATGCGCGCCGTGTGTTGGGGGAAGCGCGACCAGACGAATCGCCGGAACCGGTCGCCGGATTTCCCATGCGACGTTGGCTAAAATTACTGCAGCGTGCCGCACAGCATTTGGACGATCCACTGCTCGGTCTACGCCTGGGCCAGACGATCAAGCCGCAGCACTTCGGTATGTTGAGTTTTCTGCTGCAATCCTTGCCCACCTTGGGCGCGGCGCTGCAAAAGCTGCAGCGTTACCAGCGACTCGTCTACGACCAAACTCCGATGCTGCAACTGGTCGAAGACGACTACGTGGATTTGATCTGGGGCATCGACCACGGCCAGCCCGGCCAACTCGCCGACGACAGCTCAATTACCGCGCTAATTTACTACTGCCGCGCCATCGCCGCCGGCCCGGTCATCCCGCAGTGCGTGCAATTCGTCAACCCAGCACCACACGATCGTGCCGCCTATCGTGCCGCTTACGGCTGCCCAGTCGATTTCAGCGCGCCAGTCACCCGCGTGCGCCTTAGCGTGGCAACCCTCGCGTTACCTCTGCGCTCAGCAAACGCAGAATTGTCGACGCTGATGGAACGACAGACTCAACACCTATTGGCACCGTGGCCAGTGCACGACGAACCTTTCGTCGCCCAAGTGCGCACCGCCACCGGCGCACTTCTCCACGACGGTGAACCGACGCTGCCTTGCGTTGCCGAACGCCTCAACATCACTACCCGTACTGCTCAGCGCCGGCTGCAACAAGCCGGCACCAGCTTCCGCCGCGAACTGGAAACCGTGCGCCGCCAGATGGCCGATATTTATCTGCGCGATCAACGCTTGTCGATAGCTGATATCGCGCAGCTACTCGGCTATTCCGAGCACAGCGCACTAACGCGAAGTTACAAACAGTGGACCGGATATTCGCCAAGGAACGGTCGATAGAAGATAGTCGTCACACGCGATGCGCAGCACAAGAGCCATACCATCGCGTACTTGCACAGTACCGGCCACTACACGCGCGCATGGAAGCATCTAGTTACATGCCCGCAGTCGCATCGATATCGGTAGATAGCGACGGCCACGCACTTTCTCCCTAGCCGGCAGAATTCGCCTATTGCCGTCCCTATCCTCCACGCTCGCCGCCACGGCAAACGGCTGATGAGACGCAGCGCCAGCAACGCCATGCTTGCACGCATGCTGTAGCGGCCTGGCTAGCGCCTAGCCGCACAGCAAAAGCAGCTACATAGCAGCAGCTATGGCAGCCCACCATTTCCGTAAATCGATACATCTCAACGAATGCTGTTGGCACCTTTTTCATGCAGCTATCGAAGCATTGCAGTAGCTCTTATTTTTTCAGTAACGACTGTTACAGCACGCTCTTTATCAAATCCAAAAAATGCACAAGACCACATAAAACGCGACGCTTAATAGCATCACGACAACTACAAAACAATCACCATAACTCACCAAAAGATCACCCATAGCACACTAATGTTGCATTTAGTACAAGCCATCCATACGTCTAAAAATATTTATTAAATAGTTCCATGCATGGTCACTGAACAATGCGCGGCGAGTCACGGTTCGAATACGCGCTTCGCATCGATAATCCGCGCTCAATATTTTATGTGAGAACGTCAGGATGATCACGAAACGTGCAGACCCAAGCAGGCTGCGCTCGCGATTCCGCGGCCTATTCGGGCTATGTCTTATCGCTGCAACGGCCTTCATACCCGTTGCAGCAACCAGCCTGGCGCAGTCGCATCGTGTCGAGGTCGATCTTGGTGCGCAGCCATGGCGCTATTTGAAAGCGTCGCCGCTGACCGACCCGGGCATTGGCGGCGGTGCGGTCAACTTTGATGACTCGGCTTGGGAGCTGGTGGGCTTGCCCCATGACTCCAACGCGGCCGATACGTTTATCAACGAAGTCTCCGGAGGCGGCCAAGGCGAGCTAACCGGTAACATGAATTGGTACCGCACCACGCTCACCCATTCAGCCGACTACAACGGCAAGAAAGTGACCGTGCAGTTTGAGGGCGCCAATGCCGGCGCCCAGGTTTATGTCAACGGTCAGTTCATCAAAGGCACCAGTGCACTCGACCCGCAGGCAACCCACGTACAAGGCTTCTTGCCGTTCATCGTGGACTTAACCCCTTACTTGCATTTCGATGGTAAGGACGTGCTGGCAGTACGGGTCGCACGCATTGCTGACTTTTTCAACGACCCCGGTTTTTCCGGCGCGTTTCGTTTTGGTCAGGCCAATGTCGGCATTTACCGCCCGGTACGCCTGCACGTGACCGACAAGGTCTACATCCCCGAGAACGTGTACTCCGGTCAGAAAACGTGGGGCACCTACGTGGCCACCGAAAGCGCCAGTGAAACATCGGCGTCGATCCGCGTACAAACGAATGTCGCGAACGAACGCGGCACCACGCAGGTGGTAACGCTGACGACTCAGATCGTGGATGACAAAGGCAACGTGGTGGCATCTGCACAGGCGCAAAAAACTCTGTCACCGGGCATTCCTAGCGGCACTACGCCGACCTTCGACCAGACCCTAACAGTAGCCCGCCCCACGCTTTGGTATCCGAACAACAGCGTCTGGGGCAAACCCTATCTGTACAAGGTGCTGCATACCGTCAGCATCAATGGCGAAGTAATCGATGCGACCGAGGACACCTTGGGTATCCGCACGATCACGTGGGACAAAGACTTCCCCTATATCAATGGTCACAAGCATTATTTGTGGGGCGGCTCGGGTCGTTACGACTATCCGGCGCTTGGCACCGCCGTACCGGAAGAGCAGAAATGGCGCGACCTTCAACTACTGGCAGAAGCCGGCGGCAACCTGTGGCGTCCGGGTCACTCATCCAGCAGCTCCGAGTTTGTGGCAGCGGCCGATGCTTACGGCATTTTTATTGTTCAGCCCAGCGGTGATGGCGAGAACGTTTTCGCCAACCCCTGTAGCGAAGCACAAGCCAACTATCAACAGTGCGTCGACGGCACGATTCTGAAGAAAGAATTGCATCGTGACTTGATTGTGCGCGATCGCAGCCATCCGTCGATCTTGTCATGGGAGGCCAACAACGGCGCGATGAATACGCCGCTGGCGCAGCAGCTAAAAGTGATCTCGCAACAATGGGATTCGATTAACACGCGCGCGCAGGCTGACCGTACGCCTAACGCCGACAACGGCGACATCCTCAGCTGCAGCAAGGCCGGTTGTGAGCCTTATCTGCACACCACCCAGTTTCCGAGCAAGCCTTCCTATGGCGCCGAGTACTGGGGCCTAGGCTCCCAGCGCCAAGCCTACGATTTCGAACTAGCTTTCGCGCTGTCTTATCTCGATCCGTGGACCAAAGGTCGCAAGGCCAATAACTTCGGCATGGCCCAGTGGTACTTCGCCGACAGTCCGGGGGAGACCATCGGTTACGTCGAAGGCGTATCCAACGCGGACGTGCGCTCGCTTGGCGGCTCCATGGTCGACGCCAATCGTTTCCCGCGCATGCTGTACTACATCTACCAGGCCAACTGGGTTCCGTACTCGATCAAACCGGTGGTTAAGCTTGCCCATCACTGGAACCGTTCCGGCGCAATTCGCGTCAATGCCTTCAGCAACTGCCCGTCGGTACGACTGCTGATCAATGGACAGCAGGCCGGTCCCGATCAGACGCCTAATTTATGGAGCAGCGACAGCTCGGCAGATGCCGACTTGGTCAACACGGTCGATCCGGTCACCGGCAACCCCATCGTCGCCAATACCCGCCGAGGTCAGCTAACCACCAAGCTGCCGGCGCAGGTGTTTTGGGATGTGAATTGGCAGCCCGGTACGGTAACCGCCCAGTGCCTGGGCACGCTCGGTGATGTTGTCACCAGCGATCAAAAAGTGACGGCTGGCGCCGCCGATCACATTGAACTCGACGTCGTACCGGAACTGGTACGGCCCGACGGCAGCGCCTTCCAGCTCACCGCCAATGGCTCCGACGCCGCGTTTGTGGTGGCCAAGGTGGTTGACGCACAGGGCAACGTGGTTCCGGAAGGTTCGGACATCAACGTAACGTTTGCCGTCAGCGGTCCGGCCACCTATATGGGCGGTACGCAGCAGCTGGTAACGCACGGCCAAGGCATTCACTACCACGCACCGGGCGACCATGAGTTGCAGTTTGAGGGCGGGCTACAGAAAGTCGCTCTGCGTACGCAGTTCACTACCGGCACGGTCACGGTCACCGCTAGCGCGCTTGGGCTGACCATGGGTCGAGCTACCTTCAACATTCAGGATGCCGCTGTTCCCTCAACGCCATCTGGCCCGCCAGCAATCATCGCGCAGCCGGTAACGGTCGACGTCACCGCCGGGCAGCCGGCAAAATTTTCGGCTACCGCATCAGGCCTGTCGCCGCTGAGTTTTCAATGGTTGCGTGATGGCGTTCCCGTCAGTGGCGCCACTATGGCCCTATTCGACACCGCAGCAACCACCTTGCAGGATGACGGCGCCAGTTATTCGGTAGTGGTCACCAATGCGCTGGGCACCGCCACTTCGGCCAGCGCGACCTTGCATGTGCTGCCGGCCGCGGCAGTGATCATCCAGCAAGCACCGCAAGATCAGAACGTCGACGCTGGACAGTCGGCGCATTTCACTGTCGCCGCTACCGGCTCACCCACGCTAACCTACCAGTGGCTGAAAAATGGCAACCCGATCGAGGGTGCTATCTCGCCAATGTATGACACGCCCGTACTCACCGCGGCTGACAACGCCGCACTATTTAGCGTGGCCATCAGCAATCCAATCAGCCAACTCGTATCGGTTGCTGCACGCCTGACCGTCAACGCAGCACGTGCTCCGGTCATTACCATACAGCCGGCGAATGCCGTAATTAACCCGGGTCAGCCGGTCACCCTGTCGGTGGCGGTCGATGGTTCGGCGCCATTCCATTACCGCTGGAGCAAGGACAGTCATACGGTCGGCGAAGACGCTGCCACGCTGACCATTGCCGCCGTACAGCCCGGCGATGCCGGCAGCTACGTGGTAGTCATCAGCAACCTCGCGGGACAAACCACCAGCAACGCCGCCACGCTCAAACTGGCGCCGCCAGGGGCCAACCTTGCGCTGGGCAAACACACTGAGGCCAGCAGCGTCGAAAACGCCGAAGGTACGGCAGCCAAGTTCGCCGTTGACGGAAACACCGAGACCCGTTGGGGCTCGGCTTTCGATGAGTCCGCCACCTTACGCGTGGATCTGGGTTCCTCGCGCCGCTTCAATCGGGTGGTATTGCGCTGGGAAAGTGCCTATGCCGCGGCTTACGCGATTCAATACACCGACACCCCCAATGACGAAGGCAGTTGGCAAACCGCTTACAGCGAAAACGCGAGCCTCGGTGGGGTGGAAGACGTCAGCTTCCCCAGCGAGAAAGCACGTTATATACGCGTGCTGGGCACCAGACGAGCCACCGTCTACGGCTACTCCCTACGCGAGCTGGAGGTCTATAACGGCGCGTTGACGGGTGACGCGGAAGAGCGTTACAGCCTGCTCGATCTGACCACCGTTAAAGACAACCTCAGCCAGTTGGAATGGGCGCGGGTGCCACACACCTATACCGATCAGGGCGCGCAGTTCACCCAGCCGGTGGCAGCCAACTATTGTGCGAGCCAAAACATGCGCCTGCCGAGCGTCGGCGAAGCCAAAGCGATCGGCGGCGCTAATGCGGCGACCAGTGCATTCCCGATTCAGTGGAATACCTGGACGTCCGATTTCGATCCAACCGACGCGATCTACGCCTATACCGTGTCGTCGGCCGGCGATATCAATCGGGTGGTAGGTAACAACTTCCCCGGACAGGCGTTATGTGTTCGTGGTAATGCGATTCCATCGCCAGTAATTACTGCGCAGCCGCTGCCGCAAACGGCAGGCGTAGGTCGCTCGGCCCACTTCACGGTCGACGCCAACGGCACGCTACCGCTGAGCTACGAGTGGTTCCGCAACGGTAAATCGGTCTATGTTTCGGCCAGCCCCAGCTATGACACGCCGCAGGCGCGTGTGGCTGACAACGACGCCATTTACTCCGTAGAAGTCACCAGCGCCGAAGGACTCACCGTGGTTAGCGCAAACGCCATGCTAACGGTGAACAGCTCCAACAGCGGCAACACGCCAGACCCTTCACTACCGGGCAACGACGGTACCGTGGGTGGTGGCAATCCGGGCGGTGGTAACCCGGGCGGTGGTGGCGGTGGTGACAATTCACCAGGCGACGGTCACAACGGCGTGAATCTGGCACTGGCCGGCCACGCCTTTGCCAGCAGCAGCGAAAACGAAGCCTTCGTGCCAGCCGCGAAAGCCTTCGACGGCGACCTCAGCACGCGTTGGGCCTCGGCATTCGAAGACCCCTCCTGGCTGGCCGTCGATCTGGGCCAGACACGTCGCTTCGATCACGTCGTACTGCGTTGGGAACAAGCCCATTCGATCGCCTACCAGCTACAAGCCTCAGACGACAACCAGCACTGGACCACGTTCTACGACACGGCCGCCAACGGCGGTGGCGTCGGCGGCACCGAGCGCCTTTCGTTCGCGGCGCAAACGGCTCGTTATGTGCGGATTTACAGCACCGCACGCGGTACCGTTTACGGCAACTCGTTGTTCGAGTTCGAGGTGTATGGGGCGGAGACAGCCGGCCTGCCCACCGTGCTTAGTCAGCCGGCCCCGCAGCAAGTGACCGTCGGCGACACGGCGCACTTCGGCGTCAGCTTGCGCTCAACGGTACCGGTAACCTACCAGTGGCGACGTAACAACCAGGTCATCGCCGGAGCAACCTCAGCAAGCTACGGCATGGTTGCCACGCTGGCTGATTCCGGAGCACGTTTCAACGTCGTGATCAGTACCGCCACGGGCGCAAGCGTCACTAGTGATGCGGCGTTGCTCACGGTGCAGGCGGCTCCCGTTGTACCCGAACCACCCGCCGGCGAAGGCGATGCGACTAACCTCGCGTTGCACATGCCAGTAACCGTGTCCGGCACGGAAAACGCGACTGCTTTCGGTGGCACAAAAATCAACGATGGCGACAAGCGCACCCGTTGGGCCTCCTTGTTCATGGACCCGCAATGGGTGCAGATCGATCTGGGTCGTACCAAGTCGATCAACCGCGTGGTACTGGCGTGGGAAGGTGCTTTCGGCATTGCCTACGAGATCCAGGTCTCAACCGACCAGCAACATTGGACTGTCGTTCACCATCAAACCGCTGGCAAGGGCGGCACGGAAAATCTCACCTTCCCGATCGTGCAAGCACGCTACGTGCGAATGTACGGCACCAAGCGCGCAACCCAGTACGGTTACTCGCTGTGGGAAATGGAGATCTACGGCAAGGGCAACAGCACTGGCGGCGACACCCCACCAACCCCGCCACCCGCTGGCGACTACACCATCTATCCCGGTTTCATCGGCACCGACCTGCACAACAATACCGGCGGCGTGTGGTCGGATGATCGCATCTACGTGGCGGTGATCGGACGTGACCCCGCGACCAATGAGTTCTCGTGGGTCAAGCCGGATGGCAGCATCACACCAGCCAAGGTGGCTGATAACGATGGTCCAGGTCATCTGACCAAAGACGGCCAGAATTATCCGAACTACTTCTTCACCCTGGCCCAAGCCAAGTTGCTGAAGCTGCCGATGATGAGCTCCGGCCGGATCTTCGTTTCACTCGGCGAACCGCTGTACATCAAGATTCTCAACGATGCCAACGGCAAGGTCGGCTACGCCGGACCGAACCCGTTGAACGGTACCGACCCGAACATCAATGTGCATTTCGACTGGTACGAGTTCACCTGGGGCGACAATGGTTTGTGGATCAACACCACCCAAGTTGATCAGTTCGGCTTGCCGTTGCTGCTCGATGTATGGGGCGACAACAAGACCTTCCACCAACGCACCGGTATCGAGGAAAGCGGCGAAGCTATCTACAGCGCCTACACATTGGAGATGCCGCCTGAATACTTGGAGGCAGGCAAAAATCCGTTGCGGATCATGGCACCGGGTAAATCCACCTTCGATGTCGGCCAGCCCAACGGCCACTACTTCGACAGCTACGTCGAGCAGATCTGGAACGACTATGCCACTCGCAATCTGGTCGTGGATATGTGGAACGGAAGCCGCCGCTTCGTTGGCCGCGTGAAGGGCACGCAAATGGTGTTCAACGAAGTCAATCCAGCTACCAACGCCAATTTGGGCGGCCACTATGTAGTCGGCAAACCGACCACGCAGGACATCCTCGAAGGCAAGGGCACGCTCGCCCACGGCAACTCGGTGGAGCTGGCACTGGAAGCGCAAATCTGCGCGGCATTCAATCGCCACATCATGGAAGACTCCAGCCAATGGGCGACGCCGACCGCTTGGTATTTGAAGGCACCAGCGAACTACTACGCCCGTTTCTGGCATGACCACAGCATCGACGGCCTTGCCTATGGCTTTGCCTACGATGACGTGGCCGAACAAAGCTCGGTGATCATCAGTCCCAAACCGGAGCACATGTCACTGAGTGTCGGCTGGTAATCCTCAGTCGCACTCGCACAAACGCCGCGGCTTACCGCGGCGTTTGTGTATTCGGGGTGGGAAAATTACGTGACAGCCGCCCTACCTTTCGATACGCATCAAGCGGACTTCGGCATGGTTAGTCACCGTGGAAATAGCCGCAATGAAACGTGGCGGCTAATACATCCCGCTTCGATCAAGCAGCACTGACTGCAACGAGGTGACGTTAGGCTTCAAGGCGGCACGGGCAAGGCGCATCTTTAGCGGTTCTCGCCCGTCCAGTTTCAGCAGCAACCGGCACTGAGTGCGCGCAATGCAAACGACGGCAGCAGCCTCTGTGGCAACACTCGAATCAACTGTCCTTGCGCCCGCGCGGATGTACACCAGCATGAACCAAGTGCGTGGTGGCCATGCACTGCTTACACAACTACCGCTCCATCGTGACTCTCTGGACTAAGAATCGGCGCGTAACGGATTACGCAGATGGATTCACAAATCCACCAGCTAAAGTCACACCCACTGCTAAAGTCGAACACCCTGTTCCGACGCCGCGATCAGGCGCGCCAGCCGCGCGCTCTTCGTCTCCTGCCGCTTGGCACTGAGTATTCCCCATACAACCAAGTGGCGATAACCCGGCGGCTGAGCCTCGAAAAATTCCCACGCCTTTTTATGGCGTCGAAATAACGCTTCGTCTTCCGGCGTTAATTGAGCATGCATCTTTTGTTCATGGGCATAGATTCCTGACTTTGCTTCCCGCCTGTGGTTGAAGGCACTAAAACCAGCCGGCCGCATGCGCCCTTCCGCCTGCAGCACCCCAACGCGTTCAACGTTGACGGCACTCCAGATCGACGTCCTCTTGCGCGGAGTAAAGCGAATCATGTACGCGAGATCGTCAATTCGCGACCGCCTCCCATCAATCCAACCAACGCATAGCGCTTCATCCACAGACTCTTTCCAGCTCATGCTGGGCTGACCGCTTCCCTTTTTGTAGAAGCCCACCAGCAGCTCAGACTCCGAGCTGCCGTGCTCATCGAGCCACGCGCCGAAGCCCTCAGCTGTTTCGAAAAATACTGGCATAGATAAACATAAACGTTAATGGGAAGAGCGAACATCAGATAGTTCGCAAAGGGGCAGCCTGTCGCACCAGGCAAGCGCTGAAACACCACACGCACGAGTGACGAATCCTCTCAGAAAATAATGGTCGGCGAAACCCTGGTGACGTCATCACGGCGTAACGTCATTTCAACCCAAAGGCTTTTCACTCGCACTCGGCGCCGTCGCAGCAGGGCGCGACAAGTTCGCAGCGACCTCGCATAACGGCAGACCACGCGATAAAAATTCATGGCAGCACCATACAAATACATGAACCATCCTCACCTTTCCGAGCATCGCTGCATCGTTATGCTCCAAGCTCACGTGCAGCTCGCATTACTCAGCTGCACTGCTCGTCGTAGCCACCGTTGCCACCGGCGCGGCCAGCGCCGAACCGATGAGCCTGACCACGCTTCAGCCTCATCTCGCATCCCCCAGCGCATGGCATCTGTAAGCACAAGCACGTATCGTCGCTGCTTTCCATCCGAAGGTTCACCATGGCCACGCTGAAACCCTTTCTCAACGCTGGCTTTCTACATCAGCTTGAACGCTGCGTGGCCGGCGACGATCACCCGACGTCATGGCCAGCGGCGCTACGCAAAATTCTCTTGATCGACGACGAAGATGCCCAGCCAGCACCAGCAGCCAGCCATCTGATCCACCTACTGCATGCGCGCATGTCCGTACTGCAGGCAGCCTTCAACACCGAACAAGTCGCCAACGAACTGCGCCGCTATCAGAAATTTGCCAAGCCAGGCCAGCCTTCGCCACACATCGTGCAACTGCGCCGTCAACAAGCCGCAGCCCGACAGGCATCCAGCCAATCGCTGCAATCCCTCGTCAAGCACGCTACCGCCTTCATGCGTGCGGCCACCATTGAGCTACCAGCCAAAATGGCGCTTGAGCCCTTCATCAACCAATGGCTGGACGCGAGCCTGCCGAAGGAGGTTGCACAATGACGCGGACGCGCGACCGCATAATCACACGCTGGCACAACGTTGCGACCAACAAGCACGACACTGACACATCGCCCACCCTGAACTACATCTCAGTCGGCGTTGAATGAACGGATACGGCTTTGCAGATCCCTATGCGGCCCAGCAATTGAGCAGAGCCTCACAATTAACCAACCAGTGTCCGCTTTGCGTAAAAGCGCTCCGTACGAAAGCCCGCATGCCAGTTAACTCTGCCATTACAGATATGAGAACGGAATGACGCCAGCAATCAACGTAGCCAAAAGTCATAAGGTCTCACACACGATACATGAGTACGTTCATGATGATTCAAGTGAGTCTTATGGGCGCGAAGCAGCTGAAAAGTTAGGTGTTTCGGAGGAGAGGATTTTCAAGACGTTAGTTGTTTCTCTCGATAGCAAAGAACTAATCGTAGGCGTAGTACCGGTTTCATCCATGCTCAGCATGAACCTGATCGCCAAAGCTGCTGGTGCCAGAAAAGCCGGGATGGCCGACAAGTCCGATGTCGAACGTTCGACTGGATATGTGCTCGGTGGCGTGAGTCCGCTTGGACAAAAAAAGCGACTTAAAACAATTATTGATTCATCGGCCAAGAATTACTCGACGATTTACGTTAGTGCTGGTCGTAGAGGACTGGAAATTGAGTTGAGCCCGGATGATTTGGCAAACTTAACCAGTGCAACACTTGCAGAGATATGCCAATAAGCCCGCCGAAAAATTGAGCCCTGAAGTACACCATCGCAGCCGGGTTCAATTCTAAAGTGCGCAACTCCGAGCGGTAGATCAGCTCGGGCGCGGGGTCTTTACAGCGTCGCCAGCAGGTGGAACGACACCTGAGCTACACACCCCAGCGAAAGCAAACTTCATTGGATTCACTGTCTGCGCAACGGTAACTCGCCAACTGACGAAACGCATCGAGGTATGAACTAGCTGTTCGCCGGCCTGATGTTATCGAGCGGCACCAGCAACGTGCCGACACCGATTGCGCCCCGTGATGGGCCGCCTTCGAAGTAGCCTCATCAGAGCTTCTGGCGGTGCCTTTCTGCCAACACACCGACCACATCCGCCAACGACAAACCGCGCGCCCGCAACGCTACGGTGAGATGAAACAGCAGATCGGCTGCCTCGCCGAGCAACTCCCGATCGCCCTGCACTACCGCCGCCAACGCGGTTTCCACACCTTCCTCGCCCACCTTCTGCGCGATACGGCGAATGCCGTCGTTGAACAACTTTGTGGTGTAGCTACCGTCGGGCCGCTCGGCGTGGCGCTGCGCGACCAGTGCATCAAGTTCGGCGAGAAAGCCCAATGGCGGAGCCACCTCGGCAGCATCGCCGAAGCAACTGGTGGTGCCGTTGTGGCAAGTCGGTCCGTGCGGTTCGGCTTGAATCAGCAAGGTGTCAGCATCGCAGTCGATACGAAGTGACTTCAGGTCCAGCACATGACCGGAGCTTTCACCCTTGGTCCACAGGCGCTGCTTACTGCGGCTGTAGAAGGTGACGTGGCCGCTGCGTTGAGTCTCGGCCAACGCTTCTGCATTCATATAGCCAAGCATCAGCACCTCACCCGTCAGGCAGTGCTGCACGATAGCGGGCAGCAGGCCGTTGCCTTTAGACCAGTCGAGTTCGCGTGGTAGCTGATTCTGGGTACTCATCTATTTCCTCTCAAGTTGCGGCATCGAATGACGATGGGCGAGACGCAAGCGACAGCCACTACGGCAGACCTCACTCTTGTTGGTACTTCTCAAAACTCACTCTTGGCCTAACCGCACCGCGACACCTTGCTCATGCAGGTAGCGCTTGAGTGTAGGAATAGCGATGGCGCCAGAGTGGAATACGCTGGCCGCCAGCGCTCCATCCACATCGGCATCGACAAAGGCGGCACGAAAATGGTCCGGCTCACCGGCACCACCGGAGGCGACCAAGGGCACGTCGCAGATCGCGCGCGCCCGCTTGAGCTGGTCTAGGTCATAGCCACGACGCACGCCGTCGCTACCCATGCAATTAAGCACAATCTCCCCGGCGCCGCGTTGCTGCACCTCGTCGATCCAGTCCATGGTTAGGCGCGTTAGTGCTTGTGTTTTGCTGGGGTCACCGGTGTACTGGCGCACATGCCAATCGCCGTCGACATCACGTAACGAATCAATGCCGACCACCACGCATTGCACGCCAAACGCGGCGGCCAATTCATTGATGAGCTGTGGCCGTTCCAGCGCCGGCGAGTTCACTGAAATTTTATCTGCGCCGGCATACAGCACGGCTCGCGCCTCGTCGACCGAACGAATACCACCCGCGACGCAGAACGGTATATCGATCACCCGGGCGACTTTTTCCACCCACGCGCGATCGACACTACGCCCTTCCGGGCTGGCAGTAATGTCGTAAAACACCAGCTCGTCGGCACCTTCATCACGATAGCGAAGAGCCAGATCGACAATTTCGCCGATCACCACGTGGTCGCGAAAGCGGACACCTTTGACCACCTGACCATCACGCACGTCGAGACAAGGAATGATGCGGCGACTCAGCATCTGCACGCACTCCGTAAAACTCGCACGGCGCCTAGCGTGGCTATGGAGCTAGCCGAAAGGTTACCCCCTCCCCTGCGCACAGGGGAGGGTTGGGGTGGGGTCGCCTTTGAATTTGATTTTGACCTCAGAATCAAGGGCTTTACCCCCTCCCAACCTCCCCCTGCGCTCAGGGGGAGGAGCACGGCCGTTGCTATAGATGACGAGATGCTCAAAGTAGCTGCTTCTGTGCGGGAACGAACAAGCACAGCAAGACGCAAAAGACTCTGTAGAACAGGTCTGAATTTGCTGACGGTCATACGTCCATCGCCTCCTGCACGGTGAATCGCTCTTCCAATAGTGCACGTCCAAGAATCACGCCTTGCGCGCCGGCCGCGCGCGCAGCGCGGATATCATCCAGCGAACGCACGCCACCCGATGCCTGGACCGCCAGCGGCGGCAGGCTGTCGGCAAGGTGGCGGTACAGATCAAGATTGAAGCCAGCAAGCATGCCGTCCCGATCGATGTCGGTGCACAGTAAATGGCGCGCACCGCGCGCGGCGTACCACGGCGCCAAGTCGTCCAGCGTGCGCACTTCGACTTCAGTCCAACCGGCACTGGGCAAGGTCCAGCGATCATCGACACGGCGAGTGTCCAGCGCGACGGTCAGACTCTCCACACCGTACTTTGTGAGCCAGCCGGCTACCCGCTCGGGATCGCGGATAGCGACACTACCCAACACGACGCGCTGCACGCCAGCGTCGAACAATCGTTGCAAATCAGCTTCATCACGCACGCCGCCGCCAGCCTGAATCGCCATGCCGTCGCGGGCGATCGCCTCGATCACGGCAAGGTTGTTGAGGCTGCCGGAACGTGCGCCATCGAGGTCGACCAGATGCAACCAGTGCGCACCGGCAGCGGCATAGCGTCTGGCTAGTTCGCGCGGCTCGGCCGCATAGGTTGTCTGCTGTGCATAATCGCCCTGCTTCAAGCGCACCACCTGGCCGCCACGCAGATCGATCGCCGGAATGATTTCACATCGCATGATTCAAGAACCTCGTGCCGACACCGTCGTTTTCGCGTCTCTCAACCGCCGCAGGGCTGATCGAGTAAGTGGCTCTTTCTACTTCGCACTGACACGAGGCGGATTCCCACTTTTGCGAGAATGACGGCAGCAAGCTCGCGATTTGTTTAAAAGCCATCACAGGTCAAGAAAATTCTGTAGAAGTCTGGCGCCAACCAAGGCTGACCGCTCTGGATGAAATTGCATGCCGTAATAATTATCACGCGCGATTACGGCTGAGAACGGGGCGCCATAATCGCTTGTAGCCAGGGTCCACTCACCCGTTGGCACGGCATAGCTGTGCACGAAATACGCTTGATCATCGCTACCCAAGCCCGCTAGCAACGGATGTTCACGCTGCACGCTCATACGGTTCCAACCCATATGTGGCACGCGCAAGCCCGGCGCTTTGGCAAAATGGCACACCCGTGTGGGAATCAATCCGAGACACGCGGTATCGCCCTCCTCCGAGTGCGTGCACAGCAACTGCATGCCGAGGCAGACGCCAAGCACCGGTTGCTGTAATGAGCGCAGCAACTCGACCAAACCAAGTTCCTGTAGCCGCGCCATGCCGGGACCCGCTGCACCGACGCCAGGCAAGATCACCTTGTCGGCAGCGCGAATGGTTGCTGCGTCCGATGTCAGCGCGGCATCTACGCCAAGGCGTTGCAGCGCATAACGCACTGAACCGATATTGGTGCCACCGGCATCAACCAAAACGACGCTCATGCACCTTGCCTGCTACAGAGAAGCTGCCCAGAAACACAAGCATTTACTCGTTGTAGGAGCCCGCTCGCGGGCGATGCCTTTTCGCGGACCGAATTATGCAAGAGCATCGCCCGCAAGCGCGCCCCTACATTGTATGGAAGGGTGGACGTGCCCGGCATCACAGCGAACCTTTGGTGCTGGGCAATTCATTGCCTTCGCGGCGGATCGCTTGACGCAATGTGCGCGCCACGACCTTGAAGCAGGCTTCGACCATGTGGTGGGCGTTATCGCCGTGCACGCTGAGGTGCAGATTGGCGCCAAGCGTTTCGCACAGCGAACGGAAGAAATGCGGCACCAGTTCGGTCGGCACCTCGCCCACGCGGTCGCGCGGAAAGCTACCTTCGAAAACGAAGTATGGACGTCCAGATAAATCCAGTGCAGCGCTGGCACACGACTCGTCCATCGGCAAGGTGAAGCCATAACGGCCAATGCCGCGCTTGTCGCCAAGAGCTTGTTTCAGCGCCTGACCCAAAGCCAGCGCGCAATCTTCGATGGTGTGGTGCTCGTCAATATGAGTGTCGCCATCACAGGTCAGTTCCAGTGCAAAGCCGCCGTGCTTACCGAGCTGTTCCAGCATGTGGTCAAAGAAGCCGAGTCCGGTGTGAGCTTTGGGCTCAGCCACGCGATCCAAATCCACGCTTACGGTGATGCGCGTTTCCTTGGTGTTGCGGACCACGCTAGCGGTGCGTGGCGCATCCAGCAATTCGTGCGCCAGCGCTTCCCAACTTATGCCGAGCGGACCGACTCGGCAGCCGCGCACACCGAGATTAGCGGCGAACTGCAGATCGGTTTCGCGATCGCCCACCATCGCCGATGCGGCGCGGCTCCAGCTGTCGTCAGCGAGATAGTGGCGTACTAAGCCGATGCCCGGTTTGCGTGTATCCAGGCCCTCGTCGGGGAAGCTACGATCGATCAACACTTCGCGAAAACGGATCCCTTGCGAGGCAAGGATGCCCAGCAGCAATTCGTGTGGGCCGGTGAAGTCTGCTTCCGGGAAACTGTCGGTACCCAGGCCATCCTGATTGGTCACCATCACCAGTTCATAGCCCGCTGCGACGAAGCGCTGTAAAGCGGTAATAACGCCGGGCAACAAGGCCAGCTGTTCAAAGCAATCGATCTGCTGGTCGGCTGGCTCCTCGATCAGGCAGCCATCGCGATCGACGAAGAGAATCTTGCGGCTCACTGGGTTCTCCTTGCAGCGGGGTAGCAGCGCACGCTGTACGCAACGAACTCGCCTCGGTCGTACGCAGCTTTTCTGGCCAGCCGACTAGAAGAGCATCGCGCACAGGGTGCGCCCCTACGGTTAGAGATCATGCTTGTGTCTCCGCGAGAGCGGCAAGCATCGTGTCGTTCTCTGCCGGGGTGCCGATGGTGATGCGCAACGCATCACCAAGATTCTGATAACGCCGCACATCACGCACCACGACACCGGCGGCTAGCAGACGTTGATAAACGGCGCCTGCGTCATCGAAGCGTACGGCGAGAAAATTCGCTTGCGACGGCAATACGTTCCGCACGCAATCCAGCTCAGCGAGTGCGCCACGCACACGTTCATGCTCGCTGCGAAGCACGGTCAGGTGTTCGCGCGACTGCGTCTGACCGACTTCGGAAAGCGCGGCCATCGCGGCAGCCACGCTAGGCAGTGGCACGGGATACGGCGGCATGATCCGACGCAATAGTGCGATCACTTCGGGATTGGCAAGCAGACAGCCAATGCGGGCACCGGCCAGCGCCCACGCCTTGGACAAGGTGCGTAGCACGGCCAGATATTCGTAGCGATCAATCAGATCAGCCACGCTGTCTTCGTAAGCGAACTCGATGTACGCCTCGTCGATTACTAGCAGCGCGCGGCCATCGAGCTGCTGCAATAAGCGCTCGATGCTCTCGCGTGGCACGCATTGGCCGCTGGGATTATTCGGCGTGCAGACGAAGATCAACTTGACCGCTGGCGTGACGGCCGCGAGCAGCGCGTCTACATCCAGGCTGAAATCATCGGCCAGCGGCGCTTCGATCACGGCCGCGTTCTGGATGTGAGCGCACACGCTATACATGCCGAAGGTCGGCGGCTGAATCAGGATCGCGTCCTGGCCAGCGCGGCAGAATGCCCGCACCAGCAAATCGATCGCCTCGTCGCTGCCACGGCCAATCAACAGTTGTTCGTGACGCACGCCATACATCGCCGCCAAGGTCGCGATTAACTCGGCCGGCTGCGGCTCGGGATAGCGATTGCAACCCAAGCCATGGTCGCCTAGCGGCGCCCACGCTGACTCGTTGGCATTAAGAAATACGCTGCCACCATTGGCCTCCATGCGCGCCGAAGAATACGGCTGCAGCGCACGAATTTCCGGCCGCACTAAATCGAGCACGCTCATGCGGACTGCTCTGCCACAAGCTGGTTTGCATCGATCTGATCCAGCGCTGCCAGACGCACCGTCACCGCGCGGCGATGCGCATCCAGCTGCTCGGCCGCTGCCAGAATCGCCGTACACGGACCAATGTGACGTAAGCCCGCAGCGCTCACTTCCTGCACACTGATCTGCTTCTGAAAGGTGGCTACCGACACGCCGCTGTAACTGCGCGCGTAGCCATACGTTGGCAGTACGTGGTTGCTGCCACTGCAGTAATCACCTACCGACTCAGGCGCCCATTGGCCGAGAAAAATCGAGCCCGCGCTATCGATAGCAGCCAGCAAAGCACGTGGCTCACTGACCTGCACAATCAAGTGTTCCGGCGCATACCGATTGCTTACCTCGACCGCTTGCGCCAGCGAATCGACGGCAATCAATCGGCTTTGCGCTAACGCCTGTGTGGCAATGGCGCGACGCGGCAGTTCGGCGCATTGCCGCTCCACTTCACTGGCCACCTGGTCCAGCAGTTCGGCAGACGGACTAAGTAGAATGACTTGTGAATCGGGTCCGTGTTCAGCCTGTGAGAGCAGATCGGCGGCAACGAACACCGGATTGGCCAACGCATCGGCGATGACCATGACTTCCGAAGGACCGGCCGGCATATCGATCGCCGCACCTTCCGGGTCGGCCGATACCTGCAATTTTGCTTCGGTTACCCAAGCGTTGCCCGGACCGAACAGTTTGTCGCATTTGGGCACGCTGTCGGTGCCGTAAGCCATGGCTGCGATCGCTTGCGCGCCGCCCAACTTGAACACCTTGTGCACACCGGTAAGTTGCGCGGCGTACAACACCGCCTCGTCGCACAAACCATCGGCGCGCGCTGGCGAACACAGAACTACTTCACGACAACCAGCAATCTGCGCTGGCACGCCCAGCATCAGCGCCGTCGATGGCAGTGGCGCCGTACCCGCCGGGACGTACAAGCCGACCCGACTAATAGGACGCAACATGCGCTCCACGCGCACGCCAGGCGCGGTTTCAACGGCTACCGGCTGCGGCGCCGCGGCGCGATGGAACAATTCGATACGGGCGGCCGCTTCGCGAATGGCATCCTTTAGCACCGGGTCGAGAGCGGCTTCGGCAGCAGCGAATTCTGTGGCGTCAACTTCAATGGCTGGCAGTTCGCAGTGATCATATTTCGCGCTGAGTTCCCGCAGCGCGGTATCACCCTGCTCGCGCACGGCGGCGATGATTTTCTCAACGCCACGCCGCAATTCATTCCCACGTGATTGTGCGGGGCGCGCCAATGCGTCGCGACGCGTGGCCTCATCCGAGGCGTTCCAATTTAGACGTTTCATACCGACCTATTCATCATGTCAATTCCACCGAGGCTGGGCCGCTCCAAAAGAGCAGGCCCAGGGCCCCCTAGGTAACTGTTAATCCGCTTCGCACCGATTAGAGGCAAGCTCGCGAGCATCATGCGGATCGTCTTCATGCCAACATTTTTTCCACCGGCAACACGAACATCTCGCGTGCGCCAGCTTTCTTGATTTCTTCTAATTGGCGCCAACTCACCTCACCGGCACATAGCGCTTGCAGCATCAACTGATCCGGCTGGCCGGCCACCGACAACAAGGTGGGCTGTGGTCCGCCAGGGAGCAGTCGGGTGATCGCGTCCAGCGTGTCACGCGAGGTTTGCAGCATGAGCAAGCGCGACTCGCGTACTTGGATCACACCGTCCAGTCGCCGCAACAGCAACTCCAGCATGTCTTGGCGCTCATCCACCGGTAGCGTCAAGGGGCCAGCCAGCACGGCTTCGCTTTCCAACAGCACGTCGGTCTCGCGCAACTGGTTTGCCACTAGGGTCCCCCCGCTTTGGACCAAGTCACAGATGACATCCGCCGTACCCAATTTCGGCGCAATTTCGACGGAACCGGACAACGTCATCACGCCGGCGCTGACGCCATGCAGTCGCAGCCATTCACCCAGCAAGCCGGGATAAGAGGTGGCGATACGCTTACCTTCCAGTTGCTTCGGCCCGGCATAGTCCAGCTCCTGCGGCACCGCAATGGACAAGCGGCAGCGGCCGAATCCTAGCGGGCGCAGTTCGGCCAGCGGCTCTGCATCGACACCGGACACAAGCTGGAACTCATTCAAGACATTCCGCCCAACAATGCCGAGGTCACACACACCTTGTGCGATCAAGCTGGGAATGTCGTCGTCGCGCACCAGCAATAAATCAACCGGTTCACCCTCGCCAAAGCAGAACAGCTTGTCGCGACTTTGCCGAAAGGTCAGTCCACAACGAGTCAGCAAGTCCAACGCTGGCTCGGTCAGCCGACCCGACTTCTGCATGGCAATACGTAACCGATCCCGAGCTTTCATGCTTGTGCCTTTTTCGCGGCCAGCGATTGCCGCCGTGCCGCGCGGGCCGCAGCGGCCATATAGCCACCGTTGCCCTGATTGAGATAACGCGCCACCCGGCCAATGGTGGTGATGCTGACCGCGGTGCGCTCGTGGATTGTCCGATACGCCATACCTTCAAGCAGGTATGGCACGACGCGCCAGCGGTCCACCATCACCTCCAACTCAGCGGGCGTGCACAAATCACCCAGGAACGCCCCCATTTCGTCGATGTTTTTCAACGACAGTAGTGCCTGATAAAGGCTTAGCTCGGCGGACTCGTCCGGGGTCTCGGGATCCAATGATCGACGTTTCATAATGTACTAGCGCGTTAATACAGTGGATCGCATTCTACACAAAATTTCAGACATAGGAAACACGAGGAGAACGAGAGCATTCATCCGCGTCACTCTCTGACAAAGACGAAATTAAACGACCATGCCGGGCCAGTACAAACTCGGCAATACAAGCGAGAAAAACCTAAGCAAGGACCGCTAACTGATTCGTGATCGCCACCGCACCGATTCCTCGCGGCGGCCTATCGATGACCCGTCGGCAGCTGTTACCCGCGGCAATATTGATTCTTCGGAGCAACACGGATGGAGCGAAAGTGGGTGATCAGTCCAGACGCTATTTACATAGAATCTCCGCCTCACGTGATGATCGTTGCAGCGTTGCGAAAAGCGGCACAGGCCGGGGGGATAGCGTTTATTAGGCACGAAGGCTCATTTTTCGCCCCGGCGTTTAGCGGCGGCACAGCGGTCGCACTGACGAATGCCTGGTCATTCAGAGCGCCAGACTCTTCTCAATCGTGGTCGAAGTTGAACCCCTCCTTCACGAGGGTGGTGAGCTGAAGTGAATGCCACTTGGCTCAAATTAATTTGTTCTATTGCCTAAACTTCCCGGCAGTTGTCGGCATCGTAGCGACAGGCTTAACCAGCGCTAATCAGACATGGTTGGGTTAATGCCTACAGCAGGCCAGGACGTAGCGTCGCCGTAAACATCGCCGGAGCCGATACCAACAGAAGCGCTGGCACGACGGGACAAGCAGCCTGATTTCCGCCCACAAAAAACCCCGCATCAAGCGGGGATCTTGTCAGCTCAGCGCAAAGCGGCTTAGGCTGATTTTTTCTTCGGTGCGGCTTTCTTTGCAGCGGCCGGCTTGGCGGCGGCAGACTTGACCGTTGCCGACTTGGTCACGGTTGCCTTGTCGCCAACCACAGCTGGCGAAACGGTGTGCGCACGGGCATTGCCGTAGCTACCGCGGTAGGTCTTGCCGCGAAGGGTCTTGCGATCGCCCTTACCCATGAGAACTCCTTGATTCGTTAGATGAATGGCCTGCCATGATAACAGTGGATAGGCCAACTGGCACGCTACCAGCCGCTGTGAGGCATAAACGGTGGGCTTGCTGTTCAGCGCCCGCCCCCGCTTAGCTTCCGCGATACGCGCAGGACCTGTCGATCACCCGGTCATCGCTACCCTTTACCCCTCCGCGTACCGAGTGAATGATCTGGCAACTTTAAGAGTGGGTATGACCATCACAATCCAGCTTCTGATCAGGACATCCACTGGGGTCAATCTGCACCGTGACATGCTGAATATCAAAACGTTCGCGCAACACCTGCTTGATCGCTAACATCGCCGGCCCGCTGTCAGCGTTCTCGCGCAATTCGGCATGCAAGGTCGCCATCCGCGAGCCGGACGCCAGTTGCCACACATGAAGATGGTGCACGTCACAGATGGATTCGTGCGCGCCACACAACGCCACCTGCACCACCGCGCTATCCATACCTTCAGGGACGCCTTCCAACAAAATATGCGCTGAGCGCCGCAGCAAACGCCACGAACTGACAAGAATTAATAGGGACACTAAGAGCGACAATGCCGGGTCTGCCCAGAGCCAGTCAAACCAGCGGATGGCCAAAGCAGCAACGACCGCCGCTACCGATCCCAACAAATCACCCAACACATGCAAGCTGGCGCCAGCCAAGTTCACATCGTCGTGTGCATGCCCATGCAAGACGCGCAGCACCAACATGTTCACCAACAGGCCGGCGATGGCGACCACCAGCATCACGCCAGAAAGGATTTCACTCGGGTGTAACAGACGAACGATTGCTTCGTAGATGATCCAGCCGACCAAAACAAACTGGCTCAATGCACTGACAAATCCAGCCAGCACTTCCGTTCGACCGTAGCCATAACTGCGTCGTGAATCCGCAGGCTTGGTCGCCATCCAGGCGCCGACAAACGCCAATAGCAACGCCAGTGAGTCGACCACCATGTGCGCCGCATCAGTCAGCAAGGCCAATGAGCCGGACCAGAAGCCACCGATGACTTCAATCACCATCATCAGCACGGTCAGTACAAACGCAAATAGCAATTTACGCTTGCGACTTGTCGGCATGCCCGCTGGCTCCGACAAGGTGTGCGAAGCGTGGGAATGGTGCGCTGATGGCAAGGAAGTAGTGCTCATGAACGCATGCTAGAAAGCGCGGGCGGCGTTACACAATCACTTAGCGACGCGATGGGCCGAACTTAGTGTGCGCACTGCGCACTATGGACGTGGGCATGGGCAAAACCCGCACGACTGTCGCGACGCAAATTGACGAAGTGCGCGGCCGCCAACAACAAACCACCGCAGCTCACCAACACGCTGTGCAACACGATGGAATAGCTTTCGGCGAAGGGGGTAACGCCGAGCAACAGTAGTGCTAGCCCCGGTGTCGCTAACCATAGCGGCAACGCGTTCTGATGACGACGGAAGCCACGAATCAGCGCGAACGATGCAAGCACGCAGGCGAACAGTACGAAATTGCGCTCAAACGTATGGCTGGCAAGAAACTCCATGCCAAGCAACGGCAATAGAGTCAATACAAAGGGCAACAACGCGCAGTGAATGGCACACAGAAATGATGCCGCCGCACCAACGCGATCAGCTGCGTGCCACCAACGAGATTTAGGGGTTTCTTGAAGATCCATTGCTGTGCGCTACCAACCGTTGCTGCTGAACTCTATGGTCCAGATAATGTATGTTACTTTATAACATACGAAAATACTATAATGGCAAACTGACCGCCGAAAAGAGACCGCCCCAGCGGCAGAAGGTTGCAGACAGTTAGCCGCGCGATGTCGTTATACGCACAGAAACCCGCGGTAGTTGCACGGTCTCGCTCAGTGGTCGATCAAGCCGGCCAGCTGCGACTCCAGCATTGCTGGCGTTACGCCTTACGGCACTGCTTACACGTGCCATGCACTTCAAGTGTTTGCGCTTGTGGCGAGAAGCCCAGCGACTTGGCCTGCGCTTCAATCAGTTCGGCCACGCGGTCATCACAGACTTCCTGTGCACTAAGGCACACGTCGCAGATGAGAAACGGTACTTGATGCGCGTGTGCTGGGTGATAGCAGGAGACGAACGCGTTGATCGACTCCAGCTTGTGAATGAACGCATTTTCCAACAGGAAATCGAGCGCGCGATAAACCGTGGGTGGTGCTGCGTTACTGTGCTTCTCGCGAAGCAAATCAAGCAAGTCGTACGCTTTGATGGGCTTTTCCGAAGCAGCGATAAGCTGTAGCACTTCTTTGCGCAGTGGCGTCAAGCGCAGACCACGCTGCTCGCAGACCTCCTCCACCGCGCACACAAAACCCTTGGCATCCAAGTGATGCGAGTGATGTGGATGCAAGTTGCCAACAGGGTCGTGAGCCAAAACGTTCACCTCTTTATAAATAATACACCGCGGTCAGCTTAACCATTCAGCTAGCCTCGTCGAGGCAGCGGCGGCGGAACTGACGGGACGACGCGCCGCTTCACGCATATCACGATCCAACCCAACGGACCCAACACGGCAGCCCAAACTACGCCCTCCCACAAACGCCCGCGCCACCATCCAAGCAAGGCACCGACCGCGATAAAGGCGACGTTCCACCAGAACATGGCTACCCACGGCACCATGACGAGCAAGTTGACGAAGACGTGCCAAAACGCGCCCGGTGCGTTTACATCGACGCCTTGCACCGCTTTGGCAAGTAATTCATCCATCACGTATCGACGTTGTCATACGGCGGCCAGCTAGCGAGGACTCAGGGATTCAACTTTGCGCCATGGCAAGCGCCGCGTCGATCCGTTTGAACGCTTCTTCACGGCCGGTCAGAAACACCGTGTCTTCAATGGACGGCGACACTTGCGTCCCAGTCATCGCCACGCGCAACGGTTGGGCAACTTTACCCAGCCCAAGTTCCAGTTCAGCGGCGACATGGGCCACGGCATCGTGCACGTTTTCGCGTGACCAACCCGGCGCCGCCTGCAGGAAATTACGCAATCCCTGTAACACCGGCACCCCGTTGGCTCCCTTCAACTGCTTGGTCACCGCCTTCTCGTCCCAGGTAACGATGGGGCCGTACCAAATACTGGCGCGCTCGACCATTTCCTTGAATGTATGCACGCGATCACGCAGTGCCAAAATTACACCCAGCGAATCAGGGCCATGGCTGGCGTCGATACCGGCGCGGGCGAGGTGCCACTCAAACTCGGACACCAGGGTCTGCGGATCATCCGTCTTCAAATAGTGCTGATTGAGCCAAGCCAACTTGTCGGTATCAAACCTCGACGCCGCCTTATTAACGTCAGCGATGTCGAACAGCGCAATCATTTCTTCGCGCGAGAAAATTTCCTGATCACCGTGTGACCAGCCCAGTCGCACCAGGTAATTCAACAACGCCTGTGGCAGAAAGCCATCTTCCCGATAGGCCATGGCACTAACGGCATTGGTGCGTTTGGAAAGCTTTTTGCCTTCCTGATCGAGAATCATGGGGAGGTGCGCAAACTCTGGCACCTTCGCGCCAAGCGCGTGGTAAATGTTGATCTGGCGTGGCGTGTTATTGACGTGGTCGTCGCCGCGAATGACCTCGGTAATGCCCATGTCGATGTCGTCCACCACCACAGCAAAGTTGTAAGTCGGCCAACCATCGGAGCGATACATCACCAAGTCGTCCAGCTCGCTGTTGCTCCACTCAATGCGTCCTTTCACTTTGTCGTCAAATACCACCGAACCTTCGGTCGGATTGCGGAAACGAATGACGCGATTGGGGTCTTCGCGGTACGGCTCATTGCGATCACGGTAGTAGCCGTTGTAGCGCGGCTTCTCACCGTTTGCCATCGCGGTCTCACGCATCGCTTCAATCTCAGCCTTGCTCTCATAGGCGTAATACGCCTTGCCGGCGGCCAGCAGTTCATCAGCAACCTGTTTGTAACGCGCCTGCCGCTGCGTCTGATAAAACGGACCTTCGTCGTGACTCAAACCGAGCCACTGCATGGCATCAAGAATGGCTTGCACCGCCGCGTCAGTCGAACGCTCGCGATCAGTATCCTCAATGCGCAACACAAATTGACCGCCGCGGCGACGCGACTCTAGCCAACAGTAAAGCGCGGTACGAGCGCCACCAATGTGCAAAAATCCAGTGGGACTAGGGGCGAAGCGTGTGCGTACGGTCATGGGATTCTTCGAAGAGGGTGGAGCGTAACTGTGCATTTTAGCCGATCCCGCAACGTAAACCTTCGTTGGTGCGTCCACGCAAGCCGTCACCCACACACGTGGCTGCTTCTCGCCTTGGCGTTGCTTGGTCTAGGCGCAAGCGCAACCGCCACCGCGGCAAGCAACCCTGGTTACGATCGGCCGGGCTACGGCTTCACGCCGGTCGTGTTGAGCGCGGGCGACATCATCATCGAGCAAGGCTTGCCAGACTGGAATCGTGATCGGCAAGACGGCATCAGCAGCTCGCAATTCAGCGCGGATAGCCTGCTACGCGTCGGCCTTGGCGGCCCGCTGGAACTACAGTTCGGAACTTCGCTTTACAACCTGCTGCAACAAACCAGCGCTAGCGCAGCCATCACCCGCCACGGCCACGGCGACAGCCACCTCGCCCTCAAGCTGGCGCTGCCGTCGTCCAACCAAGGCTTTAGTTGGGGACTACTAGGCAGTGTGGAATGGACCGACGGCGCCAAAGATTTCCGCGACGATCACCGACAATATCTGCTCGGCGCACAGGTCAACCTAGAAGTGAATGCCGAGCAATCACTCGGCACCTACCTCGAGAACATCCGCAGCAACGGCAAGGACAGCATGACGCTAGCCCTCAGCGACAACTTCACGGTCACTCCTTCTCTGACCATTTATGCCGAGGCCGTTGCCGTGCACCTAGCAAACCGAGGCAACGGCACACTGGCGGGCACTGGACTGGCGTGGATGCTCAATTCGCGCACACAGCTGGATGCTGGATTTGATCGGCGACTGAGTGGAGCAGCCACGCCGTGGCAAGCCAACTTGGGTGTGTCGGTGTACTTCGGTCGCTAACCCACCGACCACCGGTGCAACGCGCGCGCGTCTCACGCACTCGTCAGCGAGCCGTCACTTGACGTGAATAGTGATTTTCTTAGACACCAGCGCCGGTACAAACGGAACGTGGTTCATGTCCGCCAATTCCAACTGCAGCGTGTGTACACCCGGCTTCAGCTTCAGCGTCGTTTCAGTCTGCCCACCACCGAAGTGAACGTGGTTAGCATCAGCCAGGATAGGTTGGCCGGCAGCTGGTAACTCAGTGACATCCACCAGCAAGTGATGATGGCCGGTGTGCTCTTTCGCTACGCCAGCTGGTGCCACACCCATGCCTTTCAAACCAAAGCGCACGGTGACATCTGGCTTTACCGTGGCGCCGTTGGCGGGCGAAATAATGTAGACCTCCGCGCCAGCCACCGCGGGCGTAGTCGGCAAGGTGGGAGCGTCGGCCGCCATCGCGGAACCAGCCAGCCCAGCCAATACGAATGCCAAAATAAGTCGCTTCATCATTTGTCCGTCCGTCGTATGTGTAGCGCTTGAGTGTACGTGACTGTCGCAAGATGATGCGAATGATGCATCGTCATCACGTGGCGAGTGGCGCGCTTGGCCAGTGTGTGAAACGCCCCGCCAAACGATCGCGGCGCACGGCCTTCAATCTTTGTAACAGTGCTGATCAGCGAACGCAGTTTGCGCAAGTCACTGGTGCCTTGCTGCGTAATTTTTGCGCACGGCGTCACAAGCTCGTTTGCAGTCAAGCACATAGGCTATTTCATCCACAGGATATACGCGTAGTACTGCACTCCTGCTGTGGAAAACTTTCCACCACGTAGCGCACGTGGTCACTATTTAAGCAGCGTGTAGCAAGTGCTTGTTGGCAAAGGCCGGATGACGAGTTGTGCACAGGCTTGCAGCACAACTATGCACGCGTGCTGTGGAAAACTAGGTGGTGAGGTGATCGTTGGACGACCTACGACCGCTACGCGTCGGTTTCAACGCACTGGCTAATTTTTAAGCAGCGCGTCACAAGTGGTTGATCCACAAGACGCGAACGTCGGTTGTCCACAGGCTTTACTGGCAGCTTTGCACCGCCGCTGTGGACAACCGCATAACAGTTACGCCGCGCGTTGCGCCTTCGTAAGAATGCCCAGCAGATCTGCCACTTTATCGCGCATCTCACGACGATCAACAATCATGTCAATCGCGCCATGATCCACTAAGAACTCGGAACGCTGAAAGCCTTCCGGCAATGTTTCACGCACGGTTTGCGCAATCACCCGCGGGCCGGCGAAACCGATCAGCGCTTTCGGCTCGCCAATGTTGATGTCACCCAGCATGCCGAGGCTGGCAGACACGCCGCCAGTCGTCGGGTAGGTGAGCACGCTGATGTAGGGCACCCCAGCCTTGCGCAAGCGCGCCAGCGCCGCGGACGTCTTCGCCATCTGCATCAGCGAGAACAGTGCTTCCTGCATGCGCGCACCGCCGGTAGCGGTGAAGCACACCAAGGCACTGTGATCCGCCAACGCGCGTTCTGCGGCGCGGGTGAATTTCTCACCCACCACCGAACCCATCGAGCCGCCCATGTAGGCAAACTCGAAAGCGACAGCAACGAGCGGACGCCCCTTCAACTTGCCGTTCAGAACTAACAGCGCGTCTTTGGCGCCGGTCTTTTTCTGTGCGGCGACGATCCGGTCACGATACTTTTTGGTATCGCGGAATTTCAATGGATCGGTCGGCTCCATGCTGGCCCACAACTCTTTGGCAGAGCCTTCATCAAGGAACGCATTCAACCGCGTGCGCGCACTAATGGAGTGGTGATGGCCGCACTTAGGGCACACCATCAAATTGCGGTCCAACTCTGGCCGATACAGCACCGCCCCGCAGCCGCTGCACTTCTCCCACACGCCTTCTGGCACCGAACCCTTACCTGCACTCGGAACCTGCGTACGAGCGCTCGGGTTCATGATCTTCTGCAACCAATTCATCGCATCATCCCAACTAATCGTGAGCGCCGTTTACGGGCATGCAACCTGCACATGCCGCGGCGATTTGCACTATGGCAACTTGCGCGCGTCTAACGCTGCGCGCACAGGTGCGAGAAAAGTGTGCACCCGCTTATCAATGTCTGCCGCCGTTGTCGCACCGGCTAGGCAGGCGACCAAAGCGCTACCCATAACCACCGCGTCGGCGAAGCTTGCTACGGCTACCGCACTGGCGGCGTCGCGAATACCAAAACCGACAGCCACTGGTGTTTGCGCATGAGCACGGATATCGGCCACTCGTGCGGCAATATCAGCCGTGCTTAATTGGCCACCACCGGTGATCCCTGCGAACGACACATAATACAGGAAACCCCTCGCCGCCTTGCACAGCTGCACCATACGGTCGGGTGCGGTGGTAGGCGCAGCCAGCAAAATTTGCTGCAACCCCACTTCACGTAGCGATTGCAAAATGGCGGATTCTTCCAACGGACAATCCACCAGCAACACGCCATCCACGCCCGCGTTAGCCGCGTCTTGTGCAAACTGCGAATAGCCGTAAATTTCAACCGGATTGACATAACCCATCAACACGATCGGCGTGTGGGCGTCGTTGCGACGAAATTCTGCAACCCAGGCGAGCACTTCGTGCAGACCCACGTGCTTGGCAATGGCCCGCTCGCTAGCGTGCTGAATTACTTCGCCATCCGCCATTGGGTCAGAAAACGGCACACCCATCTCAATCAGATCGGCGCCCGCATCAACCAGCGAGTGCAGCATCGACACCACGTGTTGCGGGGCTGGATCACCGGCAGTCACGAAAGGAATCAAACCCGTGCGGCCAGATGCCTTCAACTCGGCGAAACGTCGATCAATGCGGCTCATGAGTGCGAGAAACGAGTAAGGAGAAGTGAGAAACGAGTATTCACTGTAAGTACCTGCCGATGTCGGAGAGAACAACCATTTACTTTCTTTAGCTCTCTCACCACTAAATTTGAGTCGCTCGATCGTGCCTCATACCTCAACCCCTTCCAACGCCGCAATCGTGTGTACGTCCTTGTCGCCACGGCCGGACAAATTGCACAACACCAAGCCATCTTGGGGTAGCTCGCGTGCCAGTTTGATGGCTTGCGCTACGGCATGACTTGATTCCAGCGCCGCCAGAATGCCTTCGGTGCGAGCCAGTAAATGAAACGCCTGTAACGCTTCTTCGTCGGTAACGCCCACATACTGGGCGCGTCCGGCATCCTTCAAAAAGGCGTGTTCCGGACCAACGCCCGGATAATCCAAGCCAGCAGAAACGGAATGCGTTTCGGTGATCTGACCGTTGTCATCGCACAACACGTAGGTGCGGTTGCCGTGCAACACACCCGGACGTCCTGCCGACAACGACGCTGCATGTTGTCCGCTGGCAATGCCGCGACCAGCCGCTTCCGCCCCAACCATGCGTACGTCGGCATCATTCAAGAAAGCATGGAACAAGCCGATGGCATTCGATCCGCCGCCAACGCAGGCGGTCAGCACATCTGGCAAGCGACCGAACTGCTCGAGCATTTGTGCACGCGCTTCGCGCCCCACTACGGCGTTGAAATCGCGCACCATCATCGGGTACGGATGCGGGCCAGCAACCGTGCCAATGATGTAATACGTGTCAGCGACATTAGTGACCCAATCACGCATGGCCTCGTTCAGCGCGTCCTTCAGCGTCTTCGAACCCGAGGTCACCGGGACAACCTCCGCACCCAGCAGTTTCATCCGATAGACGTTGATCTTCTGCCGTTCAATATCGACGGCGCCCATGTACACAACACACTTCAAACCAAGCCGTGCCGCCACCGTCGCGCTGGCAACGCCATGCTGGCCGGCACCGGTTTCAGCGATGATGCGAGTTTTGCCCATGGCACGCGCGACCAAGGCCTGGCCCACGGTGTTGTTGATCTTGTGCGCGCCGGTGTGGTTTAAATCTTCGCGCTTGAGCAAGATGCGCGCGCCGCCAATTTGCTTGGACAAGCGCTCGGCGTGATAAATCGGGCTGGGGCGGCCAACGTAGTATTTGAGATCGCGATCAAGCTCAGCAACAAACGCCGGATCTTCACGCAGGCGCAAGTAGGCGGCGGTCAAATCGGCTAGCGGCGCCATCAGGGTTTCAGCAACGTAGCTACCGCCGTAATCGCCAAAGCGGCCGTGGGCGTCGGGGTAAGCGTTGTAATCCACAATCTTGCTCATGTAGTCACTCGATGATCGTAGGAGCACGCCTGACACGTGAAGTTCTCACGCGCGGACCATCAAAGGCCTCACCCATACGTGGGCTCCTACAGGCAGGCAACTATCTTAGCGGATGGGGTCAAAGATAACGTCGAATCGCTTCTCTGAACGCTGTCAATTGCTCGGCAGTTAGCTCGCCAAGGATGCCGCGCCGACTAGCGGGAAGATGTGCGGCGGGGTCTTCATCGCTGAACACGTAATAGTCCAGCAGATTTTTCCATGCGGCTCGCTCGGCTGACGGCAACGAACGGAAGGTAAGGATGCAATGCATGAGACAACCGAGGGCAGTATTCGGCGCCTGCGCGGTGGCTGACGCTGGTTTCCACCAGTAGTTCACCAGTGCGTTGATCTGCTGCAGTGACTGCACGTGATGCCACCACATCGGCGGAATGTAGATGGCGTCACCCGGCTGCAAATCAGCGACCAGCGCTTCGGCGAGCGCCTGCTTCAAGCGAGGAAAGCGTGAGTCATCGGGGCGATCAAGCCGAGCAATGCCAATCGCCGTGCCCGTCGGTGCGAAATCCAGCGGACCGATATATAAATTGCGTGCTTGTTCGGGTGCAAACAGAGTAAATCGACGCACGCCGCAGGCCACACATGCCACGTTGTGGTATTCGTCAAAATGCACCGGCGTAGTGACTTTGTTGCCGATCCAAATACGCGGCTGGATCTCACTACCGAGAAACGGAACGACGTGCTCAGCCAGCAACCCGGGCAAGCACGCAGCGATCAGCGCGCTCTGAATCGCCAACCCAGGTGGGTTTTCCTGGCGGCTGTATTGCGCCAGCCGCTGTAACCCTTGGGTAATCGAGATACGGTGATGCGCATAGTTGAAGCCGTCGAAATCAGCGTTGTAGCCAACTACACCGTCCTCGGTCGCTGGCATCAGCAGTGCGTCAACTTCGCTACCGTTATCCGACTGCGCCAGCCCCTGCGCAAATGCGGTATCCGATTGCTTGGCCCACGCCACCATCGGCCAAGCGCGACAAAGACCACGTATCACCAGTGGTCGTTCTCGCGCAACAAGGTCATCAAGACCAAGCGATTGGCCCGTGTCGCGATACTCGTCGATGGCAGCAGGCATCTCGCTTACTCCGCGTCCGCCATGCGAACCGCTCGAATGAACGCTTCCAACCGCTTCGGGTCCTTGATACCGGGCGCCGCTTCAACGCCACTGGCGACATCTACTGCCCAAGGGTGTAGCGCGCGTACGGCATCACCGACATTGTCTGGATGCAAACCTCCCGCCAAGATCAGCGGTTGTGTCAGATTCTTCGGCAATAGTGACCAGTCAAACGTCTTGCCGGTGCCGCCCGCTTCACCGGGAACGTGGCCATCTAGTAACACCGCAGCGGCATGCGGGTAATCTCGCAGTCGCGCCAGCCCGGACGCACCCTCGCCCATCGCAATGGCTTTCAAAAATGGGCGATCAAACTGCATGCACCAGGTGTCACTTTCGGCGCCGTGGAACTGCAGCAAGGTCGGCCGTACGTCATTAATCACTTGCTGCACCAGTGCCGCGTCGTCGTCCATGAACAGCGCCACGGAGTCCACGAAGGGCGGCAATGCATCGATGATTTCACGTGCCCGCGCCAGCGTCACTCGACGCTTACTACGCGCGGTGAACACCACGCCAATGGCATCAGCACCGAGCCGCGCCGCCAATATCGCGTCTTCGACGCGAGTCATGCCACAGCATTTAATCCGTGTCACAGCGCACTCACTTCAGCAAGGCGCACCTGCTCGGGCAAGCCCCAATGCGCTTCGTAACGTGGGCCAATAAAGGTCAACCCAGACGACAATGCCGTTGGGCCCGCCACTTGGCGATTGCAGGCGACCAGTAATTCGGCCAACCATTCCACCGGTCGCTCGCCGCGGCCAATCATCAGCAACGACCCGACAATATTGCGCACCATGTGATGCAAAAATCCGTTCGCTTCAATGTCGACAAAGACCTGCTCACCATCACGCCGCACACTGACCGCCAGTACATTGCGCCGTGGGTGTTTGGCTTGACAGGACAACGCCCGAAACGACGTGAAGTCGTGCATGCCGAGCAGCGCTTGGGCGGCTTCATGCATCCGCTCAGTGTCTAGTGGCAAGCGTTCCCACGTGACAAAGCGCGCATCCAGGGCAGCGCGGATGGGGCGATTGAGAATGTGATAACGATAGCGGCGGCTGCGCGCGGCATAGCGTGCGTGAAATTCCTCCGCCACCGGCTGCGCCCAGATCACCGCCACGCTAGCGGGAAGGTTTGAACAAGCACCCAGCGTCCAGCCGCGCATGTCGCGCTGAGCCGCGGTATCAAAGTGCACGACCTGACAACGCCCGTGCACGCCGGTATCGGTACGCCCGGCACAACTAACCAGGACGGGGTGCGCGGCAACCTTGGACAGTGCCAGCTCAACCGCGGCTTGCACGCTGGGCCCAACGCGCAGGCGCTGCCAGCCCCAAAAATCGGTGCCGTCGTATTCAATGCCAAGAGCAATACGCATGAAGTGTAAAAACAGCCTGATGAAAGACGCTCAAGATTAGCAGCCCGCAACGCAACGGGCCGGCAAAGCCGGCCCGTTGCGTTGCGTCGTTACTACCGCAGCTACTGCTGCAGACCTTCCAACAAGCGTTTGGCTACGTCCTGCTGTACCTGTGTGCCCTCAGCGATCACCTCATCAAGCATGGCACGGGCACCATCTGCATCCCCCATGTCCAGGTAGGCGCGCGCCAAGTCCAATTTGGTATCGACCGGGTCGTCACTGAACCCAGCATCAGCCGATCCGGCAACACCCGGCGCCTGTCCTGCGTCCACGTCATCGAACTGCCAATCCAGCGCTGAATCGGCCGAATCGGTTGACTCAATGGGCTTAATCGGCTCGTCCGACGCAGCGGTAGCAACCGACTCGTCCGTATCGAGCAGCGGTGGCACCGTGTCACGTAATGAGGCCTTCGATACCGAAGTAGCCTCTTCCATTGCCGCATCAGAACGAGTCAGGTCAAAGTTGAAGTTGTACTCACTGACCGGCTTTGGCGCAGACGAGCGTGACGCCGGCACCGGCGGTGGCACCGTCGTATCGACCGGCGCGTAGGCGTCGATATCAAACTCTTGCCGCGCCGCCGCCTCGGCATCAGCTGGCAACGTCTGATGATGGTCGAACAAGGGATGGGTCGGCGCCAAGTCCTCGCCCATGTGCAACACGTCTTGCCATTCATCCTGCTGCGGGTCGCTTATATGCGCATGCATAGCTTCGGCGGCCGCCTCAAAATGCTCAACGTCGCGACGCGAGTAATACAGCGTGACCAGTTCCAGGTTCAGATTGACGTCGTCTGGGTGTTCGCCCAATTGGTTGAGTAATTCGGCCTGATCAGGATCATCGCTTAAACCCGGCGCTGATGCCGTGGAAGCGTCCTCACCAAAGTGGGACGACAACGAGGATACCGACCTCTTCCCAGCGACTCCTTGGCCTTTGCGGCGACCTAGCAGAGCGAGCAAGAGCAACAAGACCGCCACACCACCAGCCGCTGCCCACGCCCATGTCTGCATGTACCACGGCTGCTCAGCCGGCGCTGCTGCCGCCGGCGTCGGCTGAGCAACGGCTGCAGGCTTGACGGTAGCGGGTTCAGCGACCGGCGTGCTTGCCACCACCGGACTGCTAGCCGGCGTAAGTACTGACGTACTGGCAGCGACTGTTGCCGCGTCGCTGTTTAACTTGGCGCCCTCATCCGCTGCGGGGGCTGCCGCGGAAGCTGCTGTGGCCACGCTAACAACGCTCGCATCGCTAGTCGCATCGCTGTTAGTCGGTGCCGCGGTCGGCGCCGACCCTGGCGCAACTGCTGCCACTGGCATACCGGCGGCCTTACGTGCGGCAGCTAGCTTGTTCTGCAGCTCGGCAATTTCGTTGTCCTTCAACGACAGCAAACGTGCGTTCTTGCCGTTGATGTCTTCCAAATCTTTCAGGCGAGACTGCAGCTCAGTCGTTTGCTGTTGCGCGCTGGACAGGCCTTCCTGCGCGCGCAATAACTCCTGCTGTGCCGCTTGGTTGCCTTTGCCCGTCGTACTACCGCCTTTACCGTTCGCACTGCTGCCGTCTTTGGCCGGAACCAAAGCCAGCCGGTCACCCAAATCACTGGCCGCAGACGACGGCGCGCTGGATGCGGTTGGACGCGTAGCAGCATCAGCAACCGTGGTCGTTGCGGTCGACGGCGTGGGCGAACGCCAATCGCTGTTCTGCTGGCGCGCTTCAGCCATCGCTGCCGCCACCGTCATCGTCTGCGCTTCCGCAGCCGTGGGAATTCGCAGCACCGCACCCGCTTTCAGTGCGTTGATATTGTCGCGGAAAAATGCATCGGGGTTGGCTTGTTTGATGGCCAACAACATTTGTGGCTCGCTGACACCAGACACGGCACGACTACGAGCGATGCTCGACAAAGTCTGCCCGCGCTCTACCGGGCCGTAATGATCCCCGCCGGCCGCAGCCGATTTCGCTGCCGCCTTGGGTTGTTCCGCGGTGTTGCTACGCTTCGCCACAGCCACAGCCACTGGCGTAGGCGTCCGCGCGGCCGGCGCTGCGGCCGAACGTGAAGGCAGCAGCGCAGCGGCGATCGCTGGCGCAGCCGCCGCGCTATGCGGTGGATCGAGCAAAATGGCAAACTCGCGCACGCTTTTGCCTGCCTTGCCGTTTACTTCCAGCAACAGGTCGAGGTACGGGTCGTCCACCGCGGTAGCGCTCGTGATGCGAATTACCGGCTGACCAACACCATTGGTTGCCACGGTAAACTGCAGCGGCAATTTGGTGCGACCGCCCACAATACCTGCCCGCGCGAATTCCTCGCTGGAGGCCAGTTGCACGGTAAGACCCTGCATTTCACCCGGATTGACCGGATGCAGCGGTATCTCTGCCAACAGCGGCTGCCCCAACGTAGACTTGACTTGAACCTGGCCCAGATCCAGCGCCATGACCTGGCTGCTACCTAACGCCAACGCCATCAACATCGACAACTTCAACGAACGATTCATCGCGTGCTCCCCCGAACGATTTTGGCGCTATTCATAATGTTGATAGTGGTTCCACAGTAGTGAACGTTTCCCCATTCGCTGCGCCACTTTAATTAGATGTTAACCAATCAACAATAGCTGTGACGAATACTTGCGCGACATTGTTGCAGCGCCTTCTTAGCAGTTACGGCGTCTTAGCGGCCTGCGGAGGACGTCGTTTTGGGCAATATTTGTAATTGTTTTTGTAGCTTACGAATTTGTGCATCTTGCTGCTGTAACTGCTCGTTAGCCTGCTTGCTATGTGATTCCTGCTGATTTACTGCCTGTTGCAAACGTGCCACTTCGGCCCGACGTTGCGCCAAACGCTGCGTGGTCTGCGCGGCGCTGATCGGTGCCGCACTTGCTGCACCAGCCGGCGCCGGCTTGGACGGCGCTTGCGCAGCCCACGCCGATACTGACACGGCGCAAGCGACAATCACCCAGCATGGCCAACTTCTCATTTACAGGTAATCCTGAACCAACAATTCCGCGATTTGCACGGCATTCAACGCCGCGCCCTTGCGGATATTGTCGGAAACCACCCAGAGGTCAAGCCCACGTTCGTGCGAAATATCTTCACGAATGCGACCAACAAACACACCATCGCTGCCTGCCGCATCGGAAACCGGCGTCGGGTAACCACCCGCCTTCCGCTCGTCCATCAGCACCACACCGGGCGCTTTCGCCAGTAAGGCGCGTGCCTGCTCGGCCGTAATCTTCTCGCTAGTCTCAATGTGCACCGCTTCCGAGTGGCCATAGAAAACCGGAACACGAACCGCGGTCGGATTCACCTGAATGGACTCATCTTCCAAAATTTTCCGGGTTTCCCACACCAGCTTCATTTCTTCCTTGGTGTAGCCATTGGGCTGAAACTCGTCAATGTGTGGAATGACATTAAACGCGATCTGCACCGGAAATTTCTTGGCCGGCTCGACGCTTTTGAAGTTCAGCAAGGCCGCCGTCTGTTTGCCCAACTCCTCCATGCCTAACCGCCCCGCACCTGAGACGGACTGATAGGTCGCCACGTTAATGCGCTCGATCCCGACCGCACGATGAATCGGCGCCAGCGCGACCAGCAGCTGCATGGTCGAGCAGTTCGGGTTGGCGATAATGCCGTGGTGGGTGTAGTCCGCAATGGCGTGCGGGTTGACTTCGCTGACCACCAGCGGGATGTCATCTTGATAGCGAAATTCGGACGTGTTGTCGATCACCACGGCACCGGCCGCCGCCGCCCGTGGCGCATGTACTTTGCTAACTGCCCCACCGGCAGAGAAGAACGCAATATCGATGCCCGCAAAATCGTAGGTCTCCAGCAACTGAACCGTGACTTCCTTGCCGGCAAAGGTAATCTTCGATCCAGCCGAGCGCTCGCTCGCCAACGGCACCAATTCACTCACCGGGAAATTACGTTCGGCAAGTATCGCCAGCAAAGCCTCGCCGACGGCACCGGTCGCGCCGACCATGGCAACTTTGTAACTGCTCTTTTGACTCATGAATGAAATTCTTTAATCGAGAGTAAGTGGCGCACCGACCGCAGCAAGTGCCGCCGGATTGAGAATATTGGGTGGCTGACCCGCATACGGGCCATAGCCAAACATCGCCTGCACATTATCAACTGCCAGCGCCGTCATGGCGCGCCGGGCATCATGCGTTGCGCTGGCGATATGCGGACTCAACAGCACATTATCCAGTTTTAGCAACGCTGGATGCACGCCGGGTTCACCTTCAAACACATCCAAAGCAGCAGCGGCGATACCACCGTGCGCTAGTGCAGCCGCCAAGGCGGCGTCATCCACAATGCCGCCACGGGCGATATTCACCAAGACGGCCGTGGGTTTCATGGCGGCCAGCTCGGCGGCGCCAATAAGGTGCCGATTGTGCGGCGTCAGCGGTAGCGCCAACACCAGAAAGTCCGATTCGCGCAACAACGCCGCCAGCTCCACATAGCGCGCATGACACTCGTCTTCGACCGCCAACGGCAGCCGCGAACGATTGTGATAGATCACGTTCACGCCGAAACCAACGGCTCGATGCGCAACCGCCTGGCCGATCTTGCCCATTCCAAGGATGCCCAACGTGCGCCCGCGTAAACCAAGACCTAACCACCCACCAAACTCAGTAGCTTGCCACTGACCGTCACGCAGCCAGCGCTCCGCGGCGTTGACCCGCCGCGCCGCGCCGAGCAGCAACGCCCAGGTGTAATCAGCCACGCTGTCATTCAAAGCGCCGGTTGTGTTGGTGGCAGCGATTCCGGCGGACGTCAACGCTACGAGGTCGAGGTTGTCATAACCTGCGCTGAGGTCAGCCACCAGGCGCAGCCGCTTCGCGCCAGCCACTTCGACGGCGCCGATACGATCCTTTAATCCAACAATCGCCGCATCCACATCCGCCAGCTTTACCGCCAACTGCGCCGATGAAAACTTGGTTTCCTGCGCCTCGGCAAGTACCTCAAAGTGCTCATCAAGGCGCGCAATGATGTCGGGATAAGTCGGCCGCGATACCCACACTTTCGGTTTGTTTGCCGTCACTCCGGCTCACCTTGAAACTTGGATGAGCCCGGAATCCTCGGTGCGACCTCACCGACATCGCCGCACTGCGCGCGCTGCCGTAAGGCGTGATCCATCAATACCAACGCCATCATCGCTTCAGCAATCGGCGTGGCTCGAATGCCGACGCAGGGGTCATGCCGCCCTTTGGTCACCACGTCAACCGGCTCACCCGCCAGGTTTACGCTGTGGCCGGGAATCAAAATACTGGAGGTAGGCTTCAGCACAATCGACGCCGTCACCGGTTGACCGCTGCTGATGCCGCCAAGAATGCCGCCGGCATGATTGGACGCGAAGCCGTCCATTGTCATTTCGTCTCGGTGTTCGCTACCGCGCTGCTGAACTGCGGCAAAGCCATCGCCAATCTCGACGCCTTTGACGGCGTTGATCGACATCAGCGCACTCGCCAAATCCGCATCCAGCTTGCCGTAAACCGGCTCACCCCAACCGGGCGGCACGCCGACAGCCACCACGTTGACGCGCGCGCCGACAGAGTCGCCGGCTTTGCGTAAGGTGTTGATATAGGCTTCCAACGCAGTGACTTGCGCCGTGTCGGGCCAGAAAAACGGATTGTCCTCGACCGCATTCCAATCGAAGCTGTCCGGCGTCAGATCTCCAATTTGCGCTAAATAACCGCGTACGCGCACACCGTAACGTTCGGCCAGCCATTTCTTGGCCACGACGCCAGCGGCCACCCGCATCGTGGTTTCCCGGGCCGAGGAACGGCCACCGCCGCGCGGGTCACGGATGCCGTATTTCTGCCAATAGGTATAGTCGGCGTGGCCCGGCCGGAAGGTCTGCTCAATGCCGCCGTAGTCTTTGCTGCGCTGATCGACATTGCGGATCAACAACGCCAACGGCGTGCCGGTCGTCTTGCCCTCGTACACACCGGAAAGGATTTCCACCTCATCCGTTTCGTGTCGCTGCGAGGTATAGCGACTGCGCCCGGTGGCGCGGCGCACCAAATCAGCACGGAATTCTTCCGCACTGATGGGCAAGCCCGGCGGACAGCCGTCAATCACACAGCCAATCGCCGGCCCATGGCTTTCGCCAAAGGTCGTGACGGTAAACAATTTGCCAAAAGAATTGCTGGACATGGACACACAGGCGGTGGCGAGAGCCGCTACAGCTTAATGGTTTGCCCGTTCCGATAAAGCAGCCGCCGACCACTCTCGCTCCAACATGGCAAAAATGACGTCATCGGCCCAGCCATCGGCGCAACGATAACTTTCATGAAAATGCGCTTCCTGACGCATGCCAATAGCTACCAACAGCCGCATGGACGGCTCATTGCGCGGATCAACCGAACCAAACACGCGATGCTTATGCAGCGTTTCGAAAACGTAGCCAAGCACCCCGCGCAACGCTTCCGTAGCAAAACCTTGCCCCTGATAACGCGGCGCCAGGCTGATGCCCAATTCCACCGTCGCATCATCCGCTGCGGTGAAGTGCAAGCCGACATCGCCGATTAATTCGCCGGAATCGTGCAGCCGCAGCGCACGCTGACACCAGGTTTCCGGCGTATCCAACAGCACGCCATCTTGGGCGTGAATGAACTGCTGCGCCGCGTCCACCGAGTCTGGACACCAGCCTTGATAACGACTCACCTGCGGGTCCGAGCGGTAGCCAAATAGCGTGTCCGCGTCATCCGCTCGCAACGCATCGATCAGCAATCGTGATGTATGCAAGTCCATACCTACTCCTCAACGCTAGTATTCAGCGCGACGTTCGCGCAGCCGCAACGGCGTGAATGGCCGCGGCGTGTTCCAGCAAATCGCGCTTTTCCAAGGCAAATACGCCCATCGCGCCCACTTTGAATTCGATCCACACAAACGGTACTTGAGGCAACAACTCCGCCAGCGCGCGCTCACTCTCACCCACTTCCACAATCAACATGCCGTCATCGTTGAGGTAGGCAGCCGCCTCGTCCAACATGCGTAAGCACAAGTCCAGGCCATCGGCACCGGAGGTCAAGCCCAGTTTGGGTTCGTAGTCGTACTCTCCCGGTAACGCGGCATATTCGTCTTCGGTGACGTACGGCGGATTGGAAACAATGAGGTCATAGTTGCGCCCGTGCAAATTGGCGAACAAGTCGGACTGGATAACGTTGACGCGACCTTCCACTTGCTGAAACGCCACATTTTCGCGTGCCAGCGACAGCGCTTCTTCACTGATATCAACAATATCTACCTGCCATTCCGGGTTGTATTCGGCAATGGCAATACCGATGCAGCCCGAGCCCGTGCACAGATCCAGCACGTGTTCGATCGGGCGCTCGTCTAGCCACGGTGCAAAGCCCGATTCGATCAGCTCAGCAATCGGCGAACGCGGCACCAAGGCGCGCTGATCACTCTTGAATTTCAAGCCGGCAAACCAGGTGCTGCCGACCAGATAGGCGACCGGAACTCGCTCGCTAACGCGACGCTCGATCAACGCCAGTATTTGGCTGCGCTCCTCTTGTGTCAGCCGACCCGCACCGTACGCCGGTGGCAGATCGGGCGGCAAATGTAGTGTCGCCAAGACCAGATGAGTGGCCTCATCAATGGCGTTGTCATGGCTGTGTCCAAACGTCAGTTCGGCAGCGGCAAAGCGACTAGCGCCATAACGGATGAAGTCGATGATGGACGCAAGTTCAGCGGTCACGGGAATTCCTTAGCGGGCGGCAACGTAGCCGGTCAGTATAAAGGTAGCCATCAACAGTGACCGTTGCTTCTTTATACTTCACCGATGACCTTCAACGTATTCCTTCAATACATCCTGCCGCACCGCCTGCTTTCGCGCGTGGTCTACCAAGCCACACGCTGGACCTTCGCGCCGTGGAAAAACTGGTTAATCAGCCAGATTGTGCGCCGCTATAACGTCAATATGGCTGAGGCGGTGCAGCCGGACGCGTTGGCCTATCAGCACTTCAATGCGTTTTTCACGCGCAAACTGCGCGGTGATGCGCGCCACGCTGACTTGACCCCCAATGCCGTACTCAGCCCGGCCGACGGACGTATCAGCCAAGCCGGGGCGATCGTCGAGGGACGCATTTTCCAGGCCAAGGGACAAAGCTTCAGCGCCGCCGAGCTACTCGGCGACGAAGCAGCCGCAGCACCCTATCGCGAGGGTAGCTTCGCCACCGTGTATTTATCACCGCGCGACTACCACCGCGTGCATATGCCATTGCAAGGCACCTTGCTGGAAACTGTCCATATCCCGGGCCGCATCTTCAGCGTCGCGCCATTTGCGGTTGAGGCCATTCCCCGCTTATTTGCCCGCAACGAGCGCTTGGTATGCCATTTTCAAGGTGAGCACGGCCCGTTCGTCGTGGTGATGGTGGGCGCCCTTCTCGTTTCCTCAGTCGCTACCGTATGGGATGGCCTGGTGATCCCGCCCTACGCGTCGGCAATTAAGCGAAAATCATTTGCCGGTCAACACATTGCGCTGCGGCAGTTTGCTGAAATGGCACGCTTCAACATGGGCTCAACCGTCATCCTTTTGCTACCGCCGGGCGGCGGCACCTTAAACCAGTTACTGCCGCAGCAAGCGGTACAAGTGGGGCAGCGCATCGGCCAGATCCAAACGGATGGAAAACACGCGTAAATCCGCTCTAAAGCTCGCTGAGTACCGCAAAACTGACGCAATACGTCAATATGTGACGCTCAGCGCGCTATAGCAGCATCACCTTCGGTACGCTCTTGGCCGGGCCGCGCGACTTTACCGCCGGGTTTCAGCGTCGAGGGATTTCATGCCACTAATAACCTCTTGTCTTGCCATGATGCGTGCGCGCCAGCTTGGCCGCCAGTTTCGCGACATTGAACGCAGCATCCGCGCATTGCCGCAGCGCAACCGGGTCCGCTTAAGCACGTTGACCTTGCGTGAGATTGGGCAAGCGTCGCGGAGCGACTTCCCGCACCTATACGGCACACCGCCGGAAGCGCGTTACTTGCCGTGGGGGCAAGGCACCGCCGCGGGCTATGAACGGGCTAACTCAAGCAACCCTGAAGTAGCGTTGCGCGGCATTGCACTGTGGCTGGCCGTCGCCTACCACGAGACTAAGAACTCACCGTATCCTGGCCTGCAGCCGCAATATCGTCACTTGATGCAAATCCTGCGTGAACTGAAACAAATGCAGTCCCAGCGTAAGACGGTGGAAAGCTGGATGGAATCCAGCGAAGCCGCCTGAAAACGGCAACGCTGGGTGTGCCAGCAAGTCCCGACGCAATTAGCGGCAGCTGGGTAGCTTCAGGCTCTGGCCAATCTGTAGGGTGTGGTTTTTGAGGTTGTTCATCTCGGCCACTTCCCGCACATTGGAACACTTGAACTTATGCATAATGCCTATCAACGTATCGCCACGGCGAACGCGGTAGTCATGGCTAGCCCGGCTCACGCTACGCGCCGGTAGCTTTGCCGCCGCGGCACTCGTCGCCACTGGTACAACGGCAGGCACGGCCGCTTGGTGCAAGTCGGCGGCAAGAATCGGCCACGGCCCGACGACACAGCGCGCCGCATAGGCTTTTTCCAGCAACTTCGGCAACTGCAACGGCGTACCGATCGGTTGCTCGGTTTGTGGATTCATGCGCGGGTTGAGGTTACGCAAGGTACGGAACCAGCCATCGTTCATACCACCGGCCGAACCTAAGCACACCGTCAACTCAGATAAAGAGGCCGCTCGCTTCAGCGTCACTGTGGCCGGGACGCCATCGATCTTCGGAAAGCGAAGATTGTAACTATCCGGGTGCAAAAACAGCCACGCCGCCGCTAGCACCGCAGGCACGTATTCACGCGTTTCCTGCGACATCTGGTCGTAAATTTTGGGATCATAAAAACTAACAGACGGGTCGGCACCGGCAATGCGCCGCATGCGGCCTTCGCCACCGTTATAAGCAGCTAACGCCAACTCCAGATTGTTGTTGAAAGCTTCGAGTTGCTCGTCCATATATTCGGCATTGGCTCGCGCCGATGCCGCCGGATCAAAGCGCATGTCGAAACCATTTTCGTTGGTCAGCCCAAAACGCATGCCGGTGGCATACATGAATTGCAACGGGCCGGCAGCACCCGAGCGCGACACCGCATGTACCTTGCCACCAGACTCCTTGGCCATGATGCCAAACAGCAGCGCTTCGGGCAGCCCTGCTTTGTCATAGGCCGGCCGCATCTCGAAACGCATGTACTGATAATTGATGTACGCATTGATCAGGTTCGGCCGCCACTGCGTCAGCCACATCTCCAGCGCCGCTTTCACCGGGCCATTCATGGCAATCAGCTCAGAAAGCTTCTGGCCGCGTAGCAAGGTGACGCTGCGCCGCGCCTGCGGCAGATCAGCAAGGTTGGTACCTTCGCCGGCCAATCCGGAATCGTCGCCCAATCCATCATCGCCAATGGCACTGCCATCCTTCAGCCGCAACAGTCGATCAAACACGGAAAAAAATCGCTGCGAATCGCAACCAGACGTATTGCCGCACTGCGCGGCCGCACGCTTCAACGTATCCAATGATTTCGCCAACGTTTTCTGCGAAGCATCGTCGTCGCCTGCGCGCGCCTGCTGCAACGCCGTCGCGTAACCCTTACTGGCTTGGTCCAACTGCCCGTAAAGTGCGTTCACCGACGCGGATGGCCGCGGCGCACCGGCGCTAGCGCAACCTACAAGTAAGCCGATCGCACCCGCAAGCGGCGCCCAGCGCAACGAACAACCCACCTTACCCAGCAGCGTCACTAGCTTCACCCGCGTAAATCGTCCACCTTAACCCGCGTGCTGCCTCGACTCAATGCGCAATCTTCAGGCACGAAAAAACCTACGCTCTGGCTACAATCACAGCACCCCTTTCGGACGGAACGCCATGACTGAGATCTTGATCGGCCGCAACGACAGTGCCGAGGTCAACCTCGACCCCCATTTCGGCAATCGCCACGGCATGATCGCCGGCGCCACCGGCACCGGCAAATCCGTCTCATTAATGGTGCTGGCGGAAGGCTTCTCTAAGCTTGGCGTGCCGTGCTTCCTCGCCGATGCCAAAGGTGACTTAGCCGGCTTGGCGATGGCTGCCGGCGAGCCCGGCGACAAGATCAAGGCGCGCCTAAACAAATTGAAACTGACGGACTGGAAACCGCAAGCCAACCCCGTGGTGTTTTGGGATATTTACGGCAAGCTAGGCCACCCGGTGCGCGCCACCATTAGCGAAATGGGGCCGACTCTGCTCGGCCGCGTACTGGAGCTCAACGACACCCAAGAAGGCGTACTAGAAGTCATCTTCAAGGCAGCCGATGTCCAAGGTTGGCTACTGCTGGACTTGCCCGACCTACGCGCCCTGCTCGCCTACGCCGCCGAGAATGCCAAAGCACTTTCCACTCAGTACGGCTTGATCAGCACGACCAGCATTGCGGCGATCCAGCGCGCGCTGTTGAAACTGGAAAACGATGGCGCCGATCAATTCTTCGGCGAGCCGGCGTTGGAACTCGCCGATTTGATGCGGCAGGACATGAGCGGGCGCGGCATCATCAACGTACTCGCTGCCGATCAACTGATCATGAAGCCGCGTCTGTATTCCACCTTCCTGCTGTGGCTGCTGTCTGAATTATTCGAGCAGTTGCCAGAAGTCGGGGATCTGCCGCAGCCAAAGATGGTGTTTTTCTTCGACGAAGCACACTTGCTATTCGGCGACGCTTCGCCGGCACTATTGCAGCGCGTGGAACAAGTCGTTCGGCTCATTCGTTCGAAAGGCGTTGGCGTGTATTTCTGCTCGCAGAACCCGGACGACGTGCCCGGCGTGATTCTTGGCCAGCTCGGCAATCGCATTCAGCACGCGCTGCGTGCGTTCACACCACGCGATCAGAAGTCGGTGAAAGCGGCTGCGGAAACGTTTGTCGCTAATCCAAAACTCAACGTGGTCGAGGCGATCACCAAACTTGCAGTCGGCGAAGCACTTGCTTCCACGCTAGCCAACGGCGGCGTCCCCACGCCAGTGGAACAAGTATTGGTCACCACGCCGTGCTGCCGTATTGGCGCTATCACCGATGAGGAGCGCGCCACCATTCGTCAGCGCTCGCCGGTCGGCCTGAAATACGACACCAGCATCAACCGCGAATCAGCCGCTGAAATGTTGGCGCAGCGCGCCGACAGCAAAGCCGCAGAAGCCAGCACCGTGGCAACCAAAGACACAGCAACGAAAGACGCAGGCCCCGGCTGGGGTGGCGCGGTGCACGATGCCGTTTTCGGCACCAAGCGCCGTCAAGGCATGGTGGAAACCATGAGCAAGCAAGTGGTTCGCACCATGGGCAGCCAGCTCGGGCGGCAAATCCTGCGCGGCGTGCTGGGCGGCATTTTCGGTGGCAAGCGTTGACCCCAAAGTTACGGCATGCGGCCCGTTATCTAGCCGCTAGTGCGCTCGCGTGACGCGCTGGCGCGCTCCCTTACCGAGCTCCACCGCGATCATCACTCGCGAAGGCTTCGAGCGGCTCAAGGCAGAGGTGGACTATTTGTGGCACACGCTGCGCCCGCAAGTAGTCAAGGCGCTGGCCGCCGCTGCAGCTGAAGGTGATCGTTCGGAAAATGCCGAATACACCTACCGCAAGAAACAGCTTGGCGGCATTGATCGCCGTTGCCGTTACCTGAGCAAACGTATTCCCGCGTTGAAAGTTGCCGAAGGCACGCCAGCGGATCCGCAGCTGGTCTTTTTCGGGGCTCATGTTGAGCTGGAAAATTGCGATACCGGCGAAATCTTGCACTACCGCATCGTTGGCCCCGATGAGACCGACGCCAAGCAAGGCTGGATCAGCATCGATTCGCCGATGGCACGTGCGTTATTAAAGCGGCGCATTGATGATGAGTTCCCGGTCGAATTACCCGCTGGCCCGGCCGAGTTCGCCGTTGTAAAAGTGAACTACGATTCATAACGCTCGACGCCCGTCAGGGCGAACCCACGATTGAATGCGCTGGGGGATATTCACGCCCAGCCCGGCGTGGCTGGTAGCAAACCGTCGTGCGATGAAATAGCTCGTCCGCGTTATCTTCCCGCCAACCGGGAACACCGGCCAACGGCAACGGGCGCAATTCCAGTGGATCATGCAGAAGTTGGCTGGCATCGATTTCGGCGGCGCAGGTGGCGAGCACTTGCGCCATATCCACGTTCTCAGCCACCTGAAATACCAAGGCCTTTCCCACCAGCAGTTGCGAGGGCGTCAGCGATTGTTCCAGCAGCGCATGACCAAACAATTGTGCTTGAATCGTGCCGTCCAGCCACGCCGTGCGATGGGTCCAGAACAAGCCATACCAATCGTGCGCGTCCCACAAGGGCAACAGCGCTGGGTCGCGCAGTAATACGACGATGCCGCCCTCATCAAAATGGGTCAACGCATACTGCTCTCGCGAGCGCTGCTTTGTGCCCATGCGCGCAATCTCACCCATTTGGCGGCGGTTTAATGCCCACTTCAACGCCGGGTAGCGCAGCCAGATTAACGCATTGAGCAAGTCATGCCAGTTCGCTTCGCGGGTAGCAATCTCACCACGCGTCGCAATGCGTTGCTCGTAATGCAAGCCGTCGGCAAGCAGCTCCAAGGTCTGCGCAACGAAACGATAATTCGCGCCCGTCGGCACGCGTGCATTGAGTGAATCAATGGACGGCCATTCACTACCTTCCAATAACGCCGCATCCGCATGCCACGCGGCCAGTGGCATGCGGCAAAATACGGAGGGATCGACTTCACTGCGCAGCGGTGCGACATAGCGCATGGCGCGCGTTACACCACTTTAAGCAGCGGATGCGCCAAGCGGCCGTGCAAGTCATGCTCGCTAGCGCCTTCAACCACTACATCCACGAACTGGCCGGGTTTCAGGTGCTGACCATCAGCGATCAACACCGTCCCGTCAATCTCCGGCGCATCCGCGGCGGAACGCGCAACGGCGCCAGCCGCACTCGCCTCGTCCACCAAGACTTTGATAGTGCGACCAATTTTGTGCTGTAACTTCGCGGCAGAAATTTCCGCTTGCACCGCCATGAATTGCTCCAGACGGTCTTCCTTCAACTCTTCGGAAACCGGGTCAGGCAGATCATTCGCTTTCGCGCCGCCCACGGGTGAATACGCAAACGCGCCGACGCGGTCGAGCTGCGCCTCTCGCAAAAATGCCAACAGTTCCTGGAACTCGGCATCCGTTTCACCGGGGAAACCCACGATAAAGGTGCTGCGAATGGTTAGATCCGGCACCACTTTGCGCCAGTTATTAATGCGCTCCAGCGTCTTTTCAATATTGCCTGGCCGCTTCATCAATTTAAGGATGCGCGGGCTGGCATGTTGGAACGGAATATCCAGATACGGCAGAATTCTGCCGGCAGCCATCAGCGGCATCAACTCGTCCACATGCGGGTACGGGTAGACGTAATGTAGCCGCGTCCACACACCCAGCTCGGCCAAGCCTTCGCACATTTCCGTCATGCGCGTGCGATAGCTTTTGCCGCGCCATTCGCGTTCGGCATATTTCACATCCACACCATACGCACTAGTGTCTTGCGAGATCACCAGCAACTCTTTGACGCCGCCTTTCACCAGCCGCTCGGCCTCGCGCAACACTTCATCTACCGGACGAGACACCAGATTGCCGCGCATGGATGGGATGATGCAGAAGCTGCAGCGGTGATTGCAGCCTTCGGAGATTTTTAGATAGGCATAGTGTTTCGGTGTCAGCTTGACGCCAATGTCCGGCACGATATCGAGGAAGCGATTGCGCTGCGGCGGCAACGCTTTGTGCACCGCCGTCATCACGCTGGCGTAGTCCTGCGGACCGCTGATCGACAACACATCCGGATACGCTTCGCGGATCAGCCCTTCGCGCTTGCCAAGACAGCCGGTAACGATGACTTTGCCATTTTCGTTCAGTGCGGTACCAATCGCGTCCAACGATTCCTGCACGGCCGAATCGATGAAGCCACAGGTATTGACCACGACGGCATCCGCCGCGCCGTAGGTCGGCACAATCTCGTAGCCCTCCACTTTCAGCTGCGTGAGAATGCGCTCGGAATCCACCAGCGCTTTCGGACAACCGAGACTGACAAAACCAATCTTGTGGGCAGCTTGCGACATAAGCGTAACGACCAGGAAACGTATATAAGAACCCGTAATTATACGGCAGTGCGCGTGCGCTGCCCGCCGGCTAAGCTGGCTGCGTCAGCCATCAGGAAACCAACATGGGTCAACAGATCAACATTCCCACTGCGGGCACGCAGTGCATTGGCGCCTACCTGGCACGACCGCAAGGCACGCCAAAAGGCGGCATCGTGGTGATTCAAGAGATTTTTGGTGTCAACGCGCATATCCGCAGCGTCGCCGACCACTATGCCGAACTGGGCTATACCGCGATTGCGCCGGCGTTTTACGACCATTTGGAAACCGGCGTAGAGCTCGATTACAGCCGTGGTGGCTATGCCAAGGGAAAGCGATTGGCTGCCGAGTTAGGGCTGGAGCAAGCGCTGGAAGATGTCGCCAGCGCCGCAGAATCGATCTCGTCTTCCGGAAAAATTGGCACGGTGGGTTACTGCTGGGGTGGCACCGTGGCGCTGCTATCAGCGCTGCGCTTGGGCTTACCGTCGGTAAGCTATTACGGCGCACGCAACCTGCCCTTCCTGCATGAAGTCCCGAAAGCGCCGGTAATGTTTCACTTCGGCGAAAAGGACCCCAACATCACGCCAGACATGGTGGCAAAACATCGTGCCGCGCTGCCCCAGATGGAACTGTTTACCTACCCAGCCGATCACGCGTTCAACCGCAACATCGGACCCGCCTGGCACGAACCTAGCGCCAAACTGGCTTTGCAGCGCACGCTGGATTTCTTTGAAAAAAACTTGGCCAACGACGCGTGAGTACCACTGTATTTCAGCTCGACCCACGGTTAGCTGCTGACACGCACGCCGTTGCGCAGCTAGCGCTGTGCGATGTGCTTTTGATGAATGATGCCCGTTATCCGTGGCTAATTTTGGTGCCACGTCGTGCTGACATGATCGAAATTACCGATCTAACAGCAGCCGAGCAGGCAACGTTGTGGCAGGAAGTAAACCGCGCCGGTGCAGCGCTGCGAGCCGTTGCTCCGTGCGACAAGATCAACATCGGGGCGCTGGGTAATATCGTTCGGCAGCTGCACATCCACGTTGTCACCCGATGCGAAGGCGACGCGGCATGGCCGGGACCGGTATGGGGGCACGGCCGCGCTCAAGCCTATAGCAGCGATCACGCGCACCAGCTGATCGCTAAGCTGCGCCACTTCATTAGTTAGGGCTGGCCGGAACAAGTTCCAGCTCATCATTTCGGCACGGCGCTGAACTATTCAAGCGGCTGTTGAGATCCGCCGGAATAGCGGTTTACTCAGCTGCTCACTAGCGTCGTTCGCGCGAAGTATTGAGGACATGCCGCGCTGGGTCGGCACCACAACGTGCCCCGAAAACTCATGGGTAGCGCTTTACTCAGCCTAACCCGCGCCGTGCGAACGCACTGACCCTGCTAAAGCGAACGAGGCCGAAGGCGTTCAAAGCCGCCTTCAGCCACTGACCTCACGCGAGGTATGGGTTAGTACCCGCCGCCCTGCTGTTGCTGTTGTTGCCGTTCGACGTCGCTACAGCCGGCTGCGTCCTTGCACTTTTGGTTGTCATTCATCTTCATCGGCGCGTGGTAATCCTCAAGCTTGCGCGCCTTGGTATCTACCGGATTAATCTTTTTCAGCTCGTTGCCAGATTTATAGTAAACAATAAACCCGTAATCCAGCTGCATGCGCGCCATGTATTGAAGGTGCTGCTTGCGAATCTTCGAATCATCACTTCGTTCAAGCAAGACCGTCTTTGGCAATTTGTGCTGGTCTTTCAGGTAAGCGAAGTGGCTACCCGTATCCATGGCTGAAAGCACGGCGCCATCCACCAAAAACTGGCCGTCCTTGTACGCCTTGATGACGGTGTCAAACTGTTGTTCCTGTGCGGCAGCGACGCTTTTCGTACTGCCAGAGTGGCAACCGGATAGCACCAGCAAACTGCCAAACATGGCCGCAGCGGCGAAACGGGCTAGCAGTGTGGGAAAACGGGTCATCAATAATCTCCTGGCTATCAGTCGGCGAGCCGGCAAAGTGTAACGCCCGACCGGCAAGTACGCCGTCGTCGGCCGCTGGTTGGTTCAGGCACGTGGCAAGGTCACGCCTTGTTGGCCCTGGTATTTGCCGCCACGGTCTTTATAGCTGGTTTCGCACTCTTCGTCCGACTCCAGAAACAACATCTGGGCAACGCCTTCGTTGGCGTAAATTTTTGCAGGTAATGGCGTGGTGTTGGAAAACTCCAACGTCACGTGACCTTCCCATTCCGGCTCCAGCGGCGTGACGTTAACGATAATGCCGCAACGCGCATACGTGCTTTTACCCAAGCAAATAGTCAGCACTTGGCGTGGAATACGGAAATACTCCACGGTGCGCGCCAGCACGAACGAGTTCGGTGGAATGATGCAAACATCGGCCTCTAGATCGACAAAACTGCCGGTATCGAACGCTTTCGGATCGACGATGGTTGAATTGATGTTGGTGAATATCTTGAATTCACGCGCGCAGCGAACGTCGTAGCCGTAGCTAGACGTTCCATACGACACTAGTTTCTGGCCATCGCGCATGCGCACCTGGCCCGGCTCAAACGGCTCGATCATGCCGTGCTCTGCAGCCATGCGGCGGATCCACTTGTCGGACTTGATGCTCACACAATCTCCCGTTTCGCTAGCGGCATGGCCTGAACAGGGCCGGGTCAAAGAGGTGCAAAATACCACGACCGACAAGCCGTCTCGCAACCGCCACGCAGTACCGCCCGCGCGGCAGTCACTTTAACCCGCGATGCGAAGACGCCGCAGCAACGCCCTACTGACCGCCTAGCGGCAGGCCTTCCACCGAAACTTTGGCGAACCCGAGCGACTTGTTGCGCGGCAGGCGCGACAGTCGACCGGTGGCATTGCGAGCAATCTCGCGATAGCGCGCCGTGATATCGGATTCAGGCATCGCCACCACCGTTGGTGTGCCGCCATCCGCCTGCTCACGAATGCGTATATCCAGCGGTAACGAGCCTAAATACGGCACGTGGTACTGCTCCGACATCCGCGTGCCGCCACCCTCACCAAAAATTGGCTCCTCGGTACCGCACACCGAGCAAACATGCGTGGCCATGTTTTCCACGACGCCAAGCACGGACACTTCCACCTTCTCGAACATTTTCAATGCTTTGCGCGCGTCCAGTAAGGCAATATCCTGCGGCGTGGTCACGATAATTGCGCCAGATACGGGCACTTTCTGTGACAAGGTCAATTGAATGTCTCCCGTACCAGGCGGTAAGTCGACGATCAAGTAATCCAATTGTTCCCAACGTGTATCCGTCAGTAACTGCATCATGGCCTGAGTGACCATCGGGCCACGCCAAATCATGGGCGTGTCTTCTTCCACCAAGAAGCCGATCGACATCACCGGCATACCGTGTGCGCGCATCGGAATAATGCTTTTACCATCGGGCGACGCCGGCTTGCCGTGCACGCCAAGCATCGTTGGCTGACTGGGACCATAAATATCCGCGTCCATCACGCCCACCTTCGCGCCTTCCGCCATCAGCGCCAACGCCAGATTGGCTGACACGGTGGACTTACCCACACCGCCCTTGCCAGAAGCCACCACGATAATATTTTTGACATTGGGCAGTGGCCCAAGCGTGCCCTGCACTTTGTGTACCTGGATGCGTGTGGCGATAGAAACCGTTGCCGAATCGATCGCCTCATTCGCCTCCAAGGCTTCGCGAACGCGCTGCGTCATGCTCTCAATCGCGCCTGCCGCCGGATAGCCCAATTGGATATCCACCGATACCTTCGCGCCGTCCACGCCGATGGCGCGCACCGCCGCACCCATCGGGGCGCCGGTATGGGTATCCATTACTTCGCCTAAAATCTGGCGGACCAAGGCTTCGTTCGCCTGCGGCATGTTCGCTCGGGTGGTGGTTGGGAAGCTTTCATTATGGCAGCCCCGTTAACGACACCGGCTGATGCAGATCAGCAGCAACTGGAACGCCGAACCACCCCATGCAATAGGGATGGTTGGCATCCAGCCGCAACGCCTTATCGCGCTCACGACTGATGCGGCCATATCGCTTTGCGCACTGCAGCTTGACGGCCTCCTGAATCCTCGCCAATCTCTACTCCATACGCTTTCGTACGGGAGGAACGCCATGAAGCACGTTTTTCGTCTGACCTTTGCCACCGGCTTGTTGCTGGCTGCCGGTTCCGTCCTCGCTGCCGACATGACGCCTGTCGGCACGTGGAAGACAATCGACGATGCCACTCATCAGCCAAAGTCGATCGTGCAGATCACTGAAAGCGACGGCATGTTGCAAGCAAAAATAGTGAAATTATTGAACCGCAGCGCCGAAGACATTGCAAAAGAGGGTGAGCAGCCACTCTGCAAGAAGTGCGACGGCGCGCTCAAGGACAAACCGATCGAAGGGATGACGATCATGTGGGGTGTTAGCAAGGACGGCAACAAGTGGAGTGGCGGCAAGATTGTCGACCCCAAAAGTGGCAAGACCTACAAGGTCAACCTCACCGTAACCAACGACGGCAACAGCCTCGACGTCCACGGTTACATCGGCTTTGCGCTACTCGGCCGCACCCAGACGTGGCAGCGGCAAGAGTAACGGGCGCCACCTACGGCTTCAGTAAAAGCGCGCTCCGGCGCGCTTTTTTTCTGTCAGCTCACGAGAACGCAGCTGATCGGCATTTGGACGGCCATGCCATAATGCGCAGTCATTCGCAATGTGCTGCCCACTTATGAGTCGTCGCCTACTTGTCACCAACGCCCTGCCCTACGCCAATGGCCCGCTACACATGGGCCACTTGCTGGGCTACATCCAAGCTGACATCTGGGTACGCGCGCAACGCATGGCCGGCAACGAAGTGGCTTACGTCTGCGCCGACGATGCTCACGGCACCCCGATCATGCTGGCGGCAGAAAAAGCGGGCGTCTCGCCGGAAGCATTTATTGCGAATATCCGCAAAGGGCACGAAGCCGACTTTGCTGAATTCGGTGTTGCGTTTGATCACTATCACACGACACATTCCGATGAAAACCGTGAGCTGGCGACACTGATCTACACCCGCTTGCGCGACGGCGGCTTCATTGCCAAACGCAGCATCCAGCAGCTGTTCGACCCGGAAAAGCAGATGTTTCTGCCGGACCGCTACATCAAAGGTACCTGCCCGAAGTGTGGTGCGCTGGACCAGTACGGCGACAATTGCGAAAACTGTGGCGCCACCTATGCGCCGACCGACTTAATCGATCCACATTCGGTAATGTCCGGCGCCACGCCGGTGTTGCGCGATTCAGAACATTACTTTTTCGAGCTGGGCAAGTTTGAAACGCTGCTGCGGGATTGGTTTGCCGGCAAACTCACCGACGGCAACGCGGTGACAAACGCCGGTGTCGTCGCCAAGTTGAAAGAATGGCTTGATGGCGGTTTGAAAGACTGGGACATCTCCCGCGACGCGCCGTACTTCGGCTTTCCCATTCCCGATGCGCCCGGTAAGTTTTTCTATGTCTGGCTGGATGCGCCGATTGGCTACCTCGCCAGCTTCAAGGCACTTTGCGCCGAGACCGGGTTGAAGTTTGACGACTTCTTTGGCACGAATAGCACGGCCGAGCTGCATCACTTCATCGGCAAAGACATCATCAATTTCCACGGCCTGTTCTGGCCAGCGATGCTGCACGGTGCCGGCTTCCGCACGCCAACCGCGCTGCACGTCAACGGTTATTTGACGGTTAACGGCGCCAAGATGTCCAAGTCGCGCGGCACCTTCATTCAAGCGCGCACGTACTTGGACGCTGGTCTGCACCCCGAATTCCTGCGCTACTACTTCGCCACCATGCTCAGCGATGCGCCGGTCGATGTGGACCTCGATCTGAAAGCCTTTGAGGAGCGCATCAACTCTCACCTGGTCGGCAAATGGGTGAACATTGCCAGCCGCACGGCCGGCTTCGTGCAGAAGTTTTTCGACGGCAAGCTGGTCGATGAGTTCGATACCGAACACGCCGCACTGTGGCAAACCATCCTTTCGCATTACAGCGGCGTTGAAAAGCTATATGAAGACGGCGAACTGGCTGACCTGACCCGCCGCTTCGTCACCATCGCCGACCTTATCAACGGCCACATCGCCACAAAAGCACCGTGGCTACTGGCGAAGGACGAAACGCGCCGCGCCGAATTACAACAGGTGTGCTCGTTTGCATTGAACGGGTTCCGCCTGTTGGCTGGTCTGCTAAAGCCAATTGTCCCGGCCACCGTCGCTGCCGCCGAGCAGTTCCTGGACGCACCCATCATTGACTTTGATGACGCCCGACGCGAACTACGCGGTCACACCATTCACGCATTCGAACCACTACTCAGCCGCATTGACCCCAAGCACATCGCCGCCATGATCGAGGCTTCGAAAGAGTCGTTGACCACATCCGGCGAAACACCGGCCCCAGCAAAGGCCACCAAGGAACCGCACAAACCCGTGAACGAAAACACACCCGCTGCTACCAACGCTGATCACGTCGCCGCTCCTGCCGAGCAAGTTGAAACCATCAGCATTGATGACTTTGCCAAGCTCGACCTGCGCATTGGCAAGGTCACCGTCTGCGAGAACGTGGAAGGCTCGGTCAAGTTGCTGCGCTTCGAACTCGACGCTGGCGCACTTGGCACGCGACAGATCTTCTCAGGCATTCGTGCCGCCTACGCTGAGCCTGAAAAGCTCGTCGGTCGCAATGTCGTGTTCATCGCTAACCTTGCCGCAAGAAAAATGCGTTTCGGTATTTCCGAAGGGATGATTTTGTCCGCAGGCACCGGCGGCAGCGATTTGTTTTTACTGGACGCCGACCAAGGTGCTGCGCCCGGCGCCACTGTTCGCTGACAGTCCATGACGACGCTCGCTGACCGTATCGATGCCCTGCTGCCGCAAACGCAATGCGAACAGTGTGGCTACCACGGTTGTCGACCATACGCCGAAGCCATTGCCGCTGGTGAAGCGCCGATCAACCAGTGCCCGCCTGGTGGTGCGGCGGGCATCGCAAAACTCGCTGAGTTGCTGGACGTGCCGGTATTGCCGTTAAACCCAGCCAACGGCGTGGAGCACCCACGCATGCTGGCGCACATCATTGAAGCGGACTGCATTGGTTGCACTAAGTGCATTCAGGTGTGCCCAGTTGATGCGATCAGTGGCGCAGCCAAGCTGATGCATTCCGTGCTTAACGATGACTGCACCGGTTGTGAGCTATGCGTCGCCGCCTGCCCGGTCGATTGCATCGTGCTGTTACCGATGTCGCCAGAACAAGCGGCCGATCCGGCACACGCCGATGCGGCACGTGAACATTTTCAGCGGCGCGAAACGCGACTGGCACGACAGCATTCGGAACGCGAGGCAGAACTCGCCGCCCGTAAACAAGCCGTCGATGGTGCCGCGACACAACGTAATCCCGTATTGGAAGCACTGGCCCGAGCCAAGGCAAAACAAGCTGGCCTAAAACCATGAAGCGCGCTGACGTCGTTGAACTATTCACCCGCTTGCGCGCCTTCAATCCGCATCCCGTAACCGAGCTGGCGTACAACACCCCCTTTGAGCTATTGGTCGCCGTGGTGCTTTCAGCGCAAGCCACCGACATCGGTGTGAACAAGGCAACCCGGCGGTTGTACCCGGTCGCCAATACGCCGCAAGCCATTGCTGACCTCGGCGAAGACGGACTGAAGCGTTACATCAGTACGATCGGCTTGTTCAACATGAAAGCAAAAAACGTGATTGCGCTGTCACGGTTACTAGTTGAGCGTCACGGCGGCGAAGTGCCGCGAACACGCGCGGAGTTGGAAGCGTTGCCCGGCGTTGGTCGTAAAAGCGCCAACGTCATCCTGAACGTCGCTTTCGGCGAGCCGACGATTGCGGTTGATACGCATATCTTCCGCGTTTCCAACCGCACCGGTTTGGCCGCCGGCAACGATGTTCGCGCGGTGGAAGACAAGCTAGTGAAAGTGGTGCCGGCCGAATTCAAGATGGATGCGCACCACTGGTTGGTGCTGCACGGTCGCTACGTCTGCAAGGCACGCAAGCCCGATTGCCCGAACTGCCTAATTCGCGATTTGTGCAAGTACAAAGACAAGACGCCATCCGACTAACTTCTGCACGTCAAAATCATCGGCCCGGCGCACCGAGCCCGCAGGCCGTCACGCGTGAGTGCCATCATCGCTATTGAAGCGTTACCAGCCGTTACAGCAGAAGGCTCTACCGGTTCGGATGGCACACATTGGCATTGAACTTACGCACGCTCAAATCGGCAATTGTGCACGTTCTAATGCCGCCGTTTGGTGGTCCAGTTGAGCGCCGAGATAGCAATGTGATCCGCACGCCACCAAACCGACTTTGCCAAACTCGCGCAAGTACCACGCAGGCGTGCGAGATATGAAACCGCGGCGATCGCCGGCGACGTCATCGTGACTAGTGAACACTTCAAGAAAGGCAACGCCTTCCAGCATCTCACTGACGCCGATAAGCCCAGCGCGTAGCTCGGCTGGCTTTAAGTAATGCAGCACATCGGTGCAAATAACCAGATCAAAGCGCGCGTCAAAACGTAGTTGTTCTAGCTGTCCAAAGCTCGCCCAACCAATCTCGCGCGTGCGCCCGTAACGCTGCACCACGTACTCGCTTGCATCCAACCCACGATAGTCAATGCCCGGACGCAATTTGCGTAAGGGTGCTCGCCACGTCGCCTCGCCACAGCCCACATCCAGCACATTGCGAATGGGGCGTGCCAAGTAATACTCCGCCTGTGCCACCGCTAGCGCGACCTTGCGTTTGAGTTCAGCCGCCGAGCGCACCGCATGTTGCGGGTCGCGATACCACTTATCGAAATAATCGCGGTCATAAATTTTCGTCACGATGACACTCACAGATAGTGTGGAAACAACAGAAAACCTGACGGTACCTTCGCTCACGACGCGAACGTAATTTCTTCTCAGCACTCGTCAATCAACGCGCGCCTCAACTGTAATGGAAGGCGCAACACGGCGGCCATAAACCGTATGCATCCGCAGGGCATACGCTGCTGCAACGCCAACGTGTCTAGGTACGACAGTTACCCGATCGCGTACATAACGTGACTTCTTACGACTCACATGAATGCCGTACAACACATCACTTTTCACCGGTGTCTCGCGTCAACCGAAATCCATCCATTGAGTTAATACTGCGCAAGCCGCATCCCCGCATTCCCGTGGAATTCCTGCATGTCATCTTCCATCGCTCACTCTTCGATAGTTGGCGCATTCGCTGGGACACGCATCGGGCTCGCCGGGGTGATCGTGCTGGCGCTGACCATGGCGGCATGCTCATCACCGCCGATACATGCGCAGCAGTCTAGCCAGACAGCCGAGCACGCCACGCCACTGAGCCAGCGCGATATCGAATGGTTGCGGCGCATCAGCTTCGGCCTGGATTCAGCAGAAGTGGCGCGGTATCAGGAATTAGGGCGTGCGCGCTTTCTGGGTACACAGCTATCCAGCAATGGGCGCGATGTATTGCCTCCATCCATCAATCAATTAATACACAGCTACGAAGCGATCAATACGCCGGCACAGCAACTACTGGCCCAACTGCAAGACGAGCGAAAGCGCATCAAGTCGCTGCCGGATGGAGAAGAAAAGGCTGCGGCAAAAAAAGCCACACAAAAGCATGGCAATGAACTGCTTTCGCAAGCACGGCAAGCCGAACTACTTCGTGCCGTCTATGGCAGTGACCAACTACAGGAACAGCTTGTCTGGTTCTGGTTGAACCACTTCAGCGTGTATGCCGCAAAAGGGAGCGGTCGCTGGACCGCCGCCGACTACGAAGAAAATGTCATTCGCCCCCATGCGTTAGGCAAGTTCAAAGACTTGGTGATGGCAACGTTGCAAAGCCCTTCCATGTTGGAATTTTTGGACAACGCGAAAAACGCCAAGGGTAAGGTCAACGAAAACTATGCGCGCGAAGTGATGGAGTTGCACACCCTGGGTGTCGGCTCCGGCTACACGCAGCAAGACGTCCAACAACTCGCTTTGATTCTCACCGGCGTCGGTCTTGCGCCGCGCAGCGATCGATCGCATCGCATCGCGCCACGCTGGAAGCCATTGCTAGTTCAGCACGGTATGTTTGAATTCAACCCGGCACGGCATGATTTCGGGGACAAGGTTTTCCTTGGACAGTCGATCAAAGGGCGTGGCTTCGCCGAGGTACAACAAGCCGTTGAAATGATCACGCGACAGCCGGCGTGTGCAAGGTTCGTAGCACGACAGTTGGCTGAGTATTTTGTCGCCGACAATCCGTCGCCGGCGTTGGTAGCGGCGATGGCCAAGACGTTCCAACGCACTGATGGCGACATTGCCGCCGTCATGCGCACGCTGCTCGAATCGAAAGAACTAACAGCCAGCTATGGCAAAAAGTTCAAGGATCCCATGCAGTTCGTCGTGTCGGCCATGCGACTGGCTTATGACGGCAAACCCATTGCCAACGCAGCGCCGTTGGTGAATTGGCTCAACCAACTGGGTGAACCGCTGTACGGGCGCATCACGCCGGACGGCTGGCCGCTTGACGCCAGCGGCTGGAATAGCTCGGGACAGATGGCCAAACGATTCGAAGTTGCGCGTTCCATTGGCTCGGGCACCAATCAACTATTTCGCGCCGAAGGAAGCCCAAAAACTCGCGCCGGCTTTCCCTTGCTGACCACGCGGCTCTACTACGAGGCTGTCGAGCCTTACCTGTCTGCGCAGACGCGCGGCGCGCTGAAGAAGGCGACCTCGCAGCAGGAGTGGAATACGTTCTTGCTGTCTTCGCCAGACTTTAACTACCGATAGCTCCGACCCTTCCGCTCCACTTCGCGCCATCCGTGATCACGTACTAAAACCTGTTGAGGCACCCTATGAACCGCCGAGAGTTTTTGTTCGCTGCCGCTGCCGCTAGCGCCGCAGCCGCGTTACCGACCATGTCGTTCGCTGGGAAACTTTTCGCCATGCCAGCGAATTCGCCACGCTTCTTGCTGATTTTTCTGCGCGGCGGTTACGACTGCAACAACTTGCTCGTGCCTTACAACAGCGATTTTTATCACGAATCACGCCCGACGTTGGCAATCGCCAAGCCCGACCCGAGCAATCCCAATAGCGCCATTGCGTTAGATTCAAACTGGGCACTCAACCCCGTTCTGCGCGATTCGATCTACCCGTTATGGCAACGCAAACAGATTGCGTTTGTGCCGTTCGCCGGCACCGATGATCTATCTCGCAGCCATTTCGAAACGCAGGACAATATTGAATCCGGACAACCCACCACCTCGCGCCACGATTATCGCAGCGGCTTTCTGGCACGCCTTTCCGGAGCGCTCCCCAATGTGCCGCCGATTGCCTTCACTAGCGCGTTGCCATTGAGTTTTCAAGGTGGCAAGGATGTCCCCAACATCTCACTGAGAGGCGCGGTCAAGCCCGTCTTCAATGCCGCGCAGGCGTCGATCCTTGCCGATATGTATCAGCACACCTCACTCGCAGCAGCCGCTGCCGACGGCCTGGAATTGCATCAAAAGGTATCCAAAGACCTACAAGAAGAAATGATGAAAGCAAACCGCGGAGCAGCCAGCGCGAAGAACTTTGCTACTGAAACGCAACGTATCGCCACACTCATGCGTGACCAATATCGTCTCGGCTTCGTCGACGTCGGCGGTTGGGACACCCACGTAAACCAAGGCAGCGTCACTGGCGCCTTGGCCAACAATTTGAAAAATCTTGGCCAAGGCTTGGCCGCCTACGCGAACGCCCTTGGCGACGAATGGAATAACACCGTTGTCGTTGTGCTGTCCGAGTTTGGTCGTACGTTCCGGGAAAACGGTGGCAAAGGTACCGACCATGGTCACGGCACGGTGCATTGGGTGCTTGGCGGCAAGGTCAACGGCGGACGCATCGCCGGCGAACAACTCGCAGTGAGCCAAGCCAACCTGCTGCAGAATCGTGACTACCCCGTGCTCAACAACTATCGCGATGTCCTTGGCGGTCTGCTGGGTCGGATATGGGGCTTGCCAAGTGGCCAATTACAATCCGTGTTTCCCGATTCCAAACCACGCGATCTGCACTTGGTGTGAAGTTCAAGCCGACACATCCGCTGCCCGCGGCAATAACGCCGACCGCGCTTGCCGTACCGATGTCACATACCGTCGCAGCAGTGGCTTACTCATCATCAAACGCGTAGGCCCGTCGACCGGCGCATTTGGATCTAACGCCAACTCAACATCTGAGTGGCAGGCGGTATGGCTGCAGCGTTTGGAGCCCCGGCGCGAACGCGCTGAAGCGAGTCGGTCGCCCTCGAACAGGGCACTGAGCACGACTCCTTTATCTCATGGCAAGCGGGCCAGCCGCGGATTCAGATCCCCGCAGCAAGCGGACACTTGTCACATCCTCAGACGTACCAGACCGCTACACAGCACACCTAAGCTGACGTTGTACGCGTCGTCCTGCTAAGTTGCGAGTCTTGCCACTGTGCACGGATCGGGGATCATCATGCTTCAGCGCCACTGCGCCATCGCCGCATTAGGTCTACTCAGCAGTCTCTTAACGTTGCCGGTCTTCGCGCAGCAAGACAAGCCAACTCCGACGCCTACGTCAGCCGAGTTGCTTGCAAAATCGACGGCGGCTGAATGGCGCACACCGAAGCCTGACAACCTTTTGATCATGCAGCTGCCGACCGGCCGGGTACTGATCGAGCTGGCACCCGATTTCACGCCATTGCACGCAGCAAACATCCGCACCTTGGTACGCCAACATTATTTCGACGGACTGGCGATCGTACGCGTACAAGACAATTTCGTGGCGCAGTGGGACGACCCCGCGGGCGACGACAACGGCGACAAAAGTAAGATTCGCTCGCTCGGCGACGCCAAGGCAACCCTCGCGCCGGAATTTACGCGCCCCATCGACCCGAAACTACCGTGGACGGCGTTGCCCGACGGCGACGTCTATGCGCCCGAAGTGGGCTTCTCAGAAGGATTCCCGGTGGCTCGTAACCCAGCCACCAAGGAAGAGTGGCTGGCCCATTGCTACGGTACGGTTGGCGTGGCTCGCGACGTTGGGCCGGAAACGGGTAACGGTAGTGCGTTGTATGTAGTCATCGGTCAGGCACCACGCCGGCTCGACCGCAATTTGGCCGTCGCCGGCCGCGTACTGGAAGGAATGCCCCTGCTGTCCAGCCTGACCCGCGGCGACGGGCCGATGGGCTTTTACGCCAAGGCGGAGCAGCGCACGCCCATCGTGTCAGTGCGTCTCGCTTCCGAGTTGGCTCCAGCACAACGCCATCCCGTGCAAGTCCTGCGCACCGACAGCGCAACCTTCGCCGCCCTGGTGGAATCCAAGCGAAATCGGCGCGATGCATTCTATACGGCGCCTGCTGGCAAGATAGGCTTGTGCAGCATTGAAGCGCCAGTCCGCACCACCACCTCCGCAAAGCAATAGTCGCGATCCGTAACGAGCGGCTGTACGGGGCGATTAACAAAGGCGCGCGCATACTGGCCAACATGCAAAGCTACCCCGCCTTCCCCGAGGATCGCCTATGCCGTTGAATGACACGCTGACGTTCCTGCGTGCATGGACGCACACGCCGCGGCGCATTGGCGCGGTTGTCCCATCTGGCGCGCCACTCGCGCGCATGATGACGGCACGCATCAATTACCTCGACGGCCCGGTCATTGAACTGGGGCCAGGTACTGGCGCCTTTACTCGCGCGCTATTGGCACGCGGTGTACCACTTCATCGGCTCGCGCTGATTGAAGCAAATGCAGAGTTCGCACAGGCCCTGCGGCAACGCTATCCCGGACTGAATATATTGAGCATGGACGCGGCGCAACTTGGCGATTCGCCACCACTATTTGGCGACGAGTTGGCCAGCGCTGTCATCAGCGGCCTGCCGCTATTGTCGATTCCTTCTGACCAAGTGGCTGCCATCATGCAAGGCGTATTCGATCGGCAATTGCGCCCCGATGGCGCGCTCTATCAATTCACTTATGGTCCGCGATGTCCGTTATCGCGTCCACTGTTAGCCCGGTTAGACCTTGAGGCCGTACGCGTCGGCATTGTCTTGCGCAACTTGCCGCCGGCCGTTGTCTACCGTATCGCACGGCGCCGCCACGAACACGTGGTGGTTTAGCAGCGCGACCTCGCAGAAAAGGGCCATCGGTTTGGGGCGCTAACGCGATGCCCGCCTTAACGCATGCGTTGCTTCTACCCGTTTGAGCCGCGTCCACTCAGCGGTCCACACAAAACCTTGCCATCGCACACGCTATCAATAGCCCCACGCGCCCACGATAGAAGGGTACGCATGGGAAGAGCCTTGATGAAACGCCGTTACAAAATACTCAGCTGGTTCGCCGTAGCCATCGTTGCGTTGATTGCTCTGATGCTGATCATCATTGCAACTTTCAACTGGAACCAGCTACGCCCGTACTTGAATAATCGCGTCAGTCAAGCGCTCGGCCGTCCGTTCGCCATCAACGGCAACTTAACCGTTGACTGGCGTCGCGACCGCACCAATGCCGGCGGACAAGCTTGGCTACCATGGCCGGAATTCACCGCCAACAACGTCAGTATTGGTAACCCGGCATGGGCCACACAGCCCAAATTCGCCCAGCTCGATGCGCTGCGCTTTCGTCTCTCGCCACTGCCTTTACTGGCCCATCGCATCGTCGTGCCATCACTGCAACTGGTTCACCCCAACGTTGATCTGGAGCGTGACGCAAAGAATCGCGCCACGTGGGATTTCACGCTGAAACAAAATGATCAACCGTCGACATGGAAACTTGAGCTTGGATCTATCGCGTTCGATAGCGGCAAGATTGCACTCGACGATGCGCCGACCCGCACCAAACTAAAAATAATCGTCGAGCCACTGAAAAGCGCCATTCCCTACGATCAAATCGTTGCGCAACAGTCAGACACTGCCCGCGAGGACGCGGGTAAAACGGCTGGCGCCTCGGCAAAAAAGGCACTTGCTGATCACACCAGCAGTAAAGACCCGGATGCGGACAAAGTTGGTCAAGCTGATGCCTCCACGCGCTATCTATTCAGTTGGAAAGCCACTGGCAGCTATCGCGGTGCGCCCGCCACGGGCCACGGCAAAACTGGCAGCGTATTGGCGTTACAACAAAGCAACCGACCATTCCCGTTACAAGCAGACCTCCACCTTGGTGACAGTCATATCGCGCTAGTCGGCACCCTGACTGACCCGTTACATTTGGGCGCACTGGACGTCCGTTTATGGTTCTCTGGCTCCAGCATGGCCAAGCTGTATCCGATCATCGGCATCACCTTACCTGACACGCCACCGTACGCAACAGAAGGCCATTTGAAGGCTACGCTGCGCCGCGCTGGCAGCGAATATCATTATCAAAACTTTCGCGGGCGCGTTGGCGCCAGCGACTTGGCCGGAAGCCTTGATTACGTTACCGGAACAGCTGCCGGGAGTGCTGCTTCGCGACCAAAGCTCAGTGGTGAAGTAACGTCCAAGCAACTACGTTTCGCGGATCTAGCCCCGTTAATTGGAGCGGGTTCCACCGCATCGAAACAACAACGTGGTGATACAACCACACAACCGGCAGACAGAGTTTTACCGGTGGAGCCGTTCCGTACCGATCGCTGGCGCGTCATGGACGCCGACGTAAAATTCAACGCTACCCAAATTGTGCATGGCGACACGCTACCCATCAGCTCGTTGAACACGCATTTGGTATTGAATAACGGCCGCTTGACGCTGGACCCATTGCGTTTCGGTCTAGCCGGCGGCACGGCAGCGGGATCACTCAAGCTCGACGGCAGCACATCGCCGATGCATGGGGCCATGAAACTGCGCGCGCGGCATCTAAAACTCAAGCAACTCTTCCCTACCTTCGCCCCCATGCAAACCAGTTTCGGCGAAATCAACGGCGATGCGCAGCTAAGCGCCACCGGCAATTCCGTCGCAGCATTGCTCGGCAGCGCCGACGGTCAACTCAAGCTGTTGATGAACGACGGCGCCATCAGTAAAGCCCTGCTGGAGACGGCCGGACTCAACGTGGGCAACATTATTCTGGCCAAGCTGTTCGGCGACAAAACAGTCAAGATCAACTGCGCGGCAACCGACCTCGTGGCGAAAAATGGTTTGTTCGACGTGCGCCTGTTTGTGTTTGATACCGGCGACGCCGTGATCAACATGGATGGCACCATCAACCTTGCTAACGAACAATTGAATCTGGACGTACAGCCGCACACCCGAGGCGCACGTATCTTCTCGCTGCGCTCACCGCTATACGTCAAGGGAACATTGAAGAACCCGGATGTCGGTGTGCAAAAAGGCCCGCTGCTATTACGCGCTGGCGGCGCGATCGCGTTGGCCACGATTGCCGCACCGGCCGCTGCCCTGCTCGCCGTGGTCGCGCCTAGCCACGACAACGACGGCGACAACACCTGCCGCGCCGTTCTCAGCCAACTACGTCACTCCGGTACGTTGCCGAACGCGGAGAAAGCCAAGGCAGCAGCCACGAAGAAGTAGTAGTAAGTCGCGTCCCATGCCATTAAGCGCTGCGATCACTTCGCAGCGCACGCACCGCTTCGTTATCGCCGGCGGCACCACGCCCACTAACCCAGCCAAACAAGGCAATACCCACGATGATCGCCAGCGCGCCAAGCAGGGCGTAACCATGTGGCCAGGATTCGCCCAAAAACAATACGCCAAGCAACGTCGCGAACAGCAACTCGGCAGACTGCATGGCCTCAACCGCTGCCAGCGCGGTGGGTTCCCGTCGCACCATGTCGGTAGCGCGGAAGAACAACACGGTGGCGATCGTCCCCGACGACAACGCCACGCCACCGGCTAGCGCCGCCTCGCGCCAATTCGGTGGACCAACGTTGGCCCACGTCACTACCGCAAATATTAGCCACAGCGGCCAGCTGCACAGCGTCATGCCAAAAACACGCTGCACGGCATTAAGCGCGGTTTGTCCCGGCACCGACTCCGCCTGTTCCAAGTGCAGCAACAAGCCCCTGTTGCCCAACGGATAGGCAAATGCCGCGAAGGCGACGGCGCCCATCGCCAACCAATCGCTGCGCCGCAAATGACCGTGGGCGTACCCAAGTTGTAGCGTAAACACACCCGCCACAATCAGCGCCCCAATCGCCAAGCTGCGCCATGCCAGATGTCGGCGTTCATCGCGATACAGCAGTGGCGCTAGCAGTGGCCCCGCCAATACCGTTACCTGAAAACTTCCCGCAATCAACCACGACGGTCCACTACTCGCGGCCCACGTCAGCGGAATGCCAAACAAGACAAAGCCAATACCGCTCCACCACAACCACGCTCGCGGTTGGTAACGCAACGCCTGTGGCAGTCCGCCCAAGCCGCCCTGCCACGGCAGCACCAGCGCCAGCAGCGGCAAGGTGAATAGGTAGCGCAAAATCACCGCCCATTGCCAATGCCCACCGCCGGTGACCAAGCTGCGATTAAGCACATAGGTCAGCGTGAAAAACAGCGCCGAGCACAATGCCAGTCCCACCGCAGCAAGAGCATTTGAACGCATCACGATTCGCCATCGAGAAGAATGGGGGAGCTAGCTCTCGGTGTGTACAAGACGGGAGCGCAAAGATGTCAGATAACCTACGCAAAGCGCATGCCGCGGCCGATCAAATGACGCACACCGTTTCGTTTCTATCAAGCAAACCGCAAGCGAGCAGTGCTGATCAAATGAACCCTTCGCCTGCCATACACCTGAGAAGCAGCAGCGCACGCTTTCGCACCGTCGGCGCATAGCATCTAGGCAACACCACTCAAGCGAGCGGCCACGGCACGGTAACGGGCGGCAATTCGCTCTTCATCGTGATGGTGAAAGTCACGCACCACCCAACGCCCACCGCACATCACGTCGCGCACTAAGGGCGTATTTCCGGCAAACAAGAAGCTGTCCAGGATCGAGTGCTCGTCACGAGCGGCAAGCAAGGGTGAATTTTCGTCCAGCACAATCAAGTCGGCGCGCGCGTCTTTCCGCAGCTCACCTATCGGCAAGCCCGACGCTTGCGCACCGCCGCGCAATGCCGCGCGCCACAGCGTTTCGCCAACGCTAGCGCCGGCGCTGCGTGCCGCAACATTGCGATGATGGGAGCTCAAGCGCTGGCCGTATTCAAGCCAGCGTAATTCCTCCACCGGCGAGATGGAGATGTGCGAATCCGACCCAATCCCCAGCGTGCCGCCAGCAGCGAGATAAGCTCCTAGCGGGAAGATGCCGTCACCAAGGTTCGCCTCAGTCGTCGGGCATAATCCAGCCACGGCACCACTTTTCGCCAACCGAGTCATTTCGGACTCGGTCAAGTGCGTTGCGTGGATCAAACACCAGCGTGCATCGACGTCCGCATGCTGCAGCAACCACTCCACCGGTCGCGCTCCACGTTTGGCCAGGCAATCCTGTACTTCACCAAGCTGCTCAGCAATATGGATGTGCAACGGTCCGGTTTGCGCTACATCGCTGGCCAACACCTGACGCAGTGCATCTGGCGGCACAGCGCGCAACGAATGCAACGCAATGCCAACTTGCACATCGGCGCTTTCCTGGCGGCGCAGCGATTCCACCAAACGCACATAGCCGTCTACGTCGTGACCAAAACGACGCTGGCGTGGCGCCAAAGCGCGGCCATCAAAACCGCCCGTCATGTACAACACGGGTAACAGCGTCAGCGCAATGCCCGCCTCGCGGGCGGCTTCGATCAAGGCCAGCGACATCGCTTCTGGCTGTGCGTAAGGTGTGCCGTCGGGCTGCTGGTGCAGGTAATGAAATTCGCTGACTTGGGTATAGCCAGCCTTCAACATTTCCACATACAGCTGCGCAGCAATCGCTTGTAATTCGTCCGGGCCAATGGCCGCGGCAAACGCATACATCGTCTCGCGCCAACTCCAAAAACTGTCTTCGGACGCTTGCGGCGCGGCCGCGCGACCAGCGCCCTCAACAGACATACCGCCAGCCCGCCCCCTACGCTCAGCCAACCCCGCCATGGCACGTTGGAAAGCGTGCGAATGCAGGTTCGGCATTCCGGGCAACACCCACTCACCCAACGCTTCGGCCGCAGTATCACTGGCTGTGGCAACGACACCTTGGGCATTCACACCCAACGTGGCGCCTGCCATCCAGCCAGCGGCCTGCCAAACATGCCCAGCGGTACAGCGGCGAACCTCGGCGAGATTGCTCATTGGATATTCCCAAACCTTGATGCTGCGCAGTGTAACTGCCGCCACCACTTCAACCGCAGTGAAATACATCCCTTGTTACGCAAGGTCCGACTGAGCAATGAAGCTCACTCGTCCTGCCAGCGAACCTCTGCTGCCTCGAAATCAAAGGCGCCCCACCAGTAGCTGCCCAATCGCAGATAGCCATTGCGAATGCGGTGCGTCGACATATCCAGCACTTTCACGTGAAGAATCGTTTGCGACCTGCTTGTGGTCAACAACATACCGATAGGCGGCAACGACCAGAACCAGCGCTTCACCTCGAGAATCTTGTAACCGCTAGATTGGCCCCACGCCGCTACCATGGCCTTGGTGCGCGACAAGTACCAATAGCTATAAGACCCTCCGATAACCAGAAAAACCAGCAAGATGCCAACGTTCATCGCCACTCCCCTGTTTGCGCCGCGGATGCGTGAATAGTTTACGCAACAGCAGACGCACACAGTGCCATCCCACCGACCCAGCGCCGCCTTCACCTTGCGACAGCGCTATCTTGGTCACACGACGCAGCGCCCCCATATCATCGACCTAGGCGCTCGTGCCTGAACATCCCCACCGAGGCGACGCATGTCAACCACCTATCGCAAAACACCCGAAGCACTCGCCCAACTGACGCCAGAGCAACGTCGCGTGACTCAGGAAGCGGCCACCGAGCGTCCGTTCGAAAACCTCTACAACGCGCATCACGAAGCGGGTCTCTACGTCGACATCGTTTCGGGCGAACCGTTATTCACCTCATTAGATAAATTCGACAGCAGCTGCGGCTGGCCCAGCTTCACGCGGCCGGCACAGACCGAGCACGTGATTGAACATACCGACAGCAGCCATGGTATGAGCCGCACAGAAGTGCGCTCGCGCGACGGCGACAGCCACCTCGGCCATGTTTTCAACGACGGCCCGCGCAGCAGCGGTGGTTTGCGCTATTGCATCAACTCGGCCTCACTGCGTTTTATTCCGCTCAACGAACTGGAAAGCAGCGGTTACAGCGATTATCGCAAGTTGTTTGACGATAACGGCAAGGGGCCACAGGCATGAGTGCACCGACCGAATGCGCAGTTCTCGCTGGCGGCTGCTTTTGGGGCATGCAGGATCTCATCCGCAGCCAGCCCGGTGTGTGTTCCACCCGGGTGGGCTACACCGGTGGCGATGTACCCGATGCAACCTATCGCAATCACGGCACTCACGCCGAATCGATCGAAATCACCTTCGACCCACAGCTTGTCAGCTATCGCCGGTTACTGGAATTTTTCTTCCAGATCCACGACCCCAGTACGCTGAACCAACAAGGTAACGATCGTGGCATGAGTTATCGATCGGCCATTTTCTATACCAGCGAAGAGCAGAAGGCGGTCGCCGAAGACACACTCGCCGATGTTAATGCCTCCGGCTTGTGGCCGGGCAAGGTGGTCACCGAAGTGGTTCCTGCCGGCGACTTTTGGGAAGCTGAGCCCGAGCATCAGGACTACCTGGAGCACTACCCCACCGGCTACACCTGTCACTTCATCCGACCAGAATGGAAGTTGCCAGCACGGGCGTAGCGCGCCTGACCAACGCACAACGCCATAGCGAGACGATGGGTGCTTCGGCACGGTGATATGGCTAGCTTCACCACGTCGCCGACGGTCCTAACCCGCCGCTTCGGCAATCATCGATTTCAGCGCACTCAAGTGTTGATCCAGCAGCTTGCGGCCGGCCTTGGTCAGGCTATACCAGGTCACCGGTTTACGTTCGACAAAGTCGCGTCGCAAGACAATGCAACCAGCCTCCTCCAGCTTGCGCAATTGCGCACCAAGGTTGCCGTCGGTCAGCTCCAGTTGCGCCTTGAAGCGAGAAAAGCTGATCTCGCCGTGCCGCGCCAACAGCACACCAATCGCTAGTCGGGCGCGGTGTTCGAACGCCGGCACTAAGCTATCCAGCGCCTTCATCACAGCATCACTAGCCGACGCTGGCGCTGCGCGGCAATACCCGCCCAACACAACGCGAACGCAATCACGATACCGCTGATCGTCCACACGTATGGCGGCGCAAATATCACCAATACGGCATACGCGGCCAACATAATCAGCCCGCTCCAAAGCATCGGCCGCTCCAGGTGCACACCCGCGAGCGCGTAGATCAAGCCGCCTGTCAGTAGAAACGTAGTCGCGCCAAAAGCCGGATCGACGCGCCCGGTCAGCATGGGCAGCGCGCTCAAGAAAAAGCCGACGCCGCCGATCACCCAATGCAAACCCCAACGTCGCCCCGTGGCGCGATCAATCACACCACGCCTTTTCTCGTCGCGCGACGCCAGCCACCAGCTCAGTAGCCCGCCGCCAATACCTGCAACAAACCAAAACGCGCCAGCAAGATGCGGCGCAAAATCTGGCAACGCGTAGCCCACTAGAACAATCATGGCCCACAAAAAGTAAATAATCGGTATTCCCACCGTACGATCTTGCTGACGTACCGCGCTGGTGACGTAATCAAGATCTTCCCGAAGACTGTCGGTGCTATGCATGGCGCTCTCCCGTGGTAGATAAATACAAAGTACTTTGTATTTTAGAGTTGTCAAGCGAAATTCACGCCTTGCTTGCGAAGATCAGGTCAACTCCAATGCAAGCATTGACGCGGCGATTCACTCGAGCTGAAAGTATCGCGCAGCCCGGTCGCCACATCGGCGCATGCATGAACCACCGCAAAGGGCGTTGAAAATCCGGACGGCCGTATCGGCGCCTCCGGGTTTCGAACGTCATCCATCAAGGAATTGTTGATGACAGATCTTTCCGTCTTTCCGATCACGGCCCGCTGGCCTACAAAGCACCCCGATCGCATTCAACTGTATTCGCTGAACACGCCGAACGGCGTAAAAGCGTCGATCATGCTGGAAGAAACCGGACTACCGTACGAAGCACACCTCGTCGACCTTGCTGCGAATGAAAGCCATACACCGGCTTTCCTGTCGTTGAATCCGAACGGAAAGATCCCCGCCATCCTCGACCCGCACGGACCAAACGATAAGCCGCTAGAGTTATTCGAATCGGGAGCCATTTTGATTTACTTGGCAGACAAGGCAGACAAGTTCATTCCTATCGAAGCAGCCGAACGCTGGCAGACCATCCAGTGGATATTTTTCCAGGTCGGCTCGATCGGTCCGATGTTCGGTCAAATGGGCTATTTCAGTGAACATGCCGGCAAAGAGATTGCCGACAGGCGCCCGCTTGAGCGCTACGTCAACGAATCCAAACGCCTGTTGCGCGTACTTGACGACCGCTTGGCCGAACGCCGTTGGATGATGGGTGATGACTACACCATCGCTGATATCGCCACACTGGGTTGGATACACAGCGTCTCAACGTCGTCAATCGCGCATGAATTAGTGGAGTTTGATCGCTTCAGCAACGTCGTCGCGTGGCTCAACCGAGCGCTAGCCCGTCCAGCGGTTCAGCGCGGGCTGCAGATCCCGAAACACGACGATTGACGATCGGAAAACAGGGTCTGCCAAGAGCTATTTAGGCACGATGCCAGTGGCCATCCAGTTCACAATTTGTCGTCTGGAGGCTTTGCCACCACGTCCGGTACGGCATGCCCGCGATCTCTCCACCAGCGCAGCAAGCCGTACGACAAGCGCACTTTTTGCTCACCGACCGGGACGTCGGTACGGATGGTGAGCCAGGACGACTTGGTAAATGCTGTCTGCTGTTCCGGATACACGCTGCGATGGCCAACCACCAGGTAAGCGGCGATAGCTGCCCCAGCCACATACAAGGTGCTGTCACCACCGAATAATTCCACCCCCATAAAGATGGCCGCAATGGGTGTGTTCGAGGCGGCCGCAACTACGGCGACCAGCCCGACTGCTGCGCCTAACGCCGCCTGCAATCCGAGTAGATGCGCTAATGCGGCACCGGCGATCGCCCCCATCACAAATTGCTCGGTGACAAGACCGCCGTAGAACCCCGAGCCCAGCGTGATTGACACTAACAGCGCCTTCCACAAAAAGCCCATGTAAGGCACCGAGTGCCCTTCCAGCGCACGGTCCATCAACGGCAGGCTCAAGCCAAGATAGTCGGTCGGGATAAACAGAATTAATACGGCCAGCACAATACCGCCAATCGCCGGCATCAACGGCGGCCAAATACCGAAGTGTGTCCGCAGCCAGTTAAAGGCTCGAGTCGTCGCGCGCAACAACTCAACGAAAATCCACGCAACCATGCCGCAAAGGATTCCGATGACCACCGTCTTCAGGAATAGCAGCTCGGTGAAATTGCCGACAAACGAGATGTTGTAATGGGGGTATGGCACGCCCCAGAAACGGCTCACTTCATACGAAGTTACGCCCGCCACAATCGCGGGAAACAGGAAGTTGTGGCGAATGCCTCCAATGGCCAGCATCTCCACACCGTAAATGGCGCCGGCAATCGGCGTACCAAACACACTGGCAAACCCCGCGCTGACGCCGCATGCCACCAGGCGACGACGCAACTCGGCATTGAGATGCAGCGTTTGACCAACGCCTGCAGCAATGCTGGCGCCGAGGTGTGAGCACGGGCCTTCTTTGCCGGCAGAGCCGCCGAAACTCAGCGTTAATAGCGCTGCGACCGGCTTAACCCACATCGTCGACAACGGCATTTTTCCGTTCTGGTCGTTGACCGCGATGATGACCGAATCTTTGAGTTTGCCGCGGTGCCGATAACCGTAATAAAGCAGCAGACCATTCAACAAGCCGCCAATCGGTAACAGCGCCATCTGCACCCAGAGCGGCGCGCCGTAGGTGTGCCCGGCGCCAGCAAAAAGTATGCGCAGGAAAACACTGCAGCCGGTGCCAACTAAGGCGCCAGTAAACATCGAAAGCACCAACCACTGCACAACCGTCGCCAGCATCACGAACGGCTCGGCGAGGTAAAAGCGATGCATGGTGCGTCCGGCCGGCGTGCGAATAGTCTGGTTAGTGTATCAGCCGCCATGGACCGTCCCAGACACCGTCATTGCGTTAGCGTCCGCTGTTTAACGCTGATTCCTCATACCAACGCAACGACGCGACCGCGACCTCTCCGTACGCCACGCCAATAACTAAGCTGTACCACGGCGTACGCAGCGCGCTCATCTCAGTGCTGCGTGTCATGGCGGGGACGAGTGAAACGAGGAACAAGCGGCAGAGGATTCATTTCGTAAGCGCGTACGACCGGCTCGGCCGCTCCCATCAGGGCGCGCCTGTTCCGGCTCTCCATCGGCCAGTTTATGCGAGATCTTTGCTTTTTACCTTGCAGGTCGTTGACGAGAAACGGGGACGAGCCTAACGTTGAAAGTCTCGAACCAGTTCGAAACTCGGATGCATTTCTAGGCGTCCAAGCACGATTACGGCCAGCATGGTGCCAGCCAACGGATTCGCCACAGGCAACAATCAATGATCCATTCCCATTCAATTCCATGTCCCCAAAGAAGCCTCTCCAAAAGGCTAACGTACGTGGGCAGCGTTATCGCGCTAGCTCTTCTCGTCTGCACACCCGCCCTCGCCAGCGATTCCAGCAGCGCAGCGACTACCCCGTCGTTCCAGATTGAGTCACCAACCGCCACCGTCAGTGTCCGCTCGCCAGTGGCAGTGAAAATTGCGGTCCATGGCGCAACTATCGGCATGCCCGAAGACGGGCTCGATCATCTACACATTGCCGTGGATCATGGCGATGTAGTTCCCGTCTATTCGATGCCAGTGCCACCGATGAAACTTGCGCCGGGCCCGCACACACTGGAAGTGGATTTAGCTGGTCCGGACCATCGGCCGCTCACCGCGCCGCAAATAGTCACCTTTACCGTCAAGCCATAACGTGGGCACTCAGCGACTGACCGTACGCCGTCACTCCGGCGGCGTACGACTGGCTCACTTTGCGCTCGCTATCGCCATTGCTTGGCTTATCCTCAGCGGTCTCGGTATGCACGAAAGCTTATCGGCGTGGATGATTCACCGCCTCGGTGGCCACGTCGTACTATTCACTTCGCATCGCTGGCTCGGTTACGCGTTAGCGGCGGCCGTACTACTTACGCTGATATTCCAGCGCCAGCGCCTGCGTCAATTTATCGGTGCCGTGCTGAGTTTCCATCGCTCTGACATGGCCTGGTTGCCCGGGCTTCTACGCTCACTGTTGCACCCGCGCAGGGATACGCTGCCATGGCACAACGGTCACTTTGATCCGCTTCAGAGGCTGGTTTTCCTTATTTTAATCAGCTCATTGACGCTGCTCGTTATCACCGGCGTGGCCATCAATTTTATTCATGCGAGTAGCGCCCGCATGCTCTTTGTCTGGACCCTGCGCACGCATCTGACGACCGCGTGGGTTTTCATCGCAGCGGTAAGCGTGCACGTTTTTGCCGGCCTCGGCGTGTTGCCGACCCATCGCGGTGTGACGCGCGCCATGTTCGGCGATGGCCGCATTAAGGTCGAACTCGGCCGCCGACTCTGGCCCGGCTGGACTGCGCAACAGCTCGAAACCGCCGAACCTGATCTCGCCACTCAAACGCCGACCGGGACGGACAAGCCTGCCCACGAATAGCGTTGAGTCGTAACGCTCCGGCAAGGCGTGTCCGTATGCTACGCAGCAAGGCTCCTCACGCAAACCTGCGGCTGCCACGACAACCCTAATTTGCTGGACAACGAGGTTGGCGCCCACGCCTGCGCCTGCGCGAAGGACGATCGGCCGCAAGCTGGGCGCAATCAAGGTCAGCCAGCGGCACCGCACGAATCCGTGCGCGTGCGGCCAGTAGTGAGCCGCTTACATATTGCGAAACAGCAGCATAAATGGCTGACTCACATTCAACGTTTCCGGGCGCTGGCGTAGGCGCAAGATACCTTTACCCGTATCATCGCGCGCTACAGCCGCAATCGCCTTCATGTTGACGATGGTGGAGCGGTGAATCTGCCGAAACACTGCCGGATCCAGCACGTTGAGCAATTCGCGAATCGGCGTCCGCAACAGCGCCTCGCCATCGGCTGTCATCACCGTGGTGTACTTGTTGTCTGCTCGGAAATAAATCACATCGTCAAGCAGAATTAAACGTGTTTCGCGACCAGTGCTGGCCGTAATCCAGTTCAGCGGTGGCTCGCTGCGTACCGCTGGCGCACGCGTAGAAAGCTGACCGATGAGGGTGGCCAACGCGGCCGCATCAACTTGCCCCGTCGCAGCGCGCGCCTGCACACGCTGCACCGTTGCGGCCAGTCGATCAGCCGCGATGGGCTTGAGCAAGTAGTCGATCGCGCCGCGTTCAAACGCATCAATGGCGTATTGGTCGTAAGCAGTGACAAACACGATCTGAGTGTTGGGACTGACTTCGCTACTCGCTGCGGCAACCTCCAAACCGGTCAGACCAGGCATCCGGATATCAAGAAACGCGACGTCTGGGTGGTGCTCGACGATGGCTTCCAGCGCACTGGCACCATCCTCGCATTCGGCCACAATTTCCAACTGTGGCCACGCCTTTTCCAACGCCGTCAACAAGGCTTGACGCAGCAACGTTTCGTCTTCGGCAATGATGCACTTAGCCATGCGCCTGTTCCTCAGTAAAATGCGCCGGCACGCTGATGGTGACTGCCGCGCCCTGGGGGAAATTGGCGGCGACAACCAGATTCGCCGACGCACCGTAGATCAGCTGCAGACGTTCCCGCACATTCTTCAGACCGATGCCGCTACCGCTGGCCTGAGTGTCAAATCCAAGGCCGTCGTCCGCAACCGTCACTGCCACGCTGCTTCCATTGAGACGCGCGAAGATCCACACCGTACCGTCGCCGGGCCGTGGCTCCAAGCCGTGCTTGATCGCGTTCTCAACCAGCGTCTGCAACATCATCGGCGGTAGTGGCGTCGCCAGCAATTCGTCGGATACGTCAATCTGTAAGTTCAGGCGTGGGCCCATGCGGATTCGCAGAATCTCCAGATACGCGCGCGAGCGCTCCAGCTCATCGCCGAGGCTGGACAGGTTGCGGTCGGTGCGCGGCAACGAATGGCGTAGGTACTCAATAAGGTGACCGAGCATTTGGTCCGCACTAGCCGGATCACTGCGGGTCAGATACTGCGCGCTGGCCAGCGTGTTATAGAGAAAATGAGGTTCCACCTGCGCCTGCAACAGACTAAGTCGGGCAATGGCCAGCTCCTTTTCGGTAGCCGTCTGCGCGGCAGCTGCCTTCTCGCCGCGTCGCCGCGTCGCCAGTTCCAGTGTGATGGCACGAGTGATGGCTTTGATGTTCTCCAGATTGGCGCCGTCGTCGACCTGTAACCAGTTGCCCCACGGCGCACTGACCGGTTCGCAGACCAAGCTGAAACTGCTCGCCCCATCGCCACGCATCACCGTCGCCAAAACACGATTGCGCTGACTGACGATCCAGCCCATCGGATCGTAGCGGCCCAACGATGTAAGCGCATACGGATCGGAATACGCCGTTACCGCACGGATCTGCAAGCGCTCACGGGTACTCTCCACCTCCATGACGCCGGGCAAGCCGCGGATCACTGATTCGAGTAAAGCAAATGCTTCCTCGGCCTCGAGCGGAACTTCAATCTGTCGGTGCTGGCGACTGGCCAGTGCAGCGGCATCCAATGGGCCGCCCTGCCGTAGGCGTAACCGGGCCACATGTGAATGGGCGCGGATCAGCACGAAGACCAACACCACGATGCCCAGCAGCATCACCGCGCTACCCAGCAGTGACCAGATCCCATCCGCCACGGCGAACAGCACCAGAAACAGCAAATACCACACGATCACCAGGCGGGCTTGAAAGAAAAAGCTTCTAATCACGACGTTGATTCCACTTACAGGAGATTCCCACTGAAGATAAGCGTCCAGCATCCCGGTTGTCCCCATCGCCGCGACGAAACGCCGAGACAGGCGACGAAGGCGGTGAACTACTCGGTGGAAAGGCTGTGCCAGAAAACAGTGGAGCAGCTCGCTCGCGGTATGCGCAAGGGTTACTGGAAGGTGGCGACAAAATAGCGAACTCATGCTTGCTCATTCGGGCGGCCACCGCTGGCACCGCGGACAACATCAATGCCGTCGCCACGCTGGCCGAACTTTCCGCGGCGAGCTGACCAAACGCAGCGAGAGCGAACGCAGAACGACACTCAACGTCAGACTCCAATTTTCGCCTGTATTCGCGCAGGCTACTTGACCATTCAAAGCGCAATCGACGTCCGCTGGTGGAGGATGTACGGCACGACTGGACCCAACTAACTGCATTGGGTAAAGCGCCACCGCTACCGCGTAGGTGATGGTCATCCCCCACGCTGCAGAGCGGCTGAAAAACAACGTTGTTCAGACAATCTATCCACCCAATCGAGTTTGCTGCGACAGAAAATATTTATGTCGGGTGCAAGGGTTTCCGCATCGCGGACGGTGCCCAGTGGAAACATACAAACGCCCGGATACTGGACTGGGTTGCTGTTGTAGACGGGCGTGCCGCAGGCAGAGCAAAAATGCTTTGTTGCCCTATCCGTTGCCTTATACGCGGAGAGATACGTTTCACCAGACAGCTCGACAGCATCTGCTTGGACGACCAAGTAGCTGGAGAACGCGGATCCGTTCATGCCTCTACACAAACGGCAATGGCAATCGACGAAGGTGAGCGGCGGTCCGCATCGGTAGGTCACTTTGCCGCAAGCACAAGAACCGTTCATCGGAACCTCCATGGTGCAGCTGCTATGGCGGAAGGTGCGCTGACCCTATCCGGTAAGAGCTACGGATGCGCCGCCGGCTTTGCCATCATCTGCTCGCGTTGCGCCTTGAACGGGCTGTCGGCATACCAGGTTGGCCAGACGCCCGTGTGGCTCAGCTGCTGGCCAAGCTCATACAACGCCTGCGTATCTTCCAGGATACCGGCGTAGTCCCAGTTCGGATTGAAGACGTCATCCGGCGTGTGATAACGGTGCGCAGTGTAATCGGCGAGTGCCTTCTGACCGGCCGCCTTGCCGCCATCAAGCAGATCCAGACCGGAGCTAACCAGCATCGCCGGCACACCGGCGCGGGCGAAGTTGAAATGATCGGAGCGGAAATAGAAGCCATTCTCCGGTGTCGTCTCCGGCGAGGTCACCCGCCCCTGCCGCTTGAGCACATCGGCCAGCATGTCTTCCAGTTGCGACTGGCCTTTGCCGATCACCGTCATGTCGTGCGCGCGACCAATGATTGGCAGCGCATCCACGGCGATGTCGGCTACCGTTTTATTCAACGGAAACACCGGCTGCGCCGCGTAGTACTGCGAACCGAGCAGACCCGATTCCTCCAACGTCGGCATGAAAAACACCACGCTGCGCTCCGGCGCGGTCTTCTGTTGCGCGAACGCGTCGGCGATCTCCAGCAGCATGCTCAAGCCCGTACCGTTGTCGATCGCGCCGCTGTACACCTTGTGCCCCTTGCGCGATGGATCGGTACCAAGGTGATCCCAGTGCGCGGTGTAGATCACCGTTTCATCAGGCTTGCTGCTACCAGGAATCATCGCCACGACGTTTTTCGACTCGAAGTGGCCGATCTTGTTGCGTAGGCTGAGCGAAGCCGTTGCCTGCAGCGGCACCGGCTTGAAGTTGCGCGTTGCCGCTGCCGCGGCGAGCTTATCGAAATCCATCCCCGCCTCGGCAAACAATTGTGTCGCCGCGGCATGGGTGAGCCAGCCAGCCACCGGCAGACGCGGCGCCGGATCAACTTTGGGTGGCAGGCTCAACTGCGGGCCGCGGTCGCCGGTCTGTAACACGCTAAACGGATAGCCTGCCGCCGCATCGCTGGTATGCACGATGAAGCAAGCGGCGGCGCCGTGCTTCGCGGCTTCCGCATACTTGTAGGTCCAGCGGCCGTAATAAGTCATGGCGCGACCGTTGAACAGCTTCGGGTCCCCGGTAGCAAAACCCGGGTCGTTGACCAACACGATCACCGTCTTGCCCTTCACGTCGACGCTCTGATAGTCGTTCCAATGCCAGTTCGGCGCATCCACGCCATAGCCGAGAAAGATGATCGGCGACGCTTTCAGATCCACCTGCGCTTGCGACTGCAAGGTCTGCACCACCATGTCATTCTGGTTGGCGAAGCTGACGTGCTTGGCACCGGCAGCGACGTCCAGCTTGACGTCGTTGTTCAGGAGCAAGGTGCTGTCAACCGGCACGGTCTGAAACCACGAACCGTGGTTTCCGGGTTGCAGGCCCATCCGCTTGAATTCATCCACGAGGAAATCAAGCGTGCGCTGCGCACCCTCGGTGCCCGGTTTGCGACCGCCGAACGCATCGGAAGCCAGGGTCTTATCGAAACGCGCGAAGTTCGTCGCATTGATCGCCGGGGCGAGCGCCACTGGCGCAGCCTTGGCACCGGTGAAGTTACTCGTTGCAGCATGCAACGGCATCAACGCGAGGCTTAACGCAGCCAGCAACACACAGTTCATCGCACGCATCAGCGACTTCCCATCAACAGAATTAACCACCTTTGTAACGCGCGGCCATCCAGCTGTCCATGCAGCCAATCCAATCGGCAAAACCAAGCAGGCCAAAAGACAGTGGAAACGTACCTCGTTGTTCCCGCTACGTGGCTGGATCAAAACGCCACACCAACATATGTGACGAAGAACGCTACGCGGACCAGTGAGCCAATGCTTTCAGGGCTCACGGTTGCGACCGTTCCCGCAGCTGACGAAGATCAACGAGATCGACCGTTCCAAACACCAGTCAAGTCGGCGAACTCCAAAACAAGAACAGGGTGCAGTAGCCGAGCAGATAAGGCATGAGCAACCAGAGTGCCATTCCACGCAACGGCTAGGTGCGCGTAATGGTGCATCCCGTCCATTGCGTCAGCGAGCTTCCTTGCGCGAGCTGCCCTACCCGCTTGTGCGTCGCACTACAGCAGCAAATTCACGCTAACCGCCCGCTGCGACGTCGACACACAAACACGGATCAAAATTCGCATTCTCGTTAACGCCCTTGGCGCAGTAGCCACGCGGGTTGCATAGCACCCGGGTTCCATCCACCACATAGTCAAAGCTGTCGTGGGTGTGCCCATGAACCCACAGTACAGCGCGTCCCATCAGCGCGCTGCAGTCCGATACAAAAGCCGCGCTAACCGGCGAATCGGCAAAGCGCGGATGGACGCTGTGAGGTGTCGGTGCATGGTGGGTAATGACCACGGTGGGCCCAGCGAAAGGTTCATCCAACACCGCCGCAAGCCATGCATATTGTTCGGCGAACAGCGCACAGGAGTCAGCCGGAGTAAAAGCGCCACCGTCGGCGTTGTGGATGGCCGTAAAGTCGCGCATGAACTTTGCCGACAATGCCATCGCGCGATCTCTTTCCGCGATGCCGAACAACTTGAAGTCTGTCCACAAAGTCGCCCCAACGAAGCGCACCCCATTGATCACTTGTACGCTTTGATCCAACAAGTGGACGCCATGTTCGCGGGCAGCTCGGGCCAGCTCTTCGCGCACGGCCGGAATCGAACCGCCATAGAATTCATGATTACCGGGAACGTACAACACCGGCCGTCCCAAGCTGGCTGCCCACGCCATCGCTGCCGCCGCCGGCCGCAGAATATCGCCAGCGAGAATCGTCACCTCCGCGCCTACATTGGGCGGGGACATGCCGTGCACCCCCAAGTGCAGGTCTGATAAAACATGCAGACGCATACGGCTCTCCGTTTACCACTAAGACAACATTACAGCGAATGAGCTTGCTGCTCAGCGAACCTGAAACAGCAAGTCCGACGTCGTCAGAATCACTCTAGCGCAACGGCACTCTCCCTCCCGAAGCCAGACACCGTTTGCAAGAATCAACTGCGCCTATCCGCGTCGCTGTTGTCGACTGGCCGATCAGCACGCACGTCATAGGCGCCAACCGACGACCCACTGCATCAAGACGTCGCTCAACACAGCTCGGCGTTACTTAGCCCCCCGGTCCGCAATCGATGCAGCGCGGCGGTGGCACCGCGCCCATACCCAGCGCCTTAAGCAGCTTGCGCAACGCGGTTCGTAGCCCTTCTTCAATAGTCGGGTGATAGAACGGCATTTCCAGCGCCTCCGCAACGGTCACACGGGACTGAATCGCCCACGCTAGAAGATGGGCGAGATGTTCATTTTGTGGGCCGATCATCTCTGCGCCAAGTAGCGCGCCGCTCGCGCGCTCGCCATAGACACGTAATAGGCCGTGGTTAACCAACAGCACCCGCGAGCGTCCCTGATTTTCAAATGACACTTCGCCGATGGCAAAATCAACGTTAGCGGCAACCAGTTGCGCAAAACGTCGCCCCGCGTACGCGATCTGCGGGTCGGAAAAGACGATGCCTAGCGGCGTCCGACGCATATGTTTGTAGATGGCCGGATAACGTGCAGCCTGCTCGCCGGCTAAGTGACCTTCATCGGCCGCTTCATGCAGCAACACGCGGTCGGCATCGGCATCGCCAGCGATGAAAATGTGACTATCACCCGCCTGCGTGGTTTGCGGATCGAACACCGGCAAACCTCGCGCATCCAGTACCAGGCCGGTTCGCTCGAGCGCCAACGTCTCAACATTTGGCGTCCGTCCGGTGGCAACCAACAGGTAGTCAAAACGCTCACTCGTCGGTGCGCGCCCAGGATCCGTGAAGTGCACCACCACCGCGTCATCATCGCGCTCCACCCGCACATCCGCAGCATCCAGGCTAAGCGGCAACTCGGCCGATAGCAGCTGCGTCGCCTGCGCGCGCACGTCGGGATCGCTGATCCCGCCAAGGCTGCCGCCACGACCGAACAGATGGACGCGAACGCCTAGCCGATGCAGTGCCTGGCCTAACTCCAAGCCAATTGCACCGGCACCAAACACTGCGACTGAGCGAGGCAAATCCTGCCATTCAAATACGTCATCGCTGACCAGCAGTCGATCCCCCGCCGCCCGCAGCGCATCAGGAATCGTCGGCCGTGAGCCCGTTGCGATAATGATGCGTGCGGCATGAACACGTTCGACCTCCGGCACGCTGCCGTCGAACGCCGGCGAGAGTTTCAGCGTATGCGGATCGTCAAACTCGGCCTGCGCACGCAGCACATGTTTCGTATCAAAACCGGCCACAGCATCCAGCACGAAACCAACGAAGCGGTTGCGTTCATCGCGCACTCGCTTCATCACCGCACGACCATCGACTCTGCCAGCGTCTGTACTAATCCCGAACGCTGGCAACCTAGCGAGCTGGTGCCGCGCTTCAGCCGCCGCGATCAGCAGTTTCGACGGCATACACCCCACCCTGGCGCAGGTGGTTCCAAACGGGCCGCCCTCGATCAACGCGACGCTGTCGGTGAACTTGCGCACCTCACGATAAGCCGACATGCCGGCGGTGCCGGCACCGATGATGGCGATTTCTACCTCGCGCATACTCATACCGCCACTCCGTGCGGGGCACTTATCCAAGTCGTCTTTCGCCGCCTACCAACCTTTCGCGCCACTGGGATGCCCATCACGAAACCCACCTTTCATCGTTATTTCAGAATACGTTTGTCGGCGTCCATCACGTCGACTCGCACTTCAGCCTAGCGTAATACCGTCCACTGGACCTCAGCCGAATAGTGCAGAAAATTCACGCATGACCTTCATATGGTATTGGCTTAGCAACGCTTGCGAAGGCGTTTTGTAGCCACGTTCCATCGCCGGCAATCCTCGGTAGCGTCTGAAATCAGCCAGCGCGGGGCACACGGACAACACGAAAGATCACCGGTTAGTCGGCCAACGTCCGACAAGCCGCTTCGGTAAATCAACCCTCCACGCTTTAGGTCGGCATCCGTCCGGCCAGTTTCTGCGTATAACCAAATTGATCACTCAGGTCAGCCGCGCTAGGAATCACCGTCATGAAATCCCTGCTGAAGTTTGCCGTTCTTGCCTTTGTCGGTAGTGCTGGTCTTGCAGCACCCGCCTTTGCTGCGCTGAAGGTGGGCGCGAACGCCCCTGACTTCACCCTGCCGGCGTATCTCGGCGGGCAGCCATTCACGTTCCATCTCGCCGATGCACTGAAGCAAGGCCCGGTCGTGGTGTACTTCTTCCCGGCCCCGCACACCACCGGTTGCAACATCGAAGCGCATCTTTTTTCCCAAGCTATGCCACAGTTCAAGGCCGCACACGCGACCGTCATCGGCGTCACCGCCGGGCATCTTGACCAGCTAGCTGCGTTCTCCAAGGAAGCCGACCATTGCAGCGGCAAATTCCCCGTGGCAGCGGACGCCGACGCCAAGACCGCCAAGGCGTACCGCGCGACGCTAATGCTGCGACCCGGCTGGTCAGACCGCACCTCGTACGTAATCGCCCCTTCCGGCAAAGTCACCTACGTTTATTCCAGCCTTAGCCCGACCATGCACGTCGAGGAAACGCTTGCTGCGGTGAAAGCGCTTGGACAATCGAATGACACGGCGAGCAAGCCCGACATCAAATAGAGCACCACCACCCTGCGACCAACATCAGCGATTGCGCCGCAGTCCGGTCGTCCAGAAAACGGGTACGACCGATGCCGCCAGCGCGTAGACAAAGCGTGACGTGAGGGAACAAACATGCTCGCGAACGGGGTCGAATCCGACCCCGTATCTATGGACTAACCAACCGTCGCAGCACTCACTCAGAGATTTCGAAAACGCACTCGTTCGCACCATAACTACGGCAGCACACCGGAAATATCGACAAGGTGTGCGGCGCCGTTGCTGGGCCGAGCAGTCCTTCGAGAAAGCCACGGAAAAAACTGCAACCGGAATGGCCGTCTGTCGCACATAACGGACTGTTGAGTAGGTGCAACTGGGCATCTTGCTGATCCACTTCAATCAGCGCGCGCAACGTCGGTGCACCGATACGTGAAATTGCCTCCAGCAACTCCAGGCCAACATTGGCCCCCTGCTCACGCGCAAAAACCCAGGCACCGGTTCGCTGACCCGCCAACTCAAGCGACGATTCTCGAGCGGCGTCCGCTACCTCAGCCTGCAGCGTCAGCAATCTTGGTAGCAGCTGACGTGGGTAATCGTACTCAAGGGAACGTAGCGCCTTTTCTACCGCAGCCTCGTCTGGCCCCAGCGGCACCACCTCAATAAATGGTGTCGTTTCGACTGGCGCGACGCGCTCAGCCTGCGGTTCGCGCACGTTAGGCTGGATCAACTCAAAGTCAGGCTCCTCTTGCCACGCGCGCAACTCCCCGCGCGCGTTCGTCATGGCCGGAGCCATAAACTCCGTCGACTGGTCTCTAGTAACGCTCACTTCCTGATCCACCGGCCAGCTTTTGGGCTGGTCGGTATGCTGGGTAGCCACTGGCACGGCGGGCACAGCGACCACAGGTAACTCTAAATCGACGGCGGGTGGCAGCGCATCAGGTCGATAAGTGGATGGTGGCAGCGACGCGGCGAAGTGCGGCCTCGTCTCGCCAGCAAGCAGCGGCGAAACGTTGAAGCTAATCAGACGCTCGTAGCTATCAAGCAACTTCTCCAGCGCCCGCTGCTTTCGTGCCGACCCGTACACCACCATGGTCAGCAAAATTCCGTGCGGGTCCTGCAGCAAACGTTGACGCCGCAAGGTGAATCCCGTCGCAAGAATGAACCGACTCATCTCGATAAGTAGGCCCTCGCGACTCTCAGCAAGGCCTTGAATTTCCAGCTCGATCATCAGCTCCCCTATAGCTCAAATCGCTAGAACAGGTGGCGCGTGACGGATTCCCAACGTTACGCTGGGAATCCGCCACGCATCTACTCATTATCGCCGACACGTAGCTCGGCGTGTGACCACAGTGCATCAGGCAAATCGGCAAAGAACGCAGCATGTATCAAGGGTTAGTCCGGTCTCCACCAGCCACAACCGACACCAAGTGAACCTGACTACGGTTCTGTCCATAGCGGCCACGCTGGGTGCTTGCGTTGGAAACTTCAGCGCCAAAAGGCCGTTTTCACGAGGTTTAGCGCCACCACAGCCTCACCCCTCTGGCACCACATCTACACTTTCCACATAGACCAACTCGCATGCCCCCGCGCCAGTATCGTCGCGGGTCATGGAGGTCTTCCAGTACCAGCCACCGGGGCGGCTGGCGTCGACCAAGAAACCTTCAAGACGGACGACCTGGCCGCTGCGTACCCTCTCCAGCTGGCGCTTGACGACGGCGTCGGCGGGAATCATGTGCATGTTGGCGCTGGAGGTTTCAATCTCGCGGCGCGGAATCGGGAAGTCCTTCACGTGCCAATAGTAAAAACGGCCGGACTGGCTGATCTCGATGTTGGACAACACGGTGCTGTCGGACATACGCCCCCAGCCCAGCGCAAGATCGAGTGGCACCAGGTCGGCGCCGTCGCCCGTGCTGTAGTTCTTGCGCGATAGCACGCGCGCTGTGATGTTGAAACGCGCGCGAGTAGCCAGGGTCGTGTTGCCTTGCTGCAATTGCGCGCTGTGCCGGAGGTCGACCTGCTCCGGCGCCGCAGCGGCGATCACGCCGGGTCCGGGATGCACGGCACTGCGTTGGCGATGCTTGAGCACGCCCAGCACCAGCAGCAACGCGGCGATAATAATGAGGAGTTTGCGCATGTCGCCTACGGCGATGAGGATGCGCGCAGTGTACGCGTGGCCGCGGCGCCAAGCTCAGCTGAAATTTGCGGAAATTGGCGTCAGTATCATTATTTCTACAGAACGGGTCGATTAAAGCTCATTCTGCTCGCCGCGTTACCGAAGTAATCGCTTCGTCCTTGGCACTCGTTTTCAAGAAAGCGTGCGTTAGATTCAACTCACGTCAAATGTCAACCTGTCAGCGTGCCATCTAACCTCCAGCTTGCTTTCCGTTCACGCTCTTTTGAAATGGGAACTCATCATGCCAACTGACCATTCGACCTTGCTCGACCTGCTGGCCATCCGGCTTCCGATTATCCAAGCTCCGATGGCTGGCGTAGCATCGCCAGCCATGGCGGCAGTGGTGACCGCTAGCGGAGGCCTTGGCTCGCTCGGCGTCGGCGCCATGAGTGCCGAACAAGCGCGGACCACGATCCGGCAATTTCGCGAGCTGAGCCATGGGTCGCTCAACGTGAATGTATTTGTCCATCAAGCGGCGCAGAGAGATCAACGCAAAGAGGCGGCATGGCTCACTCGGCTAGGTCCACTATTCGCTGAACTGGCTGCCACGACGCCCGCTTCGTTGGAGAACCCTTACCGTTCTTTTCTTGTCGACGATGACATGCTGACGATGCTCGTCGAAGAAAGGCCGAAGGTAGTGAGTTTTCACTTTGGCTTGCCGCACCCGCAGCAGATCAAAGCGCTGCATGACGCCGGCATCGTCTTGTTGGCCACGGCAACCAACCCACAAGAAGCATCCGCTATTGAAGCGGCCGGCATCGACGCCATCATTGCTCAGGGTTACGAGGCCGGCGGCCACCGCGGCGTATTCAATCCCGCTGTGGAAGACAGCTGTTTGGGCAGCATCGCCTTGACCCGCGTTTTGACACGCACGGTCGACATTCCGGTGATTACCGCCGGCGGCATCATGGATGGCGCCGGCATCGCTGCGGCGTTGACGCTCGGCGCCGGCGCCGCGCAATTGGGCACCGCCTTCATCGCCACCGATGAGTCGTTAGCCGATGCCAGCTACCGCGAGCGCCTGTGCAGCGACGCCGCTCACCACACGGTAATGACACGGGTAATTTCTGGACGTCCGGCGCGAAGTCTATCCAGTAGCTTTACGCACTGGGGCAAAGATATGCCTAGCGCCAGCATTCCCGACTACCCGGTTGCTTACGATGCTGGCAAAGCCTTAAGCAAGGCCGGAAAGGCCGTCGACCAGCATGGCTACGGAGCTCACTGGGCCGGGCAAGGCGCGCCACTAGCGCGTGCAATGTCCACCAAGGCGCTGATGCAAACACTTGAGGCCGAACTTGCCCAAGCATAGTGCTTAGCGGGATCGCTCATTTCGGCAATGGCATTACGCTGGAAGGAATATAAGTAAGACGATAGTCGGCTGCGAAGATAGACGTCCAAAAGCCACCTCTGACACGAACAGCACTCAGTTAAGTAGACGAACGTCTGGTCACCCCATGACTTCAGCCCTCCGCGGGCCGAAGAAAGCGCTGAATGACCAGCTTCACCGTTGTAAAGCTATCCTCACCTGACCACCTAGGCGGCCGTTAAAAGCCGCCAGGATGATGAGCTTAAGTAAGGACCATTTGAGGCAGAGTCAACCTCTCGCAGCCCTCATATAAAGATGCACGCTGCCCCAAACTCCAGCCGTTCACTAACCAAACGGTTGCTCAATTGACGGGCTCTGCTCGGTAAACCAACGCGCGCCGTCTGCGGTGATGTGCATGTCATCTTCCAGGCGCACACCAAATTCGCCGGGGATGTAAATGCCGGGCTCGTCACTGAAAGTCATCCGGGGCTGAATGCGATGCGTGTTGCCCTGCACCAGGTAATACCACTCGTGCATGTCCATGCCGATACCGTGGCCTAAGCGGTGGCTGAAGTATTTGTAGTCCGGACCATAGCCGGCATCCACGATGACTTTGCGCGCAGCAGCATCGACCGACTCCATCGTTGCCCCTGGATGCGCCGCGGCAAGTGCCGCCTGCTGCGCCTTGCGGACAATGTCAAACACGCGCTTCATCTTGTCCGTGGCCTTGCCCAGCACAAAGGTGCGCGTGAGGTCGCTCTGATAACCGCCGACCTTGCAACCGTCGTCCAGCATGACCACGGTGCCCTCGCGAATTTGCTGCGGCACCGGTGAACCATGCGGCGAGGCGGTGAACTTGCCGACATTAACGCTCACTTCCCCACGCAGTCCCTGACGCGCATAGGCGGCATCGACCATGGCGTAGATCGTGTCTTGCGTCATGCCCGGTTCCAGCGCCTTCCAGACGGCGTGGTACACCGCCAAGGTAGCGTCGTTGGCCAGCTGCATCAGCGCTAATTCGGCTGGGCTTTTGATCGACCGACAACCGGCGGTGATCGGCGTGGCGCTAGCCAACGTGACATGCGGCGCCGCTGCAGCAATCCCGAATTGCTTGGCCGAACGCAATTGTTCCTCGATACCTAGCGTGCCCGTGCTCACATGCCATTCGCCCAGCACGCCGGCGATTAGCGCATACGGACTTTCGTTTTCTTGCCAGGTACGTACGTCCGGCTTGCCAAACTTTACCTGTTCCAGAGTGCGCTCGCGCTCGAATGCCGGCGTGATGTAAACCGGATCGCCCGACTGCGGCAACAGCATGCCAGTAGTGCGCTCGCTGACGCCCCAATGGATGCCCGTGAAGTAGTTCAGCGACGTGCCACCACCCATAAAGATGGCGTCCATCTTGAGTTCGGCCATCAGCCGCTGCGCCTTGCGCATGCGCCCTTCGCGCTCGTTATCACTGATCAGCACGGCGCGCGACGCTACCGGCTGCAAAGCCGCGATCGAGGGCGCTAACTTGGTCACGCTCTCGGCCGCCCATGTGGCAGAACTCAGCAAGGGCAGCGCCACCGCACCTAACGCAGACGCCTGCAGGAAACGTCGCCGATCGGCACGTACGGTTTCTTCAATACTCATCAATGTCTCCGCAGAATAGCGAGATAGGGTAAGCGAGACGGGGATGTTTGAGGTAGTTCGGTTCTCATACTTCCCGTTCTGAATCTATTCGCAGCTTAACTCCCACCGCACCGATTTTTGGAATGAGTTGTTGCCGTGTGCCATATCAACGAGAGCATCGACGCAAGCACGCGATACCGCGCGCGCCCGATTATTGAGTTGAGCAGAGCCACACATCCCAACGATGGCGCCAACGCAGTGAAGCAGACGGTCGAGCCAACCTCACACAGGTGCGGCCTGATAAAGGTGCATCTAAACCTTAACCAGATTTGCGCCTCAGGTCGGATCCGTCCACGTTGATTCGATGCTGGCCTTCACCGAGACACTTACCGCGTCTGGCTCCGCACCTGGTACGTCCGGCAGTCGGCCGTGACGTACGCCGGCATAGTCGCCATCGCGCCGGAACGTGGCGCTCCAGAGAATGCGACCTCCGCTCGCCGTCTCGTACTCCGCCTCATAGGTGAAGCCGTCCTGGGTCTTGCCAGTGAGTACAGCCATGACAGGAGCCCTCGCGCGAGTCGAACATACAGACTAGTCCGTTTGCTCAGCCGCTGCGGCCTGCAACTAAACAGTGCACCAACCAACCAGTGCCTTGGATTACCGGCGAAGGTGCCATGCGTGTGATGTATCGCACACTTCGTGCGGCAGCAGAATGGATCAAGAACGTCAGTGATGCCGGCGTCTGAGTCGACCACGCATATCCAGTTCAGTAGACACTTCGTAATGGCTTCTCTCTCTGCCGACGAAACAGAAGCGGTCTATTTCGACTGAAAGGGCCCTTCAACAGCTAGCAAAGATTGGGTAACATCGATAACGGCCCGATCACCGATGAACTTTTTAAGGCGTGGATTCGATGGCCCTAACCAATCGACAAGGAAACGTTATATGAAAAGTTGGCAGCATTCGGAAAGCAGGCTTCATGGTGGCCGCAAGAGTCTTCTGGGTAAGTGGTTAGCGGCCCCCGCCTTATGCTTGTGCATCTTGGCTAGCGCCGGGCTCGGTACTGCCCATGCTCAATCCACTTCAGGGAAAATCTTCGGTCAGGCTCCGGCGGGTAGCCTTGTCACTGCCCGTAGTTCAATGGGTTTGAGTCGGCACGCCTCGGTGAAAGACAACGGTCACTACATCATCACCTCATTACCTCCCGGCACCTATACCGTGATCATTGAAAAAGAGGGGACCACGGTCGACACGCGCAAAAACATTCCGATTGGCGCCGGTCGCGGAAGCGAAGTCGACTTTGCGTGCCCGCAGGATAAATGCGGCGCACCGTAGGCCGCCAGCGGGTCAGTTTTTCGACAACAACGAGGTAATGGATTGCCTGCCGAAGCACATCCGTTATCGATCCAGTGCAATGAAAACAGCCGCCCTCAGCGGCTATTTTCATTGGCCCACGCGAATTTCGGCAGGTCGTCGAAACACTCCGCAAATCACGAAGGCCGAATCAAAAGTAGCAGGCATAGTTAGCGCTACTTTTAGTCGGATCGGACTGGCGAGCCGAAGCGATTTAACTTCCTCCGTTCCAGTTTTAGCCTTGACGACAGACGCCAAACTGACGAGGCGACCCTCCGGACAATTGCACTGGGGCGATCCAAGCAACCTCGCCAACACGAGGCATCGACAGATGAGGTTAGACGCATCTTGCTGCGCGGGAGAGGCGGCCATCCAGCGCGCGAGGGATGGCCAGACATGACCACCCGTGTCGCCCCGGTCTGCCACGAATGATTTGGCGGCTACGCCGTGGCTGTGATGGGTATCTACAGCGCACGCTTGAGGACATGGCCGGTTACGACGGATTGAATTCGCGCTAGCCCATTTCCCGTACGCCACGTCGATAATCGCCGTCCCGCTTTTCCCGTTCAAACCGGACCTTCGGTGCGGGATCAACCACCGACGGCAACATCCATGTTGCAACGACGCAACCGCAAGATTGTTCGTTCCGGCAACTCGCAAGCGAACCTAGGCCCGTCGGCCGTTTGCATTTGCGTTTGCAGCCAAAGATAGGCTCGTCACTATGACAGCAGCGGTTCCCGAGAGAGCGAATCGAATCGCCTCACACTGGCCGTATGGCCTGTTGTAGGAAGACCAACTTCGCGCTCCAGCCGTTCGCCTTCAATCATTCCGCAGATCACGTCGAGGCCGCTGACAGAGTCGTCATCGAGCACCATCAGGTGAGTATGCGTCGAGTTCTCGAAGGTCTTGCGGATATCGCCGATGCGCGAGCGCTGCAAGTCAGCCAGGCGTACCGCTGGGAGTTGCTCAACCGGCGTCATGACATCGGCCACGGTGACGTCTTGCCGGCGGCAGTTCAGGTGACAGCCGACGTCGTGCAGGAACTGCACCGGCTTGGGGCCGTGGATGTCGCGCAACGTAATGATGCCGACGACACCGTTGCCATCAGTGGCTACCAGCGAACTGGCCGCAAACCGCTGCATTTCAATCGCGGCATCACCGAGGTTGTTGCCCGCGGCAATCACGGGAGGGAAGCTGTCGCGGAAGTCTGTCATCAAGAGGGTGGCAGAATCGGAATCCTCCCACTCGTTCGAGCGGGCGAGTTTTTCGCGCGGAAGTGATGTGGCGGCTTGTGCCGGCAAAACGTTGAGGGGGCGATACGACATGGGGGCGTTCTCCGCGGGGCTAACTCTTGGCTGATACAAAGCAACATCCTTTTGGGGGAAGGTCATCCGTGCTCGTATTAATGGCCGGGCGCTGGTCCTTCGTCCAATGAGTTGTGGCGATCGACTTCATTTGCGCTGCCTATCGTTGTTTCGAAAGACGTCGAGGTTCGCTTGCTGCTCTGAGTGACTCGCCGAGACCTAGGGCAGAATCGACTTTCAACTGGCGTGATTGATTACAGTGCACGGTGCCTATGTTTCGTCTTTTCCCTTGGAGCGGTCCATGTCTTATCTGATCAAATCATTGGCACCTGGCGAATCGATCGTCGCAACGTTCAAACTGCACTGGTCGATGTGGATCAGGTTCTGGATGATCGTCCTGCTCGGGCTCGTCGCCGCGATCGCGTTTCTTGTTACAGAAGCTACCTGGGCGCGGCCAGCAGCCTTGGCCGTGGCGATCCTGACCATCTTGGTTGCCGGCTATCAATGGCTGTGGTTGCGCGGTATCGAACAAGCGGTTACCAACCGGCGGGTGGTACGAAAGACCGGCATCGTGTCGCGCGAGACCACTGAGCTCCGGCTTGCCTCCATTGAGACGGTGGATCTGCGCCAGAGCTTCTGGGGTCGGATATTCGGCTACGGCAATGTGGAGATCACCGGCCGCGGTGAAACGGCGATGGTTCTGGACCGCATCGCCCACCCGATCGAAGTGAAACGCGAGATTGAGGGCGCCTACGCCTCCCACATTGAGACATCAGGACCCACTCACACCACCTGAGCTCGGCGCAGACACGCGGTGGGGCCTGACCGCAACAGCCCTCGTGCGTGCGCATCGTCGTGAAGCCGCGCGCCGAAGTTAATGGGTGCCAGCGACAACGAACCCCTTCAGCGCAGCCGTTACTGATACCTACTTCGGAGCGAGTTTGTCCGCCACGGCGCAGGCGTCGGTGGGATAGCGTGAAGGCCCGCGCGCAAAGAATGAGCGAAGCTCATTTATCACCAGACCAAAAGCAAAGCTGACTGTTATTCGCGCCCCTGTTCCTTCGCGCTGACCGCACCCATATCAGGTCCATGACTCCGCTCCACCAATTCGTCGCCAATCATCCTCGACTATTCGTGCTGACCGGTGCCGGCTGCAGTACTGACTCCGGCATTCCCGACTATCGCGACCGCAATGGGCAGTGGAAACGCCCACCCCCGGTAAACTATGCCGCGTTCATGCATGAACCAACGACGCGCCAGCGCTACTGGGCGCGCAGCCTGGTTGGCTGGCGACGCTTCGGCAGTGCGCTACCGAACGCTACCCACTACGCACTGGCTGAACTGGAGCGGCGCGGCCAAGTCGAGCTACTGGTAACGCAAAATGTGGATCGACTGCACCAGCACGCGGGTAGCAAACGCGTACTCGACCTGCACGGACGACTCGACCAGGTACGCTGCATGAGTTGCGAGGCACGATTGCCACGCAACGCGTTTCAGCAGCTGTTGGAAGAACGCAACCCGGTGTGGGCACAGCTCGAAGCCGGCGACGCGCCGGACGGTGATGCCGATCTGGAAGGTCAGGACTTCGCTCAGTTCGACGTACCGCCCTGCCCGCAGTGCGGTGGCATCTTGAAACCCGACGTGGTGTTCTTTGGAGAAGCGGTACCGCGCGCGCGAGTGGACGCCGCCGCCCATGCCTGGCAGACCGCCGACGCGGTACTGGTGGTGGGTTCCTCGCTAATGGTCTATTCCGGCTACCGCTTCGTCGATGCTGCAGCACGCGCCAGCAAGCCGATCGCCGCCGTTACGCTCGGTCACACCCGGGCCGATGCTTTGCTTACGCTGAAGGTCGATGCACCTTGCGACGAGTCATTGGCATTCCTGCTTCGACCCTGAAGCCTCGGCGAGAGCCTCGCAGAGGCTTTAAAAAAAAAGGAAAAGAGTCGACTTCTCGCGTCGACTTCTCGCCACAACTGACGTCAGCTTCGGGCTTCTCGCCGACGTTGCTCAATCAACAGATACAACAAACTGACGCTTGCCGACAAACTCAATGGACGTAACGGGCGGCTATGAAGCCGCCCGTTTTTATCCTGGAAATATCAGTGCGCGGCTGCGGCGGTGCGCTCGATGCGTCCGCACGCGATCGGCAGGGTCACTTGTGCCGGGATCGCCCCGAGCGAAGCGACGCTAGAGGGAAGTTTGGTGCTGTCTGGAACGCCGTGGATGAATACCACGCGTTTGGCAAGATCCAGCTTCTGACCCGGGAATGCCTTGGCAAACGCGGCGTCGAGCGACTTCACCGACACCGTTTCCTGATAATGATAGGTGCCCTTGGCATCCGCTTTCGGATACGTGCCGTGACCGACATCCATGCTGACCGGATCGGTAATGAACGGCACCATCGTGGTACCGGACGTCTTTCCTGCTTCGATCAGATCAACAATGCCGTCGTGGTTGGCGTCATCGGCCATGCTCGGACACGTGGCAGCCTGTCCCGTCGTGAAGCCGTGGAAATGTTGCCAGTGAGTGGTATCGGCCGGTGCGCCGTGCACGTCGATCGTGATGGTCAACTTGTCGCCAGCGACAACAAAACGCGCGTCGCCTTTGGTTGAACTTTGTGCAACGCCCGTATTCATCGGCTGCAAATGTGCAACATAGTTCGCGTGTGAGGGTGTGGCCGCGGCCGCGGTACCCGTTAGCGTGGCTGCCAGAATGCTGGCAGCCAGTAGGTGCAAGTTTCTGTGACAAAGTTTCATGGCGTTCTCCATAGACGTAGTTGAGAGGCTAGTGTTCATCTATAGGAAGAACAGTGGCCTGATACGGATCAAGCCAAGGCGAAGATCAACATATTGTGAATAGAGGGCTGAGACGGCAACCAGCGCCGACCTTTCACGTACGCTGACACCTTTTCACGTTTTCTGATGCGCCGTCTTTCACCCCATTTCCTCCGCTTTGGCGCGACGACGGTATAATCGACGACTCTATTGCTCGGGCTAGGTTTCGGCATGTTCGCACGCTGGGAAAGTGAGCCTGAGCCCCTCATAGGCAATCCTCCATGCGCCATCCTCTGCACCCCATGCTGGCCCACTTCCCGGTGGCCTGTTGGTCAATTGCCACCATCGCAGACTTCGCCAAGCCGTCGGCCTGGCACTTGGCTGGCTCACTGATGTGGATCGGGGCACTGGTCGCGGTACCGGCCATTTTTGTCGGCATCTTCGACCTGATACAGATTCCCAAGGATCCCGCGCCCGTACGTGCCGGCTTCATGCACATGGGTGTCATGCTTATGGCCTTCCTGCTCTACCTCACGAGCGTGCTGCTGCGCGTCCACGAAGGGCACATCATCCAACCCGATATCGCGGCACGGATATTCAGTGTCCTCGGTTTCGCCTTTCTACTGGTCGGCGGCTGGCTTGGCGGCACCTTGGTCTATGGCTACGGTGCGGGTGGCGATCACAAAAATAGCGAAACATCCGTCGAGGAATAAAACAGCGGCCAGACTCGCGAGGTGCGTGCGCGAGGATGCGTAGTCTTCGACTCGGTTATTACGATGCCCCTTGAGCCTGACGTCAATTTAATCCACCTGATTTTTCTCTCAGACCATTTCACCGTTTCTAGACGACGGTTGAAGCCTTGGTGCCACTCATGATTCCTCGTTTCAGCGACCACGCCGCCAACGAACGCACCTTTCTCGCTTGGGTGCGCACGGCCATCACCGTGATGGCGTTCGGCTTTCTGCTGGAACGCTTTGACCTTTTCCTCGCCTACGCCATGCGCAGCATGGGCAAGCAAATCCCCGGCCTGCACGTGCGTGCCTCGGAATGGCTGGGACTCTCGCTGCTCGCTTTCGGCGCGCTGATCGTGCTGTTCTCCGCTATCCGCTTCAACAAGAATCGCAAGCTGATTGCCGCCGAGGAAGTACACGCCTACGGCACCACGCGATTGGAACAAATCATAGCGCCCGCGCTGATTGCCATGGCGGGATTCCTGCTGGTCTATGTCGCAAGGCAAATCATCGCGTTGAGCTAAGGCGGCCAAAGCAGAAACTGACCGGAGTCACCGTCGGCCGTTCGATAACCGGCTCGATAAGTGCATGCTCACTCATGTTTTGCCCATTCGGCATACGCTGTGCTATCCCCTTCTCTTGCTTCGCTTGACCCGAAAATGATCATTTCAGCCTCGACCGATTATCGTGCGGCGGCCCAGCGTCGACTGCCACCCTTCCTGTTCCATTACATCGACGGCGGCGCTTACGCCGAGCATACGTTGCAGCGCAACGTCAGCGACCTGGCCAACATCGCGCTGCGCCAGCGGGTGTTGCGCGACATGTCGACGCTCAACCTGCAAACGCAGCTGTTTGGTGAATCACTGGCTATGCCGGTGGCATTGGGGCCAGTTGGCCTGACCGGCATGTATGCGCGTCGCGGTGAGGTTCAAGCGGCGCGCGCGGCAGACAAGAAGGGCATCCCGTTTACCTTATCCACAGTATCGGTGTGCCCGATCGAAGAAGTCGCGCCAGCGATCCGCCGACCACTGTGGTTTCAGCTCTACGTCCTGAAGGATCGGGGTTTCATGAAGAGCGTGCTTGAGCGCGCGCAAACCGCGGGAGTGACGACCCTGGTATTCACGGTGGACATGCCGATACCTGGTGCCCGCTACCGCGATGCACATTCCGGCATGAGCGGGCCGCATGCTGCGATGCGTCGCTATGTGCAGGCCGTCACCCATCCGCGCTGGTCGTGGGACGTGGGACTATTTGGCCGTCCGCACGACCTCGGCAACGTGTCCAAATATCTTGGCAAGGCCACCGGACTGGAGGACTACATCGGCTGGCTAGGTGCGAACTTTGATCCGTCCATTTCCTGGAAGGACTTGGAATGGATCCGCGACTTCTGGAAAGGGCCGATGGTGATCAAGGGCATCCTCGACCCCGCTGATGCGCGCGACGCTGTGCACTTCGGCGCAGACGGCATCCTGGTATCGAACCACGGCGGACGCCAGCTCGACGGTGTCTTGTCCACTGCACGGGCCCTGCCGCCGATCGTCGATGCGGTAAAAGGCGAACTGGCCATTCTGGCCGACTCAGGCGTGCGCAATGGTCTGGACGTAGTCCGCATGCTGGCCTTGGGAGCCGACACCGTCCTGCTGGGCCGCGCCTACGTGTACGCGCTGGCCGTCGCCGGCGAAGCTGGTGTCACCAACCTGTTGGAGCTGATCGAACAAGAGATGCGCGTGGCGATGACTTTGACCGGGGCAAAAACCATCACCGAGATCACGCCCGACTTGCTGGCGCGCACCTAAGGGAACATCTGAACAAGTCCCCATCCGTCATTCCGGCGAAGGCCGGAACCCAGCGTCTTCAAGGGTTTACTGAGTCGCTGGGATGATGACTTATTCAGAGTTTCCCTAAGGTCTGCCGCCAGCGATTGACTTGTGGCCGCTGTAATGGGGCAGCAACTGTTTACCATGTTCCAGCCGCCGCGATCTCCGCCATCTTCTATGAAGTTCGTTGACCTTCAGTACACGCAACTACGGCAGCAGCTTGGATGGACGCGCAGCAACGGGCCCTGACCTGTTCACTTCAAGAACGCCTCAGCTTGCCGAGACGGCAACGCGGGACCCAGGTAATGCCCTTGTAATTCATCGCAACCCAACTCGGTGAGGAACGCTGCCTGTGCTTGTGTTTCCACACCTTCCGCAGCGACGGTTAGCTGCAATTGATGGCCAAGCGTGATGATGGCCGCGACGATCTTGGCGTCCTTGGTATCTGCCGGCAAGCCTCGCACAAAGCTTTGGTCGATCTTCAACTTGTCGATGGGAAATTGCTTGAGATAAGCCAAGCTGGAATAGCCAGTACCAAAATCATCCATTGACAGCCGCGTACCGAGCGCCTTGAGTTCAGTCAGTGCACGGCGGATCCACTCGACGTTTTCCATCAGCGCACTCTCGGTCATTTCGATGCTCAAGGCGGACCGCGGTACCGCGTGCCGCTGCAGCGCCGCCGCCACCTTGCCGACCAAACCCGGACTCTGCAATTGCTGCGCTGCGACGTTCACCGCCACGTAGAAATCGTGATGACCACAATCAAGCCATGTGCGTATCTGCCGACACGCCGCATCCAGCACCCATTCGCCAATTTCGTGCATCAGGCCTAGCGCCTCAGCCACCGGGATAAAGCGGCTCGGCGACACTTGACCAAGTTCGGGGCTGTTCCAGCGCAGCAGGGCCTCGAAGCCGTTCAACCGATGATCGTTGGCCCGATGCTGCGGCTGATAGTAAAGCTCCAGCTCGCCGCGGCGGATGGCATCACGCAAATGACTGCCCAGCACCAGCCGTTCTTCGAAAGCATGCATTTGCTCGACCGAGAATTCCAACACTCGATCGCGGCCGTTGCGCTTGGCTCGGTGCATCGCAGCTTCGGCACTGCGCAACAGGCTCTTCGGCACATCACCATGAACGGGCGAATGGCTAATGCCCACGCTCGCGGTCAGCAGTAATCGATAATCATCCCCTTCAATCGGCATGGCCACCGCCGCGCGCATCCGCTCGGCCAGTTCAAGCACAACCGGTTTGGACATCCCTTGCACGGCAACGACGAACTTGTCACCGGCAAAACGGGCAATCTGCCCCTGCTCACCCAGTACGTCTTGCAGCCTTCTTGCAAGGCGTTTCAGCACATCATCACCGATTGCCTGGCCAACGGACTCGTTAACCATCAAGAACCGATCCGGCCCGAGGATCAACACCCATACTGGCGCCGCACCATTCTTCAGCATGACTGTCAGCGCCTGCTCAATCGCCAAGTGATACGGCAAGCCGGTGACTACGTCGTGGCTGGAGGCATACGCCAGTGCCGCCTCAACGCGGCGCCGCTCAGTAATGTCGCGCGCCACGGCGTAAAGCAAACCGTCCGGCGTAGAAAACGAAGCCCATTCCAGCCAGTGCGCGCTGCCATCTTTGTAAATGCAACGATTGACGAGTTGGTGAATCTGCTTTCCTGACGCACTCCACGCCATCATCGGATCCCTATCTTCGGAACTCATCTCCGGCAATAAGAACTCCCGGTAATTTCGCTTGGTCAATTCCTCGACGCTGTAACCGGTCGCGCGCAACAACGCTGGGTTGCACTGGACAATTCGCTCGCTTCGCGTGTCAAGAATGCAGAAGATTTCCAGCGACAATTCGAAGAAGTGATTGCGTTCGCGTAGCCGCCCGATCAGCGTGTTGCTCTCGATCGCGATGCTGGTGATCGGCAACATTCGATCGATACTCTGCAATTCCTCCGCGCGCGGCTCGCGTGACTCGTGGTAGTACACCGCAAACGTGCCCAGCAACTGCTGATCGCTGCCAAACACCGGCGTTGACCAGCACGCCCGCAGCCCGTGCGCCAAGGCGAGCGACTTGTAGTTTGCCCAATACGGATGGCTGGCAATATCGGCGACCACCACGCGCTCACCGCGCCACGCCGCCGTGCCGCATGAACCATGTGCGTCGCCAATTTCCAGCCCGTCAATCGCTTGGTTAAACGCCTCCGGCAGGCTCGGCCCGGCGCCGTGTTTTACGTGGCCGCCTTCCTCGTCCAACAACAGCAACGAGCACATCGCACCAGGATTCAACGCCTCATGCAGGCGCGCAATAAGTTCAAGGCTTTGCAGGAGTGGACGTTGCGTGGCAATGCCGGTGAGGATCTCGTGTTGGCCAGCATCGAACTGATCGGCGCGCTTGCGCTCAGTGATGTCCTGACACGCACCCATCATGCTTACCGTGCGCCCTGCGGCGTCGGTAGTCACACTGCCGCGACTGAGCAACATGCGTACGGCACCATCCGGGCGAACAATGCGCTCCTCAAATTCGAACGGTCGCTGATCGCTTAAGGCCTGCTCGATGATTGCTTGCACGCGCGGACGATCCAACGGATGCAACAGCGCGAGGTAAGCTTCGAAGGTCGCTTCGTGCTGCTGCGGAGTCACCCCGTAAATACGGTAAAGCTCCGCCGACCAGATCACTTGGTTGCTGCCGACATCCCACTCCCAACTGCCGCTATGCGCCAACTGTTGGGCCTGGACCAGCATCCCCTGCTGCCGCAGCAAACTCTGTCTGGCCTGCTTGCGCTGGGTAATGTCCAGACAAAAGATCGTCAAGCCGTCTGCTGACGGATAGATGTGACCTTCGAAGCAGCGCTGGTCCATGGGATGGAGCGCCTCGATCTGGATCGGACGCTGCTCCGTCATCGCTTGCATGCAGGCCTGCCGAAACGGTTGCGCGGCAACTGCTGGAAACTCAGTCCAGACGCACCGGCCAATCAGATCCTCGGCCCGGTGCTCCAGCAGGTTGCAAGCTTTCGCATTCGCGTAGGTGCAGCGCCCGTCACGATCGAGCGTCAAGCACGCATCGGCGATGCGCTCAACCGCTCGCTGAAAGTCCACCTCCAACCCTGTGTCTACCATTTGGTCGTTCCACCTGCGGCAAGGGGGCTTCCCAGCAGTTAATCGCAGGTTAGTCGCGTCATCAGCGCGTCGCAACGACAAGTGCAGCAGGTGCGGAAGGAGCCTTCACCTAACTAAGCCTGGAAGGTCAGAAGAAAACCCAATGTGTTCGGGCCATGGCGGGATAGCTGCTGGTTTACCTCGCAACGCAGATCGTCGCGTTGAGCTGAGGCGAAAGAACCAAAAATCAAGCGCTGCTCGCTCCTTTAGCCGTCTATTTACCAACGGAGAAGGTATCAAAGGGCTAGTCAGCGTCGACTTTTATAGATCACGCCCGATGAAAGCGCACTCTGCGCTGATGGTGTGGTCCGGCTTTACTTATTTCCTGGCCGCCTCGGTCTCCGCCGCCTTTTGCAGGAGTTCCTTGATCTTGAGTACACGCAACTGCTCACATTTTTTGAGTGCTTCGCGCGCCTCTTTGATCACTTCATAAGCCAGATTTTGGCTCGTGTGATGCCGCTTCATAGCGATTGCGGCATCGAGCCGTTGTTGGGCGGCGCGAATCGCTTTATCGACACGGTACAGCGGACCATGCGGGTTTTCAGTCAGGGGTGGATCGTAGCTTTTCGTCATAGTGTTTCTTCGTGATCAGGACGGCACGATAGCTGGGTTGACGACGCTCCGCACGCGTATACCATTGCCCACCTAAACCAAAAGCAGCGGTAGATTCACTTTTTCAACCGCACTGAGTGAACCTTACCTCGCTGCGACTGACCGCCTTTTCACACCCTCTTTTCAAGCAACTCGACTGCAAACGGTGGTCAATGAGCCTGATCCCGCTTTTGCTTACGGTGCGGGTCGCGATCGCGACGGTAAAGCGTTCGCTCAGGAATAGCGCAGGGAGCGGCAACAATAGTCAGGCTCGACTCCCTACGATCTCCGCTCAATAAAATTGCGCTTTGACCCCTGCTTTGATGCGCCAGCGTCCGCGTCAGCTGCGCTTGGGCGGAACCAGCTTCAGTCGTGTCGACATCGGCGGCTGATTGGGACACAGCAGATGACGTATCTCATCGGCTTTCAATGGGTGAGAGTACAAATAGCCCTGTCCTTCGACACAACCGCTGCGTAGCAGGAAATCGTGTTGCGCCTCCGTCTCAATGCCTTCGGCGATGGTCACCAAACCGAGACTCTTGGACATCACCAGTATCCCTTCGGTGATCGCTGCATCGTTGGTATCGCCCGGCAGGCCGGTGACGAACGAGCGGTCGATCTTCAGATACGCTACTGCCGGTAGCTTCAGATACGCCATCGACGAATAACCCGTGCCGAAATCGTCGATCGCGACGTCGATCCCCAGCGAATGCAGGGTTTGCATGGTTCGCTCGATGTCGTCGCCAAGGCGCAACATCGCGCTCTCGGTGATCTCCAGTACGAGACGCTTCGTCGATAGCTGTCGCGACTGCAGCACGCGAGTGACTGCCTCGACAAAAGCCGGCTGACCGAACCATCGCGCCGAAATATTTACCGCAACCCGGATTGGAGGCACGCCGGCCAGGTCCCAAGCCTGGATCTGGGCGCAGGTCGTCTGGATTACCCATTCGTCAATACGCCGGATCAAGCCAAGCCCTTCGGCTACCGGAATGAACTCGTTCGGCAAGATTTCGCCGCGTTCCGGGTGGTCCCAGCGCAGCAGAGCCTCCACTGCCACGATACGGCCCGTGCGCAGCTCCACGCTGGGCTGGAACACCAAATGAAACTCATTGCGTACCAGCGCCTGGCGCAACTCGGTGGCCAACTGCAGGCGGCGACGAGTATCGGCGTGCATCATCGGGGTATAGAAGCGGCAAGCGTTACGCTCTTCTGCCTTTACCGCATACATCGCTGCATCGGCGTTGGCGATCAACGTCGCAGCATTGTCCCCATCGAGCGGATACCCGGCCACGCCGATGCTGGCCGTCAACACAATCTGGTAATCATCGATGAGTAGTGGCTCGGACAGGCTGACTAGCAGTCGATTGACGATACCGCGCGCATCCTCACGCACCATCAGCCGCGGAAGCAGGACAGTGAATTCGTCGCCACCAATGCGGCCCGCCACGTCGTCCTTGGAAAGCTGTTGGCGAATTCGCTCAGCCACCTTGACCAACAGCCGATCCCCGATCGCATGGCTGTAGCTGTCATTGACGATCTTGAACGCGTCCAGGTCGATGAATAACACCACCGCCGCCAGTCGCTCGCGTTCGGCCACCAGAATCGCCTGGGCGCAAAGGCGTTCGAACTCGGCCCGGTTGACCAGGTCGGTGAGCGGGTCGTGCGTTGCCGAATGTTCCAATCGCTGTTGGGCCTGCTTCGCCTCGTGAATGTCAGTGCACACGGCGACGTAGTACTGCGGCACGCCGTCGGCGTCGCGGATCGCGCTAATGCTCAGATGTTCGGGATAAAAGCTGTCGTCGTTACGTCGGGTGAGTACTTCACCATTCCAGTTGTGCCCCAACGCCACGCTATCCCAGATCGACTGTGGTAGCGGGTTGCCATCGGGAAGGTGGCGTTGCTCATCCAAACGCCGGCCCTTCATCGCGGGGCTGGAAACGCCGGTAAGCGCCGCATGGGCTTCGTTGCTGGAAATTACTCGGCGCTCAGCGTCGGCAATGACCACGCCTTCCGCAATACCTGCCAGCGCCTCCGAGGCAATACGGCGCTCCTGCTCCATTTTCAGGCGATCTGAGATGTCGCGAATAATCGCCTGGCGCACCAATCGAGTACCCCATTTGGCTACACTCGTCTGCAATTCGACCGGCCGAGTACTACCTCTTTCACCCAGCAGCAGATTGCTGGCCGCGCGCCCGTCATCTTGCTCGGCCATCGAATTCTTAAACAAGTGCACAAAGCGATCACCAACCAGTTCCTCGGCACTGCGCCCGGTCCAGCCGCATGTAATGCGATTCACATCAAGGATCTGTCCGCTGGACTCATCAATCATCACGATTGCGTCCGCTGCGCTGTCAAACAGCAGCCGATAACGCTCTTCGCTCCCACGAATTCCTTCAAGGATGCGACGCGCCATGCGCACCCATAGCAGGGCGGCAATAAGAAAAGCACTCAACACGCCCCAGAACAGCAACTGGTCCAGCCAGAGAGCTCCGTTGACGACTTCGGCCGAGAACAGTTCCGTTCGAGGCGCCATGAACTCATTGAGCGATTTAATCCGATCGCGTTGCCGCACGATCTCGACCTCAGACGGCTGGCCTGCGCGATAGGCGGCATGCAACTCGTTGGCGATCGTGTCCAGCTCAGCGATCGACGCATCGGTGGAGCGCCAAGCAGCAAGCGCGTCGCGCATGTGCGGCAGATCGGAAAAATACTTCAGGATGATGATCATGCCCGGCTGCGCGGCGGGAATGATGTTGCCACGCTCGAATACGCGGGTAATTTCCTGCTGGCGGTAGTGGCCCGAGATGACGGCATCTCGTCCCCACCGATCGGATTCGAGCAGACCGTAATTGTTCTTGAATTTCGCCAGATCAGTGTTCGCGCCGCTGAACGCGTAATTGTTCAGATCAATCACGGCCTGCTTCTGCGCCTTGGACCAGACGCTCTCGCTATTCAGGAAGCCAGCGAGCGTCACTTGGACTTGTAGCACGCCCCACGTCAGCGCCATGATCAAGCCGATTGCCACCGCCAGCGCATAGGCTAGCGGCAGCAACCGTCGTATCAACGGTTTTTGTAAACTGTTAGCGGTAGAAAGCATCGCCTCGCCAAGTGATTGATGATGCAACTCCCTTCCCTCGCTGCAGGTCGCTCCTTTTGATACCTTACGCTACCGCCTCTCTCGCCACAGGAAAGTGACGACACGAGCGGATACAGCGGTCGCCAAGCAGAATCATGCTCATATAGCTTCGCTTGATACACTCGGCTAGATGCGCCACGTCCTCTACCGAAGGGGTTTCACCCATCAGCGTGGACACTATATCCAATGCCTCCCAAGGATGGACGTCGTCATACGCTGCATGCAGGTGCAACCAGCGCAAAGTTGCGGCCCGCGTCGCAGAATCGAAACTCTCACGATAATTCTGGCTAGCATAAATCATGTTGGCCCACTCTCCGGTAACTCCCTCGATTGCGTAGTTGGTAGCGATCATGCCGGCCGCGAGCGTGCCATGCGCACTAATGTCCTCACACCAGCGGGTCAGCCCGTCGGTGCCATGCGGCGGAACGCCGTTGAGCAAATCATCCCGAGCCACGCCCGCACCCTCGGCCCAGTTGAGCCAATACTCGGCATGGTTCTGCTCAACCCGGATATTTCGCACCAGCCAACGACGAGCCTTGTCGTCACCCGGACTGCGTCCGTAGCGGGTCTTTAACAGATTTAGTGCCATGAAGCTGGGAAAGCGCTCGATGAAAGGCCACAGCCCCATCATGAAGTTGCGGGTGGACTCTTGATCGAGCTGCAACGCGGTCATCATTTGCCAGATGTCGTGGTCAAGGACTTGCTGTTTGGTGGCAGCACAATCGGCCACCATGTCTTGGGCCCACTGCGGATAACTGGCCAGCTCGTTTAGCGGACCACTACGTTCAAAATTCGTATACATGGTGAAACCTCGCTCATCGGATGAGGCTGCAGTGGCTGCAGCAGCAGATGACCGGCATGCATGACAAGGCACTCATGCCGGTCGTGTCTCGGCATCGCACGCGATGCCGAAATTCGTTGATGTCTTGGTCACCATGGCGACGTCGTCTCGCGCGCTGCTTCAGCAAACGCGCCAAGCATCTCGATGGCGTTGCCAGCCGACTCGAAACACCATGAACCTCCTCTTCTTAACGTGCTGTGCGCGAGAGCAAGAAAGCAGGCGACGAGTCAAACCGATAAAACATATAAAAATGCTGCAACCTCCTAGCGATAAGTGTCGGTGCAAACATGCGCAGGGCTCACTCCGCTTCGTCACAAAAGCCGGCGGCAACAGGACATCGTCAACTTCAGTGCCTGCTGCATTAAATAGCGTGCTGAGCCGTGTGGCGCTTGATCACCAAGCCTACCTGTTTGGATAAAGGCCAGGCCGTGAGCCTGCCCAGCCGACGCCCGCTTCCCTCCTGCTTTCCAGCCACCTCGGTCGCCGCTGTCTTTTGCGCGAGTTCCGTGAGCTTGCGTGCACGCAACGGCTCACACCGTGTAAGTGTCTCGCAAGCCCCTTGAATTACTTCATAGGCCAACTTTTGGCTCGTGTGATGCCACTTCATAGCGATGTCGGCATCCAGTCGTTGTGGGCTGCGTGGATCGCATTATCGGCGCGGTATAGCGGGCCATGCGGGTTTTCAGTCAGAGGTGGATCGTAGCTTTTCGTCATAGTGTTTCTTCGTCATCAGGACGGAGCGACAGCGGGTTGACGTTCCTCCGCACGCGTAACCCGTCGCCCACTTAAAACAAAAACAGGGCAGCTTCACTTGCCCAGCCGAATTAGCTGCTTCTTGCGTCCCCGGTTTCCCCTAACGCATCCGGTCAGACGTCAACCTTCTCGGCCGCACCCAAATCCACAACGCGATCACATATACCAACAGTACAACGTACGCGGTGGCGAATACCCACACCGGCAATGGCCAATAGATCAGCTGGTTCATCCATCCCTCGATCAACGGCTGCACGTGCGTGCTACCGGAAAGATCGCCCTGCCAGATGGTCAGAAAACATGCACGCCCGAGTATCGCCTGCAACGCCACGACAGCGAAGCTGAGCAAATGCGCCAGCCGCCACCACAACCCGCGCACCCAATGCCAACCACGCCACGCGCCGAGCGGAATCAGTACACAACCGGCGACATTGAACATAATTATCGCGAGGTGCAGCGCAAGTACGGCGATCGCGGCCATTAAATTCCCCGGAATATCGTCAGAATAAAAGAGTCTGGCTCACCCACACTGCCAAATTAAGTGATCCTGCCCCTTTTCAATAACGAACCCTAACTCTTCTTCAGACGCCGTATCGTGCGCACACTTCTTACACGAGGAACGGACGCAATAGATCATCCAGCGCTTTCAGCGAGGCTTTTGTATCCGGCTCGAATTGAGCATGCGCTATGGCGCCGTCGACCGCGATGGCAATAGCGCTGGCCTGTCGCATGCGTTGTCTGGATGCTGGCAGCAGCTTGGCGATCGTCGCGGTCATCTCCCGCTTATGGCGCCGGCAGATCGCCACGACTTCGGGCAAGGTGCCACCCAATTCACCCACCGCGTTGAGGAAGGCACAGCCGCGAAATTGTTCATCGTGCAGCCATTCGGCGATGGTCGGCACGAGTGCTGCCAGCGCGTTGCCGCTGCTCGGACGGTGTCTGACTAGTGCCGCGTTAAACCAGGCCATCCAACATGCGTGCCGATGCTCGAGGAAGACCAGCACCAAGTCGTTTTTGCTGGGGAAGTGGCGATAGAAAGTGAGTTTGGCAACGCCCGCTTCGGCAATGACGCGATCGATCCCGGTGGCGCGAATTCCCTCGCGATAAAACAAGTCGTCGGCCGCCAACAAGATGCGCTCGCGCGCGGGGCGATCTTTCAGGTCAGGCATGGCGGCAATGGTAGGCATGACGACAGTGTAGACAGGTTTGTCTACTCGGGCTAGAGTGCATCGCGTAGACAGATCTGTCTATCTGAATGATTAAGCCACTTGTCATGGAGATTCGCATGGAAACAAAACCACCGTTGCCGCCGTTTACGCGCGAGAGCGCCATCCAGAAAGTTCGCTTGGCCGAGGACGGCTGGAATAGCCGCGACCCCGCACGGGTCGCGTTGGGTTATTCCGAAGATACCTATTGGCGCAATCGTGCCGAGTTTGTGCAAGGACGCGCCGCTGCACGTACTTTCCTTGAGCGCAAATGGAACAAGGAGCTCGACTACCGGCTGATCAAGGAAATGTGGGCCTTCGGCGGACCACGCATTGCCGTGCGCTTCGCCTATGAGTGGCACGATGATGCCAATCAATGGTTCCGCAGCTACGGCAACGAAAACTGGGAGTTCGACGAGCACGGTCTACTGGCGCGCCGGCATGCCAGCATCAACGATGTGCCAATGGCCGAGGCCGATCGCAAATTCTTCTGGCCACTGGGTCGACGCCCGGACGAGCATCCGGGGCTAAGCGATTTCGGCTTCTGAAACCGCGCCAGCTTTCCCCTGCGGCCACCGTCGCTAACACCTCAGGTATCCGCGTTGGTCGCCCAGCCTTCGCGGATGTCACCTGAAACGTATTCGTCGCCCGACACCTCGCCGGCGGCGTAGTGCGGTTGCCGGTTGCCGGTTGCCGGTGCAGCTTGTCGTAGACCCGCCCGCAACAAAGCGGGGCGAAAAGTGACGGCCCATGAAAAGGCTGGAGTAAGTGGACCCGACTCGGTTCCTACGCATCCGTAGCCGGATCGCGGGAAACGGAAGCGCAACGCCGCCCTGTGCAGTTTCCAGCAGCCCTTTAGGAAAACGAAGGATGTCACCGGCAGCTTAAACGCAGCGGCGACCACTCCAAAATTCTCCCTGACACCCTATCTTTACGGTCAGACACAACCTAGGTGAACCTGCTACCCGTCGCTATCCAGAAATTCAGTGTACGCAGCCACCAGATGGTCGAACACGGCGCGTATCTTTGCCACCTTGCCAAGGTCTTCATGGGTGACGATCCAGACATCCAGTTTCATCACGGTTATCTCCGGAAGCACGCGTCGGAGTCTTGAATCTCTCAACCCAATCGGCACCTGCGCCACCGTAATACCCAACCCAGCACGCGCAGCGGCGATGCGCGCCGGGTGAGAATCCGTGCGTAGCGCATAACGCGCTGCGTCCAAATCCGGCACCACCGTTGAGCCAAGTTTCACGTAGGCGGAATGGCGATCCGGGCCGATAATTTCATGCTGTGCTAGTTCGCTTATCGTCTGCGGCCATCCGCGGCGATCGAGGTAGTCGGCGCTGGCGAAATAGCCCAAGGGGATGGCCCCGACTTTCCTGGCAACCAGTGCATCCTGACTGGGGGGAAAGTTGCGCACGGCAATGTCGACCTCTTGCCCCAGTAGGTCCGCCGGCTTGTTCGTTACGGCCAGTTCCACCGTAATTCTGGGGTGCTTCATCCTCAACGTGGCGAGCATGGCCGGAATGACTTCGATCCCCATCGTTTCGGAAACGCTGACGCGCACGGCGCCGGCAATTTCTCCCACCTGGGCAGTCGCCGTACGCAGGAAGACCTCGGCGGCCAGCGACATCGCTCGCGCTGGCTCGGCCAAGGCCTTGGCGTTTTCGGTGGCGGTCAGCCCACTCGCCGAGCGCGTGAACAATTTCGTGTCAAGCATCACTTCGAGCCCGTCTATCCGGCCCCGAATGGTTGGCTGAGACACGCCCAGCCTTCGCGCCGCCGCCGACAGGCTGCCCTCCTCCAATACGGCAAGAAAGGCGCGTTGATGCTCCCATGAAATAAGGCTGCTCATAAAAAACATACTAGCAGGCTGGAAGAGATCGACAATTTCCTTTGTTCCGTCCGAGTGCGACAGTGCGTTGCCCAGATTCCAACATCCTCGCCGCCAGCGCACCACCGTTCTGCCAGTGGATTTTCATGCCAACCATAAAAATGCTGACCCGGGGAAAACGAACCCCTTTCTCCACCCGTCAATTCGGCTGGGCGCTAATGGCGTTCTCGGCCGTCATCATTGCCTTGGTTGCTGTGATGCCTTCGCTGAGATTCAATTCCGATCTAAGCCGGATTCCACTCAACACGGCGTTTGTTTCTCACTTTCTCTGGCTGGCTTTGCACGCGGTTCCGAGCTCATTGGCGTTGATCATCGGCCCATTTCAGTTTGTGCCGTCACTGCGTACCCGTTGGCCCAAGGCGCATCGATATGCGGGCCGGCTTTACCTGGCTTGCGTGATCGCCGGCAGCATTGCCGCGATCGCGGCCACCCGGATGAGCACGGCCGGCTTTGCCACCCAGGTTGGTTTCAGTCTGCTCATTTTTGGCTGGCTGTATTCGGCGTATCACGCCTATCAAGCAGCTCGCGAGCGGAGGTTTGTCGACCATCGCATCTGGATGATTCGCAACTACGCCTTCACTTTCGCCGCCGTGTGGCTGCGCATTTTTCTGCTGCTGGGCATTGCGTCCAGGCAGATGGGCTCAGCGATTCCATTCGATCAAATCTATACGGCAAGCGCCTGGGCTTCGATTCTCGTTTCGTCCGTGCTTGCAGAGTGGTTTCTTGTGCCGCGCGTAAGACGACCAGCTTGATGATCAGTGTAGACGAATTCCTATTGGACTGGCACGTGGCTTCGCACCACCGGCATGCGATGACGGCGACACCTTCGCGGCTCGCAGCTCGATCTATCAACTTCCGGGACTGATCTGCACGGTCCTACTCAAATAGCTGATATCAGAACCACCCCTTGCCGGCCCGACGTGAACGCAGTCGTAAACGCCCAGCAAGTGTGCCTTTTCAGCGTCACCGGGTTACCTGCTCAGCATCGTCGTTGCGCTGACCCCGAATGACTTCGAACCGCGCTCCGCAGCGCGACAGTGCCGCATCAGAAACCCGTTTCATCCAGACCCGCGCAAGCGGCTGAGCCAACGGCGTCACGCGACCGGGTCCCGGATGTCTTGCACGTCAACGTTGCACTCGCCAAGGAGTTTCCATGCCGCGTACCGCTCTATCTCCCCAGAATCCCCTTCCATCCCAGCTCATCTCCCAACGTGGAAACGCTTCAGCCTCTCCGTGGTCGCTGCTGCTCGCCGCCACGCTGGCCGGCGCGCTGACTCCAGGCCTGGCCATGGCGCAGGATGCCGACATGACGACCTCCGCGACCACCCCGACGGATTCGACCAGCCGATGGGATGTCACAGTCGGGGCCGGCGGCGGCGTGCGCCCCACCTACGAGGGAAGCAATCGCCACATGACCATCGCGGTGCCTTATGTCGCGGTCACCTACGACAACTGGCTGTCTTTGGGTCCGAACGGACTGAACGCGTACGGGACGAAGGGGAACCTCCGCTTTGGCGGCGGCGTCACCGGTGCCAGCGGACGGCTTGATCACGACAGCGACAACCTGTTTAAGCTAGGCGACGATCGCCTAAGGGGTCTGCGTGAAATCCAAAGCGCCCCGGGATTGAGAGCTTTCGCCTCCTACAAGTTGGGCCGGATCAATATTGGCGGATCGGTGACCAAGTTCTACGGAAGTTCCAACCACCAAGGCGACCCGAAAAATAAAGGCCTGCTGGTGAGTGTCGGCGCGGCGATCCCCCTCCGTATAACCGAGAAGCTCACCATCACAACGGCCATCGGCGCCACGTGGGCCGACGCCAAATATGCGCAGACCTTCTTCGGTGTCACCGAAGCTCAATCGGCACATTCGCAATTTGCGCCATTCAAAGCCAGCAGCGGCTTAAAAAGCGTGGATGCCGACCTCAGCATCTCCTACCGCTTCAACCGCCACTGGTCAGTCCAGACGCTTCTGCAAATGAAAGCGCTCACGGGCAATGCCGCCGAAAGCCCGGTCACCTTCGCCGACAACGAGGCCTCATTTTTCACCACGATCAACTATCACTTTTAGCTCAACGTGGAAGCGCGGAACGACTTCGCGCTTCTGGCTTCTTCTGCGGAACTGGCTGGAACGAGGGACCTTTGCACGGATGAGTTTCATCATGGCCACCGGAAACGAAACCAGCCCTTGGTTATCTATTCGCGCTAACCACGCGGCGAACAGTCATCTTTAAGGTCTATGAAACAGGCCGCCGGAGTCAAATTCTGCCGACAGTTGGTCTCATCCAGGACCGGCTTCAGAGATGTCATCCACTTTGTGTCCGACGCCTTTTCTGACACCACCACGGGCAAGCAGACGAACAGCGCTCTCGGCCGGATTGTTGTCGATCGAATAGCTGCCGCTATTGGCGTAGCGCACCAACGTCCACAAAGGTGGCAGCGCGGCTTCCCCAGTTCAGACGGCCGTCCAAAACTGTTCCTGACAGCTTTTAGCGCCCGTGCTACCTTTGCCGCCGTCACCATTCGGGGAGCGAATCATGCTGATTGTCACCAGCGAGCAAGTTGCGGGGCAGCGGGTAGTCAAGACCTTGGGGCACTGTTTTGGGGTGGTCGTGCGCAGCCGCGGCCTTGGCGGCAACATCATGGCGGGATTGCGTTCGCTCGCGGGCGGAGAGATTACCGAGTACACCCAGATGCTGGAAGAGGCCCGTCGACACGCGGTCGACCGACTCGTCAAGAACGCCGCCAGCATGGGCGCCAACGCCATCCTGACGCTGCGGTTTGATTCGTCTGAAATCGGCCAGACCATGAGCGAAATCGTTGCCTACGGCACCGCCGTCGTCATCGCACCCGAGGCATGACTTTGCGCGCTGCGCTGATGGTCTTGGGTTTGCTGATGCTAGCAGCGGCACCGGCGCTGCTGCTGTTTGGTCAGATCGTGCCAGCGATCTGGCTGGTGAGCTGGGGCGTAGTGTTGACTGCCGGCGTTGCTTACGAACGCTGGCGCTACAAAAGCAACCTTGCGCAGCCTCCTGGCGCTGCTTACAAACCGACCGGCGAACGTTTTATTGACCCGGGAACCGGCCAACTGGTCGAGGTCTATTACGACCAGGCAACTGGCAAACGAAGCTACGTCGATATTTCTAGCAAGTAGAAGGTTACGTACCGAGAACTTGCCAGTGGCTGTTCGCGTATTCGCAAGAGGTCACTAATAAATGAGCGCGTTTCATTTAGAAGGCCAAATTAAATGAACCCAGCCTCTTTTTTTTGCTTTTTTATTTACGAATCTTCTCCTACAAAGGACGGCCGAACGGAGGAAATCATCCAACTCGGTTTCCTCCATCCACTCTTGCCCCTCGACCTTTTCGTTTTTGAGGGCGGGCATTGGCTCTGACCCAAAGCCAGTAATCCTCAAGCAGGGCTGTGCAGCGTGACTGCAGGAACGTTTTCAGTTGCGTGATCGTCGGCGTCAGCCGCGAGCGGTGCGCACAAATCAAGTTGAGCGGTGACGGTTCGCCATA
>JBDTBF010000059.1:0-32076 GCA_039924175.1 Rhodanobacter sp.
GCTGATCGCCAGCAGCGCTGAAGCCGCCCAACCATTGAAGCGGGCCGACGACACCAGCACAATCGTGCGCTGACCCTTTCCTTTTTTGCTCCCGCGGCGTGATACGTGTCGTGGCGTTACCCGGATCCGTTACGCGATGAATCAAACGCGCACCTTCCTCATGTTCGCCTTGTTGGCGGTGTCATATTTTCTGTTCGTAGGGTGGCAGAACGATTACGCACCGCGCCCGGCGAAACAAACCAGCGCTGTCGCAAGCGCGTCCAGTTCATCCGCTGCGGCTGATGCCAGCGTGCCAGGCGCCATTCCTGCCGAAGCTTCCAGCACGGCAACGACGACAAACGTCGCGACGCCAAAGGTTGTCGCCGAAGCTGCTAGCGCCGCGCCAACCGCTTTAATCCATGTCCGCACCGACCTGCTGGATTTGACCGTGGATACGCGCGGCGGCAGTCTCGTTCACGCCGACCTGCTGAAGTATGGGCAGGAGCCGCGTACTCACAAGCATCCCAAGCCTGCTCCGGTTGTTCTCTTGACGACCGATCCGGCCACTTATTCGGTGGTGCAGAGCGGTTTGGTGAGTAGTGACCCCAGCGTCGCGGCAGCCGATCAGCCCAACCATCAAGCGATTTTCACTAGCGCCAAAACCGATTACGTACTGGCACCTGATCAGAATCAGTTAGATGTGGTGCTGACGTGGCAGAACGCAGCGGGTCTGAAAGTTAGCAAGACCTATACGTTCCACCGCGGCAGTTATGTCATCACAGTCGACCAGCACATCGACAATGGAGCGGACAAAGCGTGGCAGGGCAACGCTTACCGCCAGGTGTTGGCGGTGAATCCACCGAAGCCGGGTAATTGGCTGAAGTCTTATACCGATCCGGAAGTGCGTAGTTTTCGTGGCGCGGCTTGGTACACCGGTGAGAAATTTGACAAGCTAACCTTTGCCGATTTCAGCAAGCCGAAAGATCAGCTAAACAGCCAGATTCAAGGTGGCTGGGCCGCCATGCTGCGCCTGTATTACGTGACCGCATGGATTCCACCGGCGACTGAGACGGATCATTACAGCACGCAGACGCTTGATCCCTCTGCCGCGAATCCACGCTATTTGATTCGTTCGGTAGGACCGACCTTGAACGTGGCGCCGGGGCAGTCGGTGGTTAGCCAGGCGCGTCTGTATTTGGGGCCAAATATTCAAGGCACCTTAGATGCCATCGCGCCCGGGCTAGACCTGAGCATTGATTACGGCATGTTTAAAATCATCGCCGTACCGATGCATTGGGTGCTGTCGCAATTGCACAAAGTGGCCGGCAATTGGGGCATCGCCATCATTTTGTTGGTGCTGCTGATCAAGGGCTTGACCTGGAAGCTCACCGCCGTTCAATACCGCTCCAGCGCCAAGATGCGCAAGTTGGCGCCGCGCTTGAAGGCGCTGAAAGAGCGCTATGGCGACGACAAGAAAAAAATGCAGCAAGCCACCATGGAGCTGTACAAAAAGGAGAAGGTCAACCCAATGGGCGGCTGTTTGCCCATGTTGATCATCATGCCGGTGTTCTATGGCTTGTACTTCGTGCTGGAATATAGCTTGGAGCTGCGCCACGCCGCGTTCCTGTGGATTCCTGACCTGAGCCATCCGGACCCGCTCTACATCTTGCCGATCATCTACGCCTTGGTGATGCTGGGTACGCAGTGGCTAAACCCGACCGCTGCCGGTATGGATCCGACGCAAGCGAAAATGATGAAGGCGATGCCGTTGTTGTTCTCGGTCATGTTTGCCTTCTTCCCGTCCGGCTTGTGCCTGTATTACGCCGTCAATGGTTTGGTTGGTCTCGGCCAGCAGTGGTGGGTCACCCATCACGTGGATCGCGAAGCGGCGCTGACGACCGATTGATCGTTATCGTGGCAAGCGTTGGTTGATCAAGAGAGGCATCGCGGCTAAAGCCGCTCCTACAAAAAAGCGTGCAATGAACGCACTTGTAGGAGGGGCTTTAGCCCCGATGCTCTTGCTCCAATCGGCAGAGTAAGCGCCGCACCATTGAAGTCATTCAAATGCGTCCGCTCTGTGCGTTAGCGGAACCCTTCGCGACAGGACTACGTGGAACTCGCCGCCCAGCTGGCGTAGCAGCAACAAACAGCAAAGCGCCGCATTACTCGCGATAATGTCCGCCATGTCTGATCTCCCCGAACTATCCGCAGCCGTTACCGACACCATCGCCGCCGTCGCCAGTGCTGCGGGTATGGCCGGCGTCGGCGTGGTGCGACTATCCGGGCCTGCTGTGCCTGCGATAGCGACCGCCTTGCTCGGGCGCGCGCCACAACCACGTCATGCCCATTTTGTCGCCTTTCGTGCCGCCGATGGCGCGTTGATCGATCGCGGTTTGTTGCTGCATTTTCCAGCCCCAGCGTCGTATACCGGCGAACACGTATTGGAGCTGCAGGGACATGGCAGCGCTGTATTACTGGATATGTTGCTGCGTCGCTGCTGCGAACTTGGCGCACGCTTAGCACGCGCCGGTGAGTTCACCGAGCGTGCCTTCCTCAACGGTAAGTTGGACCTCGCTCAAGCTGAGGCCGTGGCCGATTTAGTCGCGGCGCGCTCGCAGGCGGGTGCGCGCGCCGCGCTGCAATCGATGGAGGGTGTGTTCTCACGCCGGGTCGAGGCGCTGCTGCAAAAGCTGGTGGCGTTGCGCGTGCACATCGAAGCGGCGATTGATTTCCCGGAAGAGGAAATCGATTTCCTCGCCGATCCCGTTATTACCCGTCAATTGCATGCCGCTCAAGCCGAATTGGCGGCGTTGCTGATCGAAGCGCAACGCGGTTTGCGTCTCAACGATGGGTTGCGTGTGGCCATTATCGGCCGTCCGAATGCGGGTAAATCGAGCTTGTTGAATGCGTTGGCCGGTAGCGACCGCGCCATCGTCAATGCTGCCGCCGGCACCACGCGTGACGTACTGCGCGAAAGTCTTAGTCTTGACGGCATCGCGTTGGAACTGGCCGACACCGCTGGTTTGCGTGAAACCGATGATGAAGTGGAACGCGAAGGCGTGCGCCGTGCCCATGGCGAGTTACAGCGCGCCGACCTTGCTCTGCTAGTCACCACCCAGCAGGACTACGCCGCCGACTTGGCATTCTTCGCCGCGCTGCCGGCCACGGTCGAACGCGTGGTGTTGATCAACAAAATTGATCTGGACCAGACACCACCGCGGCATAGCCAAGGCGAAGGTATGCACTGGCTATGGGCTTCAGCAAAAACGGGCGAAGGGCTAGACGCAGTGCGCGAGCATCTCAAACGGGTGGCTGGTGCAGGCGGTGGCGAAGGCGCCTTCAGTGCGCGACGACGGCATGTGCTGGCATTGCAGCAAGTGAGTACGCATTTAGCGACGGCTGACGATCAACTCACCCACGCCCATGCCGGTGAACTGGCGGCCGAGGAATTACGCCAGGCGCAACGCGCGCTCGGCGAAATAACCGGCGCGTACAGTAGTGACGATTTGCTTGGGGCGATCTTTAGTTCGTTCTGTATTGGCAAGTGAGCGCTGACGCTGCCGCTTGGCCATCATTGTGCCGGTGAATTTACGCTTGCTGATGTAACAATGCTTCTACTTCCTCGCGCTGTGGCATACCCCCTTGTGCGCCCAGCTTGCCAACCGATAACGCGGCGGCGGCACAGGCCTTGCGCACCGCTTGCGGCAGGCCTTCGTGCAGGAACACCGCCAGTGCGGCATTGAAAGTGTCGCCTGCACCGGTGCTATCGACCACATCGACATTGAAGCCCGCCTGGTGCGTCGGCGCCCCCTGTTCGCGATACCACGCGCCGTCGGCGCCACGCGTGAGCACGACCGGACACGGCGCGCGCTGCATGAGTGCGCGGAAATCCTCGCTGGAATCGGCGCCTAGCAGGATGGCCAATTCATGCTGGTTTGGCGTGACGTAGCGAGCCAGCTGTAGCCATTCGGTGGGCAATTTTTGTGCGGGTGCGGGGTTGAGAATCACTGGTACGTCGAGACGGCGACCCAACCGTAGCGTCGCCTCAACCGTCTCCAGTGGTATCTCCATTTGTACCAACACCGCGTCAGCGTGTTCGAGCAGCGAACGCGCCGCCTCAACCTGCGCCGGCGTCACGCATGCATTGGCGGCAGGCACCACGATGATCTGGTTTTCGCCACCAGCAATAGTGATTGACGCGGTGCCACTGGCCTGCTCATTCAAGCGCGCTACGTGGCTGACATCGACATGCTCGGCAGCCAGGCCGGCATGCAACTGGTCACCAAAAGCATCGCGACCGACCGCCCCGATCAAGGCCACCTGCGCGCCTAATCGCGCTGCTGCAACGGCTTGATTGGCTCCCTTCCCGCCAGGAATGGTTAGAAAACGTTCACCAAGAATGGTCTCGCCCGGGCCAACAAAGCGCGGCGCCTGCGTGACCAAGTCCATGTTGATGCTGCCGACAACGACGATACGGGTCATGCGGGTGCTCCCGAGGCCATCTGCGATGGCGAAGTGATCGTGAAAGCTTAACCGCTGCGATGCGCCATTGGCGCGAGGCAAACGCAGCAGCAGTGTTAGACCGCTATCGCCTACAGGTCAGACAGTCACGACGGCTTTGGGCGCGACTTCAATCGCGATGCTATTACCTTGATATGCACCGCTAGCGCGGAACGCTATACGAAACCAGCGTCGACACCAGGCCAGCGCATCACGAGGATTGTAGGAGCGACTTTAGTCGCGATGCCTTTGTCTTGACGCCGGCATTGCTACCGTGTGTTCTACGACGACCGACGCGCGTGGCCTCTCAAACATGGAGCGGGTGTTGCTGTCGGTATGAATGACTGGCATACGCCGAACACATGCGCGATCACATTTTTACGCTCACGCAGAGGAAGATCCGTAGCGGGCGACAAGGCTGACAACGATCAACCGGGTGGTTCGAAACTGAGCCGATCGAGCGTCTCACCCGGTAAGTCCCTCAGCGCGCGCGACCCACACCAGAGTCGCCGTCGCCCACTTCCAGCGCGGGTGCACTGCCGCCAACGGCGAGCAAGGACTGGGCGTAGCCGTCTTCCATGCTGACGGCAGACACTTCGTCCCACGTGAAAAACGACACGTCACGCATCCACTCGGCGTCGGGGCTGATTTCCTGCATGTAGAAACCGTCGTCGTCGCAGCTAGCCAGCCGACCGATATAGCAAACTTCGGCCTCTTCTTCGCTGTCCACGTGCACGCCGATAACCGGCGCTAATGCACCGGCCGCCTTGATGACTTCCCGGATGTTGTCCAACGGAAACCCACGCGGCGGGCGCGGCAGGATTTGTTTCAATGCCAGCGCTTTCTCGAAGAAGTCGCGATGTTTATCCGGCATCTCCAGCTCAGTGATATCGCGGTGGCGCATCACGTACATGCCGTCGTAAGTGATGCCGTCACCAATCGCCCAGAGCAGAAAATACTCGCGGCCGACGCCACCCACATAGCCGCAGAAGCTACCTGGCTCCACGTCGTCGCGCCACAAGCGAATCAGCGTTTGGTGCTCCTGCGCTTCGCGCAATTGAGCACGTTGGCCGGTGGTTTTCAGTTCAATGATGTTGGTCACAGCAGTCATTTTAACAGATCGAACTGAATCGCCCCGCTCACAGAATGTAGCGGCTCAAGTCTTCGTTCTGCACCAGATCGCCAAGACGCTTGTCTACTTCATCGGCATCGATGGCGTAGTGCTCACCGTTCTTGTCGGCTGCCTCGAACGAGATCTGCTCCAGCAAGCGCTCCATCACCGTATGTAGCCGACGTGCACCAATATTCTCGGTGCGTTCGTTCACTTGAAAGGCCACCTCGGCGAGGCGGTCGATGCCGCTTTCGGTGAACTCCAGGGTGACGCCTTCGGTGGACAACAGCGCGACGTATTGCTTGGTCAGGGCGTTGTGCGGTTCGCTCAAAATACGCTTGAAGTCATCCACGCTAAGCGCCTTTAACTCCACCCGAATGGGCAAGCGGCCCTGCAGTTCGGGAATCAGGTCCGACGGCTTGGCGAGTGAGAACGCGCCTGATGCGATAAACAACATGTGGTCGGTCTTGATTGGGCCGTACTTGGTGGAAACGGTGGAGCCTTCCACCAGTGGCAGCAAGTCACGCTGCACGCCTTCTCGACTGACGCCAGCGTGGCCGTGATCGCCGCGTTGAGCCACCTTGTCAATCTCGTCGATGAAGACGATGCCGTTTTGTTCTGCGACCTCGACCGCCTGCGCACGGATTTCTTCATCGTTAAGCAGTTTGCCGGCTTCTTCGTCGATCAACAGCGGGCGCGCTACTTTGATCGCCAGTTTGCGCTTCTGGGTTTTCGCGCCACCGATGTTTTGAAACATTTGGCGCAGCTGCTGGCCCATCTCTTCCATGCCCGGTGGCGACATGATTTCCACGCCAACGTTCATGGCAAATTCCAGCTCGATCTCGCGCTCGTCCAGCGCGCCTTCGCGCAGCTGCTTGCGCAGTTTCTGCCGTGTTTCGTTGTGCTCCACCACCGGCACGGTCGCCGCCGCATCCTGGCTCCAGTCGGCTGGCGCTTGGGTCTGCCGTTGTGGCAACAACGCATCCAGAATGCGCTCTTCAGCGCGGTCTTCGCCCTGCGTGCGCACCCGCTTAATGGCCCGGTCGCGCGTTAACTTGTAAGACACGTCGACGAGGTCGCGAATGATGGATTCAACGTCTTTGCCGACGTAACCCACCTCGGTGAACTTGGTCGCTTCCACTTTCACAAACGGGGCGTTGGCCAAGGTCGCCAAGCGTCGCGCGATTTCGGTTTTGCCGACACCGGTGGGACCGATCATCAAGATATTCTTTGGTGTGATCTCGCCACGCATCTCTGGTTCCAGCTGCATCCGGCGCCAGCGGCTACGCAGTGCCACGGCGACCGCGCGCTTGGCGTCACCCTGGCCGATGATGTAACGGTCAAGTTCGCTGACGATTTCGCGGGGAGTTAGTTCAGACATGGATAAGGTGCTCGAAAGGCGGGGAACGGGGAACGGAGCGGCAATAATTGCGCCAGGCGGAGTGGCTACAGCTCTTCAATCGACACGCTGTGATTCGTATAAATGCAGATATCGCCGGCGATCTTCAACGCCTTCTCGACGACGCTGCGCGCATCCATTTCGGTATTTTCCAGCAGTGCAAGCGCTGCTGATTGGGCGAAACCGCCGCCAGAACCGATGGTGATCAGGCCGTGTTCTGGCTCCAGCACATCACCATTGCCGGAAATCAGCAGCGATACTTCTTTGTCGGCCACGGCCAGCATCGCTTCCAGCTTGCCGTAGTGACGATCGGTGCGCCATTCTTTGGCCATTTCCACCGCGGCGCGGGTTAAATTTCCGCCGTGCTTGTCTAGTTTCTGTTCGAACAGTTCGAACAAGGTGAACGCATCGGCGGTGGCACCGGCAAACCCTGCCAGCACGTCGGCGTTCTTGCCGAGCCGACGAATCTTGCGTGCGTTGCCTTTGACGACGGTGTTGCCCAAGGTGACCTGACCGTCACCGCCGATCACAACCTTACCGTTGCGACGCACGGAAATGATGGTTGTGGCGTGAAATGATTCCATGAAAACTCCGCAATAAATCGACTGACCGGGATGAAATGGGGCCTTTGCGTGGTGGCTTCAATGCGTCGTGGGAATAACGAGATGGCTGCACGTTCGTTCGCTTGAAAAGGACGGCGTCATCTACGTGCGGGGCTTTCGGGTCGTGTCATCGCGTTAGTGCGCGAAAAGCAGCGCTCGCGAGCGAGCTCCTACCCAGGATGGCGCGTGCTTACCGTGGTTCGTAGAGATGTGCATTTTTTGTAGGAGCTCGCTTGCGAGCGATGCCGTTGCTGGTCTCTTGCTCCTGGCATCACGACAAGTCCAACGTTCCCGAGCGGGCGCGGATACTTGCATCCTTAGACTCTACCAACGTCCATTTCTCCGGCCACAACGCGTGGCTAGAGAACAACGTACCGACCCGGTACAAGTTTGGCGACGGCGGCGACTTGCGCTGCGCGGATCTAAGGTTTGTGCTTGGCACGTGGATGCGCCGCGTCGTACACCTTGGCGAGATATTGAAAATCCAGATGGGTGTAGATCTGCGTGGTGGAAATGTCGGCGTGGCCGAGCAGTTCCTGCACGGCGCGCAGGTTGCCGGACGATTCCAGCATGTGGCTGGCGAAGGTGTGGCGCATCAAATGCGGGTGAATGTGTTTCGGCAGGCCTTGCATCAAGGCGAGTTTGTTCATGCGCAGCTGCACCGTGCGCGGGTTGATGGGCGCACCACCACGGCCACGGAAGATCGGGCTGTCTGTCTGCATACCTTCACTGGCGCCTAGGGCGCGCAGCGCGGTTACCGCGAAGCGACCCACCGGCACGACGCGCATCTTGCTGCCCTTGCCCAGTACGCGCACTTCGCCGCCGTCCAGGTCCAGGTCAATCCAGCGCAAGTTCACTAGTTCGGACAGGCGCAGCCCGCTGGAATAAAACAGCTCGAGCATGGCGTGGTCACGCACCGACAGTTTGTCGCCGCTATCAAATTTCACCAGGGCGCTGGCTTCGTCGACATCCAGCACCTGCGGCAGCTGCCGACGTACTTTCGGGCCGCGTACGCCAAGCGCCGGGTTGTGCGTCAGCCGCCCTTCGCGATTGAGCTGGTGGAACAAGCTGCGACACGAAGAAAGTAGACGCTGCAGGCTTTTTGGGGCGAGTCCAGCGCGGTGTTCGCCAGCGATAAAGGTGCGTATCTGGTTACTGTCTAGCGCCTCGAAAGAAGCCAGTTGCTGTGCTTCCATGAAGCGCAGCAGTTTCGCTAAATCGCGGCGATAGCCGTCAATCGTGTGCGGCGAGGCGTGACGCTCGTTAGCAAGGCGGCCGAGCCACTCTTCCACGGCAAGCGCGGGTGTCCGCGCCGATGTGGTGGCCGCGTCAGGCAACATCTCGTGAGCGCGCCAGCGCGGCAGTGACGGTGGCGGCAATCATCTTCAAAAACAGCGTGCCCATGCCGGGCTGGAAGCGATCCGGGTCGTGGCTGCCGATGGCCAGAATGCCGGCGCCGCCTAGTGGCATCATCGCCACCGAGTGGATTTCGGCGGCATCGTCGCCAAATAAACGAGTCAACTTCTCGGCGGGAAGACGACCGGAGACCGGGACGCCAAGAGACAGAAAATCAGTGAACTCGGGTAGCGCCGTCGCACCGCCGACAATTTGTTGCAGCCAATCGGCGCGTGGCAGCAGTGGGTCATTGCCAAACAGCACCAACCGCACTTGTTCGCTGTGGAAATCGGCGCTGAGTGTGGCGACGACGCTGCGTGCAGTCACTTCCATCGTGTTGGCGCGCAGCAAGGCGACGGTCAGCTTGTGCACGCGTTCCATCAACCCTTCGTTGTCGGCGGCAATTTGAACCAGCTCCGCCAGGCGCCGCTCCAGCTCGGTGTTCTTCTCGCGCAGGTTTTGCAATTGGTACATCGCCAACGACGCCACGGCGCCGCTCTCGCGCGCCATGGTTAGTTGCGCGGCCAGCGCGGGGTAATGGTTGAGAAAGTCGGTGTGCTGTTTCAGGTAATCAGCGACCGCACGTGCCTGCGTGGCATCTTCGGTCATGGTGTCAGTCATCTGTGGCTTTCCCTCGAACGAGTACGTGGCGGTGCGCCTGGAAGCGCGGCCCTAGTCTGGAGTGTGCGATGGACGCGAGCGCGCCACAACCATAGCGCGCGCGAAGTGGGGTGTGGGGATAGGAATGATCGAGACGAATGGCTTCAGTACAGCGAACTTGGCCAACGTTGTCGAACGAAGACAGTTTTCCGACGCCTCGCTGGGCTGTCGTGACTTTGCGGGCTAAGAAGCGGCGGAAAGACGAACCGCGTAGCGGGTATTGCGCCCGGAATAGCTTCTACCGCCCGTCCTTCTCGGCTTAGCGGATGTCGGGTACCGGCCATTCACCTTCAAAGGCGAATGCTGCCGAACCGGTCATACGTAAGTTGTGGCCGGGCCCGGCCCAGTCAATCTGCAACACGCCGCCGGGCAAGCTCACCCGCACGTGATCTTCCACTTCGCCGCGCTGGTGCAACACGGCCATTGCCGCACAGGCGCCAGAACCGCACGCTTGCGTCCACCCGGCGCCACGTTCGTGTACACGTAGATATAGCTGTTGACGGCCGACCTTCTGCACAAAGCCGGCGTTCACGCCACGGACGAATCGCTCGTGCGTCGAAAGCAATGGACCTAGTTGTAACCGTTGCGCTTCGGTCAGTGCATCCATCATCACCACGGCATGCGGGTTACCCATCGACACGGCGCCGATCTGCAAGGTGTCGGTGCCGACCTGGATGGCATAACTATTAGCTGCGGCCGTTGCGCTGAAGGGAATTCGTGCCGGCTCGAAAATCGGTTCGCCCATATCCACGCTGACCATAAGGTCGGTGCACGCGCGTACGGTGACTGCGCCGGACGGGCTTTCCAGTTGTACATCGGCGTCGCGTGGCAACACTCCCTCGCGTAGCAGCCAGGCCGCAACGCAGCGCACGCCGTTGCCGCATTGCCCGGACGGTGTGCCATCACGATTCCAGATGCCGTAGTAATAGGCGCAACGTGGGTCGCGCGGTGGTTCCACGCTAATCAGCTGGTCAAAACCAACGCCGGTGTGACGATCTGCCAGCGCGCAAATTTGCGCGGCGTTTAGCGAAAATGGTGTCTGGCGGCAGTCGAGCACAACAAAGTCGTTGCCGATGCCGTGCATTTTGGAGAACCGTAACTGCATGCTGATGCGCCCGCTTAAGGCTGCTGTGTGGGAGTCAGCGCGCTGCTGGCGGGGGCTGGTTGTACCGGAGCTGGCGCGGTAGCGGCTGCTTTGGCGGGCGGCATGACCAACGGGCCTTTATTACCACAGCCGGCCAGCGTGGCCACGGCGAAGCAAAACGGCAGTAACAAAATGGATCGGCGCATGGCGTGGTTTCCTTGAATGCTGTCGCAGTATAACGAGGCAGCTTGCCGGTGCTGCTGCGGATCGCGCTGGCGCCGTTATGATGCGCACTTGGACAGCGCTTAGGCGCACTGAGGATGGGTAGGATGGATTGGCAAACGTTATTACGCATGCCGTCGACCATGTTGTTGATCGTGGCGGCGGTTTTTCTGTTATTTACCGTCGTACAGCTGGTGTCGTTACGCCGACGTATGCGCGAACGCCGTTCGCTGGCGGCGGCGTGGAGCGGGTTGCTCTGTTTGGTCTGCCTCGCGTTGACGCTGTTGTTCGGCGGTATCGGCGCGACGCTACAGGGCTACCGTTTTCTGGCCGAAGAAGCACCGGTGGTCGATATCGAGGCGCACATTTTGTCGCCGCAACGATGGGCGTTGACCTTAACGTGGCCCGATGGCAGCACGCGGCAGGAACGTATTTCCGGCGACGATTGGCGCCTAGAGGCGGTGGTGTTGAAGTGGAAGCTACCGGCGTTGTTGGCAGGTATTCCGCCGCTCTATCGACTGGATCGTTTGTCCGGGCGTTACGACGACCCTACTCAAGAAATGCACGCGCCGCGCACCGTCATCAGTTTCGATGACGGTGCGTTTGATCTGCTTAAGTTGCGCAAGCAATACCCGCAATGGCTGCCGGAAGTGGATACCGTTTACGGCAGTGGGGCGTTTTTACCGCTGGTCGATCAAGGGCATTACAGCGTCAGTTTGATGCGCACGGGTGCGTTGGTGGCGCGGCCAGATGAAGCGACGCAAGCGAAGATCGGGCAGCCGTTAGGCGGCTGATGCGGGCGTTATCACGAACTGCTTTTGTCGTCGAACGGCATCCGTAGCCACGGCGACGGTGTGCGTTCGACAAACTCGCGTTGCACGTGCGCGAACAATTCACGCTGGCCGCCGAACGGTAGCTGCGGCATGGCATCGGCGAAGGTTAGCCAGCGAAATGCTGTGTGCTCCGGGTTCAACTGCACTGTGGCGTCGTCACTAACGATGGCAACGAACGCGGGAACCAACTGCACGCAATCCGCGCCCACATCGTAAAACTGCTCGCAACTATCGGCGGCGTACAAGGCCGTGGGCCGCAACGATGTTTCTTCAGCCAACTCACGCAGCGCGCATTGCCACAACGCTTCACCCGCTTCCAAATGGCCAGCCACGTAGCTCCACGCCCCGGCCAGATACGGGCCGGTGCGACGCACTAACAAGACGCGCGCGTCGCGATCGGCGCCACGCAGCACCACCACGGACGCCATCGTGCAGCGGACGGGAACTTCAGCCATGGGTAGGTGCCTCCGGTGACATCAGCGATTGCGTGAATTGCTGGCTGCCGCAAGACGCCGGGCGGCCGTTTTATAGTTTGCGTGAGCGGATCAATCCGCCGACGGTAACGCGTGTTTAAACTCACCCCGCAGACGCTGCCATTCCAGCTTCAGCCACGGTGTGAAGTGTTCCGGGTGTTCGACAATTTCCTGGTCGAGCGCGTCTGGCGTAACGAAGCGCCAGGCGGCTACTTCGTTGTCGTTGGCAAGAACCGGCGCATCGGTGCTGCCGTGATACACCCAGCACAGTTCGTGTTCCGCACCCAGCTCGTGGTAATCCGCTTGGTATTCAAATTTGAACAAATAATGCATCGAACACTGCATGCCCAGTTCTTGCTGCAGGCGCCGTTCGGTCGCTTGTTCCATCGTTTCGCCGCGGCGCGGATGGCTACAGCAACTGTTGGCCCAATAACCCGGCCACAGCCGTTTGCTATGGCTGCGCTGTTGCAATAACAACTCGCCGCGCGAATTAAAAATGAACAGGGAAAATGCACGATGCAGCGTGCCGTGACCGTTGTGGCAGGCACCTTTGTTAGCGTGACCGATCGGCTGATCGCCCGCGTCAACCAGAATAAGTTCTTCCGAATCAAAAGACACTTCGGCGTTGCTGTGTTGTGGCTCAGCCAAATTGCACCTCCATCGCTTGGTAACCGGCGTCTTGCATCGCGCGCATTACGCGCGCACCGCCGTCGGGACATAACGCAATGACGGAACCGCCGCCACCACCGCCAGTGAGTTTGGCGCCGGTGGCGCCGTTATCACGCGCAAGCTGCACCAGCTCTTCAATTTCCCAACTGGAAACTTGCAGCGCATTCAACTGACCTTGGCACACATTCATCAGCTCGCCCAACTGCACCAGGTCGTTCGCTTCCAGCGCCTCGACCGCTTGCATGGTTAGCGAATCGATGCCGTCGAAAATGCGCTCGTATAGCGCCGGATTGTGTTCCCACGCGTGACGTACGCGAGTGACCATTTTGGCGGTCAGACTTTCCTTGCCGCTCAAGCCAATCACTAGCGACAGTGGTTGCTTCAGCGTCAACGGTTGAATCAGCGCGGGCGTGCCGCGCTGATACAACAACGGCTGGCCAAAGGTAGCTACCGTGTTGTCGATACCCGACGGCGTCCCATGCGCAATCTTTTCGCACTCAAAGGCGAGCTGGCAGATGGCGTCATCGCTCAAGCCGAGACGGCAGTGCTGGTCCAACGCGCGAATCACCGCCACCGCCAACGCGGCCGAGCCGCCTAAGCCCATCGCGCGCGGCACGCTGGGGTACGCTTGAATGCATAGTGCGCGATCGGTGAGGTCGAGCTTTTCCAGCAGCATGCGTAGCGATTGTTGGAACGATCCGGGATGCTCAACGTTCTGTTGCACGCGTTGATCGATACCCCAACGCGGGATCATCAAGGTAATGCCTTCGGCGGCGTTTTCTACGCGCGCACGGATCGCCAGCGGCACCGGTCCGGCCAAGGCGTGGCGGCCGTAGACCACCGCGTGTTCGCCCAGCAGAATCACTTTACCGTGCCCAGCCGAATAAGTTTCCTCGCTGACTTGGGGACGTTTGCTGGAGCTCACCTTTGGCGCTGCCTGACCGCGCACTTCGGCAACGATTTGCTGCGCCTTCCAAATTTTGATGTCGCCGCTGTCGAGCAGGCGCTCCACCACGGTGTCGAAGATCTCTGCGGTGGCACCAGCCGCGATCGCGACGCTGCGCGCATGCAGCGTCATGTGACCTTGTTGAATGCCGTCGGTGACCAGCGCGCGCAACGCGGAGAAGTTTTGCGCCAGGCCGACGGCACCCATCACCTCAGCCAATTCGCGCGCGCTGTGAATACCCAACAGATGGTGATTCAGCGCAACGGTGGGATTGGATTGCAGCGGGCCGCCCACGGTGCCCACTTTCATCGGCATCTCGATACTGCCGACCAGATCGCCTTGCTCGTTCTTGCCCCAGTGCGTCAGGGCGGAATAACTCTTGCCGCGCGCCGCGTAAGCGTGCGCCGCGGCTTCCAGCGCGCGCCAGTCATTGCCGGTCGCCAGCGCCACGGCATCGACACCATTCATGATGCCCTTGTTGTGGGTGGCGGCGCGGTACGGATCGACGATGGCCAAGTCGTTCGCCAGAATAATGCCGTCGCGCACCTCGGCGCCGTCGTGGCCTTTGTTGGCCAGCGCGGAGATCGGAATAGTGGCCGTCGCCCAGACCAGTGCGCGGTCAGTGAGGTTGGACAAAATACGCAGAAATACGCGGCCGCCGGTGATCGTTTCCACCAGCGGCGCGACACCTTCGCACATCGAGTTGACCAGGTTGGCGCCCATCGCATCGCAGGTGTCGACCAGCAAATGCAGCACCAGCATGTCGCGATCGCCAGCGGGCGTGCGATGAATCAGCACCTCGATATCTTCCGCGCCGCCACCGCGCGCGACCATCTTTGGATGCAGGCTGTTGGCGAGGTTGAGAATCTCCTCTTTGCGCATTAGTAGCGCGGCGCGCGCCTTTTCGGCGTGCGCCATATCCACCACTTGTACCTGTCCGATCAAGATCGGCTTGGTGCTTTCGGTGTGGAAGCCGCCGGTGCCGCGCACCAGTTTGGCGGCTGAACTCAGCGCGGCCACGATGGAAGGCTCTTCCACTGCCAGCGGTACGATGTAGTCCTTGTTGTTGATCAGAAAGTTCAGGCCGAGACCGACCGGCAAGCCCATCACGCCGATGACGTTTTCAATCATCTTGTCGGCGCGCTCAATATCTAGCGTGTGCGAACCGTTGGCGAGTGCGCGGTAATCTTCGCGCGATAACAAGCCACGCTCGTGCACCAATTGCACGCGTTCAGCCACCGACAATTTGTAGAAGCCGGGCATGCGCGTGCGGTCGGGCATGCGTATGTCGTTTTTCAGCAAGTCGGTCATGCGGCGCTGGTCCATCCTTCGGTCCCGTTCTTGGTAGGTGATTGGCTAATGGCTGATTGCAGACGTAAACCGCGTGCGTCCGGCGCTATGTCCAAAGGTAAAAAGCCAGCGCTACGGACGCGCTGGCAAAACTGCTGCAAGCGTTCGCTATCGTCGCTCAAGGCGATGCCAATGTCGCCACCACCGGCACCACTGGTTTTGTAAACGACACCGCAGCTGGTGGCGATGGCGGTAATCGCGCGATGTTCCGCGCATACGATATCGAGGCCGCTGGCTTGGCCGAGTCGGTCCAGCGTGTTGGCGTAGAGGGCTGCCGCGTTCAGTAGCGTATGTACGTCGCCCGTGCTGATCGCGTTGGCGGCGGCTTCCGCGCCGGTGGCAAGTTCGACCATTAGGGCGATATAGGCCGTTGGCGACTGTTCGCGCCATGCCGCCAACTGTTGCAGCATGGCGCCGGTCGAGGCGGAGCGGCCGGACCAGATACAGGCCAGCTGCAATGAGGCTGGCCACGTCACCGGGGTGATATCGGGTTGGTTGTCGTGCAAACGATAGACCAAGGCGCCGCCCGTCAGACTAGTGGCAATATCTAGCCCACTACCGCGTCCGTGTTGCACGCGACGGTGGGCAGCGAGCAACGTATCGATGGTTGGTTTGCCGCGCTGATTGTGTTCATGCAGGGCACCGGCCAGTGCGACGGTTAACGCAGCGCTGGAGCCCACGCCCCATTTGCCCTGCGTTGCATCGGCCGCAAAAAATGCGCGTGTGTCGAGTGTGGCGCGAAATGGTTTGATCGTGCCGCTCGTGCCGCTTGTGCCGCTCGTGGCGGCGGCCTCGATCACGGCACTAACCAAAGCCAATTGTGCGCGGTGAGTTTCGTTCAGCTCACTCCACTGCATGTGGCCATTCTGATCGAGCCGGCCGCGAGCGTTTTGGATATCCAGCGTGGGCGCATCGATATGGCATTCGGCGTCCTCGCTGTCGCTTAACGTCACCACCGCGCGTCGATCCAGCGCGAGCACGACGGCGGGAGCGCCTTCCAAGACGGCGTATTCGCCAGTTAATACCAACTTACCGGGCGCGCTGGCTGTGACCGTCGTCATACGACGTCGGTGCCGTCAATCACTTTGGCACCTTCGCCCAACGGGCTACTCAACACTTCCGAAACGCCACTGATGTTGGCTAAGGCAGCAGCGACACGTGCGGCGTCCGCTGGCAAGCAAATCGCCTTGACCTGCGGCCCGGCGTCCACGGTAAAAAACACGCCGAGTCCTTCACGCTCGCGCAAGCGACGGATGGCGTGCATGCATTCCACCGTGGCGCCGTTCCAGTACAACAGCGCCGGTTGCGTGGCCAGCATGACTGCGTGCATTTTCATGCAGCTGAATTCACTAACTGCCGCCAGCGCGGAAAAATCGCGCGCCAACACGGCGTTACGGGCCGTGTCCAAGTCGTCGTCGGCGCCGTTAACCCACGCGGTGTAGAACGGCGAGGTTTGTCGGCTACGTTCCATGCCGGTGGTCGAGCCAATGCTTTTTGCCTGGGTCGACGTCACCGCAACCACCACATGAAGCGGCCATTGCTCGGCGGCTAACAGGGGTTCGGCGTAAGCATCCAGGCCATCATCACGTTGGCCTTTGACCAGCGTAGCGAAGCCGCCAAATAACGAGCGGGCTGCCGAACCGGAGCCGCGTCGGGCCAAAATCGACAGCTCACGCCGGTCCAGTTGCAGCTTCAGCGCCGAGCTGGCGGCCAGTACCAAGGCCGCAAAGCCAGACGCAGAGCTAGCCAAGCCAGCGCCGGTGGGGAAGTTATTGTGCGTTTCCACCTGCGCGTAATCCTTCGTCCCGGCGCGCTGCCGCAACACGTCCAAACAGGCGCTGGCACGTGCCAAGGCGGCCGGATGCTCCGCGTCGTTTAAACGTAGCGAGTCGGCGCGCAAGCTTGGGTCAAAGGTGATGCATGTGCGCGTCCACAGCGTCGCCAGCGTGAGCGATAGCGAGCTGGTGGCCGGTATATTCAGCGCCGTGTCGCGCTTGCCCCAATACTTGATCAGCGCAATGTTCGGCTGTGCTTGTGCGGTGACGGCCATCAAAATTCCGGGAAAAATACGGCAATAGTATGGCGGTGCCGCCATTAAGTAGGGCAAATCGGTGCTGGCGTAGCTGTTTGCGCGCTCAGCTAGCCGGCAATGAAGACGCGCAGATCAGTACCAAGGCGCATCTAGCCCACCATCATGGTTCGACCGCGGGCGGGAATCCAGCGCCATTAGATGAGTCGGCCAAGAGAGACGGCGTAGGTCCTCTGCGTGCGTACGGGGAACTGCGTTCTGAGTCTGTCATCCAAGCCGGTGACTATTAGTGTGCCTCGCGGCAGCCGGCGGCTGCCTGACGTAGATCAGCCAGGTCCTTTAGCAGCGTTTGATAGCCGTAACCGTACCGAATGACCGGCCTCCGCAGCTAAGCAGCTCACCCGCTGAAAGAAACCTTGTGCAGAGATGAAAGATGCTTCGGCGAGCAAAGCACCATAGCGATCACGCGGACTGGCTGCTGATGGTGCGCTTAGGCAGCAGACCCTAGCGACGACTTCAGCCAAGCGTTAGTTCATACCGCCACGCATTCATGCCGTCCTGGTAGTAATGCTCGTACTCGCCGATGCGCTGGTAGCCCAGTCGTTCATACAAGCGAATAGCGGCGGCGTTGTCGGCGCGCACTTCCAGGCGCAGTGCCCGGCAATGGCGGCGCTGCGCTGATTCGGCGGCCGCTTCCAGTAACGACGAGCCAACGCCTTTGCCGCGCGCGCTGGGCTGAGTGGCCAACGAGTACAACCGCGCCACGCCGCAGCGTTTGCGAAAAAACAGTACCGCCGTTCCCAGAAAATGGCGGTGGTTGGCGCTAGCAACCAAGACCTTGGCCGAATCGCTGTCCAAATGCCGACGGTATTGCGCACGGCTCAAACGGTCGCTGTCGAAAGTAAGGTCTTCCAGCGCCACCAAATCATCGAGGTCAGACATTTCAGCACGACGCACACGGACGTCGGCGGTTACTGGGGGTGGTTGCATGCTTGGGTTTGGGTATCCGTAGTGGTGTGGCGCGCGGCAGCCTGCCGCGCAAGTGAAGAGCTGCACAATACGCGAGGACTCTGCCAGCCGCCAACCGTACGCGCGTGACGATGACACAAGCAACCTCGACCCGTGCGTGATTTACCCACGCTTCAGCGCGCGCGCTTGTTCCGCGCAGATGCTGTGCCAGAATGCCAACTTTGTGCCAACCGCCTTGCTGACGCAGGGTATCCGCCGTCTTTGACGGCCGTCGTTGCACCGCTTGAGTGATGTCATGACCCGTTTGGTCATTGTGGTTGAGAAAGCTTCCGACTGGAGCTCGTTTTACCCGTCGGCTGATGTCATGAGTGCTATGGATTACTTGCGCACACCCGCTAGCACCGGGGATAACGAGCGCACGCACGTCTTGAATTTGTGCCGCAGTTACAAGTACCTCGGTGCGGGCTATTACGTATCGTTGCTGGCCGAGGCGCGCGGGCACAAGGTGATGCCGTCGGTGCGCACGGTGAACGATTTGCGTCGGCGCTCCTTGTACGGCGTGGACATCGATGACCTCAACCAGAAGCTGACGCACTTTCTGCCGGCCGGTGGTCGCGACACCACCGATTTCGGCATTCTGGTGTATTTCGGCGAGACCGCTTACCCGGCACTGCAGGATCTGGCGCGGCAAGTATTTGAATCGTTCCCCTGCCCGCTGCTACGCATTGAGTTTGAGCGTGACCGCGTGTGGCAAGTCAGCTCGATCAAGCCAATCGGTTTGCACTCGCTCGACGACGAGCAGGAAGACGCGTTTGCGCAAGAGTTAGACCGCTTTTCCAAAAAGCTATGGCGCAAGCCGCGCGCCCGTAAGCAATATCGTTACGACCTGGCGATGTTGGTGGACCCCACCGAAAAGCTGCCGCCGTCGGACAAGCGCGCGCTGAAGATGTTTATTAACGCTGGCAAGCAACTAGGTATTGAAGTCGACCCGATCGGCAAGAACGACTATCAACGTCTGGCTGAATACGACGGCTTGTTCATCCGCGAAACCACCGCTAGTGACAATCACACCTATCGTTTTGCGCATCGCGCAGAGAAAGAGAACATGGTGGTCATTGATGACCCCAGCTCAATTCTTCGTTGTACCAACAAGATTTTCTTGAACGACCTGATGATGTCGCACAAGCTGGCCGTGCCGCATACGGAAATTCTGTATCGCGACGATGCCAAAAGCGCCAAGGAAGTGGTCGCCAAGTTGGGCTTTCCCCTAGTGCTGAAAATTCCCGACGGCTCGTTTTCGCGCGGCGTAGTCAAGGTCGAAAGCGAAGAAGCGCTGGAGCAGGCCGCCAGTGGTTTGTTTCAGCACAGCGTGCTGCTGTTGGCACAGGAATATCTGTATACCGAATTTGACTGGCGTATCGGCGTGCTTAATCGTCAACCGCTGTACGCGTGCAAGTACTACATGTCGCGCGGCCATTGGCAGATTTACAACCACGGCGCCAAGGGTTCTGATCGCGTTGGCGGTTACGAGGCCGTGGCGGTGGAAGACGCGCCGGCCGATGTGGTCAAACTGGCCTTGCGCGCAACGCAGTTGATCGGCGACGGCTTGTATGGCGTCGACTTGAAGAAAGTGGGTAATCGCCCGGTAGTGATTGAGGTCAACGACAATCCATCGATTGACTCGGACGTGGAAGACGGCGTGCTTGGCGAGAAGCTGTATCTCAACATTATGCAGGAATTCCTGCGGCGGATGGAACGCAAACGGCAGGGTTTGGCGCGCTAAATCGTCGTTAGCGCCGGCCGCTACGCTCTATCCACGACGCTTAGACGCACGCTTTAGAACGCGCTGCCGGTGCCGCTGTACTTGCCCGCTCAGTGCCACACGCAACATGGCAATTTCCGCCGCCGCATCAGCATGGTTAGCTGTCGAGGCAGGCTGGGTTCTAATGCCAGCAGCACCGATAGCGGCGCTGCGACTAACCAGAACGTTGGGCCCCAGCCGAGCAACGCGGTATACGGTGGTACCAAGGTAGTCAGCAGCAATGCGCCGCCGCCAAACAACCACAAACTGGCCGCAGCAAACAGACGTTGGCGTGATTGTGCGTAAGAAGAAGTTACGTGCATGGCAGGTATCCACGAAGTAGTTGACGATGCCAGCCTCGCGCACGCCTGTCGCACAGACTGCGACAGCTTGTGAGGGCACAACGTGGCCCGCTGATGCTCGCCCAACGGCGTCCCCGTTAGAATGCAGGCGTCTGTCTCGCATCGGAAGTAAGCATGAAGCCCGCTCAATTTGCTGTGTTTGGTCACCCCATTGGCCATACGTTATCCCCGGTGATTCAGCAGGCGTTTGCGCAGCAGTTAGGGATTGCTTTGGAATACCACGCGATCGACGCGGCGCCAGCTGAATTCGTCGCCGCCGTGCGGCATTTTTTCGCCAACGGCGGCCGCGGCGCTAACGTCACCTTGCCGCACAAGGCGGCCGCGTTTGCCATGGCGGAGCAGCGTACTGCCACGGCCGTACGCTGTGGCACGGCGAATGTATTGACGCCGCTGGAAAACGGCCAGCTATCAGCGCACAACACCGACGGTGATGGTTTGGTGCGCGACATTACCGAGCGCCATAGCGTTGATCTACGTGAGCACACCGCGTTGCTGCTGGGCGCTGGCGGCGCCGCGCGCGGTGTGGCGTGGAGTTTGCTCGACGCCGGTGTGGAAAACCTGACCATCGTCAACCGCACGCCGGAAACAGCCGATCACTTAGCCGATGCGTTGGGCGATCCCGGCCGCATCAATACGCGTTATTGGGCCGACCTTGCTGATATCGGTAGTTACGACTTGATCGTTAACGCCACGTCGGCTGGCGTCTTGGGCCACGACTTGCAGTTACCGTTTTCGCTGGTCGGTGCGCGCGCCCTTTGCTATGACTTGTCGTATGGCCCGGCGGCGGTCAATTTTGTGACGTGGGCGAAAACAGCCGGTGCTCGCTACGCGTTCGATGGCTTGGGTATGCTGGTGGAAACCGCCGCCGATGCGTTTGCGTTGTGGCACGGCCAGCGCCCCGATACCGAGCCGGTGTATCAATCGTTGCGCTAAGAGTCGGTCGGGCTTCGGTTGGCCGGCCTGCGAATCTGTCTGCGCGGTCCACTACCCGCTGATTCTTGGCCCATAGAACCACCATGGACCGGCGAATCATCAGCAATCTGTTCTCACACAACCGAATCTCGCCTCGACCACCAACGCTCGACAGACTCCTAAAAAACGGCTGAGCAGGGTGCCGATTATTTAAGCTCGCTCGCCCCAGTGCGAGGCGAACCGTCGCGTTGGCTGAACGTGGTACGCGCCCATCAAATAAGCGCGGCCGCCGCCAAATACTCATCTTTCAGCACCACGTAATGGTCAGCTGAATAGTGCAGCTGCTCGATTTGGCGATCGCTGAGCACGCGTACGAATTTGGCGGGATTACCCAGCCATAGCTCACGCTCGCCCACTACTTTCCCCGGTGCAATCAAACTGCCGGCGCCGACGAAGCCGTACTTCAGCACGCTCGCTCCGTCCAGTACGGTGGCATGCATGCCGATCAAGCAATAGTCCGCCACGGTGCAGGCATGCAGGATGGCGCCATGGCCTACGGTCACGCCTGCGCCAATCGTGCAGGCCATTCCGCCGGGTGAATACGGGCCATCGTGAGTGACGTGCACAATCGCACCGTCTTGCACATTGCTACGGGCGCCGACGCGAATGCGGTTGACGTCGCCGCGCACTACGGCGCCAGGCCAAATGGAGACGTCGTCGCCAAGTTCCACCATGCCGATAACGGTGGCGGCGGGGTCGACATAGACGCGTTGACCGAGCGTGGGTGTGTGACCGTTGTAACTGCGCAGTGCGTTCATGCGCTTATGGTAACGGCGGATCTGACGAGTTTTTCAAAATGATGGCGCGGCGACTTTCGCGCCATCTAAGAATTGCTGCACTCGCAGACGTTGCCACGTCGTTTCGCGCGGTGACTGTCGCCGCCACGAGCCGCGCGCCTCCTAGCGTCAGATGTCCCCGTTGTGGGCAAAGCCCTCGCCGGTGCCACGCGTAAACACCCGTTCCGTATCCAACACCGTGCTGGCCGCGTGCGCCGGCTGCGCCTGCAGCTGGGTGTAGATCGGCGTGAAGTCCGGCTTGGTGGCATCAAACAGCTGCTTGAAATCGTCGATGACAAAATAGGTTTGCTGGAAGGTATCGATGCGGTAGCGCGTGCTCATCACCCGCGATAGGTCAAAGCCAAGACGGTTCGGCGCGGGGGAATCCAATGAATAGATCGACTCACCCTTCGAACTGACAATGCCGGCACCGTAAATACGCATGCCTTCATCGGTGTTGATCAAGCCAAATTCCACCGTGTACCAATACAGCCGCGTCAGGTTGACCAACGCATCCGGGCCGAGCGCAAATGCCTTCATGCCGCCGCGACCGTAGGCCTGCATATAGTCAGCGAAGATCGGATTCAGCAGCAGTGGCACATGCCCGAACAAGTCGTGAAACAAGTCCGGCTCGCTCAGGTAATCCAATTGATCGGCGCGACGAATCCACCACGTCACCGGGAAACGACGGTTGGCCAAGTGATCGAAAAACACTTCGTTCGGCAGCAAGCCTTCCACACCGACCAGCTGCCAACCGGTGGCCTCGGCCAACACCTTGTTTACGTCAGAAAACTTGGGAATACCGCCCTCGCCCAAGCCGCACCGTTCCACGCCATCCATAAATTCCTTGCACGCGCGACCGGGCAGCATCTCGCGCTGGCGCTTGAATAAGGTGTCCCACACTTCGTGTTCGGCGCGACTGTATTTGGCCCACGGCTGCTCCACCACGCTGGTGGTGTACACCGGCACATAGCCGACGTCGGTCTCTTGGTGTTCGACTTTGCGCGGCGTGTCCATGGCTTACTCCGGGGTGGCGCGAGGGTGCAGTCACCAGCATACGGCGGATGCGTTGGATGAAGGTTGTGTTGTGGGCTATGGTTACGCCCATAACGCATTAATATTGCGTTGTTTCCTATTGTTTCGAAGGAATCGTGTGCATGACGGTATTAGACCGCATTGACCTGCGCCTGCTGGCTGTCGTTCAGATCGACGGGCGCATCACCAATGCCGAGCTGGCGGAGCGCGTCAGCTTGTCGCCGTCGGCGTGTTTGCGGCGATTGCAACGGCTGGAAGCGGGCCAGGTGATTACCGGTTACGCCGCGCAAATTGATCCACAAACCATCGGTCTCGGCCTGCAGGCGTTCGTCCGCGTGCAGCTGAGCAAGCATGAAAGTGCCGCCGTGGAAAACTTTGTTCACCAAGTGAATGAGTGGGAGGAAGTAGTGGCGTGTCACGCGCTCACCGGCGATATGGATTACCTGTTGCACGTGTATGTGGCCGACCTCAAAGATTTTTCCCGCTTCCTGCTGGATCATTTGTTGAATGCTGCCGGTGTCGCCGATGTCAATTCCAGCTTCGTCCTGCGCACGGTCAAACGTTCGCCAGCGTTGCCGTTGCGGCAATTGGAAAAGCCAGGTCAACGTGACTGACTCGGCGCCGTTTTCTGGCACCAGGGAAACGTTGAACAAGCCATCATCTCGGCGGCTGTTAACAAACGAATGGTTGATCAAGCCGAGATCAAGTGATTTTATAAGCTGGCAAACTCACTGGATAATTGGCGTGCGGGTGTCGCAAGATGTCGTCCGTTTGACCCGCCCGTTGGCTGTTTAGAGTGGCTGGGATGGCCACCAAAGGCTTTTCAAGCTGTCCCTAGAAATAGAGTGTCGCTGGCGTGAGTGGTGCAGGGCGGCGAGCGGCACCGTGCGAGATGGCCGCCGATGAACGCCGACCAAAAATTCAAACGCAGCAGCATCACCCGTTCACCAAGTAACGCTAGACTGGCAAACCGATGAATATTGATGTGGACAGCTCTCCCCGGCGTGATTGGATACGGCCGCTACGCTATTTTTGGCGGGTGCCGCTCGTGCTGTTGTTCATCGTGCTGGGCCTGTTGCTGAGTTCGCTGGTGTTGTCGTGGAACCAGCAAGTAGTGATGGAAAACGGCCGCGCGCCGTTGCCGCATCGCATGATCAACTGGTGGGCATTGGGAGTGTTACGCGTGTTTGGCATGCGGCCCGTGCGCGTCGGCACGCCGCTGGCAGATCCGGTGCTGTTTATCGCTAACCACACCTCGTGGATCGATATCACCATGCTGCATAGCCAGCGCGCCGCCTGCTTCGTGGCCAAGGCAGAAATTGCACACTGGCCATTGATTGGCTGGATGGCCGCGATGGGCGGCACCATTTTCCATCGCCGTGGCAACAATCATTCACTGACTACTGTCATGCAGACCATGGTCGAGCGTCTACGTGATGGTCGCTCTGTCGCGGTGTTTCCGGAAGGCGGCACCAGCTACGACGGCGTGGTGAAAGTCTTCCATGCACGCATCTTCCAAGCCGCCTTGGATGCGGACGTGCCGGTGCAGCCGGTGGCGCTGTGCTTTGTTCGCAACGGCCGCCGCGTGCTGGATCCCGGCTTCAGCGAAGGCGAAAGCTTTGTGCACAACATTGTGCGTTTGCTGGGCGCCGCACCGATGGAAGCACGGGTGAATTTCCTGCAGCCGGTGCCACCTAGCCCGAACGCCCGTCGCCACATGGCCGACGCGGCGCATGCTCATATTGCGGCGGCGTTGGACAGCATCGGGCCTGGTGCTGCCAACACATGAGCTTGCTGCGCGGCGCCGACTTCAACCCCTCCTGGCTGCTGCGCAGCGGTCACGTGCAAACCATGCTTTCCTCCAGCGGCGTGCGTCGCGCACTTCTGCCTCGCGCGGCAAAAACGGTGTTACGCGGTGCGCAATCCGTGGTGGTGGATGGCGGCGACGGCGTACGTCTCAGCGGCGCTTACACCGCGCAAACCCTACAGCCTGAAGCGCGGGGTCTGGCGGTGTTGTTCCACGGTTGGGAAGGCAGCGTGGATTCGACCTATGTGCTGCAAACAGGTAGCCGATTGCTCGCCGATGGCTGGGACATATTTCGGCTCAACTTCCGCGATCACGGCGACAGTTGTTCACTCAACGAAGCGCTGTTCCATTCCTGCCGCATCAACGAAGTGGTGCACGCGCTGGGCGACATTGCCGCGCGCTGGCCGGCGCGCCCGATGGTGCTGGCCGGTTTTTCGCTGGGTGGCAATTTTGCGCTGCGCGCCGCCATGCAAACGTCGCGCGTTGGCATTCCGTTGAGCTACGTGCTGGCGGTATGCCCGATCATCGACCCGGCCGTCGGCCTGTTTTCGCTGGAAGAAACCGCCCCGTGGTTTTATCAAGCGTACTTTATGCGCAAATGGCGACGCTCGCTGCAAGCCAAGCAAGCCGCCTTCCCCGAACACCACTATTTTGAAATGTCCGAGCTCAAGCAACACTTGCGCGGGCTGACTGAGTCGTTGGTACTACGGCACACTGATTTCAAATCACTGCAACAATATTTGGACGGCTATTCCGTCGCGGGCGACATCATGCAAGCCATGCAGATTCCTGCGGCCATTCTTACTTCGCGCGATGATCCCGTCATCCCTGTGCATAGTTTTGAAGCGTTGCAGTTGCCGCCTAACGTGGAGCTGGATATCGCCTCACACGGCGGTCATTGCGGTTTTATCCGTAATTTCGGCATGACCAGCTTCATGGACGACTACATCGCCGAGCGCTTCAATGTCATCGCGCAAACCGCGCTGGCGTCACGATAACAACTTCGCTAGTTACCAGCGACGGCTACCCCGCACGCGGGGCGGTGCGTGGTTCGACGGACCATTGTAGGAGGGGCTTTAGCCCCGATGCTTTGGATCTCAGCATTAGAACTACAGCATCGGGGCTAAAGCCCCTCCTACGAAAATCAGTTGTACGGCGACGTCGCAGCGACAAGTGTTGGTATTTTCTCGGAGCATCTTTCCGCGAATGGACGCACTTCGTGTTGGCCTCGCGCCGAAAGATTTCGCTAATGGCTTACGCGGCGGCCGCGCAGGCGAAGTAGTGCGCGGCTCAATCGGTTATTCGGAAAAATAAATTTCACCAACAAAGTGGTAGCTGCCGCTAGCAGGACCAGCCCCAAGGTGACACCCACCGTGATTGCCATACCAATGCGCGCGTCAGGTGACCAGACGAGCTGACCAAGCACGCCTAATAGCACCGCCCAAACGGCAAAGACATAAACTTTCGATTTCATCGTCTCGCTCCTTGAAGCGGCTTCCCGCTCGATTTCTCAGCCTACGCCGAAAACGTGGCGGCCGGGAATGGTGAGCTTGCCCCACTTAACTAGCGCAAGACTCAATTCGATCCGGGCAAGGATTGCTGTCGCATCCAGCACGCCACGCTCATGCGGTTACGCGTCGCCGGTAATACCTCGTGCTCAAACTGTGCCGACAAAAACAGCAACAACGTTCCAGCGCGCGGGTAGATGTCGCGCTGTGACTGGTCGGCCAGATACAACCGCAGCGCGCCACCTTCGGCATCCTGCCAATCGTCGTTCAAGTAAAACACGCCGGACACCACGCGCGCGTCGCTGCCGCGAAGCGTGTCGCGGTGGCGCGCGTAGGCGGCGCCGGCTGGAAACATCGCGTAATGCGCTTCGCTATCGACCAAACCCAAAATGGCGTGTCGGTTTAGTGCCGTACGCAGCATGTCGATACGATCGATGAATATTTGCTGCGGCGCACTCAACTCACTGGCTTGAAACCAGCGCGTACTGTCGCCGCGCAGAGAAGCTAGCGCACGACCGAGCCCGACCCGTGCTGGTGCCAGTCGGTGCGCGTCGTACAGGGCGGAACATTCACTCGCCAATGCTTGCGTTTGAGCCGACGACAGCAGGTTATGCAGCGTGCACCAACCGTCGCTGGTCAGTGCCTCGGCGGCGTCGCTGAACTCGTCAAAGCGAGTAGTCATGTGTGCGTCTTCAGGCTGCGTTGGCTAGCGAAATCGCCGATCCAATGCAGGCTTGACCAAGCCGGCGCGGAAAAGGAGTGGTTGAAAATAGGTGCGGACCGACAGGGTCCTCAAAACGCCGCAAATCCGACGTGCGGCAAACGTTGTCACATGTAACGTGGTCACCCGTTGCAAAGACGGGCTGGCCATCCGCAGCATAGCCGGAAGCGGCTCGCTGCGGCGGTCGATTGGTGCGCCAATTCGCCGCGTGCGGCTAACGTTTGCGCAATGGGTCAAGCAGCGGTTTCAGCCCGTTGTGATCAATCTCCAACGACAGCGCCAACAACTGGCCTAACTCACCAGGCGGGAACCCCTTGCGCGCGAACCACGCCAAGTACGCGCCCGGCAAGTCCGCGATCAGTCGGCCTTGGTACTTGCCGTACGGCATCGTCATATTCACTAACTTTCGCAGGTCTTCCGCTTTCATCAATCTTGGTTCTATCAGTGTCGGTGGTTGCCGAGCAGGCGAAAGGAGCCCGCTGCTGGCATGGGTAGCTTACTCACTTGGTTGCAGCCGTATCTTCGTCAGGCTGCTCCGCGTATGCGTAGACCACCAGCGTACCGCGTGAGTCGCCCACTTCCACCTTGGCTACAGCGAGAACCCAAAGCGGACTGGTCTGCTTGCGGCCCAAGGTAAATTCGAATTCGCCGTATGATGTTGCACTCTCGGTTCTGGCACGTTTGAACTGCCCCATCAATCGATTAGTCGGACGCGCCAAAACTTGCGTCCGACTTATGAGGCGCTAGTTGCCCGACTTTCTACTCGTGCCCAGCCGGAATCACATAGGACTGATGGCCACTGCTAAGCGTGTTGGCCCTCTTTTTCCAGCACCGTAGGCCAGTGCGGACACACAAAACAGCGGGATAATTAGCGCTAAAAACTCCATCGGTGCGCGATCTAGGGCTCAGCTTGCAGACTAGCGCCGTGACCGTCCGTAGTCCGTGCCGCCGATGCAGAATGGCGGGCCGTCTCGACGATGTCGTCGGCGCAACCTAAAGCCAAAGCACAACTACGTTCGGCAGGATCAAGCGCTTTTCGGCCGCAAAAATGAGCATGGCATCAAACGTTAGTCGCCGAGGCTTGCTACAGCGCACTCTGCCAAAGCTTATCCATCAGTTGATTGATGAAATTTGTAGGCCCGCTCCACATTAGGTAACCCACCGCGACTACGTTGATACCGACCGTCATCCAAAACATGGATAGAAATTCCTGCTTGCTGGATTTGTGTCGCAAAAGACGTTGTGCGGCCAAGCCGCCGGGCCAGCCGCCCACTAGATCCAATAGATGCAAGCTAGATTCGGCGGTGCGCCATTTGCCCAGACGTGCTGATGATTTGTCCCAGCCGTAGACAAAAAATGTAACGAAGCTCAACAAAAAATATGCGTCTACAACCAGCCACGATAGTCGGCTGACGTAGGCTGCAACAAGTAGGGAACCTACGAAAAGCGCGGCAAACACTAGCGGGGCCACGCTGCTTTGGTGCTTGCTACCTGAGTACGCTTTCGGCGGTGGCAGATCGGCAAAGCGAACCCTCTCTGCCCTCGATTTTCCGTCGTTACCCTTAGTCACTTCGTAAGAAACAATATCCCCTACTTTCGGTCGACGTGTTGTTCGAAAGAACGCTTTGATGTGAACGAAGACCGAGCTGCCATTGGCATGCCAGGCGATGAAGCCGAAGCCTTTGTCATCATCCCAACGCGTAATTTTTCCCTGTACACGCATACAAAATCTCTTCTTGCACCCGGGCGATCAACTTAAGCGGCAACGAAGCCGGCCGCCCTGAAGGAAATGTCAGACACTACCCTCGGACTCGACAACGAGGATACGGGCTTGCCCGATGGGATGAGCCACGTGCTCGGTGCCGGCAGAGGCATAGAAGATGTCTCCTGTTTCCAAAACGGTAGAGCACTCTTTCCCGCCATCGCGGTAGCGCATCTCGACGCGACCATCTAAAACGGCGAAGACCTCTTGACCATCATTAACGTGCCACTTGTACGGTGCATTCGTCCAATGCAGGCGGGTCGTAATGCCACCCATCGTGGCGATATCGAGCGCGCCCCACGGCTGGCTGGAAGTGAATTCTTTTGATCGGATGATCTTCATGTTTTGACAAGCCTAGATCTGGTTGTGGCTGTTTAGCTGCCGTGCCCGATACACCCTACGAGGCCATTTGGCTATGCACCGACCACCTAGCAATAAGCCCAACGAACCAGACTCATGCAGGAAGCGAGTCTGAAATCTAAATGCCTTGTCGTAGAACGCCAAAGCGTCCGAGACAGACGAAACGTACACGATGGTATAACCAAATTTCATTTCGTCATGCCTCCGGCAAGAATGTTCTTTCGCGTCTCAGTGAATTCCCACCAGGGTCGAGGCGGCTCGCCCTTCATGAACTGAGTAACGGACATGAAGACGTCGATGACACAAGGGTCGTGGCGCTGACCGGTCTTCTGGCAAAGTCGTTCATACATTTCAAATGGAGATTCGCCAGCAAGCTGCTCTGGCGAGTAGAAGCCAAGCAAGCGAAGGTCAGCAGCCGTGGCCTCCCCGACATTGGGCAAGTCGGTGAGCTGCGTCACTCGTGCGCGGTCAACGTTGTTCGGATTCATGAGGGCTCACGTAGGGGTTGAGTAGCGGCGTAGCCGGCCGCCTCAGACATGACATGCATCACCCTTTGGCAACCGCGGTGAGCGCCTCGGTGACGAGCTTTTGCAGAAGTTGGCTAGCACGCATTTCTCCGCCTACTACCGCATGAGTCGATCTGAATTTGCCAGCGTAGGGCGAACTTTTTCCCAGCGCGGTAAGCGACCGGAGCTCCTCTGCAGAAAAGTGTTTTGAGTAAATGAGTGCGAGATTCCGATTCCACCGCTTTTGGTAGGTGGGTAACGCCTTGGAAATTTCGGCCTTGACCAACTGATTGGCTTCGGCCGCGCCATGTTCTTTCGCAATGATGCCAAACGTCGTCGTTGCGTGGGCGACTTGATTGGCGAGCGACTCAAGGCCAGCGCCCATGTTGAAGCGTTGGACCAAGGCAATGGCTGGATCGCCAAGCGGCACGGTGGCGGACAGTGGCGTGGCCAATGTCGCATTGCCGCCGCTAGCGAAGAACGTGGCAAAAGCTATACACGTGATAAAAGATACAAAACCCCATTTACAAGACATCGAAGAACTCTCCCTGTACGTCTAACGCTGGACTGAAGCGGCGGCGGTACGGCGTCCGCTTACAACCGGTTTGGCTGCCTTCGCGTGGTAGCGGTGCTTAACTTACGTGGCTACCTTGCGGAGTAAGAGCCCATCGATCACGCCACCGTCGCCTGCGCCAATAAATGAGTGGCTGAAATACTGGCCGTCCAAATAACTCACCATTGCGGCGCAGCAACTGCCGAGCAACAGGCCGGTCCACATTCCCAGTGATCGTAGCGATTGATTTGTGATCGTCTAGAAACGTACGTCTATAGCCTGACGTTGGAATTGAGTGGTAGCGGAACCGTCTGACTAGAGTGACGGGTTAGGCGTCACGTTTTACCTTCTGCAACAGGAACACGAGTACGCAGCCAAAGCCTGCCGCCACGATGCCCCAAAAATAAGAAACCGGAATGGTGATCATGGCCCACATTTTCCCCTCGAGATCAGCTGGATAAATTAGGGACGTGAACGCGACCACAATCGGGAAGACGAGCGCACCCAGCGCGATGCTGGCAAAGACTCCATGCCCACGTTTCCGAAGGTAGGCGCCCGCCAAAATGGCGCCAATAACACATACGATAAGACCCATAACGTGATTCCTAACGCTGGAGTAAGGCGACGTAGCCGTCCATCTCGGATGAATCGTTAGTCCGCAGTTGCCCGGTCACCGACCAGCTGGCGGCTCCCAAAGCTCGATCTTGTTACCCTCAGGATCTAGTACCCAACCAAATTTGCCGTACTCCGAAATTTCCGGCTCGCCAACGACGTTGCAACCCTCGCTGCGCAGTGCACCAAGAAGGGCGTCTAAGTCGTCTACACGGAAATTGACCATGAAAGATGCAGTGCCAGGTTCCATCTTGTTCGTATCTTCAGCAAAAGGGGTCCAGAGGGTCATTCCCGCACAGCTATCAGGGCCACCCCACTCAAAAACGGCGCCCCCCCATTTAGAGACGTCCAATCCAAGATGGTCGCGATACCACGCATTCAACCTCTTTGGATCTTTCGACTTGAAAAAGATGCCGCCGATTCCTGTAACACGCTTCATGGTGCGCTCCGATTGGGCGGCTATTTATTACGCGGTCTAACGCTGCAAGGGCGCGGCGGCGTAGCCGGCCGCCTTGAACGAGTGGATAGGCGGCAGCCCTTACTTCCCAAGTTCGCTAGACACATATTCGGCGATCTCCCCAGTGTTCCTGACAAACTCCGCCTCCAGATCAATTCCACACTTTTTTGCCAAGACAAAAATGGACCACAAACAGTCTGACAATTCATGACCAAGTTTCGCGTTGAAGTTATCGATAGTTCGGACGCCGGCATGTGCCTGAATCAGTTTTGCCAGATCGCCTACGTCCCCCATGAAACCAAGCGCAAGCTCCGGCGTAGTCCAGACGCGACCATATCGCTTGGTCTCAAGCTGCTCGTAGAGATCGTTTAGCTGTAGTGCGGCATGCTCAAGATCGCTGAAATTCATGTGTGCTGCCTAACGTAGGAACTGTCGCGTCCGCTTGGACGAATTGTTAGACGGCTGCGACCTGCGAGCTTGCGCCGTGGCTTTTTGGCAGAACAAGCGCGGAGCACCTGCAACCGACTACCCCTGAAACTGCCGATGGTGTGAGCCGACGACTTGTGCAAACAATGCGGCGAATATGGCCGAAGCGATACGCCTGAAACCGGCCAGAACAACAA
>JBDTBF010000060.1:0-7331 GCA_039924175.1 Rhodanobacter sp.
CCGCGTACAAGCAGGTCGTATGCCTCGGCCGGAATCATCACCGGCTCGGGCAGGTCGACGTACATTTCGCGCATCACCTGCGCCACCTTCTGGTCGTTGTTGAACCCGTGCAATGCGTCGCACAGGTCACGCAGGCCTTTACCGCGATAGGCATTCGGATACGACGTAACCAGCGTCGGCAACGCCTTTTCCAGCGGCGCGTTGGTGTCGTAGAGCTCCTTGAATGCCAGTAGCTCCGTGGTCAGCGTGCTCCATTTGCCTTTGGTAATACCCATCGAAAACAGGATCAGGAACGAGTACAGATTGGTCTTCTCCACCGTAATGCCGCGTCCCCAAAGGAAACGGCTGACAATGGCAGCCGGAATGCCGCTCTTCTCCGTCTTACCATCCATCAGTAGACCCGGTGTCAACATGGTCACCTTGATCGGGTCGATCATCACGTAGTCGGTCGGCAAATCACCGAAGCCGTGCCAGGCTGCCTTGGGGACCAGACTCCAGTCAGCTTGTGTCGTGCTGACCGGTACCGCGGCGCGCTCGCCTTCGTCGAAGCGCTCGGCTAGGGCATCAGGCTGCCACACCTGGAACCACCAATCGCTCTTCTTCAGCTCGTCGCCGACATGCAGCATCGCGCGGCGGAAGGCAATTGCTTCCTTGTGCATTTGTTCGACTAGGCTGCGTCCAGCGCGGCCGTCCATCATTCGGGCGGCAATGTCGCACGAGGCAATCACGGCGTAGTTGGGTGAGGTCGAGGTATGCATCATGAACGCCTCGTTGAAGCGCTCAGCGTCCAATTCACGCGTGCGGCTATTGCGCGCGTGGATCATCGACGCCTGCGAGAACGCAGCCAATAATTTGTGCGTGGATTGCGTGGCGAAGATGATCGGATCCTGATCACGCGGCTTGCCCTTGGCCATCGCGTAATGGTTTTCATACATTTCATGGAACGCGGCGTAGGCGTACCACGCCTCGTCGAAATGCAGGAAATCCACACCACCGCCAATATCTTCGGCAATCTTCTCAACGTTGTAACAAAGCCCGTCGTAGGTGGAGTTGGTCACCACCGCCATGCGTGGTTTGGCACCCTTGCCCATGGCTTTGATCGCCTTGCTCGCCAGCGGGTTTTCGGCGATCCGCTTGGCCATCGCTTTGGGGGTGAACTGGTCCAGGCTGATCGGCCCGATAATGCCGTGCGCGTTGCGGCTGGGCGTGAAGTACACCGGCACCGCACCGGTCATCACCAGCGCGTGCAGTAGCGACTTGTGGCAATTGCGATCAACAAACACCACGTCCCCACGCGCTACCACACCGTGCCACACAATCTTGTTCGCGGTGGAAGTTCCGTTGGTGACGAAGAAGGTATGGTCCGCGCCAAAGATGCGCGCCGCCTCGCTTTCCGCAGCACCGACGGGACCGGTGTGATCAAGCAGCGAACCGAGCTCCGGCACCGACACCGACAGATCGCTGCGCAAGGTGTTCTCACCGTAGAACTGATGCAACGCGCGACCCACCGCCGACTTGGTGAACGCCACACCGCCGCCATGGCCGGGGGTGTGCCAGGAATAGTTTGATTGCGCGGCGTGCGTGATCAGCGCCTTGAAAAACGGCGGCAGCAGGTTCTGCATGTAATCGTCTGCCGCTCGCAACACCTGTCGCGCAATGAAGCTTTTGGTATCTTCATAAAGAAAAATGAAGCCATGCACGAGGCCAAGCAGCCGCGTCGGTACTTGCTCCACCGTGCGCCGGTCGCCGTACAGAAAGATCGGCAGATTCTCGCGATAGGCCAGTTGGGTTTCCAGGAAGCTGTAGAGCCGATCGAACTGGTTTGGTCCTTCCTCGCTACCGTCGATGGAGATCAATACGGCCGAAGCAGCGTTGTAGGTGCGCGCGCCAGCTTCGGCGTCATCCATGGTCAGGCCGCTGAGAACGCGCTGGCTGTCCAGGCGAATTTCATCGGCAAGCGCACGAACCAGGATGCCGTTGATGCGCGGCGAATCGTAGTCGCCATCGATAATCACGATGGGGTAATCGAGTGCATGGAAATACATGGCGAAGTCCGGAAGTGGGGGGAGTGTTGCCGTAGAGCGGTGTTCAGGACTTGCTGACAGGCACGGCCACTTTGAGGCTGCGCTCGTGTCGGCGTTGTTCGCTGAAGAAGGGGTAGAACACGCTGATAAACAGCATGAACAGGAACGCGTAAGTCACCAATTGGCCGTCTGTACCGAAGATGGCCCACAGGCAATACAGCACAGTGATGCTGGTCATCACCCAGAAGAAGCCGATATGCGCGCTCGTGTGGCTTTTCTCCACCGCGAAATAGCAGGCCACGCACGAATAGATATAGGGCAGCAAGGTCAGCACCACGGCAGCCTGAGTAATCAACTCAAATTGCGCTGAGGCGGTGGGCGAGGTGGAAGTGATCAGCACAATCAGCGACATCAGCACACCGACGATCAGCAAGCCTTGTACTGGCGTGTCGTTCTTGTCGGCCTTGCTGAATATTTTCGGGAACAAGCCATCGTCGCCCGCCGCCTTCGCGCTCAGGGCCGTGAGCAGGATCCAGCCGCCTAGCGAACCACCAGCACCGAGTGCAGCGCACAGGCTCACCACGCCACCACCGATGTTGCCTAGCGCCGCTTGCGCAGCCAGCGCGAACGGAGCGTCGGCCAACTGCAGCTGATCATTCGGAATCATGCCCATGATCACCGCCGAGCTGGAGATATAGACCACGGCAGCCAGCGCAACGCCGGCGAGGGTGGCGATCGCCACATTCTTCTCAGGATTCTTCACCACGGCGGCCGAGACTGACGCTGATTCCACACCAATAAACGCCCACAGCGTGAGTGAAGCCGCACTGGAGATCGCGTGGAAATCGCTGGTGCCGGAAACGTTGTGCGCCCCGGCAAAGACGTCAGCCTTGAAGAAGAACCAGCCGAAGATGGCTATACCGAATAACGGTATCAGCGCAAACGAGGTAGTAACTGTCTGTATCCGCGTCACCATCTGCGCACCGAGGATATTCGCAAACGTGAATACCCAGATGACGGCGAGCACCACGACCGCGCGCATCAGCGGCTCTTTCAGTGCGGGAACGAAATAGCTGAAGTAGCCGACCGCGGCCACCGGCAATGCGACATTTCCGATCCAGTTCGCGAACCAGTAGATTGTGTTGGTTTGGAAACCCATGTACGGACCAAACGCGTCTCGTGCATAGGCATAGGGGCCGCCTGCTTTTGGCGCGATCCGACCCAGCTTGGCGAAGACCAGCGCCAGGAGCAGCGCGCCGATGGTCGTCACGCCCCAGCCCCACATCGATACCGTGCCAATTTTGGCCAGACTGCCAGGCAGCAGAAACACGCCGGATCCCATCATGTTGCCGGCTACCAGAAAGGTGGCGGCAACCACCCCTATTTTTTTCTTTTCGTCGACCATGGCCGAACTCCGTTGGGGAAGGGGTTACTTGATAAAGCTGTATTGCAGCGAGCCTTGAATGCGGCTGGTGTTGTTGCTGCGACCACTTTGCAGCTCGAGCTGGCCGTAAAGCAGTTCCACCCCCACCGTGAGCGTGGATACCGGGCTCCAGATCAGGTTCGTGGCGCCGTATGTGCTACTACGAAACGCTGTGCTCTGTAGCCACGGCGAGCGCTGCGTGCTTGCCAATCCATAAACCAGGTTGCTGCGCCAGGCGCTAGCCCAGTAATGCGTATAGGCCGCATAGCCACCCCAACCGTTGAGCGCGTGCAGCCGGCCGCTACTGTCAACGACTGCATCCAGACCGGAGCCACTGGTGTCGGACAAATAGCGAGCGATGCCCTTACCCCACGTGGTACTGAACATCAGTAGATCGTTGTTCTCCGGCTGATCACCGAGATTCACGACCCCGCTGAGCGCCACACCGCCACCCAATGTCCGATCACGCCGTTCACCATCGCTGTAGCCGAGCTGGCGCAATACGGCGCTCGCTTGCAGATGGCCCCAACTGTGTTCAGTACGTCCGGCGATCACTATGTCGGGCAGCTCTTGCGTGCCAGTCAGCGAGGTGAGGGGATTACTGGTAGCCAGTTCAGTGGAAGAGCGCTCAGCAGAAACGGTAAGGCTGCCGTGGTCGCCTAGATGGAATGCTTGGTGAACATTTGGCTGCAGCAGAAATACCTCACCACCCGGCCCGGCGAAGTCGAGCGTATCCGGCAACGCATCCGCATCCATGAAGGCCGAATAGCCATAGCCGGCGTATGTGTTGCCCGTCTGGCCGAAAGCCTGACGCAGGTGGAACTGGTATTGGCCGTCATCGCCGCCGTAAAAATCATTCTCCAGATAGAAGCGCATGGTCTGGCCGAAAATAGTCGGTCGACGCACCTCGAAGGTGAAGCGGGTTTGGCGTGCATGCATATTGAAATTGCCATCGTCATCATGCGGACGTGGCACCGGAATACTGGCGGTGACGAACTGGTCGGTATTGCCGGCGCTGGAGGTGTCATACATCGCATCCAGCTTGGCGTAGCCACCCAAACGCAACATCGTATTGGTGCCGGGGATGGTGAAAAAACCCTTAAGCTCGGGATCAGTCGGTGGTGCCTGGTTGTCGATGCGCGACACACCCGCCGGGTTGTCGGAGACGGTCTGCCGGGTTGGCAGCGGCGAACGGACAATGAGGGCGAGCGGGGCAGCTTCAACTTCCGTGCCGATTGCGACGACGGGTTTGTGTTGTGTGGTGGCAGGCGCAGCTGAAAGCAGTGGCGCCGGCTGTTGGATAACCGTGGAGGGCGTGGTAGCAGGCATCTGATTTGCCTTGAGCAGTTCTACTTCCGCTTGCAACGCTTTCACGGTTTGCTGCAGCTCGTTCACCTCCGTTTGGAGGCTAGGCGAAGCATCCTGCGCGTACACCGGGCTCATGGTTGTTACTAGGAGCAACGCACCCATGCCTCTGGACCAGTTCATTGCTTGCTCACTTTATTTGGGCAATCAGCTTCCGTGCCCGCGCCCGCATAGCGGTGCTTGCCTCGGTCTATCTGATGATGATTAGCGCGGTTTTGTGACGCCTTGAAAGCTCGTGTCAGCTCTGCGTCAAGCATTGCGAGTGATGCGTGATTGCAACGTTTCGTTCGTATTCCACCAACCACTTCAGTGTCGACTTTTACTGTCGTTCAATAGGCAATACGCAAGCAGCTACCCGCCAGCGAATAGGCAAAACACAAACCGGCCGGACGGCCGTCAATGATTAAAATGTCTAAGGGGAGAGCAGATGTGCCGCAAGTAGGTTGATGACAAGCTACTGACCGGCACAGGGATCGAATTTGACGTTCGTCAAAAAAATGAGCGGTTAGCGCAGCGTCAGCCGCCGCAGCCGCCACAACAGATGGTCGGCAATTGCGTTACTTGTTCCGGCGCGACGTTCCACCCTGTGTGGCGCAAGACCTCGCACAGATCGGTGACCGGAACGTAAGAGGAGATGCGCAATATCAAACCACTCATGTCCAGATCGGCAACCGCGTTTGGGTCAATCTCAAACATTGCATCTTGAATGACCTCGGGGCCGGGACATGCGTCGGTAACCACGATATGAAATTCCATCGGATCGTCTCGTCATCAACACCGTGGTGGTGTTTTCTGGACTGATGGTCGACGAGCGGCGCGGCTGGCGTATTGACCTCAGTCACTTTCGTGAGCTTCGGCCGAAAGACGCTACGAGATGATGTGCATCTTGACGACGACATACGTGAGGACCACGACCAACGGCACGGTGAGCCGGCGATGGAGGATAAGAAAGGCAAACGTTAATTTCGACGAACCAAGGGAAGTTATCCAAGGTGGTCTGACTATGCATTTCTTCTATTTGACATAATATACATTATGCGAAATCAAGGAAGCCCCAAACGGTGCCGCCCAGACTGACGCCGGACGGCCTGCCGCCGCCCCTGCTTGCCCTGCTACTGGCCCTCGCCGCCGTCCTCGCCGCCGGCAATGGCTTATCAGCCCTGAAGGCTTCCGCGATCTGCGCCATGGCTGCCTGCTAAGCAACCGCAAAGCCGCGGCGGCGTACCTCGGGGTCTGCGTGCGCACCATCCGCCATTGGGATGCCGGGCGTTGCCGGGTTCCGTGGTCGGTCGTGCGGCTGCTGCGCTTGCGTCGGGCTGGTGAACTCGGGGGCCTGCTCGATGGCTGGGAGGGCTGGACGATCTGGCGTGATCGGCTGGTCTCGCCCGATGGCCGGGTGTTCCTTGAGCGCGACATGCGCCGGCTGTGGCTGACGCTGACGCAGGCGGCGATCTTCCGGGACGACTACGCGAAGGCCAACCCGCCGCACCCTCAAGAGGCTGTCCACATATCCACGGGCCGCCCTCGTAGGCCCCTAGCCGAAGAGGACGGCCGGTGGGTATGTGGGCAGGCGGGGCAACCACCCTCGCCCGCTGGGGCCGCTCTACGGGCGTCTGACGCTGGGGCAGACCAGCAGACAAGCAAGGGCACTGGCTCCGTTGTGCACGGGAGCGAAGCGACCGGGCGCGAGGGGGCCGGCGCCCTGGGGTTTATCACTATTGCAACAAAGGGGGGAAACAAAAGCGGAACCGCGGAGGAATGCGGGTTAGAGGCGATTGACCTGACACCAGAAAGACACCAGAATGACGTCACTTTGTGCGAGGGAGTGACTGATGGAAAAGACACGGCTAACGCTGCGACTGCCCCCCGAACTGGCCGAACAAGCCGCGACGGTGGCCGATCAACTGGGGCTGACCATGAACGCCTTCACGGTGCAGGCGGTGCGCAACTGGGCGGACTACCACGGCAAACGGCTGGCCAAGCAAAGGCCCGAAAGCGTGCAACCGGCGGCGGTGCAGCGGCGACCACCTGGAACAAAAGCGGACACGTCCACGGTGCTGAAAGTCGGCCCCAACCAGCCCTGCCCCTGCGGCAGCGGCCAGAAGTACAAGCGCTGCCACGGGAAACCCTCGGCGGCTTGAAGTGCGACACCCGACCGAGTTTGACGGCTGACCGGGTGCCGCGATCCCTCAACGGAACCGGGGGCCATGCCCCCACGGAGATGATGCCATGAACCGCCACATGCAGGGCTTCACTGCCCGCGATACTGCGCGCCTGTCGTTCACTGCTGACGATGCTTGCCGGCTTGCCTTGGGGGCGTTCTACAGCGCTCGCTCGGCGCAACCCGCTGTCCTTGATGATCCGGCCCAGCTGATTGGGGACTGGATGTTGCACCTAAGCCAGAAACTGGATGCCGACGCCAAAACGCAGGCCGATTATCGCGAGATAATCGGCCGATGGGAGGGTGACGATAATCCGCCCGTGAGTGCACAGTTTGCCACCCAAGATAATGCCGCTGA
>JBDTBF010000061.1:0-79829 GCA_039924175.1 Rhodanobacter sp.
GATTGGGCGTGAGTTACGCGCACAGTCAAATCAACATCATCGCGGACGCATTCCGCAACTTGGACATCAAGGGTACTTCGTCAGTCACTTCCCTAAATTATCGGCAGCCGTTGCTGGCCACCATGCATTGGCAGTTCAGTGGCGTGGGCGCGTATTCGATTACCGATTCGACCACCAATATCAGTGGTAAGCAGATCGCGGATACCACCACCCATTCGATTACCTTGGGCGGAAGTCTGGATCATCAGACTGATGGCCAGCGCTGGAACATCACGCAGCTGGTCACGCGGCTCAATTCCAATGAGCCCATGCTGGGGAAGACCTCATTTACTAGCACGCCGGGTAGCGCTTATCTGATCCAGCGCCTGTGGCATTCGCGCTGGGCGCTGCGTGCTGATGTTGGCTGGCAGTGGAGCACCGGGGAAAACATTCCGTCGGCCAATCTGTTCCAGATTGGTGGCACGGGCAGTGTGCGCGGCTACCAGCGCGGCATCCTGTCTGGCCCACGAGGTTACTATCTGGACTTGGAACTGCATCGTTCTGTTTTGGAGCGACTGGACCTGTTTGGCTTCATTGATCACGGCCAGATACGTGCGTTCTACCCAAACAAGGATCAGATTTCCGGCGCCGGGCTGGGCGGTATCTACCGGCATGGTTGGTTCAGCGCTTCGGCTGACATTGCCAAACCGTTCAATACCGTGATCCCGGATCAGGACAGCATACGCGTCGATTTCCGCTTAGCCGTGCACTTCAATTAATCGGTTGCTTGGTTTGAATAGGCACGTCCGCGCGCGACCCGCACTTCAAGCCGGCTTCGCTGTCTTGTTGTTGACGCTATGCCAGCCTGTGGCGTCGCCGAGGACGGTGTGCCATATCGCTTGGTTACGGACGACCATCAGGCGCGTCCCGGGAACTGGCTGCTGAGGGGCGCGCTCGGGCCTTTTCTTCACCGGTGATGCGTTTGAGAACCTCGATCACAGTGTCGGTGGCCAGCATGTCTGGCTCGCTTCTTTCGGTGGCGCTGACGTCGCCCCCCAAATTGCGTGGTACGAAGCGTTAGAGCCCGATCCCGTCAACCAAGGAGATTGGACGTGAAGAGGCCTTTTTCCCAAAAGTGGATCATCGGCTTCCTGCGGAGAGGCAAGTCGCGGTTGCCAGTGAAAGGATAGTGTTGTTAGTCCAGTCTCTTCGACGCAAGCTATCCTCTCGAACGCAGCAAGTTCGGCGGTATGACCGTCTCCGATGCCAAGCACTTGCGCGAACTGGAGACGGAGAGCTTACGGCTGAAGAAACCGCTGGCGATCCTGAAGTGGTAGCACTGCTTGAATTGCGATAGCCGTTGTGGTTTTGGGTCGTCGCTGTGTTGTGCCAGATAAGTCGGAAGCGAACGCGTGATGACTGTGGGTCTCGCTTGTGCAGCAATTCGCTGATTTGACCATGTTCCGTGATTGGCGGCGGCGCGCGTGGCAAACTGGGAGACCTTGCCACCGTTTGAGACGTTATCCCTGTGAATTTACCCAGTTGGTCCCCGCTGCATCGCATTCGCGACTTCATGGACAACGAGGCATCCGGTGGTTTGGTCTTGATGGCGGCCGCCGTGGCGGCGCTGCTGGTCGCCAACTCGGCGCTGGCACCAGATTATTTCGAAGCCCTCCATGCAGCTGCCGGCCCGTTAAGCGCGCACGAATGGATCAACGATGGCCTGATGGCGGTGTTCTTCCTGCTAGTCGGGTTGGAAATCAAGCGCGAAGCGCTGGATGGTGAACTAGCCACGTGGCCGCAGCGAATCTTGCCCGGCGTGTGCGCGTTTGGCGGCATGTTGGTGCCGGCGCTGATCTACGTTGCGTTCAATCGTCACGATGCGCAGGCGCTGCAAGGGTGGGCCATTCCGACGGCGACGGATATCGCGTTTGCGTTGGGTGCGTTGTCGCTACTCGGCCGGCGCGTGCCGGTCTCGCTCAAGATATTTCTTGCCGCGCTGGCGATCATCGACGATTTGGGTGCGGTGCTGATCATTGCGGTGTTTTACACGCGTGATCTAGCGCTGCCTTATTTGGGCGGTGCGGCGCTCGTCGTGGTGGCGTTGGTGATGCTGAATCGACGTGGCGTTCGCGTGTTGTGGCCCTATCTAATGCTTGGCTTGGCGTTGTGGGTGCTGATGCTGAAGTCTGGTATTCACGCGACGTTGGCCGGTGTGCTGCTGGCGCTAACCTTGCCGATGGACGCAACCGGCGATGAGTCCAGTGATGAGCGCGAGGATCACTCGCCACTCTTGCGCGTGGAGCATGCTTTGCACCGCGTCGTGCCCTTCGTGATTGTTCCCATCTTTGGCTTTGCTAATGCCGGCGTGTCATTCGCGGACATTGGGGTTGAGCAGCTGCTGGCGCCGCTGACGTTGGGGGTCGGCTTTGGCTTGATGCTCGGCAAGATTATTGGCGTTTTCGGCTTTGCGACGGTGTCTGTCCGGCTGGGCTTCGCGCGTCTTCCCGACGGTGCCAGTTGGCCACAGATGTTCGGAATTGCGGCGTTATGTGGGATTGGCTTCACGATGAGTTTGTTCATCGGGTTGCTGGCATTTTCGAATAACGAACTCCTGCGCGAAGAGGTGAAGGTCGGCATTTTGTGTGGCTCGCTGCTGGCAGGGATACTCGGCTGGACGATATTGCGTCTCTGCGCTCACTCACCGACGAGCGAGGTGGAAACTGCGTAATCGCATTGCGGCGGCCCGTTTGTGTCGGGTCGAGTAGGCAGGTGGTCGCGGAGCAGGCGCGGTGGGTGGAGCTGCATTGACCCACGTCAACGCGTGCGAGCGCTGCATGCGCTGAGATAGCGTTATGTCTGTTGCCTTGCCGATGCACTCGTCTATTGCCGCGCCCGCTGTCGTGGTGCCCGAGCTTGATTTACGTTACTTGCCGGCGCCGGAGCCGATGCAGCGCGCACTCGACGCTACTGACGCGTTGCTGCCGGGTCAGTCGGTGTCGGTGCTGACGCCGCTGCTGCCGACGCCGTTGTTGGAAATGCTGGCCGCGCGCGGGTTATTAACGGCGGTATCACCCTTGCCAGGCGGCGCGGCACGCGTCCTGATTCACTGCCCCGCCCGCGATGGCGCGTCTTGAACTGACACAAGCGCCACCGGCCTCGCTGCCGCGGCGCTTCCTGCTAACAGCACCATGGTGGGGAATGTTGGCCGGCGCACTATTGTTGGTCGACGGCGACTCGTTGCTGCGTTCGCGCTGGGATGTCGGCACGCTCTCGTTAGTGCACGTGTTTACGCTGGGCGTCTTGGGCAACATCATGTTTGGCAGCATTTTGCAATTTCTGCCGGTCGTCGTGGCGGTACCAGTACGCGGTGGCGTGCGATTGGGTCGATGGCTGCACGGTCTGTTTAATGTAGGCGTGCTGGCACTGGTTGTGGGTTTACATCAGCGCTGGCGGCCCTTGCTGGAGACCGCCGCGGTACTGTTGCCAGTTGCCTTCGCAACGCTGGCGGCGATGACGCTGCCGGGCTTGTGGGCGAGTCTGAGTCAGCGCTTGCTTCGTGTGGGTTTTGGGGTCGCGTTGAGTTTCGGCGTGCTGACAGCGTTGCTCGGTGCCGCGTTGACGTTGGGCTTGAGCGGGCACTTGGGTGAGTCGTTGCCGCGTCTGGTTGATGTTCATGCCAGCTTCGGCGTACTGGGCTGGATGTTGGTCTTGCTGGCCACCGTGGCGCGGGTGGTCATGCCCATGTTTCAAGGTACCGGCACGGTTCCAGCCGCCGCTCAGACAGCATGGCTGGCTAGCGTCGTACTGACGGTGTCCGTCGCCGCGCTGCTTTACGGGTTGAACGTGGTGGGGGCGACCGCGTTGCTGTGGGTGTTGCTGCTTCACAGCGTGCTGTTTGCCGGTGCGGTGCTGTGGTTACAGTGGCGCGCTCGCCAGGCCGGCCGTGGCCCGTTGCGCTGGAGTTGGCGGGCCGGCGCTAGCGTCATGCTGCTGTCGGCGCTCGTACTGGGGCTAGACGCGCGTAATGGTCTGCTGGCGGGCGCTTGGGGCTTGGCCATCGCACTGCCGCTTTTGCTGATGGGGATGATGCAGGAAATTGTTGCCTTTATTGGTTGGATCGAGCTGCGCCGTCAGTGCCGCCGCGGCGTGCAAGTGCCGGGTGTGCAACGACTATTACCGGACCTCGACAAGCGACGCGTATTGTTGGCACAACTACCAGTGGCACTGCTGTTGACGGCGGCGGTGTTATGGCCGACACCGTGGCTGGCACGCTGCGCCGGTGCGGCACTGATTCTGGCGTGGCTGGTGCTTTGGGTTGCGTTGGCCGGAGTGCGCCGACGTGCACGGCGCTTTCTGCTGTCGGTAGAATTACCATCGGCGTCGGCAGCGGGTTGAACGGCTATTCACCGCGTCCGGCGTTGGCGCACCTGCGCTGGCGGCGAGCGGCAGGACCTATGCGAACGTTTGCGGCGGACAGCGCCGGGAAGGGCGCTTAGCAGCGAAGGTGCTACCGCAGGGTTAGCGCGCGGGCGTGAGGCAGGTCTTTTGACGCATGCAACACGTTCTAGCAACGACAATAATAGGAATGGTATGCAAAACAGTTGTTCGGTTGCGGAGAAGGCACGCACGGACCGCAGGCATTAATTTTGGTGGTGCTGCCTTCTTGCGCGCGCAACAATGTCTTACGTACTGCGCGAGTAGGCTACGACTTTCACGGTGTGTTCGACATGAGGTTAGGTAACATTTGTTTGCTACATTTCCCCTGTTCGGTCACGCACATTTTTATATCCATGACACAGTGAGTTATTCATGACGCACCCTTCCTCGTTTGATCACGAGCAATTGTTGGCCTGTGGCCGCGGCGAGACGTTTGGCCCCGGCGGTGCGCGTTTACCGTTGCCACCGATGTTGATGTTCGACCGCATTACACAGATTGCTACGGAGGGTGGTGCCTACGGCAAAGGCTTGATCCACGCCGAGATGGATATTCACCCGGACCTGTGGTTTTTTCAGTGCCACTTTGAAGGTGACCCGGTGATGCCCGGTTGTCTTGGGCTAGACGCTATGTGGCAGCTCAGTGGCTTCTATCTGCCGTGGCTGGGCGAAACCGGACGCGGCCGCGCACTTGGCGTCGGCGAGGTGAAGTTCTCCGGACAGGTTTTGCCGAGCGCGAAGTTGCTGCGCTACGAAATTGATATTCGACGCGTCATGCGTGGCAAGTTGAAATTGGTGATTGCCGACGGCAAAACGTTTGTCGATGATCGGTTGATCTACGTGGCTAACGATATGCGTGTGGGTTTATTCCAGACCACCGAGGGGTTTTGAGATGCGGCGTGTTGTTATAACGGGAATGGGCATCGTGTCCTGCTTGGGTAACTCCCAGGCGACGGTGATGCAGGCGTTGCGTGACGGCCACAGTGGCATTCACACCGTGCCTGACTACGTCGAGATGGGCTTGCGCAGCCATGTGGCAGGTGTGCCGACGATTGATTTAACGGCTGAGATTGACCGCAAGCTGAAGCGCTTCATGGGCGATGCGGCGGCCTATAGCTACGTGTCCATGCGTGACGCGATTGCCGATGCCGGCCTTAGCGAAGATCAGATAAGCAATCCACGTACGGGCGTTATCGCCGGTTCTGGCGGTGGCTCACCGCAGTGGCAGATTGAAACCGCCGATTTACTGCGTAATCGCGGCGTGCGAAAAATCGGCCCCTACATGGTGCCGCGCACGATGTGCTCGACCGTTTCCGCTGCCTTGGCTACCGGTTTTGGCATCAAGGGCGTGAGCTATTCCATTGCCGCCGCCTGTGCCACGTCGGCGCATTGCATCGGCGCCGCCGCCGATATGATTCGCTTCGGTGCGCAGGACGTGATGTTTGCTGGTGGTGGTGAGGAAGTGCATTGGGGCATGACGTCGCAGTTTGATGCGATGGGCGCGCTTTCCAGTGGTCACAACGACACGCCCGAGTCGGCCTCCCGACCGTATGACGTCAGCCGCGACGGCTTCGTCATTGCCGGTGGCGCTGGCATGTTGGTGCTGGAAGATTATGAACATGCAAAGGCACGCGGCGCGCGCATTCACGCCGAGCTAGTCGGCTACGGCGTCACTTCGGATGGTGCCGACATGGTGTCACCGAGCGGCGAAGGCGCGGTTCGTTGCATGCAAATGGCTTTGGCCAATGTGCACGGGCCGATCGATTATTTGAATACGCATGGCACGGCGACGCAGGTCGGCGACATTGTCGAGCTGAAGTCTGTACGTGAAGTGTTTGGTGATGCGGTGCCGCCGTTGTCGTCGACCAAAGCGCTCACTGGCCACTCGTTGGGTGCGGCTAGCGTGCAAGAGGCAATTTACAGCTTGCTGATGCTCAATCATGACTTTATGGCGGGCTCAGCCAACATCACCGAGCTGGATCCACGTGCCGAAGGTTTTCCGATTTTGCGCAGCACGCGTGAAGCGAAACTCAACACCGTCATGTCCAATAGTTTTGGTTTTGGCGGCACCAACGGCACTTTGGTGTTTGCAAAAGTTTGAGCCAGCTGCCTGACGTTCCGTCGTGGTTTGGGCAGAGGCTTGGTCGCCCGCCTCGACCACTACGTAGCGTCATCGCGCGTAACTGACTATCAAATAGTTCGTTGGGAAGCGTATGAGCAGCCTCTCATCAACGGCTTGTCGGCGTGCCGCAAAGGTCGCGCTGGAGCCAGCGCGTGAACGCGCAAGTGGGGTCGAGTGTGCTATTTGCTAAGCGTTATGGGGCAATGACGTAGGTCAACGGTTGCCGCACTTTGAGCAGATAGCATCGTGATGCAAGCGGCATCCCTACCGTTGTCGCATTTTACGGAGCATACCGAATGAACGTCAGTCTGCTGGCCACGGCCGTTGTGCTGAGCGGCCTTTTGATGATGCCATTGGCGCAGGCGTTGCCACCGCAACATCACGATCACGAAGCTACCAGCGCAGTCGCGATACCCGTTCCAACACAGCGTTGGACGCCAGACGCACCATTGCGCGAAGGTATGCGGCGGGCGCAAACGGCGGTGGTCAACTTACACCGTTATGAGTCCGGTCAGATGACTGCGGCGGCGGCACACGATCAGGCTGGTGCCGTGGTGGACGCGGTGAGTTATATGTTTGCGCATTGCCAGCTGGCGGCTGAACCGGATGCAGCATTACACGGCATTTTGCTGCCTTTGCTGAAGAGTGCGCAGGCACTGCAAGCAGATCCAAAGGATGTTCACGCCATAACCGAAATGCGTGAAACTGTTGCGCAATATCCGCGTTACTTCAATGACCCAACGTGGAACACGCCGGCGCCGGTGCAGCCATCTGCGCATGACCACCACTAGCCTTGGCTAGTGCTCGGCAGCGGATGCTGTCGTAGCGGTCAGATACTTCGAGCTCTGTTGAAAAGCTGCGGCGCCTACTCGTGCAGCGGCGTTCGGTCACCGTCGTCAACTTGCGCGTGCGCGATGCGTAGGCTGCCGCTTGGCTTGTCAGCGTGCACGTGTGCTGGCCATGGCTAGCGCGGTCGCAGTGCCCGCCCTGCAAATGCATGAGGGCGGGCGCTGTTTGACGCATCATCAGAGATGCCATGTGAACGTTGGCGATTGTTCGCCAGACATGGCTTATTGCTGCAACTCCGCGTGACTTTGGCGCCAATCCGGCAAACCACTGCCGGTGGCACCATCACATCATGCTGCGGCGTCTTTCAATTTCTTCAGCGGGCGCACTTTGACGCGAACGGACGCCGGCTTGGCGGCGAAGACGCGCTCGACACCCGTGAACGGATCTTTACCTTTGCGCTTCGGTTTGGCGGCAACGGCCAACGCGGTGATCTTCAGCAAGCCCGGCAAGGTGAACTGGCCAGCGCCTTTCTTGTGGATCGACGCGGTAACGGTAGCTTCCAGCGCAGCCATGACGGCCTTGACGCTTTTTGCTTCTACACCGCTTTGGGCAGTCAGCTGGGCGATCAGACCAGACTTGGTCAGAACTTCCTTGATCGGCTTAATCGGCGCGGCAACTTTTGGGGCAACCGCACTCTTTTTGCTGGCAGGTTTCGTAGCAACTTTGGCCATGGTGGCGTTTTCTCATGCAGGTGGCGCCTACCCTTATCGGTACGGCGGCCTTTCGGCGCTTAACTGTAGCGGCTTAGAGGGGCTACGTGCAGCCTATTGTGCGTATCGATGCATATTTTTTTTCATGTGTCGCGTCGGTAAGAATCGGCTACTGAAATGGTTTGATGCGTCGTGCCGGGTCAGTGGCTGCTTTTGACGGCGCTTCGGCAGCGACTTGTTGAGTGCGTAGTGCGCTCTGGCGGCGCGGTAAATTTATGCTTGGTGCGGTAGTTGCTGCGCTAGTGCAGTGGTGATTGTGCGCAGTTTTCCGTAAGCACAGCTGCCGCGTTGGATGCTCGTGTCGTCGGCGTATACCAGACGCCGCGAATGCCGCCCTTAGGCTTTATGTGGGGTCCGACTGCATACAGGTGGCTTCCTGTTCGGGTGTCGCGCTGGCGCCGCGCACGCGGCCGGCATTGGACACCACCACGCTAAGTGTGTGGTTTGCTTGATTGGGGTCGCAAAATAGCAAAGTAAGATTGCTGCCACTGGCGCTCCCGTCGGGATGAAACCGCACGACATGACGGCCGACGCTGCTGTAAATGCGCAGTTTGCCGCCGTAGCCAGCACCGCTGTACAGCGGCTTCTGGTCCGGTTGGTTGTCGTGATTACCGTCCCGGGCCAATAACCAGCCATCGTCCCAACGCGTTCCGCCGCTGCATTGTTGCGCGTCAAGCGTCGGGCAGAACACGATGTGTTGACCGCTAGTGACGGCGGTTGCGCGGGCGTGCTGGAGTGCGCCGATGAAATCCCTTTGCGCCACTTGCACTTGGTTGCGTGCAAGCAGGCGATGTAGCGATGGCGTGGCGACACTGGCGAGTATGGCGATAATCGCCAGCACCATGATTTGTTCAATCAAGCTGATTCCGCGTGACCTGCGCTGTCTCCGTGTGCGCGTTTGTCGGCTCATGACGTCGCTCCTGCGTTGTCGGAGTTACCATCCTAGGCCGCCACCTAGGCTTATCTAGCAGCTTCGCCACCACACCGATGTGGGTCCGAGCCGGCAGACGGCGTCAGCGGGCATGATTTAAAATACGGCGTTGCGCCCGCATGTGTCGTCCATGACTGATCGTTTTCAACTTGTAGCTCCCTATCAACCGGCGGGTGACCAACCGCAGGCCATTGAGCGCCTGAGCCAAGGGTTTGAGTCAGGCTTGGCTGCGCAAACGCTGCTGGGTGTGACCGGCTCGGGCAAGACGTTTACCGTTGCCAACGTCATCGAACGCGTACAGCGGCCGACCATCGTGATGGCCCCAAACAAAACGCTTGCCGGACAGTTGTACGGCGAATTCAAGGCGTTCTTCCCGCATAACGCGGTCGAATACTTTGTCAGCTATTACGACTATTACCAGCCGGAAGCCTACGTCGTCGCATCAGATACGTTTATCGAAAAAGATGCGTCGATCAACGAACACATCGAGCAAATGCGCTTGTCGGCAACCAAGGCGCTGCTGTCGCGGCGGGACTCGATCATCGTCGCAACCGTGTCAGCGATCTATGGCCTGGGTAATCCGGAGGACTACCTCAGCCTGCGGCTGATTCTGGCCAAGGGAGAGCACATCGACCAGCGTAAGGTGATCCATCAGCTGACTGAGCTGCAATACACGCGCAACGAAATGGAGCTGCGTCGCGGTACCTATCGTGTGCGCGGCGACAGCATTGATGTGTTTCCGGCGGAGTCGGAAACCGAAGCGCTGCGGATCGAATTGTTCGACGGTGAAGTGGAAAACATGTCGTTATTTGATCCGCTGACCGGCGAGATCATTCGCAAGGTGCCGCGCTACACGGTCTATCCGCGTACGCACTACGCCAGCACACGGCAAAGCGTGTTGAACGCGATCGAGACGATCAAGGTCGAGCTGAAAGAACGACTGGAAGTGTTGTACGCGAATAACAAGTTGGTCGAGGCGCAGCGGCTGGATCAGCGCACGCGTTTCGATATTGAGATGATGGCCGAAGTGGGTTATTGCCAAGGGATTGAAAACTACTCACGGCATCTGACGCGACGTCAGCCGGGCGAGCCGCCACCGACTTTGTTCGATTACCTGCCAGCCGATGGCATGCTGGTGGTCGACGAATCGCATGTCACCGTGCCGCAGCTAGGCGCCATGTACAAAGGCGATCGCTCGCGCAAAGAAACCCTGGTCGAGTTCGGTTTTCGAATGCCGTCCGCCATGGACAATCGACCACTGAAGTTTGATGAATGGGAAGATCGCGTCCCGCGCGCTATCTATATTTCGGCGACACCGCGCGCTTATGAGCTGGATAAATCGGGCGACGCCGTGGTCGAGTTGCTGGTACGCCCGACCGGGTTGGTTGACCCCAAAGTAGAGGTGCGTCCGGTGCGCACGCAGGTCGATGACCTGCTCAGCGAGATCAACAAGACGGTGGCGGCCGGTGAGCGCGTGTTAGTCACCACGCTAACCAAGCGCATGGCGGAAAACCTCACCGAATATCTGGGCGAACACGATGTGCGTGTGCGTTATCTGCATTCAGATATCGCGACGGTTGAGCGCAGCGAGATCATTCGCGACCTGCGCTTGGGCGAGTTCGATGTGCTGGTGGGTATCAATTTACTGCGTGAAGGGCTGGATATGCCCGAAGTTTCGCTGGTAGCCATTCTGGATGCCGACAAGGAAGGTTTCTTGCGGTCAACTGGCTCATTGATCCAGACCATCGGCCGCGCGGCACGTAATGTCCACGGCCGAGCGATTTTGTATGGCGACCAGATCACTCGTTCCATGCGTGCTGCCATCGATGAAACGGCACGCCGCCGCGAGAAACAGGTGCAGTGGAACCTAGACCACAACATTACCCCCACAACGATCGTGCGGCGTATTGCCGACATCATGGAAGGGGCACGCAGTGAGCCAAACAGCCGACGTGGCGGCAAGGCGTCGCGCGGCCATGCCGTAGCTGAGCAGTCGGCCGATTACGCCGGGCTGAGCGCCAAGGAGGCAGCCAGCATGCTGAAGAAACTGGAGACGCAAATGTACAAGCATGCGCAGAATCTGGAGTTTGAAGCCGCCGCCAAGCTGCGCGACCAGATGCACCAGCTGCGCGAACAGTCGCTGCGCTAATGTTTTGGCAATTTGCGACGGAGATATTGTCGTAAGCCGGCGGGTCCCGTATACTGCCCGGCTCGCGCAGTAGGTTAAGCGTGAAGCGGGCGGTTAGCTCAGCGGTAGAGCACTTCGTTGACATCGAAGGGGTCACAAGTTCGATCCTTGTACCGCCCACCAATTAGCGCCAAGGCTGGTTGAATCTTCGATGATTCATGCGAGCCTGGCTACGCAGGAAACAAAAAGGCCGCCCCGGAAAGGGCGGCTTTTTTGTGCGCTGACCGTACAAATTCAGCTAGCGCGGCCTAGCCTGAGCGGGAGTAGCCGGCGATTTCTTGAGAAACGGCGACGGCATCCGTTGATTCGTCAGGACCCGTTGCCCACGCAGCCGCCACTCAGGGCAATAGGCGGCCGAGGTCAGTCGAGCTTGTCGCGTGTGGTGGTCGGGTCAATCTGCTTGTCCGTGGCCGGTTCGAGCTCACCACCGCAAAATTTGCAGTAGCCCGCATCAATTTCGTGCCCACTGCGCTCGCAGTGCGGGCACTGGCGCTGCTGCCGCGCCTGGCGAATCTCGTTGGTTAGCTCGGCGGTAATGATGCCGCCAGTCACTGCCAGCATGGCGTAACCCAGTAGCACCGACAGGGCGGCGATGAACTGGCCTAATGCCGTGCCCGGAGCGATATCGCCATAGCCCACGGTAGTCATGGTGACGATGGCCCAGTAGATACTGCGTGGAATACTGCTGAATCCGTGCTCAGCGCCTTCCACCACGTACATCAGTGCGCCCAACAGCGTCGTGATCAGTGCCAGCACGCCTACGATGATCAGCATCTTGCGCCGTGCATGGCGGAACGAGATCGTCAGCACGTTGGCTTCGTTGGCGAAGCGCACCAGTTTCAGCACGCGGAAGATGCGCATGACGCGTAATACGCGGATGGCGATCACATATTGTGTCGCGGGAAACAATAAGCCGAGATAGAGCGGCAGGATCGCCACCAGATCAATCAGACCGTAGAAGCTGAAAATATACGCACGACAGTTTACGCGCGGAATAGATGCGTAGCGCGTACTCCACACTAAACGCTAGCGTGAACGCCCATTCAAGCGCCTGCAACAGCGCCCCGATCCGCGCATAGATCGAGGCCACCGACACCAGCATCAAGTTGACGACGCTGGCCAGAATGAGAACCAGCAGGACGATGTCGAACGTGCGACCGCGTCGCGTATCGGTGCCAAAGATGACAACGCGTAGCCGGGTGCGCAGATCGGTAGCGTGGGAAGGTTGGGTCATCGCGTCTGCAGGTGGAATGGTCCGGGTCTCACGGCTCGCGGCACGCCTTTGAAAGCAAGGTCGGCCGCGGTGCACGCCAGCGGCACGTCATGTGCTGCCTTACGTCATGGTCGCACGAAATCCAGACGGGCCAGTTGGCTTGCTGGCAGCGCGCACCGCGGGTGCGACAGCGTCGCTATGCGTGTGTTCGCGGGCTCACCACTGAATGAATCAGCAACAGACAAACGAAGATCGTTCGCTAAAGCCAGGGGTAGTCTTTTTTCCGTAACCAATCAGAGCGGCGCGCGAGCGCGTTAGCGAAAGCCGGCCGACATTCGGCCGGTGCCAAAATCAAGTCGTCAGAGCGGGTTTGTATCGTGGTCGTCGGTCGTCAGTGCGTCCTCAACGGGGAGCACGCCCTCGCGCCGCGGGCCAGTATGGTCACGCTTTTGCGCGATGATCTGATCCAGCCGGGAACGCATTTTGGTGAATGCACCACGCAGCGCCTTTTCTACGCTTTCGTCGGCATGGCTGACGCCGATCGGTTGCTGGTTGCGCAGCCGCGCTTCGATCGCGCATTGCTTGTCCTCGCTACCACCCTTGCCACCGTTGGCATCAGACAGATGTACCTCGAGGCGGGTGAGGTCGCGCTCGAAACGTTCCAGATATTGGGTGGCGATAGCTTCGACGCGTTCGGCCATCGCGTCGTTGCCCTGAATCTGGTTGTCGGTATTGAACTGAACCTTCATGGGGCTTCCTTCGTGGGGTTTGGATTGAGTCTGCAACAGCTGCCGTGGCGATCTAGTGAATCGGCCGCCGCCCATCGAGCGGCGGCTATCTGCCAGGAAGGTCGGCGCAGCAGAGCTTTGCTATAAAAATCGGAAAGACGCAGCGGGCGCACGATGCAAACCATGGTTGTGAACCCGCCGCCCGTCATCGCTTGTGCGTTGGTCCTAGCCTCACGGCAACATTCGCACCTTCGGCTCACGCGCCCACTGCCGAGTTTTGGCGGCCGCGATAAAGGCTTTGGAATCGGCCACATCCACGATGCCGGCGCCTTTCTTTACTCCGCTGACTTTTAACAACACTTGGGCGCCGGCGTCGGCCGCAATCGCCTTGAGATGGACGAACGCGTCACTAACGAAGTCTCGCGCCGCGGATTCTCCGGTCAGTTGCTTGGCGGCCACGTCGCTCAGCACGATGGCGACAGCGTCAAAAAACACCGACGGCGTGCCGGCGAGTTGGCCGTCCGCGGCGATCATCTTGCCGTCCGACAACTTCGCACCTCCGACCTTCGGCGCGACGATCTGAACGGCCGCTCCAGCCCGCTCAACGGCTTTCCGCAATGCTTTGACCGTGGCTGCATCCGAACCATCATCGACCAGGATACCAACCAGCCGACCCTTCAGCGTGTCCTTCATTTTTCCAATGGTTTGTAGCGCTGGTGATAGTGGCAAGTCCACCGGCGTGACACGGGCTGGCGGTGCCGATGGCAAGGGCGCCAGCGCCAAACCGTTAGCTACCCGGGCGGCTAGGGTCTCATCGATATGCCGCAGGTGGCCGACCATCGCTGCGCGTACATGCACGGTTTCTACCTTGGACAGTTCGAACACGAACGCGCTGACAATATGTGCCTGCTCCGGATTGGTTTGCGAGCGGTAGAAGCGACGTGCCTGGCTGTAGTGGTCAGCGAACGATTCGGCGCGAATGCGTCCCTTGTTGCCGCTTTTCGTTGGCTCTGCCGCGTGGGTGAAACCCTGCGGCGTTTCGCGCGGGCTGTCGGTTGAAAGCGAGTTTGGTTCGTAGCTTACGCGGCCGGCAGGGGTCTCCATCTGCATGTGGGCATCGCGCTGCAGGTTGGCGAACGGACACTGGGGCGCGTTGATCGGCAACTGATGGAAATTCGGCGTGCCCAAGCGCGACAACTGCGTATCGAGATAGGAAAACAGCCGGCCCTGTAACAGCGGGTCGTTGGAGAAGTCGATACCCGGCACCAGATGCGACGGACAGAATGCCACTTGCTCGGTCTCGGAAAAAAAATTGTCCGGCCAGCGGTTAAGAACCATGCGCCCGATGACCGTCAGTGGCACCAATTCTTCAGGGATCAGCTTGGTCGGATCCAGATGATCGAACGGGAACTGGTCGGCCTGCTCCTGCGTGAACAACTGCACGGACAGCTCCCATTCCGGAAACGCGCCGCGCTGGATCGACTCGAACAGATCGCGTCGATGGAAGTCTGGATCGGCACCGGTAATTTTGACGGTCTCGTCCCAGACGGTCGATTGCAAGCCGAGTTTCGGCCGCCAGTGAAACTTCACGAAGGTACTGCTGCCGTCATCAGCGAGCAGGCGGAAGCTGTGAATCATGAAGCCTTCCATCATGCGCAATGAACGCGGAATGGCGCGGTCGGACATTAACCATGTGATGGCGTGCATCGACTCGGGCGTCAGCGAAATGAAGTCCCAGAAAGTGTCATGCGCGCTGGCCGCCTGCGGATAGCCGCGGTCCGGTTCCATCTTCAGCGCATGCACCAGATCCGGAAATTTCATCGCGTCCTGGATGAAGAACACCGGGAAGTTGATACCTACCAAGTCCCAGTTGCCTTCGCTGGTGTACATTTTTACAGCGAAGCCGCGGGCATCGCGTGGCGTGTCGATTGATCCGGAGCCACCAGCGACGGTGGAGAAGCGCGTAAACAGCGGCGTCTTCTTACCGACTTCGGTGAGAATTTTCGCGCCGGTGTATTTCTTCAGCGAGCGAGTCAACTCAAAGTAGCCATGCGCTGCCGAGCCGCGCGCGTGAACGATGCGCTCGGGGATGCGCTCGTGATCGAAATGGGTGATCTTTTCGCGCAGCACGAAATCTTCCAGTAGCGTCGGGCCGCGCGGCGAGGGCCGCAGCGAGTTCTGGTCGTCACTGACGGAGACGCCTTGATTCGTGGTCAGCGCTGGGTGCGTGCCGCCAGCAAGCTGATGCAATTCGTCGGCGTTGCCGCGGGTTTCGCTGGCGGCCGCAGCCGGCGCCGTGCTGCGTGAGCGGGAGGCGGGTTTCTTGTTGCTGGCCATGACGTGCTCCGGGGGCAGGGGTGAATTAGCGTGGGCCATGCACGGTGAAGTGTCGGTGAGTCCGAGACGGTCGCCACGTGGGTGTAGTGCCCGGAGAAAATCTGCAAGTGATGGTCGGCTGACTTGAGGCGTGGCCGGCGATCCAGAAGGCGCCGCGCAGCGGTAGTCAGGTTGCCGGTGTGGGGTTTATCCCGTGCGGTCTGGCGCCCTGTTTTGCGCCATTTCGCGCATTGGAACGCTGACACCTCAGCCCGTCCTTGTAGCTTTCGAGTTCACACGCCTTTCCGCAAAATGCTTGCCACAAGACGCTTGAGACGGCTTTCCGTCGGAAGTCGCCAAGCGGGCGAGGCCGCGTCATGATGCTCGGATCGGGAGAGGCGATTGCGATGATTTATTTGTATGTACTGAGCGCCATTGGTGTACTCGCCCTCGGCAGTGCGCTGTACAGCTGGCTGGTGCCAGATCAGTCTGAAATTGCGCCAACCGGTATCTCGGCAGAGGCGTCTCTAAACGCGCAAGAATCTGCGCGGGCATTGTCAGCGAACCTCAACGCACCGCTGCTGGAGGGCAATGCCGTCGACGTGTTGCTCAATGGCGACGAGATTTTTCCGGCCATGCTGGAGGCCATACGTCAGGCCACGGACTCTGTGCACCTGCTGACGTATATCTACTGGCAAGGGGCTATCTCGCAGCAGTTTGGTGAAGAACTCTGCGCTGCCGCCAGACGCGGCGTGCGCGTACGTTTGCTAGTGGATGCGGTGGGCGGCGCCAAGATGTCGAGCGACATGGTGGGCGAGCTGAAGAATTCGGGTTGCACGTTCGCCTGGTTCCGCCCGCTGCGCTGGTACAACCTCGGCCGCTTCAACCATCGTACCCATCGCAAGGTGATGGTGGTGGACGGCCGCATCGGCTTTACCGGCGGCGTGGGCATTGCCGAAGTGTGGACTGGCCATGCGCAGGACCCGGATCATTGGCGCGATGACCATTTCCGTATTCGTGGGCCGGCTGTGCGTTATCTGCAAGGCTCGTTCGCGGTGAACTGGCGCCAGGCCACCGGCGAGGTATTGGCTGGCGCATCCTTATTTCCGGACCTGCAAGAGGCAGGGGATGCTCGTATCGTCGCCGTGGATGCCGCGCCGAGCGTGCGCATCTCTACCATCGGTTTCACTTACTGGCTGTTCTTCCACGTTGCCTGCAAGGAGATTTGCATCACCACGCCGTATTACGTACCCGATCCGCGCTTGCATCTTGGACTGGCCAGCGCCGCACGACGTGGTGTCAAAGTCCGCTTGCTGGTACCCGGGCCGCATATCGACTCGAAGCTGGTATCGCGTGCCAGCAAAACGTATTACCGACAACTGCTGCAAGCAGGCGTCGTTATCCACGAATATCAATCGAGCATGATCCACACCAAAACTGTCACCGTGGATGGCGCCTACGCGCTGATCGGTTCGCCTAATTTCGATACGCGTTCCTTTGGCCTCAATTACGAAGAGGCGCTAGTGGTGTATGACGGTTCGTTGACGCAGACCTTGAATCGCTCGTTTGAGGATGACGTGAACAACTCGCGCCAAGTCACGCTACAGGAGGTTGAGAGCTGGTCACCGTGGGCGCGCGCCGTCAATCACTTGGCGAGAATGTTGCGCTCGCAGTTGTAGGTAATGCGCGGCGACGACTTTGAACCGGCCGCCCTGCACTAAGCTCGGCGTAGGCGAGCGCGCTGGGCGCCTATTCACCGACGCCATCGCCGCGGTGAAGCAACAATTTTCCGAACGTCAAACAGGTCAGCCATCGGACATGTCCAGCACAACCCGTGAGCACCAAGGTCGCCGCGCCGATGTCTGGCTGCGCTGGCTGGCGCGGGCCGGTTTCGTGGCGGAAGGACTGATCTATCTGTTGATCGGCGGGCTGGCGCTGGCCGCGGCGTTTGATCGAACGCAACACCCCAGTGGCTCTAACGGCGCCGTGTCGAAACTTGCGCACGTTCCGCTTGGGCACGTCATGCTGGTCCTGCTCGCGTTGGGTTTAGCCGCCTATGTATTGTGGCAGCTGATGCTGACCGTATTGGACCCCGAATGCCAGAAAGGCCGCTGGAGAATCCAACGGATCGTCGTGCGCATTCACCATCTATGGAGTGCCGCCTTGCACTGCGTGCTAGTCGCGATCGTCGCCGGGCAGATCCTTGGTTTCGGTCATAGCAGCGATAACGGACAGGCTCAGAAACAGCTGACCGCGATGGCGCTTGAACATCCGGGTGGCCGTTGGCTAGTCAGCGGCATTGGCGTCGGTATCGTGGTGTTTGCGCTGGTGCAGTGGGTTCTGGCCTGCCGACCGCAAAAGGGTACCCGGATGGATCTCACTGATACGCCGTTACGTGCTCCGATTTTGGTGTTGTTGGTGCTCAGTTATGTGGCTCGTGGCGCGCTGTTTGGGCTGATTGGCGCGCTCCTGATGCAGGCGGGCTGGCAGCAAAACCCGAGCCCGACCGCCGGTATCTCCGGCGCGTTGCGATCGATGCGTCAGCAACCGTATGGACCGTGGCTATTGGGCGCGGTGGCCGTGGGCCTGATTGCCTTCGGCTTGGCGCAAATCGCCAAGGCACGCTATCGACGAATTCCTAGCGACTGATCCCTCAATGTCTACTGGCCTGTTGCGCCGTTGGTGATCGAGGCGAAAGTTCGACGGGGTGTGAACGGGTTTTCGACAATTCACTAATTTACAGTGGTCTCCGAAACAGGGCTCGACGAGGGTATAGACCGCACCGGTCGACTGGAAGTCCGGACTGGGGTAAAAATTGCTGCCTGAAACAGGTAACCTTGGTGGCTCACTACGCGATCTTGTCCCGCGTGACCCATCAAAGCAAAGAATCCCCATGTCCGATCTTGAAACCCTCATCAACAACGCCTTCGAACGGCGTGACGCGCTGGACTCCAGCGAAATAGATGGCCGTCTGCGACCCGCCGTCGAGCAAGTGATCGATCTGCTTGAGTCCGGTGCGCGCCGTGTGGCTGAGCCCGACGGGCATGGCGGCTGGCTGGTGAACGCGTGGCTTAAGAAAGCGGTTTTGTTGTATTTCCGAATTCACGATAACGAAGTGGTTGATGGTGGCGCAGCGATGGCGTTCGACAAGGTGCCGCTGCGCTTCGCACGCGGCCAAGATGCAGCGTTGCAGCAACTGGGTGCTCGCGTCGTGCCTGGCGCGCTCGTGCGGCGCGGCGCGCACATTGCCAAGAACGCGGTGTTGATGCCCAGCTACGTCAATATTGGCGCGTTCGTAGGCGCCGGTAGCATGATCGATACGTGGGCGACGGTCGGTTCTTGCGCGCAGATTGGCGCTGGCGTGCATCTTTCTGGTGGCGTTGGCATCGGCGGAGTGCTGGAGCCACTGCAAGCTGCACCAACGATTATTGAGGACAACTGCTTTATTGGCGCACGCTCGGAAGTAGTGGAAGGCGTGGTGGTGGAAAAGGGCAGCGTGATCGGCATGGGCGTTTTCCTTGGACAATCCACCCGCATTTACAACCGTGCCACCGGCGACGTGAGCTATGGCCGGGTGCCAGCAGGTAGCGTGGTGGTGTCAGGCAGCCTGCCAGCCAAAGATGGTAGCCACAGTTTGTACGCTGCAGTGATCGTCAAGCAAGTTGACGAAAAGACCCGCAGCAAAACCAGTATCAACGAGTTGCTACGCGCTCCGTAAAAGACCGCTGCCGGCGCGCGACGCGGTGGCAGCTCTACGTGTTTTTGTAGGAGCCCGCTCGCGGGCGATGCTCTTTTAGGCGCTACACCCGCCTAATAAATGCGGCCGCCTACGAATGGCCGTCAACCGGAGATTTACGTGACTGATCCAATACTTTATGGCTTGCCAAACTGCGATACCTGCAAAAAGGCGCGCAACTGGCTCGGTCGTTTCGATGTGGCGTATGAATTTGTTGACTACCGCACCCATCCGGTGCCGGCCGCAACACTGAAACAGTGGGCGGCACAGCTAGGTGGCTGGGAGAAGCTGGTCAACAAATCATCGACCACCTGGCGTAACTTGCTGCCGCAGCGAAAAGATCCGGGCCCGGGCAGCGACCCGGAATGGACGTTACTGCTGAAGGAATACCCGGCATTGATTCGGCGCCCGGTTGTTGTGCTGAGTGATGGCGCCATCAGCGTCGGGTTTAGCGACAACGCCTTCAAAAAACTGTTTCCACACTGATGCCGGTGCCGGTGTCGACTCGGCGCCGTTGTGGGAGGGGCTTTAGCCCCGATGCTTTTGGATATCAGCATCAAAACAGGAGCATCGCGACTGAAGTCGCTCCTACGAGGGTGGGCTTGCTTGATGCTGTTGCAGGAGGGGCTTTAGCCGCGATGCTTTTGGACTGAGTCGCTGGGTGACTAAGCTAGGGCGTTACGGCCGTTCGGCGTGACTATCCGTTTAGTGATTGAGGACCGCCCAGACGGTGTCTCGCGCAGAGTTTACTTAGGACAACGGGCGCAACGCGGAGACTTATCAGTGACCCGGGAGATGTTTCCGCACGTTCTTCGTAACGCGGCTCTACGGTGTACGGAGGAGCGGGTCAGTCGGCTGAACGCGTTTCGTCCGCAACATCACTATCCGTTCGTTGCTACCCTCAACACCCTCGTCGTCCGATCGTCATTCATGCCTAATTTTTACTATTTTCCATCCGTCTGTCCACGCCGATTCTTGGGCGTGGGAGTGACGCAATGAGCCGCGAAGCCGCCGAACGTTTCCGCGACAATCTGCGGATTGAGCGCGATAACGCCGCGCTGTATGTGCGGCTGGCGGCGTTAGCCACCGATGTGAGTTTGCGCCATGTGTATCGGCGCATCGCCGCGGGCGAACGGGTGAATGCGCGTTTCTGGGAGGAACGGCTACGGGAGCTTGGTGCTCCCATTCCGCCGCTACGAATCGGTTTGCGCGTACGCACCTTGAGTTGGTTTGCCAAGCAGTTTGGCACCGGCTTCGTGATGCCAACCGTGGTGCGGCTGGAACACGCCGACCACGCCGCCACACCGGTTGATCGGCGTGACCATCGCGATCATTTTCCTGCCGTGCGCGCCGGCCGTGTGCAACAGCATCGGCATCGCACGCAAAGCGGCAACACGTTGCGCGCGGCCGTATTGGGAGCTAATGATGGTTTGGTGTCCAACGTTAGTTTGGTGATGGGTATGGCGGGCGCTGCGGCGGGCGATCGCGCGGTGCTGCTGGCTGGCCTCGCTGGGCTGGTTGCGGGCGCGTGTTCCATGGCGATGGGTGAGTGGTTGTCGGTGAACAGCTCGCGCGAGTTCTATCAAGCGCGTATCACCGAGCGCGCGGAACGATTGGCGGTCGCGCCGGAAGACGGCATGCGCCATATTGCCGGGCTGTATCGCGACAAAGGCTTTGAGCCAGCCGCTGCCACCCATTTGGCGGCACACGTGGCCGAGGCACCGCGCGCGGCACTGGACATGCTGATTCGGGAAGACCTGGGCATTGATCCGGCTGAGCTAGGCGGGTCGGCTTACGGTGCGGCCATTTCGTCATTTGTTTTGTTTGCGTGCGGCGCGTTGTTTCCCGTTGCGCCGTACTTCTTTCTCACCGGCTCGTCAGCCTTGATCGGTAGCGCGTGCTCCACCGTCGTGGGGTTGGCGTTGATCGGTATGGGCTCGTCGCTATTTACCGGGCGTCGTATCCTGTTTTCTATTGCTCGCCAGTTTGTGATCACGACGGCGGCGGCAGCGGTCACGTACGGCGTGGGCCATTTGCTTGGCGTGGCAATTACCGGCTGAGCAGCCGGTTATCGGCTGGCTTGATATGCTGCACCATCCATCTTCAGCCACTGTTTGCGAGCGTCTATGTCCGCCGTACTTGATCTTGCGTGTGATCTGATCGGCCGCCGTTCGGTGACGCCGGAGGATGCCGGCTGTTTACCACTGATTGGCGAACGCCTCACCCGTGCCGGCTTCCACGTCGAGCATTTGCGCTACGGCGACGTCGATAATTTGTGGGCGACGCACGGTGTTGAGCTGGTGCCAGGGAAGGGCGACTTGCTGGTGTTTCTCGGTCACACCGATGTTGTGCCTAGCGGGCCGGAGGCGGCGTGGAGTTCGCCACCGTTTACGCCGGCGATAAAAGATGGCCATCTATACGGCCGTGGCGCCGCCGATATGAAAGGTTCAGTGGCCGCGATGGTGGTCGCGTTGGAGCAGTATGTTGCCGCTTGTCCGCGGCATGCAGGTCGCGTTGGCTTGTTGTTGACTGCTGATGAAGAAGGCGCCACCAACCTCGATGGCGTGCGCAAGGTCGCCGAGCATTTCCGCGCCACCGGCGAGCGCATCACCTGGTGTGTGGTTGGCGAACCGTCGAGCGTTGATGCACTAGGCGACCGTATTCGCGTGGGTCGCCGCGGTTCACTGTCGGCCACGCTCAAGGTACGCGGCGTGCAAGGCCATGTTGCCTATCCGGAAAAAGCGCTGAATCCAATTCACGCGTTCGCGCCAGCGTTGGTCGAGCTTGCCGCCGAACAGTGGGACGCTGGCAATCAAGACTTTCCGCCCACCTCGATGCAGGTATCCAACCTCAACGCCGGCACCGGCGCGACCAATGTCATTCCCGGCGAGATCACCGCGCTATTCAATTTCCGCTACAGCAGCGCCAGCCGTCCCGAAGATCTGCGTGCGCGCAGCGAGGCGATTTTGCGCAAGCATGGTCTGGATTTTGAAATTGAATGGAACCTCTCCGGTGAGGCGTTCCTCACGCCAATCGGCGGTCGGCTGCGCGAAACGGTGGTTGCCGTGTGTCGTGATCTATGCGGCTGCGATCCCGAACAAAGCACCGGCGGCGGCACATCCGACGGCCGTTTCATCGCGCCGCTCGGCGCTGAAGTAGTAGAAATTGGTCCGGTCAACGCATCCATCCACAAGGTGGATGAATGCGTGAGCGTTGCTGATCTAGAACAGCTACCGGCGGTGTATCAAGCGATCTGTGAACGGCTACTGGGCTGAGGTTGGGCGAGCTGGGATCGCTATTCCAACCTTGGGCCTTGTACGCGTCTTACGGTTTTACAAAGCGCAGCGTCATACGGTCGGATTCGCCAATGGCTGTCATCGCCGCGTGTTCGCTTTTTGGTCCCGCAAGATTAGGTGGTAGACGATGTACGTTGACGTCTTCAGGATCTTTTGGGTTAGCGTTGATTTGCGACACGCCGGTCAGACGGAAGCCGGCCTTGAGGCCTAGCTCAATCAGGTAATCCTCGGGAATGCGGTGCAGTTCTTTCGCGCTTTCGACGGCGTTGGAGAATGGCTTGGCGCGATGTTCAGTCAGGCCGAATACGCCGCCCGGCTTGAGCACTTTGAAAACGGCGGTGAAAACGGCGGCAAGCGTGGTGGGATTGTTGTTAAGCCAGTCGTGCGTGTTACGGAAGCTGACCACCATGTCGGCCGAATTGTCGGCGCCGAGATTGACTTGGAACGGTGGCGCAAACGGCACAATTTTGGCGATGTTGCCGTAGACCGCCGGTGTCGCCTTGAGCTTGGCCGCAAACGCTTTGGAGGGAGGAGCAGCTTCGATAAGGTGGCCGTGATCATGCAGGAATGGCGCGAGGATTTCCGTGTACCAGCCGCCGCCTGGTTCCAGTTCCACCACGGTCATGCCGGGCTGAATGCCGAAAAATTGCAACGTCTCGACCGGGTGGCGAAAGGTATCGCGCGCCTTGTGTTCAGGTGATCGCCAAGTGCCGTTCAACGTGGCTTGTAGCGCCGCCGTTGTAGCTGCGGAGGTGGTGGAGGCCGGCGCAGGTGATGAGGCCGCGACGCTGGTGCTGAGTGCGAGACAGAGTGCGCCCGTGCATAGGGCGGCGAATAGACCGATTCGATGAGACATGCGGTGGCTCTCGTGGCGGTTAAAGGGCAAGAGTACCGCGAAAGCGGTGCCTTCGAGGGTTGCGCTTGTTGTGTCCTGCGGAGACTCGCCAGTTCATTCGGGTGGCCAAGTGCCAGCTTGGTCACCGCGATGTCGTGACTCTCGCGAGTTGGGCCTGCGCTCAGCGAGCGAGAGGTTGCAGCGTCAGCGTGTGTTCGGTCTTGCCCGGCAGCAACGGCGTGGGACGGCCCTTGACCCAGTCTGCGTGTCCGGCACCAAAGTACGGGGACAGTGGGTTGTCGCTTTGACCACCGGGCATTTCCAGAATGCCGCTGGCTTCGTGGCCCGGTGCAACGTTCAGCCGTTCGGATGCGCCGAAGGCGGGGCCGGCGACACGCGGCATATTGTTGTCGCCGGGCTGTGGCCGCGACGGCATATCGATGAAGTAGGCGAGCCAGCCCGGTAGCACGGCGGCGAGGGGATGATCGATCGCGCTGCGGTTGTGCTCACCCCACTGGCGCGCAGCGAGACCGCCGGGTTGCTGACCCAGTTCGCGGGTTACCTGTGTGGCAGCATCGATAAGTAGCGCGTGCCAGTCGCGGTATTTCGGGTCGAGCAGGTGCACCGGTTGCTGCCGAATTAATGCCCACACGGCGGCTTCGGCGTTGTTTTCTGTGGGCCACGCGAAGTCGGGATACTGCTGCTGAATCGGCGCGACGAAGGGCGCCAGTACTGCTTCGGTAACGCTATGGCGGAAGGCTCGTACCAAGCGGTAGTCGACGCTGGCGATGGCGGCATGATCGCTCCACGTTTGCGTGAGTTGGCGTAGTGGTTGCAACGCCGGGTCGTGATTGCCAGCTAAGGTTTCTTGCAACAGCTGCTGCCAGCGACGGAGGAATAGCGCGCGGTCGTCCAGTTGAATGTCGAGCAGGTCGGCCGGGCGGAAGCTGCCGTGCGCGTATAGGTCGCCGCGAATTTGCTGTGCGCGGGCACCAAGGTCATGACCGCCGTTGCCGAGTAGCGCCAGCGCGGCGCCATCGACGGTGCGATTGTTGGCGGTCCATAAACGGCCGTCTTGAGGGTTTTCTATGCGGGGATAAGCCGCTGGCGCTGCCCAGCCTTGCCAGCCGCTGCCTGGCTTGGACCAGTCGGCCGGCAGTAGCGGGTCGAAGCCGACGCGTAGCGGAATACTGTTGCCAGCCAGTGTCCAGCCGATATGTCCCGCGCTATCAGCGACCAGTAAATTTTGCGGTGGTATGCCAAATGTAGGGGCGAGGTTCAGCGCGCTGTGGACGTCGGGCGCATGCTCCAAGCCCAATAGCTGCAGGTTGTAGCCGTGTGGCTGGTCGCCGATCCAGGCGAGCGCCAGTGGGGTGCCGTCGGCATCCTTCCCCATAATCGGGCCCCAACGAGTGTCTTCCACGCGCAAGATGGCGTCCGGCTGGCCTTTGATCTGGATGTGTTCGTCATGCACTTCAATGTGCGCCCAGCCGCCGGGCACTTGGTAGCGCGTTGTATCGGCTGGATCGCGCTGCACTCGCACCCAGTCGGCCCAGTCGCCATAGCTGTTGGTGAAGCCCCACGCAATTTGGCCGTTGCTGCCAACGATGATGGCCGGCTCGCCGGGCAGGCTGACGCCGTTGACGTCGCGCTGTCCGTTGGGTGCGCTTGGGTCGGGGTAGCGCAAGCGGGTGCGAAACCAGATATTGGGTACGCGTAAGCCCAGATGCATGTCGTTGGCCAGCATGGCCGCACCGCTCTGCGTTAATGCGCCGGACACGGCGAAGTTGTTGCTGCCAGGACGAAGCGCGTCTAGCGCGAGACTCGATGCAGCGGTGAGGCTTGCGCTAGCGGTGCTGGGTGCGGCGTGGCGCAGATCAAAGACCGCCGCGGCGGGGATGACCGGTGAACGCGATAGCGAACCAGTCAGCGGCGCTTCCCAGGTGGCGTCTGGTGACAGCAGGAAGTCCACTAATGACGACGGTAGTGCGGCGCGCATTTGCGTGAATTGGAGTTCGCGCTGATTGCGACCATCGCTGTTCAAATTCAGGTACATGGTGGCAATGACTAACAGGCTGTCTTCTGAACGCCACGGTTTTGGCTGGCTGCCCAATAACAGGTATTCCCATGGGCGCACGCGCAAGGCGGCAAGGCCGGCATTGACGCCGTCGCGATAGCGATCAAGCTGCAACTTTTGCGCAGGCGGCAGTTGCGCGTACGCCGCGTTGGCGACCGCGCGTAGGCGGTGACGACGGTGATTGAGATCAACTTCCAAGGCGGCCGGACCGACCAAGGCCGACAGCTCGCCGGCGCTCAGGCGGCGCATCAAATCCATTTCAAAAAACTGCTCCTGCGCGTGAACGTAGCCGAGGGCGTAACTCAGATCAGTGCGGTTCTTTCCGGCAAGCGTCACGGTGCCGAGCGCATCGCGACTCAGGCTGACGTTGGCGCCGAGGCCTGGCACCGTGCGCATGCCGTCAAGTTGGGCGCGACTGCCAGCGAGCAGCCACCAAGCCGCTATGACGGCAACCAGTAGCAGTGCCAGCAAGCTGTATAGCAAGAAGCGCGCGACACGATAGCTGCGTGCCGCGACGATGGTCTTTGTCACGGTTTAGTAAACACCGCGAAGATGCCGGCGTAAGGTTTGACCATGAAGGCCGGGCTGCCGACATATTCACCATCAACGTAAAGCTGCGAAATGCTGCCATCCAGATAGAGTGCGTCGCGACAGCCAAGTTTGTCGCGGAATAGCCGCCCAAACGTATGAAAATTCACTGGGGCCTCGCTCACCGCAAACGCTACTTCGTCAGGCGTGATGGCACACACGCCACTGCGCCACTTCAAGCTGCTGGAGTCGTCAATAAACTGGTCGTTAAGTTTGCCATCAATCAACAGCATCGGGCCGGATTGCGTGGCCCATTGCACGGGTTTGTCCTCGGCTTTGAAGGTGGCGGTGCTGTGCACAGCGGCGTGTCCATCCGGGTAAATGGCGAACACGCCGTTTGGCAGCAGTGAAAAATTGCCGGAAGCGGGATTGCCGTGCGCGAGGTTTAGTGGAACCGCCGTTTTGCCATTTTCCACGTACAAACCGAGTGGGGCGAATTGCTTGTCGTAAATGCCAGCGTTAGTAGCAAATGCCAGCGTCTCGCCACGTGTTGCGCCCCACTGGCGCAGCGCTTCAATACTGCGGAATGGCTCGCCCGTTTGGGGGTTACGCCAATACAGCTGCAGTGGCTCGTGTTTCAGGTTGACCCTGACGACACGATAATTTTGACCTTCGAAAGAGATATCGCCGCTGTCCAGCGCGCGTGCGCCAGGCGTACAGCCCGCGGTGCTTGCCAGCAGTAGCAACACGAACGGCAGCAGCCAGCGTTGCGATGGTGGGCGGACGAAGTTGCGTGATAAAACGGGGATGGGGGCATGCATAGGTTGATGGTCGCTGGCTGCACGTATCGATGCAAGCCCATTGCCCGGTGACGTTCATGGTGGGCGGTTACGCGGCCATGCGAGTGTCGCTAAACTGACACTTTTGCGGTCGCCATTGTCATGCCTTACACACCCATTGTCGCCACGCTTGGTTACGTGTTGTCGGCCGATGGTCGAGAAGTATTGATGATTCATCGCAACGCGCGGCCCGACGATCAACACCTAGGCAAGTACAACGGACTCGGCGGCAAGATGGAGCCGGGTGAAGATATTGCCGCGTGCATGCGCCGGGAGATCATGGAAGAGGCTGGCATTACCTGTGAGTCCATGCAGTTGCGCGGCACCTTAAATTGGCCCGGCTTTGGCAAACAGGGCGAGGATTGGTTGGGGTTTATTTTCCTGATCGACCGCTACTCTGGCACGCCGTTGACTGCCAACCATGAAGGCACGCTGCGCTGGGTGCCGCGTGACCGCCTACACGAGTTACCCATGTGGGAAGGCGATCGGCATTTTTTGCCCTTGGTGTTTGATAGCGACCCGCGTCCGTTCCACGGCGTTATGCCGTATCACGATGGCCACATGCAGTCGTGGTCTTACACGCGGTTGTAGGTGTAATGAGGTCTTGGTGTTGTGGGCGGTCGTTGAAAGATCGGTGTCCGCGGAGGGCTTTATCGCGCACAACGCGCGCTCCTACGAGGGCCGCGGCAGCGCGATGATAGGTGCGTTTTCGTAGAAGCGCACCCTGTGCGCGAAAGACCGCCAGATCAGCGCATTCACGCCACGTCGGCAGTCCACTCTGGCGTGGCGAATTTGCTTTCTACAAGCGCCTCGGCTTGCGCGGTCTCGGCTGCGCTGATTACGTCGTCATGCAAGCCGTGTTTGCGGCGGAATGTGGCGAGCATGCGTTCAATGACGGCTTCGCGTGGCAGCCCGGTTTGGCTGCGCAACGGGTCGACGCGTTTGCCCGCGCTGGTAATACCTTTGTCGGATATTTTTTCGCGACCGATACGCAGTATTTGCAGCATCTTGTCCGCGTCAATGTCATACGCCATGGTGACGTGGTGCAGTACGGCATGGCCACGGTGGGCTTGCGCGGCGCCGGCGATTTTGCCGCCAGCGGAGGTGATGTCGTTGAGTGGTTGGTACCACGCTTTGATGCCCAGTTCGCCCAGCGCCTCGAGTACCCACGCATCCATGTAGGCGTAGGACTGTTGAAACGTCATGCCTTCGACCAGCGAAAGCGGCGCGCATATTGAGTAGGTAATGGTGTTGCCAGGCTCGATAAACATGGCGCCGCCGCCACTGATGCGGCGCACGACTTCTACGCCATGGCGCTGCGCGGCCTGCATATCAACTTCGTTACGCAGTGACTGGAAGCGGCCAATAACGACCGCAGGTTTGGCCCACTCCCAAACACGCAGCGTGGGTGCGCGCTCACCAGCCCCGACCGCGTCCGTCAACACTTGGTCCAGCGCCATATGCAGGGCTGGTGGCTGTTCCACGGTATGAATCAACTGCCAGTCGTGATCGCTCCACGTACTACGGGTCATGCACCATCCCCTGTGGCCAAAGCGCGTTGTACGGCAATCGCGATGGCTTCCGATGAGATGCCGTACATCATGACGTCAGCCGATAAAGCAGTATCGATGGCGCGAGCGAGTGCCGCCGTGTCGGTGTCGATTGAAAGTTGTTCCAGTGTGTTGTTGATGCGCGGCAGAGCACTGTCCGGCTCCAGGAAAAAGTCGCCACTGATGCGCACGTTGACCAACTTGCCATCGCGCGACTCGAGGTCAGCGACGATGAGCTTGCCGCCGGGCATCTTGTATTCACCATGCATAGACAGGCCCTTGTGTGCCGCTACAAAGGTGCATTTTACTGCGAAATCAGCGGCCGTAACGGCCGTAACGCCCGAAGTCGCCGTGGCTGCCGCCAACGCCGATAGAGAAGTTGATGCTGCTACCGGGGTCGTCGCAGTCGCCAAACTGTTTGTGGATATTTACCGTGCCCGCGTTCCACGTGCTAGTACCTAGACGGCTACCGGTTGCTATGCCGGTGCTGACGCTGCCGTGCACTTGTGGCTGATTGAAGGTGGAGTCGTCACACTCGGGCCTTGCTACGGCGCTTTCGGTATTGCCGAGTCGACCGCTGGTATCGCCGTAATACACGCCCGGCCGATCCGTGGCCGGTTTGTTTGCAGCGGGTTTGTCGGTAGCCGGCGGGGCGGTCGTGCTACTGGCCGCAGGAAAGCTGTTGGGTGGGAGTTTCAGATTCAATGGCGCCGTTTGCGCCAAGGCCGAGCCCACCAACGCGCTGGCCAGCAATAGGGCGGTGATTTGCCGTGTGGTCTTCATTCTGGCTCCAGTGAAAAGATGTGGCCCAACGTGCCGTTGACGCGCTGGCCTCATCTTCCCTTAGAACCCTCCGTGTAGGGGGAAGTTCCAGCCAGCGGGTTAAGCGCTGGTTTCAATTCGCTCCACCCGGCGCAGACCGCGCGGTAGCAAACCGCCACGGCTGGCACGAGTGCCGCCGTATTCGACCAAGTCAGACCAGCGCAGGGTCAGCTTACGTTGACCGGCGTAGAGCGTCACTTCGCCTTTGCTTTCGGTGACAACGGCGATACCAATCACGCGTTCGGCGCCCGACGTCAACTTGGCCTTGGGGATTTCCACCAGCTTGTTGCCGCGACCCTTGTCCAGTTCCGGCAATTCAGCCACCGAGAACATCAACAGATGGCCTTCGCTGGTCACCACCACAATGCGGTCGCGTGCTGGGTCAGCGCTGATTTGCGGCGCCACTACTTTGGAACCGGCGCTCAGGCTGATAATCTGCTTGCCGGCCTTGTTGCGGCTGGTCAGTGCTTCGAACCGCGTCACAAAGCCGTAGCCAAAGTCGGTGGCGAGAACCAGCCGGGTGTCGTTGTCGCCAGAAATGGCCGCGTCGAAATGCGCACCGGCGGCGGGGCTGAAGCGTCCAGTCAGTGGTTCGCCGTTACCGCGCGCAGATGGCAACGTATGCGCAGCGGTGGAATAGCTGCGGCCGGTGGAATCGATGAACGCTACTTGTTGCGTGGTGCGTGTTTTTAGCGCAACCAGCAAGCCGTCGCCTTCGCGGTAGTTCAGGCTTTCGGCGTCGATATCGTGACCTTTCGCGGCGCGTACCCAGCCGCTTTGGCTCAATACGATGGTCACCGGTTCGCTTGGCACCAAGGCACTTTCATCTAGTGCTTGCGCCGCATCGCGCTGCACCAACGGCGAGCGACGGTCGTCACCAAATTTCGCAGCGTCGGCGCGTAGTTCTTCCTTGATGAGGCTTTTTAGTTTGGCAGGGGACTTAAGCAGCACGTTCAAGCGCGCGCGTTCTTCTTCCAATTGATCACGCTCGGTGGTGATCTTCAGCTCTTCCAGACGCGCCAGCTGGCGCAGCTTGGTCTCAAGGATGTAGTCGGTTTGCTCTTCGGACAGTTTGAAACGCGCCATTAATACCTGCTTTGGCTCGTCCTCCGTGCGCACGATGTGAATCACTTCGTCGAGGTTGAGGTAGGCGATGCGCAAGCCTTCCAACAAGTGCAACCGGCGCTCCACTTTGGCTAAGCGGTGGTTCAAACGACGCGTCACGGTCCTGGTGCGGAAGGTGAGCCATTCGCTGAGAATGCGCTTCAGATTTTTTACGTGCGGTCGGCCATCCAGGCCGATCATGTTGAGGTTGACGCGGAAGCTTTTTTCCAAGTCTGTAGTGACGAACAAATGCTGCATCAGTGCTTCGGCATCAATGCGGCTGGAACGCGGCACAATCACCAAGCGAATGGGATTTTCGTGATCGGATTCGTCGCGCAGGTCTTCGACCATGGGTAGCTTTTTCGCGCGCATTTGCGCGGCGATCTGCTCCAGTACCTTGGACGGACTAACTTGGTGCGGCAACGCCGTGATGACGATGTTGGATTCTTCGCGCTGATACACGCCACGCGCGCGGATCGAACCGCCGCCGGTTTCGTACATGGCGAGTAGTTCTTTGCGCGGCGTAATGATTTCGGCAGCGGTCGGGTAGTCCGGTCCGCGCACGTGCTCAAACAGGTCGGCAACGGTGGCTTCGGGGTCGTCCAGCAGGCGAATACATGCGCTAATGAGCTCGCGCAAGTTGTGCGGCGGAATGTCCGTCGCCATACCCACGGCAATGCCCATCGAGCCGTTCAGCAATACATGCGGCACCCGCGCTGGCAGCCAGCTGGGTTCATTCATGGTGCCATCGAAGTTCGGCACCCAATCCACCGTACCTTGGCCCAGTTCGCCCAGTAACGCTTCGGCAATCGGGCTGAGATTGGACTCGGTGTAGCGCATGGCAGCGAAGCTTTTCGGGTCGTCCGGTGAGCCGAAGTTGCCTTGCCCGCTAACTAACGGATAGCGGTAGGAAAACGGCTGCGCCATCAGCACCATCGCTTCGTAGCATGAGCTGTCGCCGTGCGGATGGAACTTACCGATCACGTCACCGATGGTACGGGCGGACTTTTTCGGTTTGGCGCCAGCGGCCAGCCCCAACTCGCTCATCGCATAAATGATGCGGCGCTGCACGGGCTTTAGACCATCGCCGACAAAGGGCAGCGCGCGGTCCAGCACCACGTACATGGAGTAGTCGAGGTAGGCCCGCTCGGCGTATTCCTTCAGCGGGATTTGTTCAAAATTGATCTGTGGATTCATTCAGTCGTATCTATTTGGTTGTGCTTGGCGCGCGGATAACCGATCGATGGTGCCAGAAAGTGGCCCACTCTTGTAGGTTTACAGCAACTGCGTATCAACGCATGCGACGCGGAGTGGGGCGAGGGGAACGTAGTGACAGAGTCTGCGGGCCGGTGATACATGACATCGGGATTATTGGCGGACTGCTTCGATACCGAGCTTTTTCAACTGTACTTGCAGGCTGTCTGGCCCAGCCAAATGGCCGGCACCGACAGCAACAAAGACCGTGCCCGGCTGCTGCAATTGGCGGGCAAGTTTCTTCGCCCACGCCCGATTGCGTTTGACCAGCATCCGGCGGTACAGCCTGCTGTTGCTGCCGCCTAGCTGGGCGCCTTCCCATGCGGCAATGGCGGCAACGTCACCGTTTTGCCACGCACTGACTAATTGAGCCAGATCGGTAGTGTCCTGCTTTCCGGTAGCCAAAGTAGCGCGCAGCAGAGCTAGTTCGGCCGCTGGTGGTAGGGCAGCTAGTAAGCGGATTTGTTGTTCGGCGGTTTCGAGGGCGAGCACCGGCTTACCTGCCGCGAGCATTTGCGTCCGTAACGCTTGATCGACGCCAAAGCTGGTTTTGAAGCCGGCTTTTTTTAGCGGTGCCATGGTCAGGGTTAGCGCCGCCAGCCAGGGGCGCATGATCTGCAATAGCGGTAGGCTGACTGCGCCATTCGTGGCTTTTGCAGCTTGCGCCAAACGGGCGTTCTCGATGCGCGTAAGTTTGCTGCTTAGCGGGTGAGCGGGATCGAAGCCATAGCGTTGCAGCAACGCCTGCATATGCTTAGCGCCGTCGTCGGTTTGCTCAACGAACAATGAATCGCTGTCGCGCAATGCTTGTTCCAGCGCCGGATAGCGCCATGCCGTAGCACTCGATAACAAGTGCACCGTGCCAAATAAATACAGCGTACTTTGCCCTTGCCGGGCGACCCATAGCGCGGGTTGGCTCAGCGCTGGCGCGATTAGCGCCAAACTGAGTAGACACGCCGCTAGCACGCCGCGGATCGAGCAAAGTCGCTTCACGCATTTTCTCGAGTGTTGGGCGAAAGGAAGCCGCTGTGAAGCCGACGGGCGACGGGTTCTTCAGCGTGGCACGCGGTAACCACCGGGTACGCCGCGCGGGCTCAACGTAAGTTGCCACAACTGGTCGCGACGGCTGCGAAATACGGCGGTGGAGGCGCCCAAGTAATAGCGCCACATGCGTCGAAAGCGTTCGTCATAAATGGACGGCAGGGTGGACCAGGCCGCCTCGATATTCGCCCACCAGGCGGTCAGCGTGCGGTCGTAATCAGCGCCAAAATTATGCCAGTCTTCGACCACAAATAAGTCGCGCAGTGCCGTGGTTACCTGACTACCAGCGGGAATCACCGAGTTGGGGAAAATGTACTTTTCAATCCACGGATCGGTTTGCGCCGGCGCGCTGTTGCAGCCGATGCAATGCAGCAGCGACAGTCCGTCGCCTTTCAGACAGCGGTGCACGGCTTCAAAGTAGGCGCGGTAGTTTTTGCCGCCGACGTGTTCAAACATGCCGATGGAGTACACCGCGTCGAACTTCTCGTCGATTTCGCGGTAGTCCTGCAAACGTATTTCAATGGGCAAGCCAGCGCAAAGCGCTTTGGCGTACGTGGCTTGCTCTTCGGATATGGTGATACCGACGCCGCTGACGCCGTAATTTTCGGCGGCATATTTCAATGCTTCGCCCCAGCCGCAACCGATGTCGAGGATGCGTTGCCCGCGTTTCAACTGCAGCTTACGGCAGACCAGATCAAGCTTGGCCGCTTGTGCGTCATCGAGGTTGTCGGCGTTGGCCCAGTAGCCGCACGAGTACACCAAGCGTTTGCCCAGCATGGCGCTAAACAGGTCGTTGCCGAGATCGTAGTGAACCTTGCCCACTTCGTACGCATTCTTGCCGCGCTGGGCGTTGATGAAGCGTGCTTTCAAATGACCGATGATGGCGTCGAAGGTGCGTACTTTTTCTTCCAACCCGGCCTGCAACATGCGTGTCATGGCACCGGCTAAGTCTTCCGTGTCCCACCAACCATCCATGTAGGCCTCGCCCAATCCCAGCGAGCCGTGGGTGAATACACGGCTGTATAAGCGTTCGTCATGCACCTGTAAATCGGTTGGTGCGTTGCCGTTAATCGTGATGCCGGAATGTTGCAACAATTCGTCTACGCGATCTTTCAGGGTGACTTGGCTCATGGAATGCCTCGTGCGTGGTTTTGATCCAATAATGCGTTTGGTGCGGTGGTGGAACGGTGGTCAGGCTTTGCCGAGTACGGCGAAGTTTGTGGGTGAGCGTGCGTATACCAGCGCAATGTTGGCGTCGCGAACCTTGGTCAGCAACAAGTTGGCTTGGTCTTCGCTTAGGAGAAATTCGACTTTTACCGGCAAGTCGTCGGCTAGTTCAAAAAATTGTTCTTCGCGCAGCACGCCATGTCGACCAAAGCCGGAGCTGGCACGAAAGACTGAGCCGCCGCCAATACCCAATTGCTTCGCCTGTTCCAACAACCACTCGGATACCAGCACGTTGTTGTGGCGCGCGCGTACATGGCAATAGAAGTAAAGATGTAAACCGTGTTGTAGCGTTTCTTGATTCATGCGTTAGCCCTCATGCGTGATGTAGCAGGCTGCGCGTGAGCGAAATGCCAAGCACGGTCATCGCCAGCGAGCCGATGACATGCACAGCAATGTGGCCACTAAACCACAGATATTGTTGACGTAGCAACAGCGTAGATGCTTCCGCCGAGAAGGTGGAAAACGTCGTGAGGCCACCGAGAAATCCGGTGAACACGAATAGCCGAAGCGCGGGTGGCAACGTTTGAAAGTGATCAAACACACCCATCACGCAGCCCATCAGTAGGCCGCCCGTAAGGTTTGCCGCCAACGTACCCAAGGGCAAGGTGGGGAATAACGGGTTGAGCAACGCGCCTAGCCCCCAGCGAATCCAGCAGCCTATGGCACCGCCGATTCCAATAGCGATAAACCCCGTCATACCCACGCGCGTCTCCCGACAGTAAAAGTGTCCGGCTCTCGCAGCGGCAGGCACGCCTGCGCCACCGGAAGCCGGGGTGCAGGCATCATCAGCCTCGTTGCGTAGTGCGCCCGAGGCAGTTTGTTTCGCAGCGTAATGCGCCTACAAAACAGGAGGCATGCCATCTCCCAATGGCGTTTATGCTAACTGAAAAGCTAGGGTAATCGTCAACGCGATATTCAGGCGGTAGTGTCGGGCGCTGCGCCGTTACACTGATTTCTTGCGAATACCGTAGGTGTTGTTTCAATGAAGGGTCCGGACCAATCCGTACGGCGTAGCCTGCCTTGGCTGTTGGCCGCCCTGTCGATGATTGGGCCTTTCTCCATCGACGCCGTGTTTCCCGCATTTCCGTTGGTAGGCGCGCGCTTTGGCGTGGACGCGGCGGTATTGCAACAGTTGATCAGCGTGTACTTGATCACCTACGCGGTGATGAGTTTGTTTCATGGGGCCATCTCTGACGCGATTGGTCGCAAGCCGGTCATCGTGGTCGGCATGCTGGTTTATTCAGTGGCGTCCGCCGGTGCGGCGTTGTCGACCTCGTACACCATGCTGCTGCTCTGCCGTGGGTTGCAAGGCATGTGCGCGGGTGCTGGCTTGGTGGTGGGGCGTGCGGTGATTCGCGACACGCTGGAGGGCCCGGCGGCACAAAAGTTAATGTCACACGTGATGATGATTTTTGGGGTGGCGCCGGTGATTGCCCCAATGGTTGGCGCGCAGCTGTTGCCGCTAGGCGGTTGGCACGGCATCTTTTGGGTGTTGACCGGGGCCACTGTGTTGCTCGCGTTGGCGCTGATGCTGTGGCTGGATGAGAGTCACCCACCGGCACGGCGCACGGTGTTTGCGCCGCGGCCGCTGTTAGCTAGTTACATGTCATTCGGCCGCGACGTTCCGTTTTGGCCACTGTTGATTTCCAGCTCGGTCAACTTTGCGGGATTGTTTTTATACATCGCCTCGGCGCCGATCATCGTGCGTGGACTGCTGCACTTATCAGAGCAGGGTTTCCCGTGGCTGTTTTTGCCGGTGGTGGTGGGGTTGATCGGCGGCGCGTGGTTGTCGGGCTGGTTGGCGGAGCGGCGCAGCGTAAGTTTCACCGTCGCACTGGGTTATGCCGCCATGCTGCTTGCGTGCGTCTTGCATCTGCTGCTGGCGTGGGTGTTTCCAGCGCCGCAACTACCGTGGTCGATGTTGCCGCTGATTTTGCAGGGTGTGGGCGTGCAGCTGGCATTTCCTGCCTTGACGCTGTTGCTGCTGGATCGCTTCCCGCATCAGCGCGGTGGTATTTCTTCGGTGCAGGCGTTTGCCAGCTTGTTACTTAGCAGCGTGGTGGCAGGGGTGCTGTCACCACTGCTGTCGGTCAGCATGTTGCGGCTCGCCTCGGGCGCGTCGGTACTGACCGTGATCGGTGCGTTGTCCTGGTACTGGTATGCGCGAATTCAGCGGGTGCCACAGGTGCCGGCGCTGGCGCGCGACGTGGAATTGCAGGCGCAAATTGCTGAGCCACGTTGATAGGAAAGAGTACGCGCGCCGCTGTAGGCTGGTAGGGCGCTTTTAAACGGCTGCGTCCGCAGGAATACTCACTGTTGCCACAGCTAGCGCTTGCACCAGCGCGGGCGGCCGATAGCTGATGTCGGCGTGCCAGCGCCGCCATACGGAGGTGTCGACGGTTTCGTTCACGCCCGTTCCAATTTGTCGGTTAATCGGCTTCTTGAATAGCTTGTACAGGCCATGCATAAATTCGGCATAGGAGTTGCGGGGTACACCGGTGTAAGCATCGGGTATCGGCGTGAAAACGGTGTTGTAGCTCAAACCGGCGTTTATGGCTTTGCGTTGCAGCCATGCCAGCGGCAAGTCAGGTAACGGGTCGGGCTTGCGGCCGGCGCCGTCACAACGGTAACCGCCACCAACATCGCCGTGGGCGCCGATAAACCAGCGCTGCTCGATGTCGATCTGCTCGACCTTCTTTGAGGTGACGGTCTCGCCCGCTTTCAACGTGTAGGGGTTGCGGGTCCACATGGTGGGGGCGAAGTCCGCACGATGTTCGTCCAGTGCCAAGCCTTGGTAGGCGTAGCGAACGATTTTGCTGAGTTCGGTATCGTGAAATTGATAGCGGGCTCGAGCGAACGGAAACCACGAGCCGATCGCTGGGATGCCCAGTGCGCCGACCGTTTCCCACACACCAATAAAATGGATGCGGATGCTCGTGCTGTATTGCTCACGGAAGTCGACCGCGGCCGCATCTCGGGGCGCGATCTTGGTGTCGCGATAAAAATCGTAGGCGTTCTGGATGGCCGCCTGTTGAACGTTGCCCGCGGCGTCGCGTTTAAGTAGCCCGCACTTGCAGATCATTCCGGCCAGACTGCGCGCGGTGTAAGCGCCGCGGCTGAAGCCGAACAGATACAAGTCGTCATTGGCCTGCCACGTTTCGCATAGCCAGCGGTAACCATCGAGCACGTTGCCTGTCAAGCCGTAGCCAAAAGCGCCACCGAGCCAGTGCGCCAGTCCGTGCGATACGCCAACGCCGGAAATGTAATTGACCAACTGGACGTCGCCACCATTGTCGGCGCTGGCGGTTAGCTGCCGCAGTCGTTCCACATTAGTGTTCGACTCTGGTTTGCTCCACGTGCCGTCAAACAGCAGCACAAGTTTGCGTGTGGCCATGCTGTGTGCTCCGGTGATGTGCGGTGATGTGCCGGTTCGGGAATGCTCGTTTGAGGTTGCCACGCCCGCCCGCTAACGATTGAAAAGTACCTCGCGCGGATGACGCGTTTAGCCGCGACATCCGTTGAGGACACTATGTTGCGACACGTCGGTGGGAGCAAGTGTTGTGGTCAATTTCAGTGACAGGCAACCGACGTTGTCGATTTAGCTGGCCCAGTGACATCGATCGCTGACATCTAGCGCTATAAATCGCCTCTCGACACAATGACGGCGATCAATGCTGACACGGGTTAATGGACCGATGCTGCGGGCGCAGCCTACGTGCGTCTCAGCTACTGTTTTTCGCCGCGAGGCAAGCAGCGTACTCTGGCCGCTTGGGTAGTACCGGTTTAGATGGGTGGATGAATGAATACACAAACACAAATTGACTTGGCCCGCGCGTTTCGAAAGATGCACAATCGTTCCAGCGTACTTTTGTTGCCTAATGCGTGGGATGCTGGCAGTGCGGCGTTGTTTGCGCTGCGCGGCTTTGCTGCTATCGCGACCACCAGTGGCGGCATGGCGTGGTCACTCGGTTATCAAGATGGTGAGCAGACCCCCTTGGCGGAAGTCTTGGCAGCGGTCGCGCGCATAACCCGCGTGTTGACGGTGCCGCTGACGGTGGATTTTGAGACCGGCTACGGCGAAACCGCGGATGCCGTTGCAGCGAGTACGCAGGCGGTCATTGGCGTCGGTGCCGTAGGTATTAATCTTGAAGACGGTTTGCCCGGTCATGGTCCACTACGACCATGTGCGGATGCTGCTGATCGTGTGCATGCGGCGCGTCGCGCGGCCGATGCGACAGGCGTGCCCATCGTTATCAATGCGCGAGTGGATTGCTGGATGCAACACGACGCGCTGAGCGCGGCGCAGCGTTTTGATGACGCCGTAGCGCGCGCACGCGCCTATCTTGCCGCCGGCGCTGACTGTATTTATCCGATCGGGCTGAGTGACATAGCTGTGCTTGCCGCGTTTGTGAAAGCCGTCGATGCGCCAATTAATGTGGCGGCGGGACCGACCATGGCGGATATGGCGACGTTGGCCGAGATTGGGGTGGCGCGAGTGAGCACGGCTACGCGTCTTTCCACGCTGGCGCAGGGTGTCGTCGACCAGGCGGCTCAACATATTCTGCAGACCGGGCGCTTTGACGGACTTGCTTCCAACTTTGCTTATGCCGACGCCCAGCAGTTATTCACGGCGCTGTAAATCGCTAATGTGAGCGCGGACTATACCGTTCCGTAGCTCGATATTTTTCGCCAGGAGACATCATGAAAACTCGTATTGATTACCGCAAAGCTGCACCGGATGCGTTTAAAGGCCTGCTGAGTCTAGAGATGGCTGTGCAGCATTCCGGCTTGGAATCGTCGCTAGTCGAGTTGGTAAAAATGCGCGTGTCGCAGATCAACGGCTGCGGCTATTGCCTGGACATGCACAGCAAAGACGCGCGCGCTGCCGGCGAGACTGAACAGCGGTTGTACTTATTATCGGCGTGGCGCGAAGCATCGTTTTACAGTGCGCGCGAACGGGCTGCGTTGAGCTGGGCCGAGGCCGTGACGCTGGTGTCCAACAATGATTTGCCCGACGCGTTGTACGACGAAGTGCGGAAGGAATTTGATGAAAAGGGAGTGGTCGAACTGACCTTGGCCATCATTGCTATCAACAGTTGGAACCGCATGGCGATTGCTTGTCGCGCTGAGGTGGGTAGCTACGTCGTGCCAGCGGCGGCCAAGTAATGGTCAGCACGATCAGTGTGCGACGGTGGTGACACGCAAAGCAGCCCAGGGCAAAGTGCTGCCGCGGTCGTTCTATCGCCGGGATTCGCGGGTGGTGGCGGTCGAGCTGTTGAATAAGGTCTTGGTCGGTACGGATGGCCGTAGCGGACGCATCGTTGAGACCGAAGCTTACTGCGGTTCGTCCGACCCTGCCGCGCATGCCTATCGTGGCAAGACGGCGCGAAACGCCACCATGTTTGGGCCGCCCGGCATGATGTATGTGTATTTCAGTTACGGCATGCACTGGTGCTGTAACGCGGTGTGCGGCGAGGTAGACGAAGGCGTAGCCGTGTTGCTGCGGGCGCTGGCGCCGCTAACCGAGTTAGATGCAATACGCGCCGCGCGGCCCAAAGCCCATCGCGACCGTGATTTATGCAGCGGCCCGGCACGATTGACACAGGCGCTCGGTATTACCGGCGCGCAAGATGGCATCGATTTGGTCACCGGCAAAGGTGGTTTTCGTATTGTTGACGACGGCAAACCGCCGCCGGCCGAGCCGGTGGTGACTGGACGCGTCGGTATTTCGCGTGCGGCCGACGAGCCGTGGCGTTGGTACGTACCAGGTGATCCGAACGTGTCGCGACGCTAAGGATGGTCGGAATAAGCCTCCGTTCGTCATTCCAGCAAAAGCTGAGTTTTTAACCGACGAATGCCTGGTCATCCAGCGGCTTCAACCTTTAGCGAAATCGCTGCGTCTTGGGCTGACCCGTTCTTTCGCTGTTGAGATGGGCTCGGCTGTTGCGGGTGTTGAGATGACGGCTTGTTTACCCCTCCCTTAATCGCCCTGTGACGTACGCGCTGGTGATGGTCGGCAGCCGAGGGGTCGGCGTCACCAAACCGGCACCGTCGTCATGGCCGCTTTTAGCGAAGCGTTACGGTGCGCTGACCACGATTGGTTTTGCTTCGCGTGGCGTGAGGACCGTGCTGCCGTCCGCGCCCAGCAAACCGTGCGCTTGCAGAAAGGCACGTGCCTCGGCGGCATCACTTTCAAACCATGCGCGCGTTGAGCCAAGTCGGAAGGAGTAACCCCACGCATCCATGTCAGCCATGATGCGTGCGCGACCGACACCGGGCAGCTGGTCAGCCAGGGTGATCTGCAAGTAGCAGGTGGCATCTTCTTCTTCGATGGAATCGGTGGCGTCGGTGTGCACGGCGGCGCGTTTTTCTGCCGGCAGCACAATCAGGTGGCCCGCTTCGTGCAGCAGCGAATGAACGGGCGTGTCATCGCGGGCGTAGACGGTGCTGCCGATGATGCCCGCTTCGGTGTCGCCCCAAAAACTGCCGGGTATCGGCTCGCCTAGCGCGACGTGCTGTAGGTGCAAGTCGTAGCGAGCGAGCAGGGCAGTCGGTGCGTCAAAGCCAATGTCGCGCAAGGCCATGACGTTATCGGCAGTGGTCGACGTTAAGGAGGTATCGGGGTGTGGGGTGGTTTGCGGGTGCATGGGGGGATACGCGAGCGGATGCACCGGCAAGCCGCCGAAATAAGGTTAAAGCCATGGCGCCGCGCGGTGCGGCGCAGCACGACAGCACCATGTGCTGCCGTGATTGTGCGTTCAGCGCTTAGCGTGGCGGGCTTTTTTGGAGCCTTGCTTGTCGCTAGCTTCCTTTATCACTTCCTTTGCCGCATCGCTTATTGCTGTTTTTTCGGGTGCATTGCCTTCAGGAAGCGTGACCGACAGTTCAAGAATCTCGTGCCCGGTATTGCGTTCGAAATTGATGTTGATCGCGTCCAGGTCAACATGGACGTATTTCTTGATCACTTCCAACAGCTCGTTGCGCATCATCGGCAAGTAATCAGGCGCGCCACGACTGGAGCGCTCTTGCGCCACAATAATGCGCAAACGCTCGCGTGCGATGGGAGCGGTGGGTTCGGGGCGACGTTTTAGAAAATCCAGGATACCCATCGTGATTAACCTCCAAAGACGCGCTTGAGGAAGCCCTTCTTGGGCACGTCGATAAAGCGCAGCGGACGTTCTTCGCCAAGAATGCGGGCGACGGTGTCGCTATACGCCTGGCCAGCTTGAGAATCCACATCGACGATGACTGGGACGCCGTTGTTGGACGCCGTCAGCACGTTCGGCGATTCGGGTATGACACCGACGACGCTAATGCCGAGGATTTCTTCCACATCCTGCACGCTAAGCATTTCACCGATGGCCACACGCGAAGCGTTATAACGCGTCAGCAATAAGTGCTGGGTGACGACATCGCCACCACGTTCCGCCCGTCGCGTTTTACTGGCCAACAAGCCAAGAATGCGATCGGAATCGCGTACCGAAGACACTTCCGGGTTAACCACGACCACCGCTTGGTCAGCGAAATACATGGCCAAATGCGCACCTTTTTCGATGCCGGCAGGAGAGTCGCAGATAACGTAGTCAAAGCCTTCGGCGGACAAGCCGTCGAGAACTTTTTCCACGCCTTCTTGTGTTAACGCGTCCTTGTCGCGGGTCTGGCTGGCGGCCAGTACGTACAAGTTGTCGTAACGCTTATCTTTGATGAGCGCTTGCTTAAGCGTTGACTCGCCGTTAACTACGTTGACGAAGTCGTACACGACGCGGCGCTCGCAGCCCATGATCAAATCGAGGTTGCGTAGGCCGACGTCGAAGTCGATAACGGCAACCTTTTTCCCCGCCATGGCTAAGCCAGTAGCGAGCGACGCGCTGGTCGTCGTTTTGCCGACGCCGCCCTTGCCGGAGGTGACAACGATAATCTCAGCAGTCAATGGCCCATCTCCGCATGGTTGTTATTGTAATAAATGAAGTTGTAAAGGATCACAGCTTAGCAATCAACAGCTTGCCGTCTTCCAACCAGCATTGCACGGACTGGCCTTCAAGATTATCGGGAATTTGTTCGAATACGCGGTACTGCCCCGCGATCGCCACCAGTTCTGGGCGAAAGTCAGATACATAAATGCGTGCTTTTTCGTCACCCTGTGCGCCGGCCATGGCACGTCCCCGCAAACCGCCGTAGACATGGATGTTGCCATCAGCAATCACTTCGGCACCGTTGGCGATGTGTCCGGTAACGATCAAATCGCGGTCGCGGGCATAGACTTGCTGGCCAGAACGCACGGCACCGTTGTGGTGCAGCGCGCCCAAAGCGCTTATCGGTGCGAGATCGAGCGCCGCTTCTTCTTGCGGCGCCTGCGCCCGTGCGGTTTGCTTCGGCTCAGCGTGACGAGGCGCGGGCTCGGGTGCTGCCGCAACAACGCCTGGCGCCGGCTCGTAGGCCGCGCGAAATTTGGCAATCAGCGGCAAGCCCATACGCTTGGCCAGTGCCTCGGTTTCACTGGTGCCGTAAGCAAGGCCGACGGGCAACATGCCAGCGCTGCGGACGGCCTCGAGGAGGGCGTCTACGACACCGTCGTCGGGCAGATCGAGCAGGTGGCTCAAATCGAGCACCACGGCGGCACGCGCAAACATGGCCGGCGCGCTGTGCACGCGTCGCTCCAGTTCGCCGCATAGTGCGGCGGCATCGGCGCGACGTATGCGCACGCAAGCGATGCCAACTTGTCCAAAGCGCAGGTCACAGGCGTCGGCGGTATCTGTTTTTACCGTCATGGGTGGTGCTCTCCTGCGGCTTGGCCTGCCACGGTTGTAGGCGCCGAGCGCTTACGCTCAGCCAGCCATGGCACGGCGGGCAGGCCGCCATGATTGAGCCAGGTATCGCGAACAAACGCGTAGCTTGGCAAATCCTTGGCCAACAAACTGACCTGCGGACCGCTGGTTCCCATGCGCTGTTGTCCCACTTCCTGGAAACCGTAGGTGCCGTGAAATAACACCACGACATCGTCCCGTGGCTCCAAAAACACTTCGCAGGTGAGCAAAGGTACGCGCACTTCAGCGTAGCTTTGCGCATCGCTATAAAACACCCGACCGAGCCCGTGGCGGCGATAAGCGTTAGCGATAACGATGCGGTCGATGTAGAGAAATTGTGGGTAATGCGTCGCAAACCAGCGGTAATTACTGCTTTCGTAATTGCCGCCCTCCCGCAACGCGACAAGAAACCCAGCCAGCTGGCCGTCAATCTCCGCCACGCGAAAATACTCAGCGTGTTCGTAGAAATAGCGCAGCTGAGGAGCTGTTAGGGCGAGGATGGAGCGACCGGCAGCGTTGTTGAGCGCTAATACGGCGTTCAAGTCCTGCTCGCGCACGTCGCGGATGGCAAGAGCCATGCGTTGCTCCGCAAGGTATGAAGTGGGCCGGGGTCAGCAACTGGCCCCGTTTCTAGTTGGCTATTATGGCATGTGACTACCGTTTGCACATGTTGAGTTGGGGTCGTCTTGTCGCCTAAAAGTGTTCATTGGCGCGTCGCCGCTGGGTCGGATGCGTGACTTTCCGCTCATTGCGCGCGGCGCGCGAACACTGAATGATGCACCTTATGCGCTGGCCCTCTTTCAACCACATTCGTTTGCTTCGCTATGCGGGGTTTTTTACCTATCTCTCGGCAGGCACGCCGCTGATCACTAATTGGGCTAGTGAACGCCTTAGCCAGTTGCAACGGCCCAATTTTTCGTTGTTGCTGTGGACGCTGTGCTATCTGGTGTTTGGCGTGATGTATTGGTTGTTGACCAGCAACCTCGGTTCGCGCCGTTACAATATCTTGAAATTATTGGGGTTGGCGCTGATGACGGCGGCGGCCCTTGCCGTGGGTTGGTATAGCCACAGCGGCCTTTCCGCGATGCTGATGGTGGTGGCGGCGGTGGTGTTGCCGTGGCTGTTGCCGTTTCGGCTTGGCATGTTTTGGCTGGTGCTGGAGCATGTGAGCTTGGTGGCGGTATTTGCCACCTTTCCGGAATATGGCCACAGCATTGCGATCGGTTTTCTGCAGGCCAGTATTTATTTGGGTATCTCGGTATTGGTGTTTGTGACGTCAGCCGTGGCCAGCCAACAGACCGATTTGCGCGAAGCGCAGCGGCGCTTGAACACCGAACTGCGCGCTACCCGGGCATTATTGGCGGAGTCCTCGCGCATCGCCGAGCGCATGCGGATTGCCCGAGATCTACATGACTTGATTGGCCATCATTTGACGGCGCTGAGTCTGAACCTGGAAGTGGCGAGCCACCTTGCCAACGACACGGCAGTTGAACATGTGCGTAAGGCGCAAAGTACCGCCAAGCATTTGCTGGCCGACGTCCGTGAAGTCGTCAGCGAGTTGCGCCAGGATGACGCCATTGACCTGACTCAGGCGCTGCGCAGCCTGACCGATAGCTTGTCTGGCTTGAACGTGCATGTGGTCATGCCGCCGCGCTTCAGTGTGGAAGACCCCCGGCGCGCACAGGTGTTGTTGCGCTGCGCGCAGGAAATTATTACCAATACGGTTAAACACGCGGGGGCGCGTAATCTGTGGCTCAATTTCGCCTATGCCAACGAAAATTTGTTGGGGTTGCATGCACGTGATGATGGCCGTGGCGCCGAGCAGGTGGCGCTGGGCAATGGCCTGTCGGGTATGCGTGAGCGTCTTGCTGCCTTTGGCGGCAGCGTAACGCTGGACACCGGCATGAGTCGCGGTTTTGCGTTGACCGTGCGGTTACCACTGGATGAACACCCTGCGCTAGCACACGCGCCAACGCGATTTGTGCCGCCCGCGCTCAAGCTGCCTTGATGTCGAGTGTTGGCGTCGACGTGCGAGAATGGACTGCTGTTCGGTTGGTGACGATCTTTGTTCAGTTACCACAACCCGCTGAAATGCCGCTACACGAGGATGCGCGATGATTTCCGTTTGTCTCGTCGACGACCAGAATTTGGTGCGCCAAGGCGTCCGCTCGTTGCTGGATTTAGCCGACGATATTCAAGTCGTGGCTGAATGTGCTGATGGGGCGCAGGCCGTGCAAGATATCCCGCGGATCAAGCCGGACGTTGTCCTGCTCGATTTGCGCATGCCCAACATGAGCGGGCTGGAAGTGCTGCAGGCACTTTCGCTGCGTAATGAGCTACCGCCAACGATCATCCTTACCACCTTCGACGATGATCAGTTGGTGCTGCAAGGGATCAAAGCCGGCGCGCGCGGTTACCTGCTGAAAGACGTTTCACTAGAACAACTGGTGGACGCGGTGCGCAAAGTCGCCGCCGGCGGTTCGCTGGTGGCGCCGATGGTCACGCAGCGCTTGCTGGCGGGTGTGGCGCGCATGCAAAACCATTTCACTAGTCTGGAACAGCCTGATCCACTGACGGAGCGGGAGACAGAAATTTTGCGCTTGCTGTCGGGTGGCTACAGTAATAAGGAAATTGCCAACTCGCTCAAGGTCGCCGAGGGCACCGTGAAGAATCATGTGTCCAACATCCTTTCCAAGTTGGGTGTGCGCGACCGCACTCGCGCCGTGCTAAAGGCGTTGGAGATGGGCATCGTTTGATGTGCTGGGAGCGGGGCGTTAATTAACCACGGTGTCACCGCTGTGGCCCGCTGTTCGGCGGCGTCAAACGTTGGCTTTTGTGTAAGCGGTCTGGCGCGAAGGAAATTTATGCTGAAGTGCGCTTGCATGGAGGCCAGCCGGTTTGCCAGGTTGCAGCCATGCTGCGTTGCAGCGAAATTTATTACTGTTTCGCTCGGGGTGCAGCATCAGCCGACAACTCGGTGACGAGTCTCTGTAGCACCTTACGAAAGGCAATAGCGTTCCAGCCCATGAACAAGTAACATCCTTCACTTCGGCGTTTGCCGAGCCCTCTGCCGCGACCCTCCGTGTGATCTCGGAAATGTTCGTTTGGTGGCTCGGGCGACACCTACTTTCAGTATGCCGTAACGACGCTCGGAGAATTTTCGAATGATGCGTGTCCTTGAATTCCTTGTTGCCCTGCTTATTGTGGCCGGTCTAGGCGCTATTGCGGGCATCGCCAGTCCTGGCAGTGGCCACATAGACCGTTCACTGGTGATTGGCAAGGATCTGCGCCAAGTTTATGACGTGCTCGACAACTATCGCCGCCTGCCGGATTTCTCGGTACTGCGCGAAGACGATCCGCGTGTTCAATTCAAATTCGCGGGCAAGTCGTACGGTCCGGGCGCTGAGGTCTCATGGACCAGCGAAGATCCAAAGGTGGGTAATGGTCAGCTGACGATTGCCAGCGCCACGCCGGATTTTGACAAGATCGATGACAACACCAAGGATGCCAGCATTGTCTGGAACCTGGATAACAAGTGGCGCGGCCAAGACAAGCATTTCACGCTGGACTTGGAACGGCAGGGTAGCCGTGGTCAGTTGACCAAGGTGAACTGGTCGTATGACGTGACTTACGGATGGAATCTGGTCAATCGGTTTGCCAACTTGTATATCCATGGCGAGCCGGACGAGCTGATTCAATACGGTTTGGCCAATTTGCAGAACGTGTTGGCGTCCGTACCCAATATCGATTACAGCCAGCTAATTCCGTATATCGAGCAGAGTCAGCCGGTGCCTGTGTTGATGCTGGCCACGTCGAGCCCACGCGATTCAGGTATTCAGGGCCTGGATGAGGTCGTTGCTGCTGCCATCACCGAGCTGCAAGCCTCGGCCAAAAAGTTGAATGTCAGCGTCACCGGTCCGCGCATCTTGTTCACCACCAACTACGGTGATCAGCTTTATACGTTTGACGTGGCTTTACCTATTAGCGCTAGTAGCTTGAATGTAGGCGGCAATGAGGTACAGCTGACTGCTAGCACGCCAGTTTCGGCCGATGCGACCGGTTCGGCGGCAGCTACAGCTGATGCGAAGGATGCCTTGCTCAAGCCAGGCAGCTTGGACCGTTACGGCCGGCTTATTATTGATAGCAAAGTACGTGCAGAGATGGCCTTTGGTTCAGCCGTCTTGAAGGGCGTGTGGAACGGCACCTTTGCTGGTGTGCCGCAGACACGCGACATGTTGAAGGCCTACGCGACAACGCATGGCTATAAATTCGACGAAGTGATCAATCGCCCCTACAACATTCTGGTCAGACCAGAAGTGCAGAGCGCGGATGGCGATATCACGACCTATGCGCAATATGCCGTGTACTTGCCGATTACCGATGCGCCGGCGCAGACACCGGAGCAGGAAGCGGGTATCCCGGTACCGTCGCTGGAAGCCGCTGCACCAGCGCCTGCCGCGTCGGCCGCTGATGCACCTGCCGCTGCTACATCGGCGGCGGAGCCAGCTGAGGCGGCTAGCGTCGGTCAGTAACGCTAGCGTCAATGCGGGTGTGACATACAGAAGGCCCTTCCACTTGGAGGGGCCTTTTGCGTTATGGAATGACGGTTTGATCCTGCGCTAGCGCGGCACGCGAGCACTGAAAAAATTTTACTGGCCGCTTGCGCTACATTGCGGAGTCGTCCGACGCCTGTTTGTTCACGCACGCGGCGGGGCTAGCCTTATGTCATCAACTATTGCGGATCATGATCGAAACCGAACGGCTCACACGTTGTTATGGCACTTTGACGGCAGTGGATGCGCTGAGCATCCGCGTGGAGCCGGGCCAAGTGGTTGGCTTGCTCGGCCCGAATGGCGCCGGAAAGTCCACTGCCATGCGCATGATTGCCGGGTTTTTGACGCCCACGTCGGGTCGTGCGCGAGTCTGTGGCTACGATGTCGTGCGCGAGCCGTTGAAGGCCAAACGCGCGCTGGGCTACTTGCCAGAAGGCGCGCCGAGCTACGGCGAAATGACGGTGCACGAGTTCCTGCAATTCATTGTGCGTGTGCGTGGATTGAGCGCGGAGGTCGCGCATCGGCGCTTGGACGAGGTCGTGCAGCGTTTGCAGTTGGAGGATGTGCTGGATCTTTGTATCGATACGCTGTCGAAAGGGTTGCGCCGCCGCGTTGGCTTGGCACAGGCCATTTTGCATGACCCGCCGGTGTTGATGCTGGACGAGCCGACCGATGGTTTGGATCCAAACCAAAAGCACGCCGTGCGCCAACTCATTGATGTCATGGCGCGTGACCGCACCATTTTAATCTCCACCCATTTGTTGGAGGAGGTGCACGCATTGTGCAATCGCGTGGCCATCATCGCGCAAGGACGTTTGTTGGCCGATGCCACGCCGGCGGAATTGGAGGCTCGTTCGCGTTACCACGGCGCGGTGTCGTTTAGCGCACCAGGCGGCGGTATGGCGCAGGAAATGTTGGGCCGCTTGCCACAGGTTGCTGGGGTGGAAGTGGATGCATTGGACGGTCGTATTACGGTTTTCCCAAAACCGGGGGTACGCATTCTGGAGCCGGTCGAAGCACTGTTGCGCGAGCAGGGTCTTGAGGTGTCCGAGATTCAGTTGGAGCGCGGCCGTTTGGATGAGGTGTTTCGCCGCATAACGACTGGCCCTGATGCTGTGGGGCAGTCCGCATGAGTCCGGTCAATGCGGTCTTGCGGCGTGAATTGCGTAGCTACTTTGTGACGCCGGTGGCGTACGTTTTCTTGATGATATTTTTAGTGCTGGCCAGCATTCTTACGTTTTACGTCGGTGATTTCTACGAACGTGGGCAAGCCGATTTACAGCCATTCTTTTCGGTGCATCCGTGGCTGTATCTGATTCTGGTGCCGGCCATCACCATGCGCACATGGGCGGAAGAGACCAAGGGTGGCACGCTCGAGTTGTTGCTAACGCTACCGTTGACGCTATGGCAGGCCATGCTGGGTAAGTTTTTGGCAGCGTGGCTGTTTATTGGGCTGGCGCTCGCGTTGACGTTTCCAATCTGGATCACCGTCAACTACCTTGGATCGCCTGATAACGGCGTCATTCTTGCCGGCTATTTGGGCAGCTGGTTGATGGCGGGTAACTTTGTCGCGATTGGTACCTGCTTGTCAGCGCTAACACGCAGCCAAGTGGTGGCCTTTATTCTGACGGCCCTGGTATGCGTGTTGTTGATCTTGGTGGGGCAACCGCAAGTGCTGGATGTTCTGCAAAGTGCGCTGCCGCGGAAGTTGGTTAACGGCGTGGCGCACTTATCCATTTTGCGCCACTTTGAAGCTATCTCGCGCGGTGTCTTGGACGTGCGCGACGTGCTGTATTTTGTGCTCAGTAGCCTCGGTTGGTTGATTGCCGGCGTGCTGCTACTTGATTTGAAACGGACCCGCTGACACCGTGCGCCATCTGCCTCCCCTATTGAAGAAGTTACCGCGCTTTACGCGACGCACGGGCCTGTATCTGGCCTTGATTTTGCTGATCTTAGTTTTCGTACCGGTCATTGTTGCCAGTAGCCGTTGGCTACACGCCTCGCGGATCGATCTGACGGCGGATCAGTTGTACACGCTTAGCCCGGGCAGTCTGCGCATTATCGATGGCCTGAAACGGCCATTAAAACTGACCCTGTATTTTTCCGAGCACGCCACGCGCGATCTACCGCAATTACGCAGCTACGAGCAACGAGTGCGTGAAATGCTGCAAGAGATCGTGGCACGTTCACATGGCACGGTGCGGTTGCAGATCATCGATCCGGTGCCGTATTCCGACGACGAAGCAAGCGCGGAAGGCGATGGTTTGACGGCGGCGAACGGCGGCAGTAACGGCGAGCGCGTGTTTTTCGGTTTGTCCGGTAGCGCGATGTCCAACACCGGGGAAGACGATACGGGCGAAGATCGACAGGTGGAGAAAAGCCTGTCCATTCCATTTTTTGACCCCGCGCGCGAGGCGTTCCTCCAATATGACATTGCCAAACTGCTGTATGAGCTAAACCAGACCAACAAGCCGGTGGTCGGCGTGATTAGCTCACTGCCAGTGGCCGGCAATCCGGCACTGGGCCAGCCAGCGTGGGCGGTAATGCAGCAACTGGGCCAGTTGTTCGATCTCAAAACCATCGACGCGGCGACGTTGCAGCATGTTGCTAGCGACGTGCGCGTGCTGTTAGTGATCCAGCCGCAACATTTGCCGACCGCGGCGCAATACGCAATCGATCAATACGTACTGGGTGGCGGCCATCTGGCGGTATTTGTTGACCCCGATGCGGAATTGCAAGCCGCGCCTTACGCACTCGATGGGGTAGCGGCGCAAGACAAAAGCTCGGATCTGCCGCGTCTATTTGCAGCGTGGGGCGTCGTCTATGACCCGACCAAGGTGGTGCTGGATCGTACTCGCGCGTTGCAAATTGAGTTGGCGGGCAGCAGCCTGAATCATCCCGCCATGCTGGATTTGGGGATGCAGGAGCTCAACCACGATGATGTCGTGACGGCCAGCTTACGCCGTGTCAACGTGTCGACTGCCGGTCATTTTGACCTGGCGTCTAACGCAAAAACGCGCCTGATTCCGTTGCTGCAAAGTACGCCGGAAGCCGAGCTGGTGCCTACCCAGCGAGTGTTGAATGCCAGCGCTGATCCGAGCCAGCTGTTGCAAGGCTACCGGCCGGACAACGCACGCTATGTGCTGGCAGCCCGCTTGCGTGGCCCGTTCGTCAGCGCCTTTCCCGAGCGTGCCGGCGTGGCAGGGCATTTGGCGCACTCAGGGCCGAAGGCCGAAGTAATCTTGGTGGCGGACACGGACTTACTTAGTGACCGATTGTGGGTCGAGCCGCAGACGGTTCTGGGTCAGACCACGATGCGCGTGTTTGCCAACAACGGCGACTTCGTCACCAATATGGTCGACAACCTGAGCGGATCCTCGGAGCTATTGTCAATCCGTGGTCGATCGACGTCGCAGCGACCATTTACCCGCGTCGATGCGCTGCGGAATGCGGCGGATCAAAAGTTTTTGCAGAAAGAGCAAGAGCTGGAACAGGAATTAGCTGACACCCGACGGCGCTTGGAAGAGTTGCAGCCGACCAAAGGTACTCGTCCAACGACAGTCACCGCAGAGCAGCGCCGGGAGATTGAACAGTTTCGCCAGCGCCGATTGGTCATCAATAAAGAGTTGCGTGATGTACAGCATCAACTGAATGCTGAAATTGATGCGCTCGGTGCTCGCGTTAAAGCGATCAATATTGTGCTGGTTCCAGCCTTGGTGGCGCTATTTGGCCTGCTGTATGGCTGGCGCCGCACGCGTCGCAGCCGACGGCGTAAGTGATGGTGGCGACAATCTGCCGCAACGGCCGCACCACGATTGTGAGAATTTCATGGCGCTGCCGCGTTATGCTGCGCGATTGTCGACAAGTGTCGATGCAGGAACAGCGGTTGGTGCAATAGCGTGCTGGCAAGTTTGCTCAAGTGGATTGAACCGTGGGAGTTTTCGTGGGTATTTCTCACGATCTTTCTCGTCGCCTGCGTGCTGTTTTGGCGTGGTAGCCGTCGCGTGGCACCAAGTTTTAGCCGCAAGTTAGCGTTTTGGGTGGGCATGGCGATCATCTATTTGTCGCTACACACCTATCTCGATTACTTTGCTGAGCACGAATTCTTCATGCACCGCCTGCAGCAATTATTGCTGCATCACGTGGCGCCGTTGTTGGTGGTCATCGCGTATCCGAAGAGTGTGCTGACCGCTGGGATACCGTTGTCGTGGCGCGTGCGCGTACTGCGCCCGTTGTGGCGCTCAGCGGCTTGGCGGGTCATTAGTGGCGTGCTGTTTAATCCGATAGTGGCGACGACCTTGTTTGTCGTCTTTATCTTGATCTGGCTGATTCCTGCCTTGCAGACGCTGGCGATGCTGGACTGGCGCATCTATCGCTTCATGAATTGGAGCATGTTGTTTAGCGGCTTTGTGTATTGGTCTCTAATCCTGGATCACCGGCCGCACCCACCGGGGCGGATGACGGCGGGGCTGCGCGTGTTGTCCCCGGGTATCACCATGGCGCCGCAAATCCTTGCCGGTGCGATCGTGACGTTTTCAACGGTGGATTTGTATCCGATTTTCGAAATTTGCGGGCGCGCGTTTACCTTCAATGTGCTCACCGGACAAATGGTGGGCGGACTGATTATCTGGATCCCCTCGGCCATGGTAGAGACGGTGGGCGCGATGCTGGCACTGCGGCAGTGGCTGCGCTTGTCCGCTAGCGGACGTCTGCCACGGCAGCGGGTTCAGCAGGCAGCCGCGCGGTCGCATATGGCGGCGGAGACGGTGGCATCGTAGGGCGGAGCTGTTAGCTCGTCGGCACAGATACTGTGGTGGACGAACTCAGAAACGTTCCGCGGCGAATCGAGCATGGCGAAACCACGCCCCAGCCCGGTGATGACTCGCCTGACGCGCTGCGTGCCTTCCAGCGTATGGTGCGAGCACTACCCGCAGCGGCTAGCGAAAGCTGATTGGTTCGTTGAGCACCGCGCCTGCCGGTGAGCGTTTGGACACTTAGCGGCTTACTGAAATTGCCGTTGTCAGCGCTTGGTTTACCGATGACGGTAGGCAATTCCTCAGCCATAGCGTCACGTGCGCTTGGCTCGCAAAACACCTGGCGGTGATAGTTATGCGCATCCTTTCAGGCGTCGTCGTGGTCATCATTACCACGTGATGGCGCCTCGAGAGAGGCCGTCGCGTAATAGCCTAGGCGTGCTCACGCCACACGATCTTTTCGTGGCTTAACTCACGCGACAAGCAACGAGTGCGGATCAGTGATTGTGTGGTGAGGCGCCCATTGGTTCCTCGGTAGCTTCGTCAGCACTGCCAAGCGCGTTAGCGGGGCGCGCGGCAAAGTCGGCGGCCAAGGTGCTGCCATCAGTGAACTTTAAGATCAACTTTACGCTATCGCCGGGGCTCACTGGCGCGACTGGCTGCGACAGCATCAAGTGATAGCCTGCGGGCGCCAGTATGGCGCTGCCGTGGGCGGGGATGGCCAACGTTTTCACCGTCGTCATACGGCTCACGCCCCCGGCAGTGGAGCTGTGGTGCAGCATGACGTGAGCGTATGCCGTGCTGCTGGCGCTGCTCAGCGATACCGGTTGATCGCTGTTGTTCTGCAGCGTGGCATAACCGCCGGCGGGTAAATCGCCCGGTAGCACGCGAATCCACGCATGGCTGACGCTGACGTGGTTGGCGGCGCTGGCATAGGCGCTGGTTGCCACCAACAAGCCGGCTAGGGCAACGCTTAAAAATAGGGCGCTAGAAGTCCTGTTCATGAGGTCGTCCCATTATTCAGTAGCTGGCGCAAATCGTGCACGATGGCGTCTTGCGACGCGGAAGGCGTGGCTAGCACGCGTGCTCTGCCCTCGCGGTCGAAGATGTAGATGGCCGAGCTATGGCTAACTTCGTAGTTCCCATCGGGGCCGCTCGGTTCGCGCGTGAAGGCCGAACGGTAGCGCTTGCTTAGCGCTTCTAGGGCGCGTGCGCTGCCGGTGAGGCCGACCGCACGTTTGTCAAACGCGTTAACGTATTTGTGCATCACTTCGGGCGTATCACGGGCCGGGTCCACACTAACAAACAAAATGCGCGCGCCGTCTGCCAGTGGCCCGAGTTTTTCTAGGTCCGCGTGCAGATGCGCCAAGGTCAACGGACAAACGTCGGGGCAGTGGGTGTATCCGAAGTACAGCAACACGACCTTGCCGCGATAGTCGGCGCCGGTCACGGCCTTGCCGTGGTCGTCGGTCAGGTGGAAATCAAGATCAGGCATGTGGCCGCTGATGTTGGTTAAGGTCAGCGACAAGGGCGCGCTGTGATGGCAGGCGCTCAACAGCAAGCCAGCGACGAGTAGTGCCAGCAAGGTGGCAAGATGTCGGAAGGGGCGAAATTTCATGCAAGAATCCAGAAGCTTTATCGGTTCAAGCATACGACACCAGCGACGCTGCGAGATTCATTAAATCAAGGATTTACCCGTGATGCGACAACCTGTCAGTACCAGTGCAGCGGTGATGGTGGCGATGGCCGGCGCCAGCGCCGTGCTACTTGGCGCGTTTGGCGCGCATGCCTTGCGTGACGTGTTGAATGGCATGGGGCATGAGCTGTGGCATACGGCGGTGGATTACCACATGTGGCATGCGTTAGCGCTGGCGCTGGTTGTTGCGTTCGGTCGCGGCCGCAGCGCGCGTGTTTCGCGAGATGCATTCGCCTTGGGTATTGTGTTGTTTAGCGGCAGTTTGTACGCGCTTGCGTTAGGCGCGCCACGTTGGGTCGGCATCATTACGCCGTTTGGCGGGGTAGCCTTTGTCTGTGGCTGGATTGCGTTGGGATTTTCGTTGCGCAGCCGCGACGATTGATGAAATTCCCACGCTTTGTGTCGATGGAGGTGAGCTCTCCCGAGCTAACGCCGATGCCGTGACGGAAGGTATAACGAGGTTCGCGCGTCGCGCAGCCGGTGCTGAAATTGATGCGGTTTAAGACGGGGCCATGGCTTGCTGTGATTTTGCCGAGAAACGACGTTGAGCGTTAGCCAGGCAGCCTGATCCCGTCGGTGGAACCCCGCGAATGGCGCCGGTTAGTGGTCGCCGACCGCGCGGTGTCGATCGTTAATTGATGCCGGTAGCTGCTACTTATACAGCCGTATGCCTGCTTCTTGCTCTCCGTTTAGGCGCCAATTTTGGCGTGATGCGATAGGCTTGAGCCCATTTGCAGTGGTTACGGGGTGTGTGCTGGTCGAACACTGACCATCAAACTTCGCCGTAGCAGCTTATTTCCCGAGGAAAAATCATGGAAACGACAGGCTTTGCGCATTGGCTGATTGTGTTGGTGGAATTGACTTCCGCCTTCTTCGTGCTGCTGCTGGTGTTGTTTGTCATGGTGTTGTTGGTGACGTGGGTGGTCGATCGTAACCAGACCTCTAATTCGGTCTTGCGTAACTTTCCGGTGATCGGCCATTTTCGTTACTGGTTTTTGCACTTGGGCGAGTTCTTTCGGCAGTACCTGTTTTCCAGTGATCGCGAAGAAATGCCGTTCAATCGTGCGCAACGCACATGGGTGTATCGCGCGGCGAAGAACGTGGATAACACCAATGCGTTTGGCTCAAGCCGTGACCTACGCGGTGAGGGTGTGCCGTTTTTCGTCAATGCGCCGTTTCCAGACTTGGGCATGGATCATGTTGAGCCCGTGCCGGTGACGATTGGTCCGTATGCGCGCGAACCCTACAGTCACGCCGCATTTTTCAATATTTCCGCGATGAGCTTCGGCGCGCTGTCGGCGCCGGCGGTTAGCGCGCTGTCGCGCGGCGCAGCCAAGGCGGGTATCTGGATGGATACCGGCGAAGGTGGGTTGGCGCCGTACCATCTGGAAGGCGGCTGTGACATCGTGTTTGAAATTGGCACGGCCAAATACGGCGTGCGTACACCGGACGGCAAGCTGGACGATGCCAAGTTAGCGGCGGTATGTGCGCATAAGGCCGTCAAGATGGTCAGCATCAAACTGGGCCAAGGGGCGAAGCCGGGCATGGGCGGGTTGCTACCGGCGGCTAAGGTCACCGCCGAAATTGCGGCTATTCGCGGTATCCCTGTTGGCGTCGATTCGCAAAGCCCGAACCGTCATATGGATATCGGCAACGTGCCGGAGTTGATGGATGCGATCGACCACATACGCGAGTTAACTGGCTTGCCCGTAGGTTTCAAGGCGGTGCTGGGTGGAGTCGAGTGGATCGACGAGATGTGCGATGAAATTACCAAGCGCGGTATTCAAAGCGCGCCAGACTTCATCATCATTGATGGCTCCGAAGGCGGTACCGGCGCCGCGCCTCAAACGTTGATGGAAGGCGTTGGCTTGCCGCTGCACGAAGCGCTGCCTGCGCTGTTGGACGTGTTGATCGTCCGCGGTATGCGCGAACGGATCAAGGTGATATGCGCTGGCAAGTGCATTACGGCGTACGACGTCGCCTGGGCGCTTTCGATCGGTGCGGATTTCGTCAACTCGGCGCGCGGCTTCATGCTGGCGCTGGGTTGTATTCAATCGCTGCAGTGCAACCGCAACACCTGCCCGACCGGTATCACGACGCAGAATCCGCGGTTACAGCGCGGCTTGGTCGTGGCTGACAAGAGTGAGCGAGTCTTCCATTACGCGACCAATGTGATGCATGAAGTAGGCATCATTGCGCATAGCTGTGGCGTCGCCGAACCGCGCCAGCTTAATCGTAGTCATTGTCGCGTCGTTGGCGATGATGGCTTGTCCATTCCGCTGGAGCAGATGTTCCCGTATCCGAAAGCAGCAAAGTCAGAGGCGTCTGTCTGATAGACGGACTTTAGCGAGGGGCGCGTCGGCGTTGCGAAGCAGTCCGGCGCCGCTAGCCTGCGTTTAGCGTTACGCTTTTTCCCGTCGGCAGAATCACGCTCCAGCCTTTTTCTGTGCGGATCTGTAGCGGTCGGAAACGCCGTTTGTAATCCATTTTCGGGTGACCATTAATCCAGAAGCCAAGGTAAAGCCAAGACAATTGGCGACGCCGGGCCATTGCTACTTGCTGCAAGATAGCGAACGTGCCGAGGCTGCGGGTGCCTTCATTAGGGTCAAAGAAGGTGTAGACGGCCGACAGGCTGTCGCTGCAAACGTCGGTGACGGCAACCGCCAACAAGCGCCCGCGCAAGCGTAGCTCCAGGAACATAGTGGGACTCCATGGCGCCGTGAGAAATTCCTGGAAGTCGCTAGCGGCGGCGCTGTCCATGCCGCCACCGGCATGACGGCTTTGCAGGTAGGCCTTGTACAAAGCGTATCTTTCGTCGGTATAACTCGCTTCGGCTTCGTGGATTTCCAGGTCAGCGTTGCGTTTTTCGCAACGCCGTTGCGCGCGGTCAGGCAGGAATTGTGCGACATCGACGCGGCACGGTATGCAGGCATGGCAGCGTGCACAGTGCGGAAAGTACAGGTGACCGCCAGCACGGCGAAAGCCGTGCTCCAAGGCCGGCTCGTACAACTGATCCAACTGCGGTGCGGCCGGGTCAATGATCAGGTTTTGTGCGACGCGGCCAGCGTAGTACCCGCATTCGTGCGGCAAGGTTTGGAACAGACGGACGGGATCGGAGCGCATGCCACCGATTCTATGCTGACCTGGTCGCGCCGACAAAAGTGCCAACCTAAAGCCAGCGGCTGAATAGCCGTTGCCGCTACTTATTACCGGCGTAGCGCAGCGCACTATATCGACGCACAGCCGCCTTTTCGGCTCACCGAGTGCACCGAAACACGACTCGTTGTTCGTTAAAAGACGCCCATGTAACGCAACGCGATCAGCGCCGTGACCGCCAGCACCGCAAGCAACACGAGGTGACGTATCCGCGCCACGGTATGTCGGCGTTTCTGCACCGGCGTGGATTGGCGCGACGCAGCGAGTTCTTCACCGTGCACGATGATAGGTTCAACGCCTACATCGCGCATGAGCAAGCGCGCTTCGGTGTAATCGTCCGGGCGTACCACCCACACTTGCGGCCAGCTGTCGCGATCTTCCCGCTGTGGCAAGTAGCTGGCGCGTTGCCATGTGGGACGGTCGTAGCGCGACTGATTGAGCACACTGGTCTCAATGCCGTGGTCGGCCATCATTTTGGTAACGCGGGCGATGTTGTCCGCGTGGGCAGATGTATAAATTTGGCGCATGGGCGAAGTTTACGCGAAGCGCTCAATCCGCGCGGACGCGGATCAAGCCTTCTTGAGCGGAGGACGCGACCAGCCGCCCATCGCGACTAAAAATCTGCCCGCGCGCGAGACCACGGCCACCTTGCGCGGTGGGGCTGTCGCAGGAATACAACAGCCATTCGTCAACCCGGAACGGTCGGTGGAACCACAACGCGTGGTCCAAGCTAGCCATTTGTACATTGTGCGTAAGGTAGGAAATGCCGTGCGGCAAGGTGGCGGTGCCGATCAGATGAAAGTCTGAGGCGTAGGCCAACAGCGCTCGATGCAGAATCGCGTCGTCACCGACCGGAGCAGTCAATTTGAACCAGATATGCTGGATCGGTGGGCGTTTGGTCGGGCTGCGCTCGTCGTGCGGCCATACCTGGCGAAACTCAAACGGGCCGTCAATGCCTAGCCAGCGCTGCAGCTTCACCGGCAGCCGCGCCAGCTCTTCGGGTGGCAACGGGCGTATCGGCTGGACGTCTTCCGGCGCCGGTACTTCAGGCATGGACGCTTGATGTTCTACGCCCTTTTCTGGCACTTGAAAGGATACGGAACTATTCAAAATGGGCTGGCCATGCTGAATGGCCACAATGCGGCGCGAGGAAAACGTACCACCGTCGCGGGTGCGCTCCACGCGGTAGATAATGGGCGCGTTAATATCGCCCGCACGCAGGAAATACGCGTGCAGCGAATGCGCCTCACGGACTGGGTCCACGGTTTGTTGCGCCGCCGCCAGTGCTTGTCCAACCACTTGGCCACCGAATACAAAGCGTGTGCCGATATCCCGGCTTTGGCCACGGAACAGGTTGTCTTCCAGCCGCTCCAGGTGCAACAGCTCGATTAGTTCGGCAACGTGATTTTGCGGCATAGGGGCGTTCGGTACGATAGTCATTTTGCAATTATACGTGGCGTGAAGGCGCTTTCGCGGGCGTTGCGGGTTTGCCCGTTAAACAACAGCATCGCGACTGACGTGGCGCCCGCGAAGACGCTTTATTCGCTCGCTTCTGCCTTGGATGAGTGATCTAGGTTGGTGTGAAGCGGGTTAACGGGCTGCCTGCCAGCACTTCTGTCCAAGGGAACATGGGCCCGGGATCAAGTTTGCGGTGCACTTGCACGGTTGCGTCGTCGGTTGCGGGCAGCATGGCGGTGTCCAGATCCTCGTGGCCGGCAATCCAGCGGAGATTCGGAAAGTCGCGGCACAGCTGTGTCAGTAGATCGCCTAGCGCATTAATTTGGCCCGCGGGGTAAGGCTCGGTCATGCGCTGCGCGCGCGAATCCCACCAATGCGGATAGCGCCCGCGGTTGACCAGTTCAATGCCGATGGAGGGGTCGTTGTGGCCGCGTACGTGGTGCGCGATGCGCGTTCCCGCTACGTAGCAATAGATCGAACCGTCGCGGTCGACGTAATAATGGCCGCTGTTGCCACAGCCATCCTCATACAGCGCTTTTTCGCCGTATTCGCGGGCATTCGCCAAGGTTGGCAGCTCGGTGCAGTGGATGACCACCAATTCAACGGCGCCGATGACGCGTTCTGGCAGCTGCGCCACGTAAGGAAGCGGTTGGTCGTGAATGAGTAGAGGCATGGGCGAAGTTTGGCACGGCGCGGTGGTTGGTAGGCGGCGCCTGTTACGATGCACATCCGGCTTTTCACGGTTTTGGTGGAGTTTGCGATGCGTGGCCAGATCATTCTTTCACACGGCTCGCAATCCGGCCCGAACGCGACCAAGGTCAGTGTGCTGGCGGCGTTAGCGGAATCTTTGGGGTGGGCGACGCAGCGGCCCGATTACACCGCAGATGATGCGCGTGGGCTGGGCAACTCGGTGGCGCCGCGCGTTGCCCGGCTGCGTGCAACCATTGAAGCGCTGGATGAGCCGCCGGTTTTGGTTGGCTCCAGCTTGGGCGCGTTTGTATCGGGCTTAGTGTCGCTAGAGGTACCTGTGGCCGGTTTGCTGTTGCTTGCCACGCCCAGCGCAATTCCCGGCTATGCGCGGTCGTTTGATTTGCGCCCAAACGTGCCGGTACTAATGATTCACGGCTGGCATGACGATGTTTGCCCGCTGCCGGGCGTACAGGCCATTGCAGCGTCGCGGCGCTTGCCGTTGCTGCTGTTGAACGATGGCCATCGATTGAGTGAAAACGTAGGCGAGATTGCGGCGCAGTTTCGTTTGTTTCTGGAAAAACTGAAGAACCCCGCATGACCCAGTACTTTGCAACTTGCCCGAAAGGGCTGGAATACCTGCTGCGCGATGAGCTGATCACGCTCGGCGCCAGCGATGTGCATGAAACGCTGGCCGGATCGTATTTTTCCGGCACGCTGGAAACTGCGTATCGCGCTTGTCTGTGGTCGCGGCTGGCCAGCCGCATTTTGTTGCCCTTAGCCGAGTTTGATGCGGCCGATGACGACGCTTTGTATGACGGCGTTCAGACCATCGATTGGAGCCAACATCTAGCCGTCCATGCCACCTTGGCGGTAGACGCGGGCACGGCGTTGAGTAAGCTCACGCATAGCCAGTTCATCGCGCAGCGGGTGAAAGATGCGGTGGTGGATCAGTTCCGCCGGCGTGATGGCGAGCGCCCGGGCGTGGATACCGATGAGCCGGATGTGCGTATCAATCTGCGCTTGCGTCGTGACCGCGCCACGGTGTCGCTGGACTTGGCCGGTTCGCCGTTGCACCGTCGTGGTTGGCGCGAAGTGCAGGGTGAGGCGCCACTGAAGGAAAATCTCGCGGCAGCGATGCTGTTGCGCGCGCATTGGCCGGAGATTTACGCCGCTGGCGGCGCCTTACTGGATCCCATGTGCGGCTCGGGTACGTTGTTGGTGGAAGGCGCCTTGATGGCAGCCGACTCAGCGCCGGGCCTGCATCGCAAATATTTTGGGTTCCTCGGTTGGCAGCAGCACGACATCGCCTTGTGGCGCAGCTTGCTGGACGAAGCGACGCAACGCGCCGAAGTCGGCTTGCGTGAATTGCGCAGCGTCTTTTTTGGCAGCGACCTTGATCCGCGCATGGTGCAGACGGCTAAACGTAATGCGCAAAGTGCGGGAGTTTCCGGTTTCTTCACCTTGGATAAGTGGGACGTTGCCCAGCTGACGCCGCCCAAAGGCGTGGAGTCTGGTCTGGTGATTACCAACCCGCCGTATGGCGAGCGCTTGGGCGATCGCGCGGAAATGCCGGGGTTGTATCGCGCGCTGGGTAGCGCGCTTAAGCAAAACTTTATTGGTTGGCATGGTGCGGTATTGGCGGGTGATGCGGAGCTCGGTCGCGCGATGCAACTGCACGCGGACAAGCGCTACGTGCTGTACAACGGCGCCCTGGAAACGGTGTTGCTGACGTTTGATATTGAAGCGCGCGATGAAACGCCGCGCGAGCGGAAGCCGCTGTCGGACGGCGCGTTGATGCTGAAAAACCGCTTGGAGAAAAACCTGCGCCGGCTACGCAAACGCGTGGCCAGTGAAGGTATTCATGCGTGGCGCGTTTACGATCAAGACATGCCCGAGTATGCCGCCGCCATCGACCTTTATAACGATGTCAAAGGTAATGATTACCTGCACATTCAGGAGTATCGCGCGCCGGCCGAAATACCGGCGGAGGTGGCGCGTTTGCGCATGCGTGAGATTGCCCGCGTGGCCAGCGAAGTGCTGGGCGTGCCGCGTGACCGTGTGGTGCTGAAAACGCGCGAACGCGGCACCGGCGGCTCCAAATATGGCAAGTTCGATCAGCGCAATGAATACATTGAGGTGGAAGAGGCCGGGTTGAAGTTTTTGATCAACCTGACCGACTACCTTGATACGGGCCTGTTTCTCGATCACCGTTTGGCGCGCGCCAAGGTACGTGAATTGGCGAACGGGAAATGCTTCCTCAACCTGTTCGCTTACACCGCTAGCGCCAGTGTCTACGCCGCTGCCGGTGGTGCGTTGGAAACCACCAGCGTCGATTTATCCGCGCCGTATATGGAATGGGCGTCGCGCAATCTGGCGCTGAATGGATTTACCGGTGCCAGTCATCGCTTGATGCAATTTGATTCGTTCGACTTCTTGCGGCGTGACCGTGGTCACTACGGCTTGATCTTTGTCGACCCGCCGACGTTCTCCAATTCCAAGCGTACTGGCGATTTCAGCGTGCAGCGCGACCACGTTAAATTGCTTGAGGGATGCGGCGAGCGGCTAACGCGCGATGGTGTGATTCTGTTTTCCAACAATTTCCGCCGCTTCAAGTTAGACCGTGCCGAGTTGGAACAGCATTTCGACATTGAGGATTGGACCGCGCCCAGCATTCCGTTCGACTTTGCCCGTCGCGCCGGCATCCATGGTTGCTGGCTGCTGCGCAAGCGCAAGGCTGACGCGGGGATTAACCCGTGGGATACGGCGCACATCAAAAAGTAAACCCTTCAGTTCACATTAAGCAGAAACGGCCGAGCATCAGCACCGAACAAAGGAGAACGAGTCATGACTCAACGTTTTGGTAGTGCAGGCAAGCTGGCGATCTTGGGTTTGGCCGTTGCTGCGGCGCTGATGCTGCCGCTAAGCGCCTCAGCGCGCGGCTGGGGTGGTCATGGCCATCATGACAACTACCGCGGTGGCTATTCCGGCGCCTATTACGGCCATGGCTATGGTCATGGTCATGGTAACTACGGTAATAATTACTACCGTCGCGGCGGCGGCCATTGGAACGGTGGCCGCTGGATTGCTGGTGCTTTGGTGGCTGGTGCCGTCGTAGGTTTGATCAATAGTGCGACGCGTCCGGCACCGGTGTATTACGAGCCGCAGGTGGTATACAGCCAGCCGCGCACCGTCGTGTATGAGGGTTACGGCCCGCCAGTGGTGGAGCGCCGTGTTGTGGAACGACGCACGGTGGTCTACGAGGACCCGTATCAGACGCGTTACATCCGTAGTGATGATGATGATGGTGACTGAATGACGTACTCGGCGACATAGCGAAAAGAGCCCGGCATGCCGGGCTCTTTTCTGCTGTTTGTTCCCTTCGTTCCATAGGTCGGTACGGCAGTGCGGGGCTGCCGACTGTTGGCGCGCCGTTTGAGTCCATCAAAATCTGCCTTATCAATCAGACGAATCGATTGAATAGCGCGTGGCGGCTGGTTGAATGAGCGAACCATCTCCCCGACTCGCCGCAGATGCGGCCGCGGTTGACGCTTTTGTTAGATGCATTGGCGCCAAAGATTAAACCCGGCAGATGCTTGAGTGGCGGGCAATCACTTTTCAAGTCGACGCGGTAGCGCATGGGCCGATCCGCACGATAGCGGTGTGCCCGTCCACACTATGTCACTCGTTAATTCGTGTCGTGTCGATACACGAATTCGTTGGCAGCGGTGTCGTCAGGGGGACGGCTGCTTGCGCTGGCCACGCACTCGCCGCAGCACTAACAGTAAAGCGGAAAGCATGGCTTTTACGTGATTAGCTCAGCGTGCGAGAGTTGTCGCGGACGAGTGAGCGTGGCTGCGACAGGTAGGTGGCGGTCGCCGCGACGTGGGTGGCTAGCAGATTAACGCGCGCGGGTTTGGGCGGTGCGACGTTGCATTGTCAACGATCGGTCATCGCCATATCACATGTTGTGAACGCTGCCGCGCGCATGCTTGATGTCATGTCTTTTCGTCTCTTTTCGCCGCAAGATGCTCAATGCCGTACGCTTGTCGTTACTCTTTTACGGAGGTCATGTTGAGCATGCTTGAGACCGCCAGCACGGAAAGCCTTGGTGTGCGTTTTCGGCGCATTCGTGAGCGTACATTAGCGTTGTGTGACGGGTTGAGCGCGGAGGACATGCAATTACAGTCCATGCCTGACGCCAGCCCCGCCAAGTGGCATTGGGCGCATACCAGCTGGTTTTTCGAACAATTTGTACTTAGCCGTGATCCGGGCTATCAGCCGCGTGATCCGGCATGGCTGTATCTGTTTAACTCGTATTATCAGTCCGTTGGGCCGATACCTGCACGCGCACGACGTGGCTTGCTGTCGCGCCCGTCGCTGGATGAAGTTCGCAGTTATCGACATTTTATTGATGACGCGGTAAGCGAGCTGCTGCAGCACGACAGCAGTGCAGAGTTGAACGATTTGGTGGAGCTGGGTTTGCAGCATGAACAACAGCACCAAGAGCTGCTGTTGACGGATATCAAACACGCGCTTTCGTGCAACCCGTTATTGCCAGCTTATCGGCCGGCACTGGATGCCACCTTCGCCACCGCCGTGGTGCCGCAACAGTTTATCGACGGTGAAAGTGGGGTGGTGGAAATTGGCCATCGCGGGGCGGGCTTCGCCTTTGACAACGAAACCCCGCGCCATCGTACCTATCTGCAGCCGCATGCCTTGGCCAACCGGTTAGTGACTAATGCTGAATACTTAACCTTTATTCGCGAAGGCGGTTATCGCGAGCCTAGTTTGTGGTTATCCGATGGCTGGGCGACGGTAGAGCGTGAAAGCTGGCAGGCACCGTTGTACTGGCAGGCAGATCTTTCCAGCGAATTCACCTTAGGCGGCGTGCGCGCGATTGATCCACATGCGCCAGTGTGCCATGTCAGTTATTTCGAGGCTGATGCATTTGCGCGCTGGGCTGGCGCGCGGTTGCCAACGGAAGCGGAATGGGAGTCGGCAGCGCAGGCGGTTTTGCTGGACGGCAACTTGCAGGATACGCAGCGCTTCCATCCGCGCCCAGCGCGCGCTGGCGCAGGCTTGTTGCAGATGTTTGGCGATGTGTGGGAATGGACCGCATCGCCCTATATCAGTTACCCCGGTTTTCGCCCACTGCCTGGTTCGCTGGGCGAATACAACGGTAAATTCATGTGTGGTCAGTGGGTGCTGCGAGGCGGCTCGTGCGTCACCCCGCGCGAGCATCTGCGTGCCACCTACCGCAATTTCTTTCCACCCCACGCCCGTTGGCAATTTAGCGGGTTACGACTGGGACAAGATCGATGAACATGCAACCTTGTGGTGACAGTGCGGATGATAAGCGTCCGCCAGTCAGCAACTTATTGCTGGAAGTGGCGCAGCATGGCCTGACCGCTAGCCCGAAGCGGCTACCGTCGTGGCTTTTCTATGACGCGCCGGGTTCGACGTTGTTCGAAAAGATTTGTGAGCAACCGGAGTACTACCTCACGCGCTGCGAGATTGCGTTGATGGAGACGCACGCCGACAGTATTGCCGAGACCTTGGGTAGTGATGTTCGCTTGGTGGAATATGGCAGTGGTAACGCACGCAAAACCGGTATTTTGTTGCAGCATCTCGTGGCGCCGGTAGTGTACGTGCCAGTAGAAATTTCGCCTGAGCCATTGCAGCAAAGCGTTGCCCGCCTGGGACTGGAATTTCCTCAGTTATCGGTGCAGCCGCTGTGTGCGGACTTTAGTAAACCACTACGCCTGCCGATCCCGCCGCGCGCGCCACGCCGTACCGTGCTGTATTTTCCCGGCTCCACTATTGGTAATTTCGCCAGTCGTGAAGCGGCTGTATTGCTGCGCGAAATGCGCAACGAGATGGGTGATGGCGGCGGTATCTTGGTCGGGGTCGATCTTAAAAAAGACCCAGCCCTCATCGATGCGGCATATAACGACCGCGCCGGTGTGACAGCGGCGTTCACCTTGAACATGCTGACCCGCCTCAATCGCGAAATAGGTAGTAACTTCGACCTCGCTGCCTTTGCGCATCGGGCACGTTACAACCCGATGGCAGGTCGAGTTGAAACGCAGATTGTCAGTCGCCGCGCGCAGGAAGTGAACGTCGGTCGATTAAATATTGCGTTCAAGGATAACGAGGCGATCCAAGTGGAATACAGCTGCAAATATTCGCTGGAAGACTTTGCCGCATTGGCCGCCAAAGCGGGGCTTGCGGTGCAGCGCGTATGGACTGATTCGGCTGGCATGTTCAGCGTGCAATACCTAGTGCGCGCCAGCACGCTGTCGAGCTGAGCAAAGGTTTCGCAAAGTAGTACCGTCTGCGCTGCGTTACGTTTTGTAGCGCAGCGCAGACGGCGTCTGCGTGCACGCTGCACGACAGGCGAGCACTGTAAGGTAGAAGGCTATTTAGCGTCGTACAAAGCGCGTACGTCGGTAGTTAGTGCCGCTTGGCTGTCACTGCGCGCGTAGAACATGTGACCGCCTGGGTATTCCTTTACCTGTACGCGAGTAGCGTCACCCATGGCCGGCATTTGATCGACGATCAGTACCGAAGCCATGAACGGGCAGGACAGGTCGTCCCAGCCGTGCGCGATCAATACGCGTAAGCTCGGGTCGTTCGCAACCGCTTCGCGCAACTGCGTCACGGATCCTTCGTTGGCGTCCTTGTCTTCATGCCACAGCTTATTTACGGTGTAACTGAGTGCGTTGTAGCGGCCGTGGTATTTCCAGCCCACCGTTTGCGTGACAAAGTTGACCATGGCACTGGTGGTCGGCGCGATGATGCCGTTCAGAATCGGGTCGCCGGTGCGCTGATGCGGTGCGTACGGGAACGGGTCCCATGCGGTGACGTTAGAGTCGTAGCGGCTGCCAAGTTTGCCTTCGGCACGATAAACCTCACGCAGATACGCTTGGGTTTCCAGCCGTCCACCGGCGCGCTTGACGAAGAGTGGATCCAGTCCCGTCAGCTCGGTCACCTTTTTCACGACGCGAGTAGTGGCTTGTGGGTCAGAGCGGCCGCGCATGAGGTCGGTCGCATACTCGCCGCGCGTGTAGTCGATGACGGCGGCCATGGCTTGTGGCGTCAGCTTGTGCTCGCGCTCCAGATGCGCGGCGGCGATGGACGGCAAAGTAAGCATCCACGGCAACGGCGATACGTTGCCATCATCCGACGCAGCAGGGTCGAGATACGGTGACAACAGGACGACGCCGTTCATTGCCACGCCGAGCTGGGTTTGCATATATTCGGTGATGCGTGGGCCGCGGAAACCGCCGTAGCTTTCGCCCACCAGATATTTGCGCGAGGTCATGCGGCCGTTGTTGACCAACCAGTCATAGACGATGCGCGAGAGGTATGTGATGTCGCTGTCGGTGCTGTAAAACTGCTTGGTCGCTTCCTTGTCGTCGACTAGCGCGCGGCTGTAGCCGGTGCCAATCGGGTCGATAAAGACGAGGTCGGTAAAGCCAAGCCAGGTGCCAGGGTTGTCGTGCAAGGTGGCAGGGGCAGAGGGCGTATCGCCTTCAACACCGAAGTTCACTTTCTTCGGCCCGATGGCGCCCAAGTTCAGATAGACCGACGATGCGCCCGGACCGCCATTCAGTGCGAACGTTACCGGCCGGTTCTTGCCGGGCATGGTGTAGGCGGTAAACACCACCTCGCCGGTCACCGTGCCTTTTTCGTCGCGCACTTTCAGCGAACCGACCGTCACGCGGTACTTCAACGTTTTACCGTCGATGACAGCCGATTGCGACACCGTGGCATCGGCCGGCAGTGGCGGTAAGTGGAAGTCGCTATGGCCGGCGGCGTCCTGCGCCGTAGCAGCTTTGGGGCTGTCATCGGCAGCGAAGGCGGGCCCCGCAAGCCCCGTTAGCAGCAGTGCGGTCAGTAAAGCGGTCTGTACAGGCTTGCGCACAAGTCATCTCTGGTGAACGAAAGACTTTAGCCTAGCGTTTGGCGCGGCCCGGTGAGTGTGCGTAAAGACATGGGTAGTGGATTGTCTTTGCTCGCCTGATCAGCGTAATTTTACTCAGTGCTGGGTGAGTGCCGCCTCCACAAATTGCGTTAATTGCGCGGCGCTTAGCGCGCCGGATTGTCGCGACACTTCGCGGCCTTGGCGCAGCATTATTAGCGTGGGAATACTCCGAATAGCGAAGCGCTGGGCTATTTGCGGCTGCGCTTCGGTGTCCAGTTTGCCTAGTCGTAAGCGTGGCTCGAACCGAGCCGCTGCTTGAATAAAAGTGGGGGCGAAGCCAACGCAGGGGCCGCACCATGGCGCCCAGAAATCAATTAATACGGGCAGGTCACCGCGCCCGGCTATGGCATCAAAATTGGCGGCCGTTAGTTCTACCGGATGCGCGGTGAAGAGTACTTGCTTGCAACGGCCACAGTGCGGATGCTCGATAACTCGCTCGGCAGGTACATTGTTGAGCGCGTTGCAGTGCGGGCAAGGGATGGCGAGCGGTGAACTCATGGCAAACTCCAACTAACAATGCTGAATCAAATAGTGTGTTGAGCAAGATGGCGGTACCGGAGCATAAATCCAAGTCAATAACCGGCGAGTGGCGATGAGCGAAGCGCAAAAGCCGTCCTTACGTGCCGCCGCCGCGCCACGGCGCTGGTCGCATGGCGCGCTGTTGCTCGGCATGTTGTGGACCTTTCCGAATACCTCGCTTGGCCTAATGCTGGCCGGTGTTGGAGTGGCGTTTGGCGCGCAGGTGCGCTGGCAGCCACGGGAAATGGCGTGGGTCGTAGGTGGCTGGCCGTGGGGAAAGGGCGGCGCGCTGACCTTGGGCAATGTAATTTTGCACACCGGTCTGCGTCTAGACGTGCCTTGTTTTACTTACGCGCATCGCGCCGGCCAGTGTGGCGAGCCCGTTGTATCGCTAGCTGATCACGAGCGCGCACATGTCTATCAATACCTCGTTCTGGGCCCATTATTTTTGCCGCTGTATCTGCTTTGTGGAGGCATCAATGTGCGCAATCGCTTTGAACGAGCCGCCGATTGCTACGCGCGCACCGGCCGCGGTTGGTGGCCGTGGCGCATGCATTGGTAGGAGCGGCTTCAGCCGCGATGCTGTTGCGTTGATGCCGAGATCCAAAGAGCATCGGGGCTAAAGCCTCTCCCACAACAATCTCGCGCTCCCGCTCTATTGGTAGGAGCGGCTTCAGCCGCGATGCTCATTTCTACCAACGTGCTGAAGATGATGTGGCTGCAGCTACCTAGACTTTGTCACTGCCGACTTCGTCAATCGCGGAAATTATCAAACTGCAGCGGTAATTCCACATCGGTCTTGCGCAGCAGAGCCATGGCATCTTGCAGGTCATCACGCTTCTTGCCGGTGATCCGCAATTTGTCACCATTGATCTGCGCTTCGACTTTCAGCTTGGCGGCCTTTAGCGCAGCAACCAATTTCTTCGCGATCGGCTGTTCAATACCTTGCTTCACGGTAATTTTTTGGCGAGACCCGCCCAGGTTGGTTTCCGGGTCACCAGCGTCTAGCGCGCGGATGTCGATCTTACGGGCCACTAGACGGCCACGCAGAATGTCCAACATTTGCTCCAGTTGAAATTCGCTGGGGGCGCTTTGGGTGATGACGGAATCGTCCAGCGTGAAGCTGGCGTCGGCGCCCTTAAAATCAAAACGAGTAGATAGCTCGCGGTTGGCTTGGTCGACGGCATTGGTTAGTTCGTGCTTGTCGACTTCAGAAATCACGTCAAAGGAAGGCATCGCGTCGCATCCGCTGAAAGTAGAGGCTCAGTGTAAGCGATGCGGGGTGGGGGGACTGATGGATAATACGGGATTGCCATCCGCCATTCCGCCAACAAACGGGACGCGGTAGTTTTGCTGCTTCGCGGTTGGCTAATTCACGCCGGTGCCGAAACAGTGGCGTTGGTCCGTTTGCAGACAGGTGGTGAATGAAAGTAGATGTGCTGATCATCGGTGCGGGAGCGGCGGGCCTGATGTGCGCGATGGTGGCTGGCGCGCGTGGCCGTAGCGTGCTGGTGGTTGATCACGCCAACAAGGTGGGCAAAAAAATCCTGATGTCCGGTGGCGGTCGCTGCAATTTCACCAACACCGGAGCCGGGCCGGCCAATTATTTATCGGCGAACCCACACTTCGCCAAATCTGCCTTGGCGCGCTATACGCCGGCGGATTTTATTGCGCTGGTGGAGAAACACGCGATTGCGTACCACGAGAAAGAGCTTGGTCAGCTGTTTTGCGACGATTCGTCCAAGCAAATTGTGCGCATGTTGCTGGATGAGTGCGCGGCGGTTGGGGTAACAGTGGAAGCGAACTGCGGCGTGCAGCGAGTGCGCACGATGGCGGAAGGATTCTCTGTGCTCACCGCGCAGGGCGAAGTGCAGGCGCAGTCGCTGGTGGTGGCCTGTGGCGGTTTGTCCATTCCCACCATGGGCGCTAGCGGCTTTGGTTACGAATTGGCGCGGCAGTTTGGTCACGCGGTCCTTGCCACGCGTGCTGGACTAGTGCCGTTGACCTTAAGCGGCAAGCATCAGGAACACTACCAAGACCTCGCCGGCGTGGCCTTGCCGCTGGCGGAAACACGGGTGGGTAAGGCCAGCTTTCGTGCCGGTCTATTGTTTACGCATCGCGGTATTAGCGGACCGTCCATTCTGCAAATATCATCGTATTGGCAGCCGGGTGAGGATTTACGCGTCGACTTGGTGCCCGATCAGCCGGTGGACACTTGGCTAGTCGAGCAACGTGGTGCCCATCCGTTAGCTGAGTTGAAAACCGTCTTGAGTGATGTTTTGCCGAAACGTCTGGCGCAACGCTTGTGCGAGCAGTGGTTTGAGAATCGACCCATGCGCCAATACCGTGAGGGGGAGTTGCTGAAAATTGGCGCCCAACTCAATGCCTGGCCGATCACGGCCAGCGGTACCGAGGGGTATCGCACGGCGGAGGTGACGCTGGGTGGCGTCGATACTGACGGTTTGTCCTCCAGCACCATGCAGTCGAAGCTGGTGCCGGGCCTGTACTTCATTGGCGAAGTGGTCGACGTGACCGGCTGGTTGGGGGGCTACAACTTCCAGTGGGCATGGGCATCGGGGCAGGCGGCGGGCGCGGTGGTGTGAGCGCACCTTCGCCCGCCATTCTGGGGCTAGCTGGGATCCAGTAACTTCGGCCAGTCGCGGAGCGGTGGAATGAACTACCGTCGTCTGTAAAAGGTGCTTTGGCGCTTAGCCGGACCTTCGACTGTTGAGAGCCTCTAGCAGCGTGGACGGGTAGGAACGGTCGAGATAAAGAGTCTCTGTACGAGCACAGCTTCTCGAATGTTCGCTGGCCGAAAGGGCCTATCGACAAGGAAGCAGCGGAGAGCGGGTCGCGCAGCGGCTTTGCAGTCCGCCCAGTTTCTACCGGCCTCACGCCCTAAATGTCGGCTCGTTCTGAGTTTTCCTAAGGAGAATTTGGACAAGTCGTCATACCAGCTTGACCAGATGCTCGTCTGTTGAAAGCCGCCGGACCGAGGACGTGGGACTTGTTCAGCTGTTCCCTAATGGACGCTTCCTTCAAGGCGTCCAGTTCAAGCTGCCGTCAATCACCGTGCGGCTGCGGCCGCCAACCCAGACGGAGGTGCCTTCAATGTCCACGATCAGACGCGCATCATGGCCAATTTCGCGCCCCTGGCTGACGCGGTAGCCGTGCGCTAGCGAGCCCTGCGGTTCGGCGTGCGCAATGTACGCGGCGATTAGTCCGTTAGCGGCGCCGGACGCGGGATCTTCGACGATGCCTACCCCGGCCGGAAACGCGCGTACGACGAGTTGGTAGTCACTGCTTGGGCTGCGTGCGAAGGCGCACAGGCCCATGCTGTCGCTGGCTTGGGCGAGGATGCCGATGGCGGAGTGGTCCGGCTTCCATGCGCGCAGGGCGGCTTCATCGGATACCTCAACAAGCCACCAGCGGCGGCCACCATCGATCAAGGCGGGCGGTAATTGACCTAAACTGACGCCATTGAGCGCAAGGCGTAACGCCGGGTGCGCGTCCAGTCCTGTATGGACGATGCGCTCGCCCGGTGACTGAAGTAGTAACACCTGGTCTGCACCATCGCCTTGCACCCGAATCGGCAACACGCCAGCGCCGCATTCCTGCCATAACAGGCCATCGCGTGGCGTGGCGAGACCACATTCCAGCGCGACGTGTGCGCTGCCGATGCTGGGGTGGCCGGCAAACGGAATTTCTTGGCGTGGTGTGAAAATGCGTACCCGATAGCTGGCTTGGGCGTCGTGGCCGGGCAGTAGGAAAGTTGTCTCCACTAAGCCGGTCCAGCGCGCGAAGCGCTGCATCTGTGTGCCGCTCCAGTCTTCCGCGCCGAGTACCACACCAAGGTGGTTACCACCGCCTAAGGTGGCAGTAAAAACGTCCAAATGTAGATAGCGAAGCAAGTCAATGATGTCCGTGAGATTGCGTGGGGGCGCGCAAAATGTTGCATCATAGCCGGGTAGAGCGTCTGTGGCAGCTATGCGGGATGGGATACTTGACTCAGCGCAAGCGATTACGTCGACGGATTGCGCAATGCAGCCGCGTGGAAACAGCCGGCGGGCGTCACCCGTGGCCCAAGCCCTAGTACCAGAAGAACGCTGCCGTGCCGCGAAGACGCGCCACCGCACGAGGCCCGTACCAGCGGTGAAGGTCGACAATCGGACAGCTGACGGCCAAGATGCCAACCCTTGCTTGTTGCGACGGAACTGTTCATGCCCATCACCTTGGTCATCATCGCCATTACGTGCGTTGTGTCTTTTATGGCGCTCAAAAACAACCGGTTGATGGATGATCTTATTTTTTGGCCACCGGCTATTACGCGGCAGCGCGAATACCACCGCCTGGTGACGTATGGCGTGGTTCATGCCGATTTCGGGCATTTACTGTTCAATATGTTTACGTTGTTTTTCTTTGGTCGCGCGATGGAGGGCTTTTTTACCAACCGACTGGGTAGCCTGGGCTTCGCGCTGTTCTATATCGGCGCCCTGGTGGTGTCGATTTTGCCGACCTACTGGAAGAATCGTCACAATCCGAACTACCGTAGTCTGGGCGCTTCCGGGGCGGTGTCGGCGGTGTTGTTTTCGTTCATTTTGCTGTGGCCGTGGCAGATGATCATCGTGCTGGTAGTGCCGCTACCGGCGATCGCTTATGCGGTGCTGTACACCGCTTACTCGATCTACATGGACCGGCGCGGACAGGGCAACATCAACCACAGTGCGCACCTTTGGGGCGCTGCTTACGGCGTCATCTTTACGGTACTGGTCGATCCTCGCGTACTGCCGTACTTCCTGAATGCTGCGTTGCATCCAAGTTTTGGTTGAACAATAGGGTTCGGCGAAGCTGTCGGCGAAGGCTGCTGCAGCGCTTGATCGCGGCGCCGCCCGGATGAACGGCTGCTTAGTTCGGATTAGTCACACTGTACCGTTTGGCGTGAACAGTGCGTTTTTCTTCAGGCGAAACTCAGTACCGGTTCAAGCATGAGACGCCACTATCGACACGTAACGCTTCACCGCTTCAGAGGAGACCGATCATGCGCCGCTTACTTTCAGGTGTGATTTTGATCATCGCCGCGGCCGCGCTCTCTGGCTGCTATTACCAGCCGGGCTATGGCTACGTGCGGTCCACTAACTCCGGCGGTGACGCCTATACGGCACGCCGGCTCCTGTCTATAACGACGGTTATTACGGTAGCTATTACGGCGGTTATGGCGGCTACGGTGGCTATGGCTACGGCTATGCGCCCGGCGTAACGGTTGGCATCAGCAGCGCTTGGTATGATCGGCCGTATTACCGCTATGACCGTCGGAGCTACCGTGGTCGCGGTTATGACTACCGTGGTTCGTCTCGGTATGACGGGCGTTGGGACGGTCGTTCCCGGCGTGGCGGGAGTTATCAACGGGGCAGGCACCAACAAGGTCAGCAACGTGGCCGTCATACGCGAGGCCATAACAAGGACGGCCGCGACGGCCATTGAAGTACGTCATCTCCGCCGGCGGAGAAGTGCGCAGATAAACTATTGTTCCGTGCTCTGGGCCAGTGGCTGCAGCGCCTTAGTGAGTCGGCCTAGCCGCAGCTTTGCCGACGCGCCTTGGTGCATCATGGGTGCATGTCTCATTTAAGCTTTATATCGCCGCGTTTCCAGTTAATGAGGCTCGCCACCGCTATGGTGCTAAGCCTCTGCCTGGCCGCGTGTGGCAGCGTGCGCTACTACGCGCAGGCGATACACGGGCAAGGTGAATTGATGGTTCACCAGCGTGCGATAAGCGCGGTGGTTCGTGACGCCAAGACGTCTCCGCAACTTGCCGCACGGTTGTTACTGGCGCAGCGTGCGCGTCAGTTCGCGTCGCAACAGCTGGGCTTGCCGAGTAATCGTAGCTACACAAGTTACGTTGATCTTCACCGCCCTTATGTCGTGTGGAACGTTTTCGCGGCGCCGCGCTATTCGGTGGATGCCGTGCCGCAGTGCTTTCCTTTCGTCGGCTGCGTTGCCTATCGGGGCTATTTTAAACATGCCAGCGCCATTGCTGACGCCGCACGCTTGCGGCACGCCGGAGATGATGTGTGGGTCGGCGGTGTGCCTGCTTACTCCACGCTGGGCTGGTTTGCCGACCCCATTGTCAGCAGCATGTTGCGCTGGGATAACGACGAGCTAGCCAGTACGATTTTTCATGAACTGGCGCATCAGCTGATTTATGTAAAAGGTGATACGGCCTTTAACGAGTCTTTTGCTAGTTTCGTGCAGGCCGAGGGCTTGCGCGAATGGCGGAGCTCACAAGGGCTTCCGGATAAGCCGGACGATGCCCAAGTCATGGATGCTGGATTCACTCAGCTGGTGCTGGATCTGCGATCTCGCTTGAAGGCCCTCTATGCCAGCGGCACGGACGCGGCAGCGATGAAGGTGCGTAAACAGACCGAGATCGAGGCGTTTCGCGTGCGCTACCACCAGTGGCAACGAAAGGAGTGGCCACAAGATCATCGCTACGATACGTGGATCGCGCAGCCGATCAATAACGCGCGCCTGCTTCCCTTTGGCCTATACGATCAGTGGATCCCGGCGCTTACACGACTGTTTCGAGACGCCGGCGGCGATTGGCCGGCGTTTTACGCCAGTGTGCGGGCACTGGCGAAGCGCCCGGAAACGCAGCGTACGCAGGCTTTGCAGCGTCTGTTAAACAGCGCGCCGTGATACTGAAAGGCCCGCTTTTTGACTCTCGCAGCGCTACCAGGCTGTCGCCACGCTGAACGGTTCGAAGATAGGGCTTGAACCTTCGTCCCCGCGCCTACACTAATTCATCGTATCGCCGTGATGGCGACAAGAGATGGCCAGCAAAATTGCGCTATCGAGGGGCCGGCCTTTCCTCCCCTGGACGCCGCCCGACAAACCTCATTAGTCCTCCCCTGGCTAATGAGGTTTTTATTTTGTGCACGGGGAACCCTCGTGTTGCTGGTGGTGCTGTCGTCGGCGTCGGCCCATCGCCGCAGCTATAGGGCGATGGCGTGGATAATGGCGCATGCGTTATCGCGGTACCCCTTTCTTGTGAGATTGATTGACGGATGATCATCGATTCGCTGCTCGACACCGATTTGTACAAGTTTTCCATGATGCAGGTGGTGCTGCACCAGTATCCAGCGGCACAGGCGGAGTACCGCTTCAAATGCCGCACGCCGGACATCAACCTAGCGCCGTATGTCGACGAAATTCGCGCTGAATTGCGTGCCCTGTGCCAACTGCGTTTCAGCGTCGGCGAGCTCGACTACCTGCGTGGGTGGCGCTACATCAAGAGTGACTTCGTTGATTTCCTTGGCTTGTTTCAACTGAACGAAAAATACGTCAGCGTCACGGCCTCGGCCGCCGTGGCGGGTGAAATTGAGATTCATATCTGCGGTCCGTGGCTACATACCATTTTATTTGAAGTGCCGCTGTTGGCGATCGTCAACGAAGTTTATTTTCGACATACCAGCGCGGGTCTGAATTTAGACGAGGGACGCCGCCGCTTACAGGCGAAGATCGCGCTGTTGCGTGACGACGTCGATGTCGCTGATTGTCGCATCGCCGATTACGGCACACGCCGGCGCTACTCGAAACAGTGGCAAGAAGAGGTAGTGACAACGCTGCGTAACGGGCTGGGTGAGCAACTGGCCGGTACCAGCAACGTTTGGCTGGCCCGTAAGCTTGGCATCACGCCACTGGGTACGCTCGCACATGAGTACCTGCAGGCACATCAAGCACTGGGCCCGCGTTTGCGCGATTCGCAGGTGGCCGCACTGGAAGCATGGGCGAAGGAATATCGCGGCGACTTGGGTATTGCGCTGTCGGACGTCTACGGGCTGGATGCCTTTTTGCGCGATTTCGATATGTATTTCTGCAAGCTGTTTGATGGCGCCAGACACGATTCCGGTGATCCGTTTACGTGGGGCGAGAGATTGTTGGCGCACTACGCGGCTAATCGGGTTGACCCGCGCAGCAAAATTTTAGTGTTCAGTGATGGCTTGGACATTCCCACGGTATTACAGCTGTACCGTCACTTTCGCGGACGCTGTCAGCTGGCGTTTGGGGTGGGCACCAACCTTACTAACGATGTGGGGCCGGTACCATTACAAATTGTCATTAAGATGGTCCGCTGCAATGGCCAGCCGGTGGCCAAACTCAGCGATTCGCCGGGAAAGAATATGTGTGATGACAAGGCTTACGTGGCGTATCTGCGACAGGTCTTTCAAATTCCGGCGACGCAAGGTTAGTGTGACTGCACGGTAATTGTTTGCGCATCACGGCATGTCGCGGTGCGTTGCCATGCGGCTATATAGACGGCTATACCGTAGGTATCATTTTGACCCACGAGTGACATGTGGGTGAAACCTACGCGGCAGGGAAGTCGGCGCGGCGTCAGTGTGGTGATACGTCGACCGCCTGCGCGGGGCCGTACTATGCGTCACTTTGCGTGGACACTCTACGCAATAGCGTATGCTGCTAAGTGGTCTTTAATGCACAGGAGCGCAGTTTATGTCAAGTGTCTACGATTTCAGCGTCCGCGATATAGACGGCCAAACACGCTCGTTGGGGGAGTGGCATGGTAAGACGTTGTTGATCGTTAATGTGGCGTCCAAGTGTGGTTTTACACCGCAGTACAAGGGATTGGAGACCTTGTGGCAGGATCAGCGTGACGCAGGATTGGTTGTGCTGGGGTTCCCGTGTAACCAGTTTGGGCACCAGGAACCGGCTGATGAAGCGGAAATCAAGAGTTTTTGTAGTACACGCTATGACGTGACATTTCCGATGTTCGCGAAGATTGATGTGAATGGTGAACACGCCGATCCGCTATACAAATGGCTGAAGAATGAGGCGAAGGGTGTTTTGGGTAGTGAGTCGATCAAATGGAATTTCACCAAATTTTTGGTAGGGACGGACGGGCAAGTCATACGCCGCTTCGCGTCCACTGACACGCCGGAAAAAATTGGCAAAGAAATCTTCGCACCGCTTGCTGACTAAGCTTTTTGGCTTGGTTGCTGTAGTTCAGAGTCCTCAGTGGAGGCTCCTGCACCGGTTGGAGTTGAGGCGGGCGGGGAATCACTTCTGCTAACCTTACCCGTTGGTGCTGGCCGTTGGGCTGGCGAATTGACACCTGACGCGTGGGACATTTATGCAGATTGCCGAGCATTCCGTTGCTGCCTTCCATTACACACTGACTGATGACGATGGCCAGGTCATCGATACATCCGCTGGCCATGATCCGCTGACCTATCTGCACGGTAGCGGCCAGATTGTGCCGGGCCTGGAAAAGCAGATGGACGGCCGTTCTGAGGGGGATAAGTTCACTGCCGTGGTAGCGCCGGAAGAGGGCTACGGCGTGCGTAACGATGAATTATTGCAGGAAGTGCCGCGCGCCGCATTTGCCGGCGTTGCGGACATCCAGCCGGGTATGCAGTTTCAGGGCCACGGCCCGCAGGGCGATATCAACGTAACGGTCAGCAAGGTGGAGGGCGACAAGGTCTTCATTGATGGCAACCACCCGCTTGCTGGCAAGACGCTGCATTTCGCCATTGAGATAACCGATGTGCGTGCGGCGAATGAAGATGAGCTAGAACACGGTCATGTGCATGGTGCCGGTGGTCACGCGCACTGATTTATTGCTGCTGTTCTAAAGTTGTTCTAAAAGAAAACCTGCGAGCGTATGCCTTGCAGGTTTTTTTTTTTCTGTGTGGCGAGTGCTGTGCGGTGGGCTCAGTACCAATCCAATAGCGACACTCCAACACCGAGATAGGTGGCGTTGTGGTTGTAGTCGATCAAACTTTCACCGTAGCCGTTGAACACTTCCATATAACCGCGCAGGTTGCCGCGCAGTGGGAAAGACCAACTAAATTTAGCGGAGCCATGACTGCGGTCGCCGCTACGTAGCGAGTGACGTAGCAGTAGGCCGAATTCCTGACCGTGCCATTCGTGCACAATCTGCATGTCCGCGCGGCCCATGTAGTCACTGATGTCGGGGTTATCGTCGCTGCCGCGTGGCTCGGCAATGCGCCACCAGGGGCGCAGCATGATGGTCCAGTCGTTCCGTTCGAACCCGACGCTTGCAATGACGCGATTCCAGCTACGGGATAATGGATTGTTACGGCCGTTGGATTGATGGTTGATGCTGACCCCAAGTAGCCGCCCGTCCCAGCCAAGCACGTTGTAATGCGTATTGAATACCAGCATTACCTCCGGCTCGTAATCGGTTTCGCGGAATGGGCGCGACTGCTTGGCGTTGTAGAGCTGCCAGCGCGACGACTGCGTATAAGCAACCCACAGGTCGCCGTTGTCACCAAAGATATTTTGCCAGACCTTTGTTTTCAGACTCAACTGGAACTTTGTTTCTACGTTGTCGAGCTTCTCACTTTGCGCCACCGTATTGTCCGGATTCGGGCTGTGCGGTTGTTTGTTTTGGTCGTTGGTAGCGAAGACGGGTAGCAGGTATACCGGCTTGTAACCGCGCAAGTTAAACGTGCCCAACTTGCTCTCTCGCGCCAATTCCCAGCGACTGTCGAGCAACGATACTGGCGGGGTTGCTGTGTCATCGGGCTCTGTGGCCGCCACGCTATGGTGCTCGTGGCCGAATATGACGGGCGGGCTGACTTCTGGATTACTACGTTTTTGCGCGGCCGGTAAATTGGCGCGTCCAGTTGCCTGGTCGTAGCAGGCCAATCGCTGGGCGTCGCTTTCCACGGCGGTGCATGCACGAATATCGACCGGGTCCAGGCTTTGTGCGTGGGCGACCACGGCGAACCCGCTGCCAGCCAGTGTCAGCATAAGCGGCAGCAAGGTGCGAGGATGCTTCATCGGTAACTCCATGGTCAATCGGCAAGAGTGCGTGATACTACGGTAAGACGCGCGCCGGCTCCGGCGACTGAGTTCTTATTCTACAAACATAAAAGCGCCGGCCGCACGCGGGTGCGGCCGGCGCCAGGCACCCTTTTAAAGTTGCTTGGTCCAGTGTTCGTATTCGGTCTTGCTGATACTGCCGTTTTGGTTGGTGTCGGCGTGGATAAAGTCGTTAGCCAGCGGAGGATAAGCGTTGGCTTGCTGCTCGGTGATAGCTTTACCACCGCCAGACAGTTGTGCGAACGCGGGGGCGGGTGCGATCGTGGGGGCCGGTGCGGCTGTGCTGTTGACGGTGAGTTCCCCTTGCGGGGTGGCGTAGACAGCGGTGTGTGTAGGCGCGGCGGTCATCGCAGGCGTTGTCGACGGCGCCGTGTCTTGTGCCATCACTGAGCCTGCGCATAGCAGTGCACCGGTAGCGACAGCGAACAACAACGATTTGCGTAATTTCATCGTGTTACTCCTAGATCAATATTGCGGACGGTGCTGCGTGAAAGCTCGTTCGTCGTTGTGGGCGGGAGCTACCTTGGTGCGTACGCGGACGCGTGACCGCGTGCCATCTGCAGCTGCCTTATATGGTCAAAGGACGACCGTGAAGGTGCCGTGTCGCGCGCGCCTGAAGCCTGAACGCTGGTTGACGGAGTAACTCGTATTGAGTGCGCTGCGCGGGAGTGAATTTAGCGCGGCGTCTGTATAGCGGTGGCGGCTGAGCACGACTTGCCGTGAAGCGCTTGCTGTAGTTGCGTGGTTAGTGCGGCACAGCGCTGCGCTAGTTCGGGGCGGATGGTTGGGACTTGCGACTGGCGCAACAAACTTTCGCGCATGGCCTGATAGTGCGCCGGTACTTGGCTGGCCGGGAAGATGGCGCCCGCACGATGACATGCCACATAGCTGGCAAGGTAACTATCGCACTCCGCAATGCCTGTAATGGCGGGGGCCGATGTGGGTTGAACGGGCCGCACCATCGTCTGCTGGTGAGCACAACTCGCCAGCAATAGGCCGGCGCTAGCAACGAGAAACAGACGGGCTGGGTTGAGCAGCATGGGGCTTTCCTATGAGTAGATGGTTTGACCGCCGCGGCCGCAGCGGCGACTTGGCCAGATGACCAAGCTTCTCGTTTGCACTGTACTTCGGGCGAGCATTATTAGTGTTGGGTCGGCGAGAGACTCGCGTCGCACCCTGGCGGTGGCGACAAGAGGGCGTCGGCGCGTGGGTAACAGTACGTGCCGCTTTGCGCGCGTCTTAATGAGGTGTGCGGACCGTGGTTGCGATTGTCTGTCCACGCTGTCGCCAAGTCGCGGCTTCTGCTGCGTCGCAGCACGCAGGTTATCCTGTTGTTCGCCATATCAGGTGAGTTCAGTTGCTACCCGCCAACCATAAAATATCGCCGCTATAGAAAGTGCCGTAGTGGTCGATTTAATCATTATTCGGCGCTTCGCCGGTGTCTGAAAAATCCGTTATGCTTGCTTTACTGTGTCTGCTCGGCCATGTGCGTGCCGTGTCTGGATGACCGACTGGCTTGTTACACCGACCTCAGCATGCTCAGTAACTGTCGACCCGCGGAGGTCGA
>JBDTBF010000062.1:0-3853 GCA_039924175.1 Rhodanobacter sp.
TGCTTGGCTCGGAGTACTATGCGGCCAACCCGCTGTACCCACTGGCGACCACGGTCGGTGTGTTGAACATGGACGCGCTGGACCCAACCGGCCCAACCCGCGACTTCACGATTTCCGGCAGCGCCAAGCTGGGCCTGCTGGATGATTTGATCGCTGCGGCCAAACCATTCCACATGACTTACACGCCAGACTCAAACCCCGAAGCCGGCTTCTTTTTCCGTTCCGATCACTTCTCGTTTGCGAAACGCGGCGTGCCGGCTGTTTCGTTTGGTTCCGGCGAAGACTGGATTGACGGTGGTATCAAAGCTGGCAAGGCCGCCGCGGCCGATTACACCTCCAAGCGCTATCACCAGCCAGGTGACGAATGGCAAGCGGCTTGGACGTTCACCGGCATGGCGCGTGACCTGCAACTGCTCTACGTCGTTGGCAGCGACTTGGCCAACTCGCAAGCGTGGCCGAACTGGAGCAAGGACTCCGAATTCCGCGCTGCTCGTGATGCCAGCGCTGCCGCACGGAAATAGCCTTCCATCACTCTTGCGCCTCTACGCAGGGTGATGAATGCGCCGCTCCGTAGGGGGTGATGAAATTGTAGGAGCGCACCCTGTGCGCGATGCTCTCATGCCGACTCGCGCAAGAACATTCGCGCACAGGGTGCGCTCCTACCAACGGGAGTCCGGCACCCAGCGCAAGTTGTATGGTGCTGTGGCATGAGCTACGGCATAACAGCAAGGAGATTCCAGTGAGCAAAAACACCGACAAGTTTCGGGCAGCACGCGACCAACTGCTGCACTGCGCAGGTGATTACGACGCCGCGCTACGCGACTTCCGCTGGCCCGAGTTCGGCGATCAGTTCAACTGGGGCATCGACTGGTTCGATGCAATGGCCACTGGCAACACCAAGCCCGCACTCATCATCCGCGAAGAAGATGGCACCGGTTCGGAAACGTCCTTCGACCAGATGCGCCGCGACTCCAACCGTCTCGCCCGTTGGCTGACGGCGCGTGGCGTGCGCAAGGGCGATCCCGTCATCGTCATGCTGAACAACCAGATTGAGTTGTGGCGCTCGATGCTGGCGGTGATGAAGTTGGGCGCGGTGATCATGCCGACCACAACTGCCGTGGGGCCGGAAGACTTGCGCGACCGGATTGATCGCGGCGAGGCAAAACACGTGATCTGCAATGCTGTCGACACCGACAAATTTGCGACCGTGTCGGGCAGCTACACAAAGATTTCCGTGGGGCCGGCATCCGGCTGGACTGACCTGGCGGAAGCCAAAAGCGAAGACGACGCGCCGTTGCCGCATCCCAATACTCGTCCTGACGATCGGTTGCTGCTGTACTTCACCTCCGGCACCACCAGTCGTCCGAAGCTGGTGGAACACAGCCAGGTTTCCTACCCAGTGGGTCACCTTTCCACCATGTACTGGGTTGGCATTCGCCCCGGCGATGTGCACCTGAACATTTCCTCGCCCGGTTGGGCCAAGCACGCATGGTCCTGTTTCTTCGCGCCGTGGAACGGCGAAGCGGCGATCTTCATTTACAACTACGTGCGCTTCGACGCGGTAGCCTTGATCGAACAAATGCGTATCCACGGCATCAACACGTTCTGCGCGCCGCCGACGGTGTACCGCATGTTGATCAACGCCGACATGGGTGAGCGTCCGCGTGGACTGCGCGAGATGGTCGGTGCCGGCGAGCCGCTGAACCCGGAAGTCATTGCCCAAGTGCAGCACAAATGGGGTTTGACCATCCGCGACGGTTACGGCCAGACGGAAACCACCGCAATCATTGCCAACACCGTCGGCGCCCCACTCAAGCCCGGTTCGATGGGCCGCCCCATGCCGGGAATTCCTGTCGTACTGGTAGACCCAATCAGTGGCAAACACCTGCACGGCGCGGGCGCAGAAGGCGAAATCTGTCTCGATCTCAACGGGCCGAATGGACGTCCCTTGCCGCTCATGGCTGGCTACCAAGGTAATCCTGAGCTGGCCGCTGCGGCAATGGCGAACGGCGTCTACCACACCGCCGACGTGGCGTCGCTGGACGCTGACGGCTATCTCACTTATATCGGCCGCACCGACGACGTGTTCAAGTCATCGGATTACAAGATCAGCCCGTTCGAGCTGGAAAGCGTGCTGATCGAACACCCGGCCGTGGCCGAGGCGGCGATTGTGCCAGTGCCCGATCCGGTCCGACAGACGCTACCCAAGGCCTATATCGCACTGGTGCAGGGCTATGCGCCCGACCGACAAACCGCATTCGAAATTCTGAAGTACGCCCGCGAACACCTCCCACCGTATTTGCGCGTGCGCCGTTTGGAATTCTTCGAACTACCAAAAACAATTTCCGGCAAGATCCGCCGTGTGGATTTGCGTACGCGCGAACGGCAATTTGCTGACGCCGGCCAAAGTGCACCGCAGGAGTGGCGCGACGATCAATTCCCCGAACTAAAGGCCAGCGATAATTCGAGCGGCGATAACAACTAAGGCCCGCTACAAACTGCCAGCCCGTTGACCGACGCTTGCCCATGCAGCCGACAACGATTGGCATGCAACGTCGCCAGCATCGTCAACCATCTGGCTAGCTGGCTGAGCGTCGCTTATCGACCCAAAGCGGACATAGGCTATGCCAACAACTTACTCAAGTACCAAACGCCACACTCTGAAAGCGACTTATAGCACTGCCCCTCGTGGGCTCGTTCAATTTAAGGTGAGTCATCGAACATAAATTGGTCAACATGATGGCAGGCGACGATGGACAGCATTGATATCGGCAGGCGGAAGGCCCTGGGAATGTTGGCGGCTACGGTTGCTTTCGCAGCGAGTGCGGCGATACCGAATAAAGTTCTGGCCGACACAAAATCGCGAAACTGGCCCCTCTGGTCGATCCGGCAAGGCGGTAAAACGATCTATCTCACCGGCGAAACGCCACCAAGACCGACCAGTTGGCATGACGATCGCATCGAAGGGTTGCTAACGCAGTGCTCATCTTTCTGGACTGAGACAAACAACGTCTACAAGCAGCCCCAGGGCGAGCTCATCAATCGTTACGGAATTGACCCCAAGCGTCCTCTGGACTCGTGGCTCAACGCGCATGACAAAGCTCGATTGGCAGAGGCCGCTCAGTATTGCGGGGTCCAACTGGACGACCTCGCCCCGTACAAGCCATGGCTTGCCGCTGGCTTCCTTCAGCCGAAGTTTTATGAAACAGCAGGATGGAAGGGGAAATCTGCGCCGGAAGTTCTGTCAGATCGCGCCACGCATGCGGGTATTCCGTGGCATAGCGAATTCAAGACCAAAGACGATGTGCTTGCGTGGTTCGGAGCCTTCACGCCGCTGCAAAACGTCCAGTTTCTGCGCTACGTGATCGACGAGATACTCGCGGGCCCAGCAGCCGACGCTCGTACCTTCGAGGACTGGGCTGCTGGTCGGCGCGAGGCAGCCACGGCGGAGGTGAACCAGATGAGCCGTCTCTACCCGGAACTTGCCCAGCGGATCGCATCCACACGGAATCAGGAATGGCTGCCGAGATTTGAGAAGATGTTTGCTTCCGAAGGTCCGTCGTTGGTCGTTGTCGGCCTCTACCACATGGTGGGCCCTTTCGGCATTCTCGCTCTCGTCAAGGGCAAAGGTTTGGTGGTGGAGTCGATCTAAGGCATCCCTGAACGCTCGTCCTTGAACGTCTTCTTCTGGCCGGATGCGGCCAGTCAGCTCCGCTGAGCAGTGCACCTTTTGAGTCTCACCAATCCTGCAGCGAAGGGTGGCTAGGCCAATCGGCAGTAAGGGGCGACGTACTGACAACGCTGAGCAGCGTAATTACCGCCCGCGGTCAGTTGCGTTGCCAACGTTGGTCAG
>JBDTBF010000063.1:0-2763 GCA_039924175.1 Rhodanobacter sp.
CGCTGCACGGCTTCCGCTACTTCCAGATTGTTGGCCAGTGCGCGGTCAACCAGTGTGTCGAGTTCCGGGTCCGCAAAGGCATGCCACCAACCATGCAGGTCGGTGGGTTTGGCGCTGGCAAGGTTGGGCGCGTGCTGCCATTGCGCGGGGAGCGTCGGCGTCAGCTTGGGCAAGGGCGCAGCGCAGCCGGCGACCGAAACCATCAGCGCGATAGTCAAGCATCGACAAAGCCTGTTGCCGCGGCAGCTCTTGCTCAAAGAAAGGAAAAACACGGTGTACTTATTTCCATAGCAATGCGATGGCTCGGTGTCTGTGCATTAACGCTCGCGATGGCTAGCGACTTGGCCGAGGGTTGGACCGATATTGTGAGCGTGAAACGTTATTGATGTTCGAGAGTTGGTGCGCCGACAGGGTGAAGTGGAGCAGCGTGCGTAGTCTAGGTGGTCATCGATAGGGGTGGGAAGCGGACTTCCACGCACAAACCACTTTCTTCGCCGGATCGATAAATAACCACGGCATGATGGTGTTCGGCAATGCTTTGCACGATCGCCAGCCCAAGGCCACTGCCCTCTTCGTTGCTGCCTGGCGCACGGAAAAAGCGCTCACTCAAGCGCGGCAATAAATCGGGAGGTACGCCGGGGCCGTTGTCCTCCACTTTGAGGGTCGCTGCGCCGTTCGCGGCGGACTCTAGCGTCACCGTGACACTGCTGCCACGCCCGGCATAGCGCAAACAGTTGTCGATGAGATTGTCCAGTAAGTCCAGCACACGGGACGCATCGCCCAAAATCCTTAGCGGCTGCTTGGCGGGCGCTTGATAACCGAGGTCAATGCCTGCGCTGAGTGCCTCATGCACGCGCAGTGCCACTGCATCGGGGATGAGTCGCGCCAAGTCGAGTGGGTGACTTATTTCTTCGTTCAAGGCAGGCGACTGCGCGCGTGTGAGGGCCAGCAGTTGCGAGGTGGTGCGCGCTGCGCGTTGGGTCAGACGGTGAATGTGCGTCAGCGCATCCTTGACTGTTTCAGGCCGGGGGTCTGCAAGGGCGCGATCAACATGCAGGCTAAGTCCTGCCAACGGCGTGCGTAGCTGGTGAGCGGCGTCGGCGATAAAGCGGTCGTGCAACGCCAGCGTGCCGCGCAAGCGATCGAACAGCGCGTCGATCGTCCGCGTGAGCGGCAGAATTTCTTGTGGCACGTCCGGTCCGCCAATGGGCGCCAGCTCATTGTTCCGTGCGGCCAAACGCGCAGTCAGCGGGTCCAATACGCGCAGGCCTCGACTCACGCCAAACCACACCAACAGCAATACGCACGCCAACAGGAAGGCCTGCATCAGACTGGCGAGGAGCAAAATCTCGCGCGCTTGCATGTGCCGATCGTGCAGCGTTTCGGCAACGGTGATGGTGAGAATGTCATGCACGTCATGCGGTGCCGCCGTGGTGATGGTGGCGGCGCGCAACGTGTGTTTGTCTAGCTGCGTGTCGTACAGCGTAGGCGCAGTACCGACAGTGTGGGGCGTCAGCGCCAAGCGTGGGTTGCCGGCGAGCAGGCCGCGCTCGCTGCTGCTTACCGCGAAGTAGTCGCGGCCGCCAGGATCGTATTCCAGAAGAAAGCGCGCTTGAGGTGCGAGTACGTTGCCAAGCTCCTTGTCGCCCAGCATGGTCGACAGCGTGACGGCGTCGTCGCTGAGGTCTTGATCGTGTACATGATTGGCGTAGTGCAAAGCGACGCCGTAAGTCAGACCAGCGTCCAGCAACAGCAATGCCGCCATCGGAATAAGTAAAAAAATCAGCAGGCGGCGGCGCAGGCTGGGACGGAGATGATGGCTGGGTAGCCAGCTCATGTTACGTCGCCCGATGGCTCGTTGCCTTCTTCCAGCAGATAGCCGAGCCCGCGGATGGTGCGGACATTGGTGCCGCTGCCTTGCAACTTTCGACGCAACCGGTAGATGGCAATATCGAGGCCGTTGTCAGTCAGTTCCTGGTCCCAATCGCACAAGGCTTCGACTAGCTGCGCACGGCTGGTGACGCGATCAGCGCGCAAGGCGAGTGCTTCGAGCAGACCAAATTCGCGAGCCGTGAGCTCCAGTGCCGTTTCATCGACCCATGCGCGATGGCCGGGAAGATCCAGTCGCAGGCGGCCGAGGCAGAGTTCAGGCATGCCCTGGCTGCTGACTCGGCGCAGGAGTGCACGCACACGCGCTTCAAACTCGATCAGAGCAAATGGTTTCACCAGATAATCATCGGCGCCCAGATCGAGTACGCGAATGCGTTCGGGCAGGCCATCGCGGGCAGTGACGACGAGCACGGGCATGCTGGTGCCGCGGCTGCGTAGCCGGCGTAGTACTTCGCTGCCGTCCAATTGCGGCAGCCCCAAGTCGAGTACCAGCAAGTCGTAATCGTGATCACGCAAGGCGGAGTCGGCAAGATTGCCGCTGGCGACGTGGTCCACAGCATGACCGCTGCGGCGCAGCGAAGCGCACAAGCCTTCTGCGATGGAATTGTCGTCCTCGGCCAGCAGGATGCGCATCAAAAGCTCCCTAGCGGCGCGTATTGGTGGTTACAGCAGGCAAAACACATGTGAAAGTTGCCAAGTTATTGCGAGTGATTCGCGTTTACTATCTAATATAGGTAGAGACATTTAACTGGATATTCCAATGTTGCTCCGCGTCAGACAAGACGAGCTTACGGCCGTTCCCTCATGACAAGACCCACAGGGTTCATAGCGTCCTCGGTGGTTTTGGGAAAGGTGACGGGTTTGGGAGGATTT
>JBDTBF010000064.1:0-21944 GCA_039924175.1 Rhodanobacter sp.
GCCTTCTTCGGCGGTCAACAACTCCACGCGCAGGACATCGCCCTGCTGAACGCGGTATTGCTTGCCGCCAGTCTTGATGACTGCGTAACTCATGGAAATGCCCTTCTGTAGTTATTCTCTTGGGTACTACCGCCATGACCGAAATCTCTGGTCTGACGAACCGCGGATTATAGTGAATATGGGCGGCACAGGTCAAATGGTAGGCACGTATGGTTCATGGTGCGGCCTATCCACGCCCGACATACGGACGCGTACAAATCGGGGTATTGCCGCGATTGAAGGCGCTTTTGCCGCAAAACCAGGACAGAAACGCCCCTCTCCCGCCGACCATAGCCAGCCATGGTCATTAGTCGCCTTGGCGCGCAAAGCCGTGCATGCAGTCGCATCACAAAACCGCTTGGTATAGTTACTGGTTCCCCCCATATTCGAGCGTCATGGATACCATACGCATTCGCGGCGCACGCACGCACAACCTCAAAAACATCGATGTCGACCTGCCACGCGACAAGCTTATTGTCATCACCGGGCTGTCCGGTTCTGGCAAGTCTTCGCTGGCGTTCGACACCATTTACGCCGAGGGGCAGCGCCGCTACGTCGAGTCACTTTCCTCCTATGCACGACAATTTTTGTCGATCATGGAGAAACCGGACGTCGACCATATCGAGGGCTTGTCTCCGGCGATTTCGATTGAACAAAAATCGACCTCGCACAACCCCCGTTCTACCGTCGGCACCATTACCGAGGTGTACGACTATTTGCGCTTGCTGTATGCGCGCGTCGGCACGCCGCGTTGCCCCGACCATGGCATCCCACTGCAGGCACAAACTGTCAGCCAGATGGTTGACGCGACGCTGGCGCTGAGCGCGGAACACCGCTTCATGCTGCTGGCACCCGTCGTGCGCGAACGCAAAGGCGAGCACGTACAGATCTTCGAGCAACTGCGTGCGCAAGGCTTTGTGCGCGTGCGCGTCGACGGCAACGTGTATGACCTGGACGCAGTGCCGCCGCTGATGCTGCGGCAAAAACACACGATTGAAGCGGTGATCGATCGCTTCCGCCCACGTGAAGACATTCAACAGCGTCTCGCCGAATCTTTTGAAACTGCCCTGCGGTTGGGCGACGGCATCGCCATCGTAGTCAATATGGATGACGCGGCAGCGCCGGAGCAAACCCTGTCGTCACGCTATTCCTGCACCGTGTGCGATTACTCGCTGCCGGAATTGGAGCCGCGGCTGTTTTCGTTTAACTCGCCGGTTGGTGCTTGTCCGGACTGCGATGGCCTTGGTGTCACCCAAGTATTTGATCCGGCGCGCGTCGTCAGCCACCCAGAGTTATCGCTGGCCGGTGGCGCCGTGCGCGGTTGGGATCGTCGCAATGCACATTACTTCCAGCTCATCCTGTCGTTGGCCGCCCATTATGGCTTCGACGTCGACACACCGTGGAAGAACCTTTCTTCAGCCATCCAGAAGGCCGTTCTGTACGGCAGCGGTAAGGACAAAATTGCCTTTCACTACCTCACCGAACGTGGCGGCAAGGTCAAGCGCGAACACACCTTTGAAGGCATTCTGCCTAACTTAGATCGACGCTATAAGGAAGCCGAGTCGTCTGCGGTGCGCGAAGAGCTATCTAAGTTCATCAGCGACCAGCCTTGCAGCACTTGCTCTGGTCAGCGACTAAACCGCTCCGCACGCAACGTCTTTGTGGCCGAGCAATCATTACCGGTGCTAACCTCGCGCCCGATCGATGACACGTTGACGTTTTTCTCCACGCTCACGCTACCCGGTTGGCGCGGTGAAATCGCGGAAAAAATCGTCAAGGAAATCCGCGAACGGTTAACCTTTCTCAACGACGTCGGCCTGAACTACCTGACACTGGACCGGCAAGCCGACACGTTGTCCGGCGGCGAGGCGCAACGCATTCGTCTCGCGTCACAAATCGGCGCCGGGCTAGTGGGCGTGATGTATGTGCTGGACGAACCATCGATCGGTTTGCACCAGCGTGACAACGAGCGCCTGCTCGGCACGCTTACCCACCTGCGCGATCTCGGCAACACGGTGATTGTGGTCGAGCACGATGAAGACGCGATCCGCAGCGCCGATTACGTGCTTGACGTTGGCCCCGGCGCTGGCGTGCATGGCGGCGAAATTGTGGCGCAAGGAACCGTGGCAGATCTGTTGGCGGCCCCGCGCTCTATCACTGGTCAATTCCTGTCCGGCAAACGCAATATCGACGTACCTAAAAAGCGTCGGCAGCCGGCAGACAAGGCGTCTTGGTTACACCTGGTCGGCGCCAGCGGCAACAATCTGAAAAACATTAACGTGGATATTCCTGCCGGACTATTTACCTGCATCACTGGGGTTTCCGGCTCAGGCAAGTCCACCTTGGTGAACGAGACTTTGTATAACCTTGCCGCCGCCGAGCTGATGGGCGCCAACACGCAAGCGGCACCATGCGAATCGGTCGAAGGGCTCAACCTGTTCGATAAAGTGGTGGAAATCAACCAAGCGCCGATTGGCCGCACACCGCGCTCCAACCCGGCCACTTACACCGGCCTGTTTACGCCGCTGCGCGAAATGTTTGCCCAAGTGCCCGAAGCACGTGCTCGCGGTTACACGCCGGGTCGCTTCAGCTTCAACGTGCGCGGCGGTCGCTGTGAAGTGTGTCAGGGTGACGGCTTGATCAAGGTGGAAATGCATTTCCTACCGGACGTCTATGTGCCGTGCGACGTCTGCCACGGCAAGCGCTACAACCGTGAAACGTTGGAGATTCTTTACAAGGGTTACACCATCGCCGACGTGCTCGGCATGACGGTGGAAGACGCACTGAAGCTATTTGAAAACGTGCCGAATATCGCGCGCAAACTCGACACATTGCGCGCCGTCGGCATGGATTACATCAAGCTCGGACAAAGCGCGACCACGCTATCGGGCGGTGAGGCGCAACGCGTCAAACTATCCAAGGAGTTATCCAAACGCGACACCGGCCACACGCTTTATATTTTGGATGAGCCCACTACCGGTCTGCACTTCCACGACATTGAGCAGCTGTTGGACGTGTTGCATCAATTAGTCGACCAAGGCAACACCGTCGTCGTGATTGAACACAACCTCGACGTCATCAAGACGGCCGACTGGGTGATTGATCTGGGCCCGGAGGGTGGTGCCGGCGGTGGCCAAGTACTGGTCGCTGGCACACCCGAAACCGTGGCGGCTACGGCGGCTTCCTATACCGGCCAGTTCCTTGCACCGCACCTGAAAACCAGCAAGGCGAACACGGACAAGCGAGCGCCTAACGCCGAGAAGCGGGTGAAGTCGACTCTCAAACACGTTGCTGCAGCGGACAAATACAAACCGCTGCCACGGAAGAAGCGCACATGAGCTCCGCCAAGCCATTCGCACCGGCAGACACCGCCACCGCGTCACCCAAGCAGACGGCCATCGTGAAAGAACCCACCGAAGCAACGCCGCTCTTCATCGCGGCGCTTGGCGTGCGCTGGCGCGACTTAGATGCGTTCAACCATGTCAACAATTCCAATTACCTCACCTACTTGGAAGAAGCCCGACTGCAATGGCTGCAACAAATAAAGGGATCGTGGTTCGACGAACACGCGATGCCGGTATTGGCCGCTAGTGAGCTTAATTATCGGGCGCCAACCGCGTGGCCAGCGCAATTACACATTGAATTACGCTGCACCCGCCTGGGCAACAGCTCACTCACCCTCAGTCACCGCATCGTCGACGCCAGCGATGCCAGCCATCTGTATTGCGATGGCCAGGTGGTGATGGTTTGGATGGACCCAAGCAACGGCAAGGCAGTGTCGCTACCGCCATCTATCCGAGACGCCGTTCGCAGCGCGTTACTTTGAACTGACGCACATCCAACCACTCAGTTTTCACTAGCGTTGGTTATGATGGAACAACTTTTTTGACGGATTAAGCCATGACGTCGTTACGCCAAACCGCCATCGCCATCGCCTGTGCTGGTGCATGCTTCGCAGCACCTTTGCTGCACGCCACCGACAACGCCAACATCACCGTCTACCGCAGCGACAGCGCGGCGCTTTATGCCAGCAATGGCGATGGCGGCGATAGCGATGGCTACGCCGTCGTGCGCGAAAAGCGCGCATTGAACTTGAAATCCGGGGTTCAGGACGTCGTGCTTGGCGATCTGCCGGTGCAACTGGATGCAGAATCGTTGGCACTGGGGTTCCCCAACAACTCAGCCAAAGTTATTTCGCAGCGTTTACTGCTTGGTCAAGGCCCGAACGCGGCACTGACGGGCATGGTCGGGCGCACCATCACCGTTTTGGGTGCCGATGGCGCGACACTTGCCAGCGGAACCTTGCTACGTGCGGGCAGCGATGGGCTAGTCGTTCGGAACGGTGGCGCCACGCGCTTGATTCGTACCTACGCGGCAGTACAAGTGAACGAGGGCGACTTCCCCAGCGGTTCCAGCTTGCGCGTTCGGTTGGATGCTGCACATGCCGGCCCCGTCACCGCATCGCTCAGTTACCCAACCTCCGGCCTCGGCTGGCGCGCGGCTTATGTTGGCACGCTACAACCGGGCAACGCCTGCCGCTTACAGTTTGAATCGCGCGCCAGTATTGCCAACCGCAGCGGTAGCACGTGGCAAAACGCACAACTTACCTTGATCGCCGGCGAACCAAATTTCGCCAAAGAATCCGCGCCGCGCCCGATGGTCGCCATGGCACGCAACTTCAGCGCGAAGGCCGAAAGCGCTGATATGCCGCAGCAAGCGACCTTGGCAGACTACCGCAGCTATACGCTGCCGACCGCCGTGGACCTACCGAACGGCAGCATTAGCCAAGTGCCGCTGTATGCCACTCGCACGTTGGATTGCGAGCGCACCGCCTTGTACGAAAATGGCAATAGCTGGCAGCCAGCACAGCCAATGTTAAGCAGCAATTTCGACCAGAGCAGCAGCAACGCAGTGTTCAGTACGCTGAAGCTGAAAGCGTTCGACAGCCTACCCGCCGGCTATTTGCGCGTACTCACCATCGACAAAGATGGTACGGCCCAATTCATTGGCGAAGGTCGGATCAACGACACGCCCAAGGGCAGCGATGCCAGCATGACCTTGGGCACCGCGTTCGACCTACGCGCCGAGCGCACGCGTACTCATTTCAGCGTCGACAAAGCCGGCCGCGTGCTGGACGAAGCGTTTCGCATTGAACTTAGTAACGCCAGTGACAGCGCACGCATAATCACCGTACGCGAGCATCCCAACCGTTGGCGCGAATGGACACTTGCCTCGTCCAGCAGCAAGCCCAGCCTACAATCAGCCGACACCTTAGAGTTCCGCGTTAATGTGCCCGCCAACGGCAAAGCGACGTTGGACTACGCCGTGCGCTATCACTGGACTGCCGACGAACATCCGCAATAAACCTACTGACGGAATCTCTATGCTCAACCTCATTGCACACGGCAACATCACCGAAATCAATTTGGCGCGTCCGCCAGTCAACGCACTGAATTTGGAACTGGTGCGTGCGTTGCGGACGGCCGTTGACGACAGCGTGCACAATGGCGCACGCGGGATCATGTTGTCGGGTGCCCAAGGTTTGTTTTCCGCAGGCGTCGATATTCCTTCCCTACTTGGCTACGACCGAGCCGGCGTACGCGAATACTGGCGCGAGTTTTTTGCACTTTGCGCCACCTTGGCGCGCGCACCGATTCCGCTGGTCGCCGCTGTTACTGGCCACAGTCCGGCCGGCGGTGCGGTGCTCGCGTTGTTTTGCGATTATCGTGTGATGGCACAAGGTCCGTACCGGATTGGCTTGAACGAAGTACAAGTCGGACTGATTGTGCCCGAGTGCATTCAACTGGCGCTGCGCCGAGTCGTCGGCGCCTATCGGGCTGAGCGCTTGCTGGTAGCCGGCGCCATGATCGAGTCCAGCGAAGCACTCGCGTGTGGTTTTGTCGATGAATTAACCGGCGTCGAACAAGTGACCCCACGCGCCTTGCATTGGCTCACTGAATTGCTGGCCCTGCCCGCGCACGCGATGCTGGCCACGCGAGCCCTCGCTCGCGCCGATTTGGCTAGCGCGTTTGCCAATTTAGACGCGTTGCCATTGGACGCGTTCCTAGATGAGTATTTTCACCCCGAAGCGCAAGCCACCCTGCAGCAGTTAGTGCTACGACTGAAAAGCAAAAGCAACCCATAGAAGCACACCGGCGCGTTGCCTAGCTAAGGCCGTAGAAGCGCACCCTGTGCGCCTCCGGGTTAGCCTTTCGCCACCGGCCGTGACGGATCGCTCACCCAGCCGCTCCAGGATGGCGCATACAGGCGCGAGCCATGCAGGCCGGCGTATTCCATCGCTAGCAAATTATGACAAGCGGTAACGCCAGACCCACACATGTGCATCACCTTCGACGGCTCAGCAGTACCGAGCACAGCGGTAAATTCGTTGCGTAATTGGGTGGCCGATTTGAAATGGCCGTCCGAGCCGAGGTTGTCGGAAAACGGACGATTCAGCGCGCCCGGCACGTGCCCGCCCACTCGATCCAACGGCTCCACTTCGCCGCGATAACGCGGCGCCGCGCGGGCGTCTAGCACTAGCTGCTGCTCGGGATGATCGCGTAGCTGCGCATGATCAAGCAGCACTTGGCCGCTGTTGTAACGCAGATCGACGTGACTGGCGACGCGCTCCGGCGCGGCGCCAGTTTCCACCGACAAACCTGCGGCCTGCCAGGCGGCATAGCCACCATCTAATACCGCCGCTGGCACGCCAACCAGTCGTAGCAACCACCACAAACGTGCCGCCGCCATGGCGCCACTTACAGCATCGTAGCTAACCACCTGCATACCTTCGTGCCAGCCCCAACGCGACAGCAACGCACTGAACGCTGGCTGCAACGGCAGCGGGTGCCGACCCAATCCTTCGGTTTGACGCGACAGATCAGACAAGTCGTGATCGAGGCTGGCGTACACGGCATGAGGAAGATGGCCCGCCTCGTAATCGCGCAGTCCCTGAGCTGGATCGGCCAAACCGAACCGGCAATCCACGATCAACACATCGTCAGCGCGCAGCGCAGCAAGGCCCGCTACATCGATCAAGGTAGTTTGCAGAGTCATTGTCGGCCCATCCTTTGCAGCAAGTTAAACAACATGGAAGCGGTAGCGCCCCAGATGCGGTGACCGCCGTGAACAAATTCGATCATTGGCCGTTGATGGCCACGAAACTCCATCGTGTAGCGACGCAGGTTTGCCGGCTCCAGAAAGAACGCCAGCGGCACCTCAAACACTTCCGCCACTTCATCTGGCGACGCCACCAGGCGAGCGTCGGCGGCGATACGTGCGACCACCGGTGTGACACAAAAGCCGCTGACCGTTTCCAAGCAATCCAGATAACCCAGTGGCGTGACCAAAGCCCGTTCGAGGCCAATTTCTTCCTGGCTTTCGCGCAACGCGGTGGTCAGTACATCACCGCCATCGTTAGGGTCCATGCCACCACCAGGGAAGGCGACTTGGCCGGCGTGGGCATGCAAATGCTTAGTCCGTAATGTAAGCACCAAGCGAGGTTGCACGCCGGCACGTACGCCAATCAATACCGCTGCCGGACGGCGCTTACTGTCACCCAGCAAATCAGCAACCTCGCTATGGTTCCATCCCGGGCCAGCCGGCGGCGCGGACAGCGGCCGTAACGCGGCCATCAACTCATCAATCACGATGTCGGTCGATTCGGCAACACCTCGTCCATCACCAACAAGCGCTCTTCATCGCTCATGCCCCGCCAGTTGGCAATCTCATCGCCCGTACGCTGGCAACCGACGCAGTAGCCGCGCGCGTCCAAGCGACAGACGCCGATGCACGGCGTCAGCGGAAGTAGGACAACGGGGTTCGAATCGTCATTTACCATGCTTCAGCATGCTACCACCGGCGTGTTTCAGTGCTCGCTGTCCGGTTTGATAGCCAGTAGCTGAATCTCAAACTGCAGCGCTTCATTCGGGCCAATGCGCGGTAATTCGCCCGCCTCGCCGTACGCCAGCTGCGGCGGAATGACCACTTTCCAGCGGTCACCCACATGCATCCGCGGAATAACATCACGCCAACCGGGAATCACTCGATTGACCACAAAGTTTACCGGCGCGCCGTGTGCCCACGTACTGTCAAACTCGGTGCCGTCCACCAACATGCCGCGATAATTCACCGTCACCGTGCTGGTCACTTTGGGCGACGTGGTTCCACTACCACTTTTGATAACTGAGTACTGCACGCCGGATGGCAACTGCACAACCCCCGGCAACTGCCGGTTGTGCTGCATAAAATCTGCACTCTTGCGCGCATTGGCTGCGGCAATCCGGGTGAACTCTGCCAGCGCCTCGCTATGCATCCGTCGATTCAGGCCCTGCAATTGCAGGTGCATGTCCTGCATGGACACGGTGGGATGGCGCTTCGCCGCCGCGTCCCGAATGGCGCGCTGCAACGTCGGAAGATCAACCTCTGGCCTGCCGTCGGCAAACTGGCTGCCAATCTGGTAACCAATGGCATACGACAACTTGGCCTTGTCCAACTTGACCTGCGCGGACGTAGTAGAAGCTGCCGCCGATGGGCGCAACTGCGCGTGCGCTACACCGGTCAGCAATAGCAAACCGAGGCAGCCATAGCGCAGAGATGCCATGCCCATTTCCACCTAACTTTTCTCCGTAACAACAAAGTGATAGCGCCACGCCGCTCAGGGCTGATCCCGGCGGCGACGCGCGCTGTCTTGAGAAACCCAATAGTCGCAAAGGTTCCCGCTGTTACCATCCACCCTTCATCATTGCAGAGTTAAGGGCTATGGCTTATCGCAACCTTGAGATTGGCAACCGCGGCGCCGTGCGCACCATCATCGTCAACCGGCCCGACAAACTCAACGCACTCAATCGTGACACGCTGAACGAACTGACGATTGCGTTTGCGCAAGCCGGCCAAGACGACGCGGTGCGCGCCATTGTGCTCACCGGCGCGGGTGAAAAGGCGTTTGTTGCGGGAGCTGACATCGCGGAGATGCACAGCTACACGCCGGTGCAGGCGCAGAGCTTCTCGCGCACCGGCCAGCGTTTGATGAGTTCGATCGAACGGCTCGGCAAACCCGTTGTCGCGCGCATTCAAGGTTTCGCACTGGGCGGCGGCATGGAGCTGGCCATGGCGTGCCACTTGCGTGTTGCCAGCGAGAAAGCCAAATTCGGCCAGCCCGAAATTACCCTTGGTTTGATTCCCGGCTTTGGCGGTACGCAGCGCTTGCTGCGTCTGGCTGGCCGCGGCGCAGCGTTGGAACTTTGTCTGACCGGTGCCGTGATCAACGCGCAACGCGCGTTCGAGTTAGGCATTGTCACGCGCATCGTCGCGGCGGATGCGCTGGACGAAGCGGTTATCGCGTTGGCCGATCAGTTAGCTGCCGCTGCCCCCCTCGCTGCGGCCGGCATCCTCGACGCCATTCTCAGCGGCGGCGAAACTGCGATCGATCAAGGGCTGGAATTTGAAACACAGGGATTCGCGCTAGCGTTTGCCACCGAAGACATGCACGAAGGCACGTCCGCCTTCCTGGAAAAGCGCAAGGCAGACTTCAAGGGGCGCTGAGCGATTGCGTGTGCGAGATCGCGCGAATGGTCGTTGCAAGAAGGGCATCGCGACTGAAGTCGCCCCTACAAGGGAACAAGCGCCGCTGCCGCCGTTGCGCCGCGGTTGTAGGAGGCGCTTTAGCCCCGATGCTGTTCGGATCCAACTGCGATAGAAGAAGCATCGCGGCTAAAGCCGCTCCTGCAAGTCGTGCGCATGGGTCGCACCTAGGAAGTCGTTCCTACAAGGTCCCAGAGAAATTAATCGTGGCCGCCACGATAATTTTTCTCACCAGCGGTAACGCGCAAGTTCAATCGATTTTCTGGTGGCGCTAACGGACAGGTGGCGAACGGGGTAAACGCACACGGTGGGTTGTATGCCTTGTTAAAGTCCAGCTCGACCATGCCATCCTTGGGCGGGTCGATATACAGGAAACGCGCGGCGCCATACGTTTCTTTGCCGCTGGTGCGGTCGGCGAACACAATAAAGTATTGCGCGTCACCCGGTACTTCGATCACCGGCAAAATTTCGAATGTCTTGCCATCGCGGGTGAATTCGGCCGTCCCTGGCACGGGATATTTCTCAATCGTGCCGATGACCGTTCCCATCTCTAGCGTCGTTCCAGCAGACGCAGGAACCCACTTCGCTTGAATGCGCCAAGTTGGGTCGATAGGAAAGTAATCGATACCCAAAAAATGTTTGCGTAGGGCTGACTCCGTGTCCTTAATCCGCAGGCCTTTGCGGCCTTCTCGATCGATCACAAAAAAGCTGGCGCTGCCAAAGCTCACCGTGGTCGGCGTACCTTCACCGGCGCTTACGTCGTCCACTAGCGTTGCATCGCGCAGCGACTTGCCGTCGATCAGCGCACCACTATCAGCATCAAGCCGAAGGTGCACGCTGCCATCGGCTGCCAACGTGACCACGCCAAGGTGCGGCGGGCCAGCTTTCAACACAAGGTCATTGTCTGCCGCGCTACCAATGCGGTTAGTACCCGGTTGCAGCCACTCCAAGCCGATCAAGCTGAGCCAACCCGTCGGCGCCGTCAGAAGCTCAACACGACTGCTACGCCACTGCTCTACGTTGTTCTGGTAACTTTTCAAATCGGTGCCATGCACAACGGTAACTCCTAAAATGGTGGCGGCGACAATCAAGCTGATGCGTTTCATGCATGACTCCAATGGAACGTAACGGTGCGCGCCCTCAGCGACCACGCAGAAACAACTTATCCAATTCGCTCATACTCAACTGTGTCCAGGTAGGCCGGCCGTGGTTGCACTGACCCGAGCGCTCCGTCGCCTCCATTTCGCGTAATAACGAATTCATTTCTGGCAAGGTTAACCGGCGCCCAGCGCGTACCGAACCGTGACAGGCCATGGTGGAAAGCAGTTCGTTTTCCACTTCCTGCAGGCGCCGTGAACTACCGTGTTGAGCCAATTCCGACAGTACATCGCGACACAGTTGCGCGACATCCGCGCCTTCCAGCAAGGCAGGAATACGCCGCACCACGATCGCCGCCGGGCCGCTGCGGGACAATTCCAGTCCCCACTCAGCTAACGCTTCGCCATGTTCTTCCGCAGCGGCGGCTTCCGTCGCACTAACGGCGATACTCAGCGGCACTAACAACATTTGCGAGCGCAAATTGCTGTGCACGCGCCCCGCTTTCAACCGCTCGTAGGTGATGCGCTCGTGCGCCGCGTGCATATCGACCAGCACTAAACCTTGCGCGTTTTCGGCCAGCACAAAAATACTTTTTAGCTGCGCAATGGCGAAGCCAAGCGGAGGCACCTCGCCTTGATCGGTGTCGGGTAAAGGTGCGGCTGATCCTACGAATTCCGGTTCACCCAACAACGCGGCATAACCCGCCAACGGCGCGTCGCGAACACCCAAGCTCAATCGACTCTGACTGAACGACGCGGGCCAAGGCGCGCGCGGTAGTGGTGCCGCAGCGACGCCCTCCGCCGGCGCCAAGGCACCATCCGCGAGCGGTACGTTTTGACCAGCGCGTGTTTGCGCTAACGCTTCATGCAAGGTGCGAAATAGAAAGTCGTGGACCAAGCGCTGCTCGCGAAAACGCACTTCGTGCTTAGCCGGGTGAACGTTCACATCCACGCCGGCCGGATCCAGCTCCAGATAAAGCACGAAGGTGGGGTGGCGGCCGTGGAAAAGTACGTCGGCGTAGGCCTGCCGCACCGCGTGCGCCACGATACGGTCGCGGACTAGACGGCCATTGACGTAAAAGTATTGCGCGTCTGCTTGTCCGCGCGAGGCGGTTGGTAGGCCCACCCAGCCGGATAAATGCATACCCGCTGTGGCGTAATCAATGCGCAAACTTTGCGATGGGAACGCTTCACCAATCACCGCCGCCACGCGCTGCAACGCGGCCTGCTCATCGCGTGCAGCTTTCCAGATGCGCACGGGCTTACCGTTGTGACTGAGGCGAAATTCCACACCATCTCGCCCCAACGACAACGACTTCAGCAAATCATCGATATGCGCAAATTCCGTACGCTCGGCACGCATAAACTTTCTGCGCGCCGGCACGTTGTAGAACAAATCGCGCACTTCCACCGTGGTGCCCTGCGGATGCTGCGCCGGACACGCCGCCTGCAATTTGCCACCGTCGACTTCAATGCGAAATGCAGCGTCTTGATCGCGTGCGCGCGAAGTCAGGGTAAAGCGCGATACCGACGATACCGACGCCAACGCTTCGCCGCGAAAACCCATGCTGGCCACATGTTCCAAATCCCCGAAACTGCCAATTTTGCTGGTGGCATGCGATGCAACCGCTAAAGGCAGCTCGTCTACGTGGATGCCGCCTCCATCGTCACGCACGCGAATCAAGCGAGCGCCACCCGCTTCAATCTCCACGTCAACGCGTGACGCACCGGCATCCAAGCTGTTTTCTACCAGCTCTTTGACCACAGATGAGGGGCGCTCGATGACTTCACCGGCGGCAATCTGATTAACAAGTTCGGGGGATAAACGACGGATGCTGGACATGCGCCCAGCTTAAGGGAATCGTGAGCGAAGTTCACATTCCGCCGCTAGCCGCAGCGCTACTCAGCTGGCCGGGATGGTCAACACGGCGCCAGCACGGACCGTATCCACGTTTATCCTATTCGCCGTTTTCAGTGCGCCCACACTGACACCATAGTGTTGCGCAATGCTACGCAAGCTCTCACCCCGGCTCACGCGATGCCGGTCGCGCACATTGTCATCTGCTGACGCGGACTTGTTCATCGCAACAATAGTTGCGTTTACCGGGGTTTTAGACGCCGACGAGGTCGACTTAGACGCGTTTCTGCTCGCACTACTTGCCCGGTTTGAAGCTAACTCAACGCCATTCTTGCGTGCCGCCTGCGCGGCAAAATACGTCCCCAGCGGTGGCGCCGCTTCAAAATAACTTTTCACGCCATCCATCACCGCTTCAGCGAGCTGTTTCTGATGCGCCGCGTCACGCAACTTCTTCTCCTCCGCCGGGTTACTGATGAACGCTGTTTCAACCAAAATGGACGGTACGTCCGGCGACCGCAACACGACGAAGTTAGCGCGCTCGACGTAACCACGATGAGTCGGGCCCAACTGAGCCAGCGCCTTCAATACGTTGCCAGCGACCACGTCACTGGCTTGCATCGCCCAACCTTGCTGCATATCCAGCAATACCTTGGCCAAGTCATCGTCTCTGTCGTCCAAGGTGGTGCCGCCGATCAAGTCCGCACGGTTTTCACGATCAGCCAACCAACGCGCCGCCTCGCTCGTTTTGCCGCGCGGCGACAAAACCCATACCGAAGAACCTTTCGCGTCGCCACTGGTAAATGAATCGGCGTGCACCGACACAAACAGGTCGGCGTCATTTTGGCGCGCAATACGGTAGCGTTCCTTCAGCGGAATGAAGTAATCACCATTGCGCGTCAGTATGGCTTTCATGCCCGGCTGGCGATTGATCAAGGCCGCCAAATCACGCGCTACAGCCAAGGTAACGTTCTTTTCCTGGGTGCCACCCGGGCCAATCGCGCCCGAGTCCTTGCCACCATGACCGGCGTCAATGGCTACCACCACGGCGCGCTGACCGTCCAACAGGGAGGCCGCTTCACGAGTAGCCACGCGCGAACTATGCGGCGCGGTGCGACTGGACGGCAGCGTTACCTTGCTGGGTGCGTCCGCCACCTGCGCCGGCGCGGCCACTGCCTGCACACTACCAAGAGCGGACGCGGTCGCGGTTGCGGTACTTGGGTAAAAGTCGAGAACCAACCGATACGCCTTGCCCGTGGTCGGTTTCAACAAGAAAGTATTTACCCGGCTGTTGGGCGCAATCTTTGCTGTCAGCTGCAAGTCATGGCCGACGCGGGCATGCGTCATGCCGCGGTACAAACCTTGCGCGGCCGGAGCAACAAAGGTACTCAGTGCCCGGCTATCGTCGAGGTTTACTTGTACCTGTCCAGCGGCCTCGCTGATCTTGTAACTCAACGGGCCGTCCGCATCGAGCACCACACGGGTGTAATCGGGACCGGCCCAAACGCGTGCGCTTTTTACATCGGCCGCATGCACGGCAACGCACGGCAGCGCGGCCAAGGCCAGCGCGGCGGCCAATCCAACCCAATGGTTCAGGTATCGACTCATAGGCCGCATTGAAACGCAGTCGAACCATGAATGCAAGGATAATCTCCTTGAATATCCATGACCTGCACCTGTTTCATCAAGTAATATCAAGCTAAGGACTGTAACTAACCTAAATACTGCGCAAACGCTTTAGCGGGCTACCAACGCTGCCGCTCGCCCAGCCAATCACCAGTGCATCGCCCAGACGCCCTGCCAGACTGGCTCAGACCAGGCGCGCCAAGAGTTCGGCGCCGCGCGCACTACGAGCACAAAACGTCGCCTGCCGACCGTCATCCACGTAACGCAAATGCAACTCCAGATCAGCCGCAGGTAGCGCGCCGATGCCGCGCTCAGGCCACTCAACCAACACCAATGCCGCTTGGTCAGATAGCGCATCCAACCCCAGCCACTCCAGCTCGCCGGGGTCCGCGATGCGATACAGATCGAGATGCCACGCCGGGCGTCCGTGCGCCCTATAGCCCTCAACCAGGCTATAAGTCGGGCTTTTAACCCGCTCACCAACACCCAACGCAATCAGCAGAGCACGCGCAAAACTGGTTTTGCCAGCGCCCAGCGGACCTTCCAGATACAACACCATGCCGCCATTAATCAGCCCGGCCAAACGGCGACCCAACGCTTCGGTAGCCGCCTCGTCCGCCAGCGCCCATGACCGTTGGTCGGTCATAGTTTCCATCACGTCACTCATGCTCACTCTCGTTCTGCGCTGCTGGGTTGCTCAACATACGCAACGGCGCCAGTAAGTCGCTGGCCAACAAACCACGTTCCCCCGCTTGCGCAGCCGCATCACCGGCGCGCGCATGCAGACCTACACCTAAACATGCCGCCTGCCAGGCGTCACACCCTTGCGCCAACAAGGCCGCAACGATACCGGTCAGCAGATCCCCCATACCGCCCGATGCCATACCCGGATTCCCCCACGGGCAGACGTCTATACGGCCATCGGCAGCAGCGATCAAACTACCAGCCCCCTTCAGTACGACCACGGCAGCGTAGCGACGGGAAAGTTCGCGCGCGGCAGCAAAGCGGTCTTGTTCCACGGCGTCCACTGATATACCTAGCAAACGCGCTGCCTCACCGGGGTGCGGCGTCAGTATCGTCGGTGCGGTGAACTGGCGCGGTACGCGTGCCAACAAGTTCAAGCCATCAGCATCCAGCACCAAGGGCTTGTTTGACTCCAGCGCGCACTGCCACAACGCCCGTCCCCACGCCGCCTGCCCCAGTCCAGGACCGAGTGCTAACACGCTGGCGCGCGCCAAAAGCGGCGTCAACGACAACACGTCCGTGACGGCGTGCACCATCAACTCCGGCCGCGTCGTGTTCAAGATGCCAATATGCTCCGCATGCGTTGCCACGCTGACCAAGCCCGCGCCAGCACGCAACGCCGACTCACTCGCCAGTCGCACCGCACCCGCCATACCGTAGTCACCACCAATAACCAAGACATGGCCGTAAAGACCCTTGTTGGCGTAGCGCGCGCGCCGCGGTAACGCAGCGGCCAGTAGCAAGTGTGCGTCGGGCGACACACCCTCGTAGGCGGAGTCAGACGACCCAAGCGACGCCAATTCCACGCAACCCACATGATCCGCCGCGCGTCCTGTGTGCAAGCCGCGCTTGTCCGCAATAAAGGTTACGGTGACATCTGCTCGCACGGCCGCACCGGGACAACTGCCGGTATCGGCATTCAAACCGGAGGGTACGTCCAGCGCGCACCGCGCGGCATCACCGGCGTTCATGCAATCGATCAAACGCGCCACGTCTGGTCCCGGTGCTCGATTCAAGCCGATGCCATACAACGCATCTATCTGCACATCCGCGTCGGGCAGTTCGCTATCTTCCGCCCATGAGTGCACCTGGCCGCCACTCGATTCCCACCCGGCGCGCGCTTGCGCTGCGTCACCTGATGCCGTTGCCGCAAGCGCTATCACGTGGACATGAAGCCCTGCCTCACGCGCCAATTGGGCCAGCACAAAACCGTCGCCGCCGTTGTTACCGGGGCCGCAGCACACATTGAGGCGCTGCGCGTCGGGCCAATGTCGACGCACGCTGGTCAACGCCGCATTAGCGGCACGTCGCATCAAATCAACACCATTGACACCCAGCACCGCCATCGCGTCGCGCTCCAGCACACGCAATTGCGCAACGGTATACAAGGCTCGTCGGTAGGATGGCTGGGGCATGTCTGAATTATAGGCACGAGCCACGCTTACAATAGGCGAATGCCTTCTATCGACAACAACACAGCACCGGACTACGCGGCCTTAGCGCAAGACATCAAGCGCTGGGCCAGCGAACTCGGCTTCGCGCAGACCGGCATCAGCGGTACGGACCTGGCCGACGACGAAGCGCACCTCAACCAATGGCTGGAGCTGGGCTATCAGGGCGAGATGGAATATATGGGCCGACACGGCACCAAACGCACGCGCCCGGCCGAACTGGAACCGGGCACGCAGCGAGTTATTGCCGTGCGCATGGATTACATTCCGCCGGGCACGGCGAACGCATGGGATGTGCTGCATGACGGCGAGGCCGGCTATGTTTCTCGCTACGCACTGGGGCGCGATTATCACAAACTGATGCGCAGCCGCCTGCAAAAACTGGCTGAGCGTATTCACGCAGCCGTTGGTGACTTCGGTTATCGCGCCTACGTGGATTCGGCACCGGTGATGGAAAAAGCGCTAGCGCGTAACGCCGGACTAGGCTGGATCGGCAAACATACGGTATTAATCAACCGCAATGCCGGTTCGTATTTCTTTCTCGGTGAGCTTTATACCGATCTGCCTTTGCCGGTCGACGCGCCAGCCAGTGCGCACTGCGGCACGTGCACGCGCTGCATTGAGGTATGCCCCACGCAAGCGATCCTTGGGCCGTATCGGTTGGATGCAAAGCGCTGCATTTCCTACCTGACCATTGAACTCAAAGGCAGCATTCCCGAAGACCTGCGCACGCCGATCGGCAACCGTATTTTCGGCTGCGATGACTGTCAGTTGGTCTGTCCGTGGAACAAATTTGCGCAGCTCGCTACCGAGCCCGACTTCGCTCCACGGCACAGCCTCGACGGCGCAAAACTTGTTGAACTGTTTGCCTGGACGGAAGCGGAGTTTCTCAAACGCACCGAGGGTATGGCCATTCGCCGTACCGGCTATGAAGGCTGGTTACGCAATATCGCTGTGGCATTAGGCAACGCGCCAGCCTCCGACTCGGTTCGCGAGGCCCTCAACGCGCGCGCCGATCACCCTTCGGCGATCGTACGCGAACACGTGATGTGGGCACTCGCCAAGCAATCGCGCAGCCAAAGCAACGCGACTGCTTAACGTATCAGGCGTCCGCCATCTGCGTCGGGATGGACTGATTGGTGTGGCTGATGTGATTGCCCGGACCCTTGCCAATGTAGACGCAAGTGGGGTGGTAACGATCCAGCTCAGCTTCGTCTACCACGACAAACGCAGCAATGATGACCACATCACCAGCCTGCGCGCTACGAGCGGCGCTGCCGTTCACTGAGATGATGCCTGAGCCATCTTCCGCGCGCAGTGCGTACGTTACGAAACGTTGGCCACTGTTGACGTTCCACGCGTGAATTTGTTCGTACTCGCGGATGCCGGACGCATCCAGCAACAAACCATCGATGGCAATGGAGCCTTCGTAATTCAATTCGGCGTGGGTCACCGTCGCGCGGTGGATCTTCGCCTTAAGCATGTTCAACTGCATGATGTTCTTTCCAGCAGGATCAGCCTGCAAAGTCGGGCATTATCGAACTGATGCCGCTGCGCTGCAACATAGGGTGGCCCGCACTATGTCATTTGCCAGCGGCGGAGCGGGCCAACAAGCGATTCCCGGCGGAAGCCAACGCCACGCGTTACAGTAATTTATGAAGCTCGCGGGGCCTGTCAGCGCCGAAACGACGGGTAAGGGTTAGCCCAGCATTAATCACACAGCAGATTATCGATCAGGCGCGTGCTGCCAAGCCGCGCGGCGATCAACGCGATCAACCCGGTTTGCTCGCCTTCCGCTGGCTCAGATAAATCGCTGGCGCGACGAATCACTGCGTAATCCGGCTCAAAACCCGCGCGAACCAAGTGTGTTGCCGCCACTTGCTCAAGCGCCTGCCATTTATGCCCTTGGCCCAGCAAGTCGCGCATTTTCAACAAAGTGGCGTGAATCACCGGTGCGCGCGCACGCTCTTGCGCAGACAAATACTGATTGCGCGAGCTCAGCGCCAGACCATCGTCCGCGCGAAAGATGGGCGCGGCCATTATTTTTATCGGCAGCGAAAGATCGCGCACCATCCGCTCCAGCACCTTTAACTGCTGGAAGTCTTTCTGCCCAAACACCGCTAAATCTGGCTGCACCAAGTTGAACAACTTGCACACCACGGTGGCAACCCCATCGAAATGGCCGGGCCGACGCGCGCCTTCCAAGGTATCGGTGATTTGCGGCACGTGCAGGCTGACGCTATGTGAGGCTCCGAACGGGTAAATGGTCGCGACGTCGGGCGCAAACAGGACATCACAGCCCTCGTCTGCCAGCACTTTCTGATCTTGCACCAACGTTCGCGGATAACGATCGAAATCTTCGGTCGGACCAAACTGTGTCGGGTTGACGAACACGCTGGCGACGACACGATCCATGCGCGCGCGCGCCAACTTAATCAACGATTGATGACCCGCGTGCAGGTTACCCATGGTCGGCACAAAGCCAACGGTTTCACCTTTGGCGCGCCAGCCACGAACAGCGGCCCGTAGCGCGGCCGCATCTTGCATAGTTTGCATGGTTTTCGCTCAACTTTAGTTGAAACAATGTTCCGGCGCGGGGAATACGCCGCTACGAACATCGGCTGCATAGGCAGCAATAGCGGCGGCTACCGAGTCGTGCCCCGCCAGGAAATCCTTGCTGAACTTTGGCCGTTTGCCGGGCGTGATACCCAGCATGTCGTGAATCACCAGCACCTGCCCATCGCAATGCGGGCCCGCGCCGATACCAATCACCGGGATGTGCAGCGCTTCAGTCACGCGCTTGCCCAATGACACCGGCACACCTTCCATCACTAACACATCCGCGCCGGCGTCTTGCACCGCCAACGCTTCGGCCAGAATGTGATCCGCCGCCGCTTGCTCGCGTCCTTGAATGCGAAAGCCACCAAATTTATGTACTGACTGCGGCGTCAACCCTAGATGTGCACAAACCGGAATAGCGCGTACGGTCAGTGCGGCAATAGCCTCTAAAATATAGGGCGCAGCGCCTTCTATCTTCACCATCGCCGCGCCGGCCTCACCGACTAAGCGCGCGCCGGCCTCTAACGCAGAGGCCGTATCGCGATCGGCCATGAACGGCAGATCCGCCACCAATAACGTCGCTCGTAGGCCACGCGCCACCGCTTTGGTGTGATAAACCATGTCATTCAGCGTGACCGGCAGCGTACTGCGATGGCCTTGTATGACCATGCCCAACGAATCGCCCACCAGCGCCATATCAATACCCGCTGCTTCAAGCTGCCACGCAAAACTGGCATCGTAGGCGGTCAACATCGTGATGCGCTGTCCCTGCACTTTCATCGCTTGCAAACCCGGCACGGTCACCGGTTTGCGTTCGGGAACACTGGCATCTTCCACGTACACGGCAAGTCCTCATGATAAAAACAGGTGCCGACACTTCGGCCGCCACCATGATGGCTCAAATCAGCCGTTCACAACCAGCCAGATCAAGCTGCGTCAATAATTGCGCAACGAGTCCCTTGCCGGGAATGTGCAGCATTGGCGCGATGTCGTTGAGCGGCAGCAGTACAAACGCACGTTCCGTCAGGCGTGGATGCGGCAAAACCAACTGGACATCATTCATTTCCACGCCATCGACGTAGAGCAGGTCTAGATCCAGTGTGCGCGGGCCATTGCGCTGTGCACGTACACGGCCAGCATCTTGTTCGATACGGAATAACGCGGCAAGCAGCGCGTGCGGTTCCAGCGGCGTATCCAGTTTTACCGCCGCATTAATAAACATCGGCTGATCCAGCACACCCCACGGCGGCGTGCGATAGAGGTGCGACTGTTGCAAAACGCGCGTAGCGGGCAACTCGCCGAGCGCCCGTATGGCGTCCAACACCTGCTGCCGCGGATCGTCGAGGTTACTGCCCAGCGCGACGTAAGCGCTCACGCGGGACCTGGTTTGCTACCTGACTTATGGCGACGCCGGCGTGGCCGCGGTGGCTTTCTAGCCGTCGGCAACGCGGCGTTATCCACCACCACGCTACCGCTACTGAGCGGTAGTGCAGCGGCCAGCACGTCGGGGGGCAACTGCTGCGCGTGGGTCCACCATTCGCCCAGCTCACGCATGGCGGGAGACTCACTGCCACGCAACAACAGGAAATCAAATGCCGCGCGAAAGCGGGGGTGAGACATCAGCCGAAACACCCGCTTACGCTGCACTTGCTCAAAACGCGGCTGCAACAGCCAAATTTCTTCCATCACAAAAGTAAAACGACGCGGGATGGCGACGCGCTGACACTGCTCGGACACCACGCGCGCAGACGCTTGTATCCAGGCGTCCGCAGCGGTCGAACCCTGCTCCATCGCGCGCTGGGCCACATCGCGCACCTCGCCCCACAACAACACCGCAAAAAGAAATGCCGGGGTGACCGATTTCCCTTCTTTCACGCGCGAATCGGTATTTGCCAAGCCTTGTTCAACCAGCGAGCGCAACGACACATCGCCACGCTTGAGCGCGCGTGCCGTGGACGGGAATAAGAATTTCAGCAAGCCGCAGTGCTCCAGCATGCGGAAACTTTTCAAGCCATTGCCGCTGAGGAACATCTTTAATGATTCATCAAACAGCCGAGCTGGTGCAGCATCAGCCAGCAGCGGCCCGAGCGTCTCAAACGGTGCCATCGCGGCTGCATCGATATGCATGTCTAGCTTTGCCGCCAGCCGCGCAGCGCGCAGCATGCGCACTGGATCTTCGTGATAACGCGTATCCGGGTCACCGATGAGCCGCAGCACGCGATCTTTTAGATCCTGCATGCCACCGACATAGTCACGTACTGAAAAATCACTAATGTCGTAGTACATCGCGTTGACGCGGAAGTCGCGGCGCACCGCATCTTCTTCTATCGAGCCCCAGATGTTGTCGCGCACAATGCGCCCGTCAACCAGGCGGCGATCACCTTCGGCACCGTCTTCACCCACGCCGCGAAAAGTAGCCACTTCAATAATCTCGGGCCCAAACACGACGTGAGCGAGACGAAAGCGGCGGCCAATTAATCGGCAATTGCGGAACAGGTGCTTCACTTCATCGGGGGTGGCGCTGGTGGCTACGTCAAAATCTTTCGGCGTGAAACCCAACAGCAGATCGCGCACAGCACCACCCACCAGATACGCCGTGTAACCGGCTTCATTCAAGCGGTACAGCACGCGTAGCGCGGCTTTACTGATGTTTTTGCGCGAAACATTGTGCTGATCGCGCGGAATAATCCGCAGCGTTGGCACGTTGTCGATCCTTGATTCGAGGTTCAAACGGTCGGAATCCTTACCGGGCAAAATTGCCCTTGGGTAGTGGTGGCTCGCACTGCAGCGCAGTGTGAGACGGGCCCACCGGCTAACATTGCGACACTTGGGCTAGGCGAGATTTACCATAAGCCACCCCAAGAACGTCAAGCGTTGCCGGACGAAACAATTCCGTTATACTAGCGCGCCTCGCAGCATAACGCTCCCTTCGTCTAGTGGCCCAGGACACTGCCCTCTCAAGGCGGGAACACGAGTTCGAGTCTCGTAGGG
>JBDTBF010000065.1:0-39594 GCA_039924175.1 Rhodanobacter sp.
ACCGCCCCGACCTGCAAAGCGCCAGCAAGGTCGTCTCCGGCGGGCGTGGTGTCGGTTCCAAAGAAAACTTCGACATCATCTACAAATTCGCCGACAAGATCGGCGCGGCCGTGGGCGCCTCCCGCGCCGCCGTCGATGCCGGCTACTGCCCGAACGAAATGCAGGTCGGCCAGACTGGCAAGATCATCGCACCTGAGCTGTATATGGCGATCGGCATCTCCGGCGCCATCCAGCATCTCACCGGTATCAAGGATGCAGGCACCATTGTCGCCATCAACAAAGACGGTGAAGCGCCGATTTTTGAGGTTGCCGATTTTGGACTGGTTGGCGACTTGTTCAAGCTTTTGCCTGAACTTGAAGCAGCGCTCTAAGCAATCCGCCGTACTCTTCCGCAGTAACGCCAACACCCATCCCAAGGAGGATCATTGCCAACTTCTGTCTGGCAATGATCGCTACTCCACACGCCTGATTGTTGGCCGCAGCGACAAAAGCAGCGCAAGCCGTTCAGCCACGTGCCAATCGAGCGGTACCTACGCTCGACATCACCGGAAGGATTTCTACCTGCGACCGACAACTTCCGCTCTGCATCACTCACCGCACCGGACGCTCGAGCTATCTCCAGCGTGTACTTGGTTATCGGCCATTACGGAAATGCATCAAATGATGGTGTGACCTGGCGATCTTCCAGAGCGAGTCATGGGAAACAAGAAGCGCTGAGCTCGCGCAAAGCATAAAGATAACTATCTGGCCATCGCGCGGAGATAACCGCCAAAGGCCAATGGCGATATACCCATCACTTAGGTTCACTCGCGCGCTTGGCATGAAACCAATGGCAACCTCGGCGTGTCGCTAGGTAAGAGCGTGACGCAGAGACTGGCTGGCATCACCCCAGTGCGGCGCATACCAAACGCTGCAATGACGTTCGCGAATTAATCAAATACGGGGTTGGGCAAAGATTGACTCATCCACGCTACTGTGACGCGTTGGTCACCCGTGAATTAGTTCAGCGTTTACTTCATACAGTTTGCTAGTTCAATCGTCTAAGATTTCAGCACGTCAACAGAACCTGGAGTTCATGGTAACGAAACCAGTCACCAATGCTTGGCGCATCAACTGGGAAATACTTGTGGTTGGCAATGCGGTACGTTGGATGAGCGGTCAGACAATTTTCCAGCATCGCCCAATCGATATAAGTCCGGTGCGTGGCATCAGAATCATAGCCAGCTCGTCCTGGCACGATGATCAGGATCCGGCGTATCCCCATACGCGCTGCTGATCGAAGCAAAGCTTCAAGCACGACCATAGGATCTTCTAGATGCTCCAGAACATGGCTCAATACCATTGACTGAAGGTGCAGCGCTTCCGAGAGTGTGCTGAGCTGCCAGTTATCGGCATAACCGTCATACCAAGTGACATCCAACCCGCGCTGTCTGCACCAATCGACGGAGGTTTGGTTGTACTCCAGCCCCTTGGAGCCTTCCGGAAGCCGAGCCAAAAGTTCGCCAACCCCACAGCCAAAATCTAGCGTTGGCCCCCGCAAAGACTTCGCCGCGCTATTCAGATACAACTTCCGGACAAACTTACGTAGCCCACTGCGATTGGCCTGATAGGCCGTATACGCGCTTCCGTACTCTTCATTCATGGCAGCTCGTCCGGATCAAAAGGTTTTGGTCAATATTCGCCGGTTAAGGACCAGAACTTTTCCCGATTAAGGGAAACGCGCTGCCCCGTCTACCGGCGCTTGCCGCGTAAGCACTAATGCCGTCACTTTTCCGTTGAATCCCCTTTCGGCAAGCGTGGCGTGGTCACAGCAATATAGCGCGCCAGCCGGGTCGTCGACTGATGCAAGTCGCGCTGTTTGAGTCCCAGGTTGAGAATCATCAAGAAGCTGATCGCGCTATAGCAGTAGAGAATCATGTCCGCACCACGTCCGACACCGACAAAATGTGCCAGTTGATCGGACCAGGCTGGAAACCAGACCAGTACACCTGCCACTAAACTACAGACAACCAGCGATAGGCTCACCAATCGCGAATTCCGCCATTCACGAGCGCCGTACGCAATGACGATCAACCCTAACAAGCTGAGAAAAACCTTGATCATTTTCGTAGCCTCGCTAGCAGCAAGTCGATCAGGATGTTGAAAGCGCCGAAACCGGACTGGCCCTTAGCCTTGGAATACTCGGTATAACGAATGGTCACCGGCACCTCGCAATAGGTCAGTTGCATTCTGCCGATTTCCTCAAGGATCTCTGAGGCATGTGCCATGCGGTTCTGCCTGATCGTAATGGCTTCCGCTGCATCACGGCGAAAGGTACGCAGGCCGTTATGCGCATCCGTGACACGCAACCCGGTGGTAATCCGAGTGAACACCGTAGCTGCCTTTAACAACAGGCGTCGCGAGGCCGGCATACCCACCGTCTCGCCTAGAAACCTGCTACCTAGGGCAACCTGGTCTCCGTTACGAATCAACGCTTCAAGCATCTTCAGCACGTCTTCTGGCCGATGCTGGCCGTCGGCATCAAAGGTGACGACAAAATCAATTTCCCGCTGTAGGGCATATTGAATTCCCGTCTGCAACGCCGCCCCTTGCCCTAAGTTAATGGGATGCCTAAGCACTACGGCCCCAGCGGAAAGAGCCGCCGCGCCAGTGCTATCTGGTGAGCCATCATCAACCACGACGATCAGCGGAAACAGCCGCAACGCATCGCGCACCACTTCCGCAATCACTTTGCCCTCGTTGTAGGCGGCGATCACTAGCGCGACCCGTTCCGGACTCACTGAGGCTACCTCAGTTGTCATCTTTAACTTCCCCTAAACGGCGCCTAGCCGTGGATATGAACGACTGGCACCAGCAAAAACGTCAACGGTTGCGGGTAATCAGCAACACGCCAATAGAAATAAACACGATCCCAGCCCACTGCCACATCCCCATTCGTTCACCATAGAAGTACATGGCGGCGAGTGCCATCAAAATGTAGAACGTGGAGCCCGAGATAGCGAAGGCAATCGCGAGCCGTTCCCGCGTAAGCACGAAGAACCATACGATATAACCAAATACCTGAAGGCTGAGCGCCGCAAGCACTATCGGATTAAACGCTGCAGAAACTACGAACGCCAGTGGACCATGCGACATGGCGGCACTCATGGCCGGACCGTTGACCGCCCGCTTCAGGAGCAGCTGCGCCGCGATTGTGCACAACGTCGTCGTCGTAATCAGCAGGAATGTCAGTACGTTCACTTCGAGTATCCCGCATAAGAGCGTTGATAAAGGTGCGCCAGTATAGATGCCACTGGGCGAGGCCACATCCGGTCAAACACCAAACGATCTTCCTCACTCCTCGCGCCATCAGAGAGACATCTCGCTGTGGCGCTCTGGTCGTGGGCGCGGTGTTGCATCAGTACCTTCGGCACGCGGGTAATCCCGCCGCATTTGGCCAGCTCAATCCAGGCCAGCCAATCCATGTTGGTGCGCAGATCCTCGCGGAACCGGAACCCATTGCTTCGCGGGAGTCTAATCGTAACTGCCGGACAGGTAATCGGATTGCCAAGCCCCAACAACAGCCTGAGCGAAACGGGGCCACGTATCGTGGGACGCCCCGCAAACGCGACACGGCCGATCAATCGTTTCACCGAGGTGTTCCGATGCTGCAGCATGACCTTTCCGTCCGAAGTAATCTCGTCCGCATCGGAAAACAAAATCGCCGATTCAGGGCTGCTTTCGGCGGCGGCAACCATTTCCGCCGCGAACTCCGGCAGATAGATATCGTCTTGATGGGCGAGCGTGACCAACTCCGTGCCCGCCACCACCAACGCCGCGTTCCAGTCTGCCCCGATCCCGCGGTTAGGCGAATGAATCTGCAGCCGCGCGTTAAAGCGGTGGCATAAGTCCTCAACTCCGTCGAATGGCGTGGAAGTGCAAACAATCACCGGACTTCCCAGAGTCTGGGCCGCCAGCGACTCTAGGCAGTCTTCCAGATAGGAGGACCGTCCGTAAGCGGGAATTATGAAAGAGTGATCCATCCTAACTACATACGCCTCAGAGCTGTTATCTATACCAAGGTTCAGAATACCCAACCCAAATGTCACGCTATCCGTATCTAATTATCTGATTAAATCGCCGACTGTAACCTAACTTATGCTCTATCCATAAAAACTAACGACTAAAGCGTGTAACGCATAAATCTGAACAGTAGCGACACCGAATAATATAAAGACCTTTGCTATACACCGAATACGTTGCGGCATCGAAAATCCGATCCATACCAGCAAGAAAGCAATTGCGGGGATAAAGTATCTCCCTTGTAAGCCCTGAACCAGAATCGCACCATGCGGCGTCCAGTAAAGATATAGCGGAATGACAACCATAATCACGGAGGCGACAGTGGCAGCGACCACGAGGATTCTCATCTTGTAACCCGGCTCGATAACTTTCCCTCGTTGCGTAAAGATCGCCATTATAACGCATGCACCCGCGATTATGTACGCCGCACGCGGAAGCACGACGTCCAGCCATCCCAATCTACCTATCAATGCAGTCCACAGAAAATCTTGCCCTTCTCCGAAAAATGTACGAGATAACAAACTTAAGAAGTCACTCGGCGAGTTGATTAAGTTAGCCAAGTTTTGATGATAATTTACTCCCACACGAGGGATGGCTTTTGAGACGGTGCTGAGAGTCCAAAATATATGTAAGAGCCATGGCAGAGCCATCACGAAACACGCGGGCCACAAAAAACCTCGTCCCACGACACGGTACGCTCTGTAAGAAGCGAGAAAGCCGACGCACGGCCAAGCAAAGCCTGGTTTCGAGAACGCTAACGCAATACCAAGCACAGTTAGTATCCACTCAATCTTTCGACCAGGCATGATCCGGCCGGTTGCGAGACCGGACTGCAAACCAAGCATACAAAAGATAAGCCCGAATAACATGCTATCTGACGTCAATGATGCTTGTTCATAGAGAGTCATGGGAAGTAAGGCAACGACAAAAATGGCCCACCGTCCAGCATATGCAAAACGTATCCCGACAAGCGTCAATAGGAGGGAAACGAGAAGATTCCCTAAGCGCCCACCATAGATGAACGAGCCGACGGTACCATGCGACGCGCAGGCGATCACAAGAGCTATGACTGGGGGAACATAGAATGAAGGTGAAGCATTAATTGTAGACTTCGGAAGATCCTCATGGACCTGAACACAAGAAATTGGCGTGGACATCTGCGCAATTAACTCATGAATTGAATAATGTCGCTGACTATTTAAGAAATCAGAAAATGGGCCTTGTATTTTTTCAAGCGAGACGCCGACTTGATTGCCCCCACCTCCAATTAAGTGGCCGTCTCTTATCAATATCGTCTTAGCTGTGTGAGCAGGCTCGTCCGGGACCGCACCGGGAGGGGTAAAAAATGCGTACATGCAACCAAACACTAACGCCATGGTCAAATATATCCATGGTGCCGATTTATCAATATTTTCCTCAAATTCATTGAACGCCGGCAACCCCTTCTTAATATTTCCTAACCAAATAACGAGTACCACGCCGAAAAACCCTAATAGGGCCAGAGCAATCGCGGCACCACGTCCCGCACGTCGCTCTTGCGCGACTCTAGTCATCAGTGGGCCAAAGCTAACTTGTGCCTGCGGGTCCGAAGCATCCTTCGATGAAATTACTTGTGCGCAGTTAGTACTCAGTTGTTTGATACTTACTTCGTTGCGCGAAAGAATTTTAGATGCAGGGATTTCCGATGACTTATTACTAGGGAAAATAAGCTGAATATCACAAACACGAACCTCGGCCATCCCAGGATCCGAGTCAATCCGGAGCTTCCCGACATCAGCCAAAGGTAATGACATTGTGATGGTTTTTACGACGTTCTTTTGCAACGACCATATACTTGAGCCTGACTCAGTATATTGTCCATCACGGGAAAAATAGAGCTGAAATGACCCAGGTGTTGAACTTTCAGCGGTGAGAACTATACGTGCCTGCTTGGGCTGAATAATAACTATCGAAGATAGGAAGCAAATAGCGATTAGCGAGAGAATAACGAGGGTCGCCGCTGGAAACCGATTATTCGTATTCATGTGGAAAACTTCCTTCTCGCAAGCGTTTGAGGCATCTGGCAGTATTGCGATATTCAAGGAAATTTATAGACAACATCTCATGCCCTACTTTTACTCCAACAAGCGCGATATTTGTTCCACTGGTTCATCCAAACTGCCTTTGGCTAGGAACGCATGATCTCTAGCCATTGGATCGAGAGGTAGCATTTGCCGCTGCTCCCACTCAGCCACCTCTTGCGCGATCGCCGCGGCAATGGCTTCTGGGGTGAACTGTGGGACGGAGCGGATGTTGGGCGAAAAATTACTCATGTCTTTGTTGGCGAAGCCGTTAGTCACTACGCCCATGCCGAACGCCGCCATTTCCAGCGGCGGATAGCTCGGGTGCGGCGACACCATCAGCGACACGCCAATGGCCGAAGTAGCCAATAGCTGCGCGTAAGCTGGCAAATCCAGCTTGCCTAACGCGCGCATTTTGAATGGACCCAGGTCAAGATCGGCGGTCAGCTCGCCCGCAGCGACCACTTCCCACTTCGCGGAGTTCGGGTCGGACCAGCCCCAAGTGCGCAACGCCTCGCACAGCAACTCAAACGCGTTCCTCGGTGTTGACGGACGTGCGTAAACCACCATGCGCCGTTGCCGGGGCGGTGAGTTCGCGCGTAGCTGCTCGAGCATATTTCGCAGCCCATCATTGAGGGTAGGCTCGAAGACGAACTGACGTTGATAGGCGAGCCCTTGTAGTTCGAAGTAATCCGCCAGCAGACGTGTATTGAAGACCGCCACATCCTGATCGGGACGGTACGTGCCCAATGCCAGTGCGGATTGACTGGACCACGGATAGAAACCCGGCTCGAAGTCCTGGATGAGATTGATCAATCGGCCGGCTTCACCGAACTGCTCTTGTTGCCATGCCGCCAAGCGCTGCGCCGAGTACGTTGTCCACCATGCGGTGGTCAGCCAACAATCATCGGCGCTCACAGGAATGGTTCGACCATAGCGGTCGTTGAACGGAACAACTTGATGCGCGGCCGTGGAGTCACTGTCGCTGCCCACTAAGGTGTGATCGCTGAACCGTTGCAGCGCGGCATCGTCTGGTGCGCTATCCACCAATATGATGCGCGTTGCAGGGAAGTGTTCTGCCAATGCGCGATACAGCTGCACCGCCGTGTGGATACCACCAAAATAGTGCCGCGCATTGATCGATGGCAGCAGCAGATTGAGACGGCGCCCGCGCCGGTCCGAAGACCGCGCATTGAACGGCGTTATCTCGGCAACGGTGGTGGCTACGGAAACCGGCCTACCATCTCCGCCTACCATTACGCCAGAAGTCAGGCCCAGCCACTTGGCGAAACGGTACGCAGCCGCCCGCGCCACCCTTTTCATGGCGTGCTCCGCAGCCGAGGGACCGGGCTCATTTGATCCAGATTAGGGTTGAAGTACGGGTCGCCAGCGGTCCGATAAGGACTATAGGCTTGCTCGGATCGGACAAAATCCATTGCTGGAATGTCGCTAGGGTCACGTGACTTCGACTCGTGATGCACGAGTCTCGACTCCGGCACATAGACATTCACCCAGCCGCGATGGAACGCTCGAAGGCAAAGCTCCACATCGCTGCCACAAACAACAAACGATTCATCAAACCCGCCAATCGCATCGAACTTGGTCTTCTCCATGACCAGACACGCTCCAGTTACTGCCAACACGTTGCGGCGCATCATAGGCGAGGTGAAACAATCCTGCGCATGGATGGGAGACAACCCCTTGTACACATGATCAGCCCAGCCACCCATGCCAACAACGACACCAGCATGCTGGATCGTCATATCGCCATATAGCAGCAACGGACCGCAGGCGCCAACGTCGGGGCGCAACGCGATATCCACGAGGCGATCTAGCCAATTGCCGTCTATGACTTCGGTATCGTTATTTAAAAAGACCAGTACTTTGCCCCGCGCGACACGAGCCGCGAGATTGTTCAGTACGGACCAGTTAAACGGAACGTCCGCTGGCAATATCCGTATTCCAGCCTCCTTTGACATTTTCTCAAACCATCGACTCGTTTCAAGCTCAACAGAACCATTGTCGACAACCAGAATTTCATAGTTGGTATAGCGAGTCTTTTCACGCAAGCTGCGCACGCAAGTATCAAGCAACTCCACCCGATCGCGCGTGGGGATCACAATGCTCACCAAGGGCTCAGATGTCGCATAGCTGTACTGCACGTCGTAGCAGAAGGTATGTGCCCCATCCATTACCTGCGCGCCTGGCCAGCTGCGGTCGAGATAACTTTGAATTGCCCTGCGTCCAGCAACATGTGCGTACGGCTTCGAGTCGGCGTTCGCTGAAGTGGAGCCGCTGTGTTGGCGCCAGTGATAGAGCACACGGGGCACATGCGCAATCTTCGCCCCTTCGCTCACACAGCGCAGAACTAGATCGTAATCCTGCGCACCATCCATTTCCGGCCGTAGTCCGTCAAGCGCATTCACCATCTCGCGGCGGAATCCCACAAGGTGGCCGATGTACATTTGTGACAGAAAGAGATCCAGGCTCCAATCCGGTTTGAAATAAGGTGATCGACGATGGCCATCCTCCCCTAGGCAGTCATGATCGGTGTAAACGATATCCGCCTTCGACTGCACGAATTTAGCAGCCAGCGAGGCGAGCGCGTCGACATGCAAAATGTCGTCATGATCAAGGAACGCTACGTACTGGCCGGTTGCCAGTTTCAAAGCTTCGTTGGTGGCACTGGCGATTCCGCCACGCTGCGAGCAGTACGCAACACGAATCCGCGGATCGCTCCTACTTATGTCAGCAAGATATGGACGCACGTGAGACAGATCGGAAGCATCATCAGCGATACATAGCTCCCAATTTTGGTAGCTCTGCGCAAGTACGCTGGCGATCACTTCATGCAGGAAAGACTCCGGTGTGTTGCACGTGGGCATAATTACGCTGATCAACGGACCTTCGAGTAGCGTGGAAACCTTCGGCTCGTGATGCTGCAGCCAGAACTCATAGGCGGAAGTTCCAACCGGGCACGTATCGACAGCCATTGGCTGAAAGCTATCGCGCCCAGAGGCCCCAAACTGCGCTATCTCGTCGTAGGCAATCACATGCCGCGCAAAGCCGCGCGGCCCTCGGCGAACAGCGCGCAGTGCCTTGAGCGCGATCCGAGTCGGCCCAAGACCAGAAGCCCGAGCATGTCGAATACTGCGTATAAGAGCACGCTTCAGCGCTGCAACGCGTGCAAGCAGTCCTAGTCTCTTCATTTCAATCCCATTACAACCGATTCATGACATCAAACTAGACGGAGAGAAATCACTGCGATCACCGCTATCAACGCGACAATAACGCCGCCGCGAAGGGCCCAGCGCTGCCGCCGTTCCAGCCCATTAACGCGTAACAGTAGACGATCTCGTGCATTAACTGTCTCGAGAAGCAACCCTTCTCTCTCGAGAAGCAACCCTTCTCTCTCGAGAAGCGACCTTTCGCTCTCGAGCAGCGACCTTTCGCTCTCGGCTAATTGCGCACGAATCTGCTCCAACTCTTCATTGGCTGCACGAACCAATGCTGCGCTCTTCTCCAACTGCTCGTTGGTTGCCAGAACCAATGCGGCGTTCGTTTTCCACTGTTCGACCGCATATAGCTGCTTTGCTTCGGATGTTCGCAGCAATTCTGCGGTCCGGCCCCATTCTGTTCTGGCTTCCAATAAGCCTGCTTCAGTCTCAACCACTCGGTTCGCGGCCAAATGCCATTGGCTCTCCGCCGTGCGAATACGATCAGCGATTGGTCGCAATGATGCACCAAGATTAGAAAGTAGCTTCACCGCAGCACTGTCAGGCTGTGCCGTCAACAAAGAAGAGGCACGAATTCGCTCTAGGTCCTCGTCGGTTCGAACTGCAATAAAATATTCACGGTAAGCCTCGTCGCTTCGGTCACCTGCAAACACACTATGGTTATACAAGTGGTCGGCACTGGCGACGATTGGCCGCATCTCTTCGATGACTTCCTTGACGAAGTGCGCGCTCATCAAACCTGACCAAAGTGCAGTATCACCCTGTCCAAATCGCAGCACCTTACATCCGGCATCGAGCAATGCGTGCTCAATTGCGTCACCCTCGACAAGACCAAATTCCTTGTGCTCTTCCAGCCACGGATAGTCTTTATCGAAATAATCTCTCCACACTCCATTTGCGGCCTGTTCGGCCGCATGCACCCAAGGATTGTCAGTGGGACAGGAAATCACCAGCATGCGCGCTGCCACGCGCGCCATCTCGACAGCGGCCGTGGCGCGGAGACGCGGTGGCATATGCTCAAGCACATCCAGCGAAACCACCACATCGAATTTTGCATTCTCAAAAGGCAGTGCACTGGCATCCGCCTGCACAAAGTCGTCACTTCCCAATTGCGCGAAGAGGTCACTGAATATCAGTGTGCTATCCGTTAGGAAATCAGCCAGTAGCCGCTGTCGATTAGCTCCGACCTCGAGCACCGTCGACCTTGGCATCTCTAACGCACGAACTAGCGCCGTCGCCGCAGCGTAGCGTTGATAGTGATCAAAGGCGATACTTTCCAGGTCAATCGGCATGAACAATCCACTCATGAGGTATATACACCAGCCCCTCGCTGAAATAAGGCGCAGCAATAGTCAACTTCGCAGCCTCGCCTAGATAATCCAGGCAAACCATCCCCTTTTCAGTAAATAATCCAACATCGATGCGGTAAGTACCCGTAAGCAACGGCATCGACGGAATGTGGTAGCTGACGTGATGCACGCCATTTTCGTTCGGAATTTCTATATGCTCCAAATACGTGTTTGGTCCAAATATGTGCTGGCCATCCACTCCCTTGATAGCCACACCAAGCAAGAAACCACGAATGGACTCATCACGAATGCAATAAGTGATGTCTACCGTCACAGGATCAAATGGCGCCATAAAGTCTCGCGAAAGAGTCACTCCGTCGATGAACGCCGGCACTTCATTCGTCGAAATTCCAGATCGTGGGGCGTCCTGCGCAGCACCGCTGTCCCGACCAATTTCATGATCACGGAACTGGTCCGCAACGAAGCTGGCTTCGCCGCGCAACTTGATGCGACCACCCTCCATCCATATGGCGGTTTGGCAGAACCGTTTGATCTGTTCCATCGAATGGGAAACAAACAAAATCGTGGCACCACGTGCACGTAGCACCTCGATACGTGCAAGACACTTCATCTGGAACCGAAGATCGCCGACAGACAGCGCCTCATCCACGATCAATACGTCGGGCTCGGTATGGATTGCCACTGCGAAGGCAAGTCGCACATACATACCGCTTGAATACGTCTTCACAGAGCGCTCAAAGAAATCGCCGATATCAGCAAAGTCACGAATATCGTCGAGTCGATCGTCTATCTCTGCTTTGGATAAACCAAGCAACGACGCGTTCATGTAGACGTTCTCGCGGCCTGTAAAATCCGGATTAAATCCAGCGCCCAACTCAAGCAACGCCGCGAAGCGTCCATTAATTTTGACGGACCCCGCCGTTGGCGTCACGGTGCCGCAGAGCACCTGAAGCAACGTCGATTTTCCGGCACCATTACGCCCAATAATGCCCATCGTTTCGCCGCGACGTACAGTAAGGCTAACGTCATCAAGTGCCCGGAAGATCCTTCCTTCATTACCACTCAAATTAGGTCTAATTAATGAGAACAATCGCTCCCGTGGACTACGGTAAATCGCGTAGTCTTTAACCACTTGCATAATTTCTATAGCAACATCGTTATCTGATGGTACTAGCGATGCTTGGTCAGTCATATAACATCCGCGAAGCCGCGCGACAGGCGACGAAATAACCAAAAACCGAGAATGGCGAACAACACAGATAGAGCAAAGTGCTGACCCAATGCAATGAAGTCCGGCAAACTTTGCTGAACGGTTACCGCACGTAACTGCTCCATGGGTGTTACCAGTGGATTGAAGCTGACCAGCCACTTCAAACTAGCGGGAATTGCTGATGATGGAAAAAAGATAGGGCTAAGAAACAGAAACATACTGGATACAATACCGACAAATTGGGCTATATCACGCAGATAGACACCAAGTGCAGAAATTGTCCAAGCAAGCCCCAACATCATCGGCACCGTTTCTAACAAGATCAACGGTGATAGAAGTGCGGTGAGTGATGGCGCCTGCCCAAACGCAGTCTGTGCCACCAACAAAATAATTATGCTAAGGAGAGCAGTTACCAACGCAGCAGCAACACGGACAATTGGAAGAATTTCTACCGGAAAGACAACTTTTTTAACATAGTTAGGTTGCCCTACGATTAGCATTGGAGCGGTTACCAAAACCTCTGAAAAGATATTAAACACGATTAGCCCAGCAAACAGCACTAAGGCAAAATCAGCAGTTGTTGTTGCACCCGCCCAATGTGTCTTAAAAATCCCACTAAAGACTAGGGTGTACACCCCCAACATCAGCAACGGTTGGAGTAACAACCACACTACGCCGAGGCTCGTTGTCTTATAACGAGAGGCTAGCTCACGTCCCAGCAACTGGCGGAACAAGAAATAGAAGTTTGCTTGACGTTGCATCTGACATTCCTCTGCCGTCAGCTATCTAGAGCAGACGTGAGTTCCGCGCGCAGATCGACGATATCTTCCACGCCCACAGACAGCCGAATGAGCCCATCGCTGATACCGAGGCGTTTACGAATGGCAGCTGGTACTGATGCGTGGGTCATGATCGCCGGATGTTCGATCAAGCTTTCGACACCACCTAAAGACTCTGCCAGCGAAAATAAATGACAGCGCTCCAGCGTTTTTTTCGCCTTCTTCAAGCCGCCCTTAACCTCGATCGTGATAATGCCGCCGAAGCCATGCATCTGGCGTTTGGCCAGCGCGTGCTGAGGGTGACTTTTCAGGCCGGGGTAGATGACTCGCTCAATGGCCGGGTGCTGCTCCAGCCACTTGGCCAATTCCAGCGCGTTGGCGCAGTGGGCACGCATGCGCAAATGGAGGGTTTTTAGGCCGCGCATGGCGAGAAACGCATCAAACGGACCGGCGATGGCACCTACGGAGTTTTGCAGGAACGCCATGCGCTCAGCCAATTCGTCGGTGCTGGCAACCACGATGCCGCCGACCATGTCGGAATGACCATTGATGTATTTGGTGGCCGAATGCAGGACTAGGTCCGCGCCAAATTCCAGCGGACGCTGCACCATCGGTGAGCAGAAAGTGTTATCTACCACCAGAATCAAGCCGTGTTTCTTGGCGAACGCGGCGACCTTGGCCAGGTCAACCAACTTAAGCATTGGATTGGTTGGCGTTTCCGCCCAGATCATGCGCGTATTCGGCTTTAGCGCCGCCTTCATGGCGGCGGCGTCATTCAGATCAACAAAACTGAAGTCGAGCCCAGCGGAACGGCGGCGCACCTTTTCAAACAGGCGATAGGTGCCGCCGTATAAGTCGTCCATCGCAATGACGTGACTACCCGAATCGAGCAAATCCAACACCGTCGAAGCCGCTGCCATACCGGAGCCAAACGCAAAGCCGGCGACACCGCCTTCAAGATCCGCTACGCAGCGCTCATAAGCCATGCGCGTCGGGTTCTGAGTACGCGAATACTCATAACCCTTGTGCTTGCCCGGGCTTTGCTGGACATAGGTGGAAGTAGCGTAAATGGGCGTCATGATGGCGCCGGTACTAGGATCCGGGTGCTGGCCGGCGTGGATCGCGCGCGTACCGAAACCGAGCTGGCCCTGCTTCTCGCCTGTTTTCATGACATCTCCGTGGCTCGCCGAGCGCGCCAACTGCAGTAAGGTGAAGCCTGCCATCTTACCTTCTATGGCCGCGTTTGCTGGCATTTGGAGGCGCCGCGACGTTCACCTGCGAGTCGGCAAGTGCCCGGTTTGGTGCAACCCACCGTCATCCATTTCGAGTTCAACCGGCTTGGTTGCAGGCACGAAAGCGGGCATTATTGGTGTTTTGCTATTCCGGGCTATCTAGCCTACGGAACACACCTACCTGCAAGGACGTACGCAATGAATCATCCAACCACTGGCGCCAAGACGCTCTTGGTGACAGGCGGTGCCGGCTTCATTGGTGCCAATTTCGTGTTGCAGGCTATCGCTGATGGTTTGCGCGTGATCAACTTGGACAAGCTGACCTACGCCGGCAACCTCGACACCCTGTCGTCACTACAGAACAACGATCACCACGTCTTCGTACAGGGCGATATTGGTGACCGCGCGCTGATCACCAAGCTGCTGACGGAACACCGCCCCGACGCCATCGTCAATTTTGCTGCTGAGTCGCACGTCGACCGCTCCATTGATGCCCCGGGCGAGTTCATACAGACCAATGTGGTCGGCACGTTGGCACTGCTGGAAGGCGCGCGCGATTACTGGCGCGCTCTGGAAGGTAACGCGCGCGAGGCGTTCCGTTTCCTGCACGTGTCCACCGACGAGGTTTACGGCTCACTCGGCGACGAAGGTAAGTTCACCGAACAAACCGCGTACGCGCCGAACTCGCCCTACTCTGCGTCTAAAGCGGCGTCGGATCATCTGGTGCGCGCGTTTCAGCATACTTATGGCCTGCCCACGCTGACCACCAATTGCTCGAACAATTACGGTCCGTACCAGTTTCCGGAAAAGCTTATCCCGCTCATTATTCAAAAGGCGTTGGTCGGCGAATCCCTTCCCATCTACGGCGACGGTCGCAACATTCGCGACTGGCTATTCGTCGGTGACCACTGCAGCGCGATTCGCCGCGTACTGGACGCTGGCCGTGTCGGCGAAACGTACAACGTTGGCGGCAATGCCGAGCAGGAAAACATCACGGTAGTAAAGACGATCTGCGCATTGCTAGACGCGCATCAACCGCTACCTAATGGACGCGCACGCGAATCGCTAATGACCTTTGTGAAAGATCGCCCCGGCCATGATCGCCGTTACGCCATCGATTCCAGCAAACTGCAAAGTGAACTCGGCTGGCATCCGTCGAAATCCTTTGAGACCGGCATGGCGCACACGGTGGACTGGTATCTCGCCCATCAACCGTGGAGCCAGCGCGTACTTGACGGCAGCTACCGCATGGAGCGCCTCGGCGCAGCGAAGGTCGCATTATGAGTCTCACCCAGAAGGGCATCATCCTTGCCGGTGGCTCCGGTACGCGGCTGTATCCGATTACCCGCGCGGTCAGCAAGCAGCTGCTGCCGGTATACGACAAACCGATGATTTATTACCCGCTAGCGACGTTAATGCTGGCCGGCATTCGCGAAATTTTGTTAATCAACACGCCTCACGAACAGGAGATGTTCCAGCGTTTGCTGGGAGATGGTTCGCAATGGGGTCTGGATATTCATTACGCCGTGCAGCCGTCCCCCGATGGCCTGGCCCAGGCATTTACCATCGGTCGGTCGTTCATCGATGGCAAACCAAGTTGTCTCGTGTTGGGCGACAACATTTTCTACGGCGTCGGCCTCAGCGAACGTCTAAAGCGTGCGGCATCCCGCGAACAGGGTGCCACCGTGTTCGGCTACTGGGTGAAGGATCCGGAGCGCTACGGCGTCGCTGAGTTCGATGCCGGCGGTCGAGTCATTGGGCTGGAAGAAAAGCCGGCACAACCGAAATCCCACTATGCCGTTACCGGCCTGTATTTCTACGACAGTCGCGTTTGCGACTACGCCGCGGCACTGAAGCCCTCCGTGCGTGGCGAATTGGAAATCACTGACCTCAACCGCTGCTACCTCGACAGCAACACCTTGCATCTGGAACAACTCGGCCGCGGCTTTGCCTGGCTGGACACCGGCACGCACGAATCACTGATGGAAGCCGGCAACTACATTCAAACGGTAGAAAATCGCCAAGGCTTGCAAGTGTGTTGCCCGGAAGAGATCGCTTTTAACAACGGTTGGATCGACACCGAACAGCTACTGCGGCTGGCCGCGCCATTAGCCAAGACGGGCTACGGCCAGTACCTACAACAACTGCCCAAGCAAGGCCCTGCACGATGAAAGTGACTGAAACAACGTTGCCCGGCGTGCTCATCCTCGACCCTCAAGTGTTCGGTGATGCGCGCGGCTTTTTCTATGAAAGCTACAACAAGTCCAAGTTTCACGACGCTGGCATCGACGCCACCTTTATCCAATCCAACGTCTCACGCTCGGCGCGAGGTGTGTTGCGTGGGTTGCACTACCAATGGCCGAACCCGCAAGGCAAATTAGTCAGCGTACTGGAAGGCGAGGTGTATGACGTCGCCGTCGATGTGCGCCATGGCTCACCGACGTTCGGGCAATCGGCCGGCGTGATGCTGACGGCCGAAAACCATCGCCACTTTTGGGTACCCGAAGGCTTTGCCCACGGCTTTTGCGTGGTCTCCGACTTCGCCACCTTCACCTACCAGTGCACGGCGCTCTACGATCCCAAAGCCGAAAGCGGCATTCGCTGGAATGACGCGGACCTTGGCATCGACTGGCCGATCAGTACGCCGCTACTGTCAGACAAGGACGGAAAGACCCCGCTGTTGAAAGACGTCGCAGCAGAGCACTTGCCGGTCTTTGTGCGGTGAGGATTTTGCTACTCGGCGGCAACGGCCAACTCGGCCACACTTTCATTACTCACGGCGGTTTGGCGGCACGCGGCACCTGCGTCATCGCCACGCGTGACGGCAAACTGACCGGCGGCGACTTCGCAGAGGCGGCTGACCTGTCAGCGCCGGCCACATTGCCGACACTACTTGATCGCGTCCAGCCCGATGTCATTATCAATGCAGCCGCCTATACAGCCGTGGATCGTGCCGAGCAAGAAGAAGAACTAGCTACGCGCGTCAACGGCGAGTCGGTGGCGGTACTCGCCGAATGGGCTGCAGCCCACGACGCCTTGGTGATCCACTACTCGACCGACTATGTCTTCGATGGCAAGCAAGCCACACCGTACGCCACGGATGCGGCTACCGATCCGCTAGGTGTCTACGGTCGCAGCAAGTTGGCGGGTGAACAAGCGCTGCAAGATAGTGGCGCGAGCTATCTGCTATTTCGCACCGCGTGGGTCTACGCCGCGCACGGGAAAAACTTCCTGCGCACCATGTTGCGGGTTGGCGCCGAGCGCGATGAACTGCGCGTCGTCGCTGACCAACACGGGGCGCCGACCGATACGACACTCATCGTCGATGGCACGCTGGCTGCGCTCGACTGCTGGCAGCAAGCTAACGTTGGGCAACGCCAGCAACTCGTCGGCACGCACCATCTGGTGGCCAGTGGTGCCACAACTTGGCACGGCTTTGCTAGCGCTATTTTCGCTGAGGCCGTCGCCTTGGGCGTACTTGCCCGTCAACCGCACGTCGTACCGATTAGCAGTGCCGAATTTCCCACACCGGCCGCACGACCAGCCTGGTCGCTGCTGGACAATCGCGGCTTCCAACAGCACTTTGGTTTCCTGTTACCCGATTGGCAGCACGGCTTGCATAAGGTTATGCAGGAAATCCATCGTGCGCCGCTACAGCCATAATGATCTCACTACATGTAGGAGCGCACCCTGTGCGCGATGCTTTTGGCGGTATTCGGAATCCAGAAAAACTATCGCGCACAGGGTGCGCTCCTACGTGAAACAAGCTACTGAATCGCACCCAACAAGGACACCGTGACCATGTTGATTCCCCTCATCCTCAGTGGCGGCAGTGGCACTCGCTTATGGCCAGTGTCACGCAAGAACCTACCCAAGCAGTTTCTTGAGTTAGCGGGGAAAGGCACACTTTTTCAGCAGACCATCGCGCGCACGCGGCAATTGCCGGACGCGGTTGCTCCCATCGTTGTCGCTAGCGAAAGCCACCGTTTTCTAGCCGCTGATCAATTACTGGAAGCCGGCATCACCGGGGCCACCATCGTGTTGGAGCCACTGGCGCGAAATACCGCGCCGGCGATCGCGTTAGGCGCATTGCAAGCCATCGCGCGTGATGCGGACGCCCTCTTGTTGGTGCTGCCAGCGGATCACATGATTGGTGATACAGCCGCCTTCGCCGCGGCGGTGAAGCAAGCGACGGCGTTGGCCGAGCAAGGTTGGTTGGTGACCTTCGGTATTCCCCCAGACCGCGCGGAAACCGGCTTCGGATATATCCGTCGCGCTGAAGCCATCGACAAGGTGGGATATCGGGTCGAGCAGTTTGTCGAGAAGCCGGACCTCGCCACGGCGAAGTCTTATCTGGCCGACGGCGGCTACGACTGGAACTCCGGCATGTTCTTGTTCAAAGCGTCCCGTTACCTGGAAGAGTTAGCCGAACTGGCGCCGGTTATGTTGGCCGCCGTGCGTGAAGCGCACGCCAGCGCCACAGTCGACCTGGACTTCGTCCGTATCGATGCGGACGCCTTCGCACACGTCCCGGATGGCTCAATCGACTACGCCGTGATGGAGAAAACGCGCCGTGCCGCCGTGATTCCGGTTAGCTGCGCGTGGACCGACATTGGCTCGTGGGCAGCCTTATGGCTGACCGGCGACAAGGACGCGCAAGGCAACGTCTGCGAAGGCGACACGCTGACCGTCGACAGCCGTAACTCGCTGCTACGCTCGCATGAGCGCCACTTGCTTACCACGATTGGCATCGACGATCTCATTGTCGTCACGACGCCAGACGCCACCTTGGTAGCGCACCGCGATGCGGCACAGGACGTGAAGAAAATTGTCGAACAATTGAAAGCCGCGGGCCGCAGCGAATACGCCATGCACCGTGTCGTGCACCGTCCATGGGGCAGCTACGACTCACTGGAAGCTGGTGAGCGCTTTCAGGTCAAACGCATTGAGGTGAAGCCGGGTGCGTCGCTCAGCCTGCAGAAACACCATCATCGGGCTGAACATTGGGTGGTTGTTTCCGGCACCGCCGAAGTCACCTGTGGCGACAAGGTTTTCCTGCTTAGCGAAAACCAAAGCACTTACATTCCATTAGGTAGCGTGCACCGCCTACGTAACCCCGGCAAAATGCCGCTTGAATTGATCGAAGTGCAATCGGGCAGTTATCTGGGCGAAGACGACATCGTGCGACTGGACGACGTTTACGGGCGCGCGTAAACGCGAGTCGCCTAGCGTGGAACGCTTCCGGTAGCGGTACCGAAAGCATCCTTCTCCCAGCCCTATCGCCGTCGCCGGAATGCCTACGTGGATGGGTGTACCCAGCATTCCCGGCCCGTTACTACATAGCGAAAAACCACGTCCGTTCAGAACCAGCCGGCTCCGTCACAAGCCTTACCGTACTTGGCGACTGCGGCTGAGTCCGGTGAGACCTCGGGCAAGCTTCTACACGATAGGCACTTGGCTGGCATTGTTCTTAGGATCCATCCAGAACGACTCATTGACGAAGCGGCCGAAAATTTCACGCGGCAAAATAGAGGTGCGCTCGATCGGCGCCACCTTTGGCCGAACTGTATGCAAGCCAGGCATCCCGACCCGAGCATCAAACTCGTCCGCGTTGTAAGCGATGTGATCAAAATCATGTTCAAACCATGGCTCGCCGAGAAACTGATATACCGCGCGCATGGCCGCCAACGGGTTGTTGACCAGGCTTTCATAAGTCAGCAATAACAGGTGGCCCGGAGCGTACTGACCGTAAAATGCGTCTTTAGTGGCTTGGAAGGAAAACCCCACCATGCCCCGTGGATCAGTCAACGCCTCGATGCGCGAATACACGGTGGTGTTGGTGTCAAATCGGAACACCTTACTAACGCCCACGGGTTGCTTGCGCACCAGCCGCTCCATGCTGTCCAGCACCCACGACAACTGGCGCACGCAGGCAATGACCTTTGCTTGCGGGAATAGCGTCTCAAGCAACGGCATCCGGCTGCACCACAGCCGACTGGTATCAAACACAACGTCAGCGCCGGCGTGCTCCGCGTAGAAATTCTCGACTAAACCACGCAGCAGAGCGATGCGCTGCTCATCGGAGACATCAAACGAAAAGTCATTCTTGCTGCTCGCCTCAGCGATGACCACACCCATGATGTCGGCGAGCGGACTGGTCATGCCTGCACGAAAACGTGGATTCTGGTTGAGGATGGCAGCTAACAGCGTACTGCCCGAACGTGGCATTCCGGAAATGAAGTGAAACTTCTGGACCGGCTTCGTAGCATCGGGTGCGGCAGGCATGTTGGCACGCTCCTATGAATCGGTGATAGGGACTGCTGAAAACGTTTCGGTAGAGTTATCGCACGAATGGCATGTGGCCACGCTATGGCGCGGGCGCCGTCGAAGCACGGATACGCATTTCGTAATCAACCTCGACCATCTTCGCGTCTCCGTTGCCCAGCACGCGAAGCAATAGCTCTTCGGTAGCGCGGCGGCCCATCTCACGCACGGGCTGATGGATCGTGGTCAAAGGCGGCCACACTTGGGTTGCAATCATAGTGTCGTCGAAGCCGCATATAGAAACGTCTCCAGGAACGGACACTCCGGCTTCTGCCGCTGCCCAAATTGCACCAACCGCCATGTCGTCGTCGGCCGCAAAGACGGCGGTCGGCGGCTGCGGCAGTGCCAATAGCTGACGCATCGCCTCGACACCTGACTCAAAAGAAAACCGCCCCTGGATCATATACGCCGGTTCTTCCTTGAGGCCAGCCAGCTTGAGCCCGTCGCGATAGCCCGCCAGGCGCCAGACGCCCGCACCGTGTTCTGGGTCGCCGAGAATATGGGCGATACGACGGTGGCCCAGCGCTACAAGATGCCCAACCATCGCTGCCGCTGCTTCGCGCTCGTGCAGCATCACACCAATGCAGTTCTCAGGATGGTGGGGCGCGATTGAGGCAAACGGCACCCCGTTCGTACGCAGGCGCTCCAATAGCTGTGGGTGATCAGTGATCGGCGGCGTGAGGATCAGCCCGTCGGGTTGATGCCGCAACAAAATATCATCGACCCGCGCAACAAAGTCCGGGGCCGTCGAGATCAACGGCAGGACCATCATGCTGTAGTGCCGCGCTTCACACGCCTCCAACACACCGGCCTGTACTTCCATGATGTAGCTGGGCGATCGGTTGTCGTACAGCAGGCCGATGATGAACGATCGGTTAGTCGCCAGACTGCGCGCCGAAGTAAGCGGCCGGTAGTTGAGTGCGGTAAAAGCGGACAGAACGCGCTGACGCATCGACTCGCGCACGTTTGGCTCATTGTTGAGCACTCGTGAAACGGTCTTGGTCGATACGCCTGCGGTGCGTGCAACGTCATCGATAGTCGCACGCGTCATAAAGATCTTGCCGGGTTCAATGATTGATTTCCTTATTACTTGCCTGCGTAACATCCACCGGTACGCTCTGGCTGGGAACGTTCCAGCCACTGACTTCGACGACCGGTATCGCCGTTCCTAGAGCCGCGTAACGTGCGGTCAGCGTGAGCGACTCGCCGGGCCATAGCGTGACGTCATTGTCGCTCCACCGGATCGGCAGCGCGAGGTCGCCCTGCGCCGCTCGCCGGATCGCCACGTGCTGATACAAAGCCACTGCCTTCGACGAGATGGGCACCTTCAGCGTAACGGTCACCACATCCTCGTCACCATCGCGTCGTTGTGTCGCGTGCACCTCGCTGGTTGCCGTCGGTAAGGACTGCAACGCGGTCAGGTCGGCGTACTGCGTTACGGGTGTGAGGTACCAGCTTGAGCGCGCCCAGTCGAGCACATCGGGTTGCGTGGATAGCCAGTAGACGTTGCGGCTAACCGGTTGCTCGCCACCCGACTGCAGACGGAGTTCCACAAAGTAGGTGCGCGACAACCCGGAAAGTGCGGGAAGCGTCAGCAGCTGCAAGGTATGGTTTCCGGCAAGGTCGATACCGGTCAGGTGTTTGTCGAAGCGCACGCTGCCGTCCAGATTGCGCACGCGGATCGTGGCCTGCAAGCCATGCTGGTCGGTCAACGTATGGTTCACCAACAGCACCGCGCGCGTGTCGTAGGAATACTGGATGTGCACCGCCTCGTTCGCTTTCTTGGCACCGAAATACGCGCCGGCCGGGTTCATGTAGTAGTCGTAAAGGTGCCAATGCAGCGATGGCCAAGCGTTGTTGAGCATCCAGTAAATCACGCCCGTGGACGCATTGGCGGCATCCATGTGTGCGTTGAATGCCTCGAACTGAGCGCGGACATTGTCGTAGTTGGCGAGCTGGGCTTTCTGCACGTAGTCCGCAAGGTTCTTCGGCACTCCATAGCGCTTGGCCAGTGCCGTATCAAAGGGCTCGATGCTGGAGAACGGCGACCACGCCGACGCCGCGTGGAATTGCCGAATATCCGGGTACTTCCACAGGGCCTCGCGCTCCTGCGGCGAGAGCATGCGCTCGACATCTTCCAAACGCGGAATGTCCGCACCTGCACTCACTTCAGAGTCAAACCCGAAGGCACCGCCCAACTTGTCGGCGTACCAATACGCGGGCGGCACCCACGCATAAGGACCGCGCATCTTGAAGCCCGACGGGCCGGTCACCGCGGTTTTCTGCTCCGCTGCATCGGAAATGATTGGGTTGGGCCAATCGGCAGCGCGCAGCGTGTCTACATACAGCTTGGCCAGCGCGGTGGGCGGCGCATTGTCGCTGCCGATCAGGAAGCCGATGACGGATGGATGATTGCGCAGCAACCGCGCTTCGCTCGCCATCGATTCGGCGGCGATCTTTTCGTCTGCGTCATTCCACGGTTGGCCACCGGTCTTGGCGGCGGACTCCCATTTGTCGCAGCATTCCCAACCCGCCAGGATCAGGATGCCGTCCCGATCGGCAAGGTCGTAGAAGTACGGATCTTCCAGCTTGCCTTCGCTGCGAATGGTGTTGAGACCGAGATTGCGGACGTAGCTGAATTCAGCGGCGACGCGCGCGGGGTCATGCCGCAGAAACATATCGGGCGCCCAGCCCGCACCGCGGATCAGCAGCGGCTTGCCGTTAATAAAGAATTGGCGGTAGCCCTGCTTGGTCAACGAAGATTGCACGCTGCGAATACCGAAGGTCGCACTCGCCTGATCGGAACTCACACCCTCGACGGTCGCGGTGAATTGCGCTTGATACAACGGCTGTGCGCCCATACCAATCGGCCACCAGACCTTGGGCTGATGCAACGCCAAGCCCGGATCAGTCTTGGGCGAAAACACTATGGTTTCGCTCTGCCCTGGTTTCAGGTTTACCACTCGGCGCAACGCTACCCCAGCCACCTCTCCTGTCACAGCGGCATCGTGCGGTGCGGTATCGAGGTTTGCAACGTCTACCTTCACCGTCAACGTCGCCTGCGCGAGATCCGGCAGTGAAAGAGTTGACGTCACCACGGGGAAACGCAGCTGAACGGGTCCGCTGTGGATGATGTCGATACCACGCCATGGACCCATGTTGTTATCGGGCGGCTGTGGATTCCAGTCAACCCAGCCCATCGATAAATCAAGCTGAGGGTCGGCCGAGTGCACGCGCAATGCCAGCGTATTTACGCCCTCGTGAACCCATGGCGTCACATCAAACACGCGCACCGGGTACGCACCGCGAAGCTCAGCGCGCGGCGCGACTAGGTGCCCGTTTAGCCACACGTCAGCGCCACCGACTATTCCGTTGCTACGCAACAGCGTATGCCCACCCGGCACACGTTTGGCTAACGTGAACTGCGTGCGATACCACCAAGGAACGACAAACTGGTGCTGGTTGCTATCGGGCACCGACACCGTGCGCAGGTTGTCGCCGTGGAACACATTCTTGTACTTGCCATTTTCCAGCAGGCCGGCCATGACCGTGGCGCGCCCACTCACCGGATACCAACCGTCGGTGGAAAATCCAGCACTCGAAACTGCCACTCCGCTTTGCTGCACCTTGGCACTCGCCTGGATTTGCCAGTGACCGATTTCCGTCGTGTGGCCAAGCGTCTGATTAATTGGCGTCGCCACGAAAGCATCTTCAGCATGGACACTCACGCTGGCTAACAACACCAGCGCTAACCACCCCATCGCATGACCCACAAGGATTCGCATGATGTCAGTTGTCCTCGAGATAAGCTTCGCGTACTTGCACGGGCGCGAACGGCCAAGACTTGTTGGCCTTAGCCCAAACTATAAACACCACCAGCCCCGCCACAATCCACACGCCCGACAGAATCAGCGACATGGCTGAGGCCGATACATAAACGTAGATCCAACCAAGCAGCGCGATCACGCAAGGAATGGGATATAGCCATTGCCGGTATGGTCGTTTGAGGCCGGGCTGACGCTTACGCAACACCACCAGCGCGATGATCTGTGCAGCCGACTGCACAATAATCGTCGCCGCCAGCAACATGCTGATGACCTCAGCCAGATCGAAAAACGTTCCGACTGCCATCACCACGCCCATCGTCAGCAACGCCACGTGGGGAAATCCGTGCTTGGCATGTAGCCGTCCAAACACGGACAAAAATACCTTGTCATGCGCGGCCTGATACGGCACCCGCGAGCCGCCCAACAAGCCAGCGTAAACCGAGGCGAACGCCGTCACGATAATCAACACCGTCATGACCGCGGCGGCTGTATGCCCCCAGCTGTGTTCAACCACCAGCGAAGCCACCGAGGTGGACTGGGCAATGACTTGCCACGGCGCCACGCCAAGCACACTGATGTTGAGAATCAGATAGATGACCATCATCGCGAACACGGAATAGAGGATCGATTTGGGCATCGTCCGACCCGGATTACTTAGCTCATCGCCCATATACGCCGTAGTGAAATACCCGAGGTAATCGTAGATACCGATGATGAGGCCCGCGCCTAGGCCAACGAAGAATTTGCTACCGAACGCGCCGGTCGGATAAGTGAAGGCCCACTCCGGATGAAAATCCCAGAACCCGGCGGCGGCGGTACCCAGCACAGCCACCAGCATGACGACCCACAGACCGATGGTGATCGCGCGGATGGATTCGATCCGCCGGTACAGCAGGAACACGACCAGAAAACATGAGAGCACGCTAATGAGATGAATAGCCGTCCAACTTAGGTGCGGGAAAAAGAAGCCCAAGTACTCGACCATGCCGATGATGCCAGTCGACATCAACAAAGGAATGGTTAGCAATACCGTCCAGATGAAAAGAAACGGCATGAGCTTGCCAGTGCGGTACTGGAATGCTTCGCGAAGGTAGACGTAGGTACCACCCGACCCCGGCATCGCCGCGCCCAACTCCGCCCAGACCATGCCGTCGGCTGCCGCCAGGATGGCGCCGGCGATCCAGCCGATGATGGCCTGCGGCCCACCCATGGTGGCCACCATGATCGGAATGGTGATGAACGGCCCAATGCCGCACATCTGGGTCATGTTGATCGCCGTCCCCGAAAACAGGCCGATCGAACGATGGAAACCGTCGTCGCGGGTGGCTCGAGTGGTGCTGGAATCCTGCATGTCTACCCTGCTGTTGTCGGACGCGGTCCGAGTGTGTTTTGGAGCGGCTTCTGCGACGTCTCAATCCGCCGATCGCGGCGCAGACTTGCCCTCAGCACCGGAAACCTCCGTACCTCGTCAGTAGACCCGCAACGCTGGACGCGCATGGCACACGCGCCCAGCCACCCTTTCCGATCACCACTGTCCACGAATACCCACCATCACCATGCGCTCGGAGAAGTTTGAGTGCGCTGGCTGGTCAGGCCATACAAGGTAGTAGCGCTGATACTTGTTGGTAAGGTTGGTACCGTCCACGAACACTTGCGCGTACTTGCTGATCTTGTAGGAAACCGACGCGTCGACGTACTTCTGCGGCGCCTCATACATTTCCATGCCGGTAATACCGCCCACGTCCTCCGACACGGCTCGCCGCGAACGATAGTTGTACGCAATACGGGCCTGGAAGCGATCGTCCTGATACCACAAGATGAAGTTGCCCGACTTGGTCGAGTTGTCCTGGAACGGAATCTTGCTGCCGGACAAGTCTCTTTCGCCCGAGTTGCTTGGCGCGTAAGTAGCGTTGAGTTCAACACCCGTTTTGGACAGGATTCCCGGCAAGAAGGTGAACCCTTGGCGGTAATCGAACTCGGCACCCTTGATGCTGTTGCCGGTGCCCTGAATCGGCTCGCTAATCGTGACGCAATGATCGCGGACAACGCCGTCTTCATCCGGCAGGGTGCAATCGGTCACGCTGCCGTTCTTGATGAAGCTCTGCACGTTGATACGGAACAACGCCAAGCTGAGCATGCTGGTGGGGTTGATGTAGTACTCCAGAGAAGCACCGAAGTTGGTGGAACGCCATGGGTCGAGGTTCGGGTTACCTGTCGAATTACCTGCCGCGACGCGGAACAGCGGCCCCGTCGGGGTCTCTACCAGCGAATAATTCAGCTCTAGGCCGCCGCCCCACGTGCTGAGGTCCAGCGGCATCATGTTCTTGGAATAGGCCAGCCGCAGCTTCAGGTTGTCGGTCAGGTCCAGCGCGAAATTGGCCGACGGCAAGATGTCCCGGTAACTGCGCGGCGTAATCTGAGTACCCACATCGGCAGGCTCGGTGCCATACGCACCCGGCGCGCCAGTCAAGTGCTGGGTGATGTTCAAGTCGGTTTTGATCACCCGCACGCCAACGTTGCCGCTGTACGGCAGGCTGCCAAGTTGGCCCTTGAAATTAGCCTGCAGATACCCGGACGTTTCCTTCATCCCCACGTTCCAGGTACGCCCCGGCGTCCCCTGCCTGAGGGTGTCGGGATACAGTGATTTCCAATACGCCTCGGGGTTGTCCATGGCGTGCGGGTCAATCGCCCAGAAGGTGATCCCCGATCCAAGCAGGTTGGCGTATTCCTTCCAATTGTTGGCCAGCGGCGGCGGTGTATTGGGCAACTGTTGCGCTGATATCGGGCCTGCACGGAAATACCCTTGCGCATTGCCGGCGGTGCACGAGCCGCTATCCAGCGTGACGTCGGCGCCAACGTAACGCACCAGACATCCATTCGGGTCGCTCGCTCCCATGCCTGCGTATACGGGGGTGACGAGGGTGTAGCCAATATTGTTGGCGCTGCGGATGCTGTTGCGAACACCGAAGTCAAGCTTGAAGCCATCGTCGAAGTCGTAGTGTCCGTCAAAGCGCAGCGCATTGAGCGCGACCGTGCGGGTGTAGTCGCCGGAAGATTCCAGTGTCTTCATCGCCCAACCATTGGGGTCAGCGAATTGGCTGCTAAGTGACGACGGCATGCTGACCGTCATGTTGCGGCCCAGGAAGTTCGCAATGACGGGAACAGTGTTCTGGACCATGCCATTGGCGTTGAATACGCGGTTGCCGCCCAGTTGCTCAGGAAAAATGAAGGTACCGTCCGGCACGGTGCCATCCTCGACGCCGGGCATCAGTACATTGGGCCACAGGGCGCCGTCGGAGTTGGAGATGTTGACGTCGGTCTCGATGTTCGACTGGCTCGCTGTATCGCGGATGCCACGCACACTTCCCGTAAACGCACCGCCGTTGTCAAAATCCACCTGCAGATTGAAGTTTTTCGCAGTTGAGTTCTTCCGTATGATCTGCGAGAACGATTCCACGTCACCTGGCCACTTCTCGTATACCTGGGTTGTGTACAACTGCGAACCATCCCATCCGGGTTCGGGCGTGCCGTACGAACCAGCTACGGGACTACCTGTGTTGCGCGACTGTAACGGCACGTAAGTCGCGCCTTGCCAGTTGGTGGAATTGATCTGCAGGCCGAAGGTGCGGTCTAACTGGTTCTGATGAGCGTAAAAATAATCGCTGGTCAACGTAAACCCACTGCCAAGATCCATCTGGAACGAAGCATTACCCGACTTGCGTTTGCGCTGGGTGGTGGTGTCGTACAGGCCGATGTTCTGGCTGCCCATGAACACGCCATTGGATTTCCCGTCACCGTTTACGTCGACGCTGCCGTCATCGTTCTGCACGATCTGGGAAGGAATCGGGGCGCCGTTCCACGGTGTCAGAAAGCCGTTATAGCCGCCCGCGCTGGCGGCGTTTTCACCGTTCAGGACCACCCCATACTGGTCGAGGCCCTCGGTTGCATTCATCCGCGTGGTGTTGGAATAGTCCCCAGAAACTAGCAAGCCCCAGCGGCCATTGGCGTTGTAGGAGATAAGGCCACTGCCCTCGGGACCAAGCTTGTCGGTGGTCGAGCCACGCTCGCCATTGGCGGAGTAGCTGTAAGTGAATCCACTGGGTAGATCCCACGGCCGGTAAGTGTGCAAATTAATCGAGCCACTGATGCCGCCATCGGTCAAGCTGGCGGTGGGCGACTTAATCACGTCCACACCATGAAACAGGGTGGCCGGTAGCATGCTGAAGTCGGGCTGTTGCGAATCAATCTGATCGGGCGTGATAAACGCTTCACCATTCAGCATGGTGCCAACCTCCGGCAAGCCACGCACGTCCACGGAAGTTCCCACGCCGGCGTCGCGGTTAACCTGCACGCCAGTGACGCGTTGCAACGCATCGGTAATCGTCACGTCGGGCAATTCGCCGATGCTCTCCGCCGTGATGCTGTCTTGGATGTTCGGCGCGGTGCGTTTCAAGTCGATCGCGCGCATTTGCGACGCGCGCACACCACCGCTGACGTTGATGGTCGACAACGTCACCGCACGTTTGGCGTCTTCATCAGCGTTCGCACTGGCGGTCTTCGGCTTGGCTTTCTCGGTAGTAGACGACGGTGCCGCCTGCGCGTTTTGCGGTGCCGCGGCCTGCGCGCCTGCGCTATCCGCCGCGGCATCCGCGCGCGGCGCTGCCATAGCTGAAGTCGCCACAGCGGCGAACAATGCCATGGATATGGCAAACGACAAAGGATGCTTGCGATGTAAGGTGGACATGAGATTTACCTCGTGAGTGATGTCTGCCAAATTTCTGATGCTTTGCGGTGACTCAACACGCCCCAATTCAAATGACGTCTGCCATGTAACGGGTCGTTGCCATGCCGCTTGTTGATGCATTCAGCTATGGCTCTGCGGGTCGTCATGACCGCTTCCCTTCAATGCTCCCCCGACGGAATACGATTCCGCGGACTACCTATTTCGAAAGCGCTATTTGAGCCAGCGCCCATTGACCATCGCGCGGGTCGCCCGTAGCAAAAATGCATAAGCTGTGGACGCCACTACTCTGCGATGGCGAGATATCTGCTGCGCTGCTGGTTTGCCCCATCCTTCGCGCTGCCGACACCAGCGGCACCGTGGCGAGCAACGGTCCGCTGCAGGAATCGGCATGAATTTCAAACTCGCCAACCGCGCTGGTCTTGCGCCGTACGACGGCATCCTTAGCCTCGTCGCCGAAGCGCCACGGCAGACGGGCGACAGTCAAGGCGACACGCCGAATACCGTCCAGCGGCGCATGCGGCCACAGCCAGCACATGTTGCCAACATTCACTTGGTAAACCGGCGTGGTGCCGTGCACCGGCCGGCTTCCGCCCAAGCGCATTCCCGGCTGGTCTGAACACGAGGCAAGCTCGCTGCCATTACGGCTAAGCAGCGTCGCAGCGTCCAGCACGCGCGTACGCGGTGTAGCAAGTTCAAAGCCAGCAGGGGCGAATGTCGCGGCACGTAATGTCACCTTGCCGCTCGCGGAAAACGTCAGAGGGTGGACGTACAGTGGGGAAGTCAAAGCAGGCGTAGAGCCGTCTGTTGTGTAGCGAATCGCACCGAAGTTCACTTGGTTGGAAAGCGCCACGCGCAACCTTCCCTGGCCACTCGGCGTCACCTTGAACGCGGGCGCAAATGCCGTATCGGCGTAGCCAATACCTAGTGCCTGGTAACGCGCGAGCTGGGCCGGAATACGCCGCAGGAAATCGTCCCATGCGTGCGTACTCGCTGGTGACCACCCCAGTTCCGACAACGCGGCAATACGGGGAAATACGGCATGCTGGTCGCGCCTAAAAGTGGGCATCAACTCGGTCCAGAGACCCGCCTGTACGCCGATGACATGTTCGGCTTCTGCCGCGGTCGCGCCGGTCGGGATAACCGCCGTGGCGTAGGTCTGCCGCAACGTCGCCATTGGCGGCTGTCCTGGCCATTCGTCAGGCAAATTGGATTGGTAATGGTCGAAGTAGAGCGACTCCTGCGGCGTCATGACCACGTCGTGACCCTGCCGCAGTGCTTCGAGCGCCACGTGCTCGTTATCCGTTCCGTGCCACGACATCACCACTTCGGATGGCGGCAGCGTCGCACCCGCGACCAGCTCGTCGTCCCAGCCGACCGGTGTGCGCCCGTGCTTGACGAGGTAGTGGGCGACCTGACCGGTGAACCAGCCCTGCAACTGGTCCATGTTCGCGAGGCCAAGCCGTCGCATCTGCGCATTCACTTCGGGCGAAGCGTTCCACTGTTGTTTGTCAGCTTCGTCACCACCGATCGAGATATAGCGCGAGGGAAATAATCGCATCACCTCGTCGAGCACGTCATCGACGAACTGCAAGGTCTTCTCGTTCGGTTTCAGCAGCCACGGACTAACACCCCAGTCAGTCCACACCGGCGGGCGCTTGCCGGTAACGCCAAGCCACGGATACGCAGCCACCGCCGCCTGCGAGTGTCCAGGAAGGTCGATCCCCGGCACGATGGTGACGAAGCGGGCGGCGGCATAGCTCACGATGTCGCGCACTTCGGCCTCGGTATAGAAACCGCAATAGGGTTTGTCGGCAGCGCCGGTCAATTCGATGTCGAGGCCCACTGCCTTACGACACGCGCCGATTTTCGTGAGCGCAGGGTACTGGGGAATGTCGAGGCGCCAGCCCTGGTCTTCGGTCAGGTGCCAGAGCAACACGTTGAGCTTGTTAAGCGACATCCAGTCGATCAATTGCTTGATTTCGGCCGCGCTCTGAAAATGCCGCCCTGAATCGAGCAACAGCGCACGCCAGGCAAAACGCGGATGGTCATTAATGACGCCCTCGGCAACCTCGGCGGCGGTACCACGGGTCCAGCCGGGCGGCGTCAGTAACTGCCACAACGTGACGCCTCCATAGAACGCTCCACGCGGCGTACGCGCAGTGACCTGAATACCGTGGCTGCCCAGCACAATGCGATATCCCGCCTCCCCCACAACACTCGCGTGCGGGTCCACTTCGAAGGTGATTGCCGGGTGCTCGCCAGGCGCAGCTGTCGTACGTAACTTCAACCCGCGCGTAGCGGCTACCAACTGCACAAAGCGGTCGGCAATGACCTGTAGTTGTCGGTGATCCACGCCGCGTACCGCGACCACGGCGCCATCCGCAATCTGCACCGCATGCGACCCGTCGAGGCGCACTTCAGCAGGTTGCGGCACTAGCGCCGAGGTAGCCGGAACGAGCGCCGCCGTTGCAACACCGGTGGCCGCCAACCAGACCAAGGCAAACACCGTGAAACTCTTGCCTAGGTGCAGGCTCAGCTGTTTCAACTTGCTGCGCGCATGACGCGCGTCAGACATTCGTCCTTGCGCACATTTCATACGTGTACTTACAAAATCTGGCACCCCCTCACTCGGACGTCGAAACCCTTTCAGTGTCGATGTCACGATAGGATTCATGGCGTCAGTCCACTCGCCAGCACCGGCCGCGATGACGCCTCACCACGCACACCACGCACACCGCGATTGAGATACCACTCGGCCGCTCCCAGCACACCTTGGCGACCGTGTTCCGTCACCCATACCGGAACCCGCGCCAAGAACGCGCGCACGCTACGCCCATGCAGAAAGCGCTGTTCGAACGCACTGTGCTCAAGCAACGTGAACATGGAATGCAAAAAGCCGCCGGCAAGATAGACACCGCCAACGGCCATGAAGGCCATAGCCAGACTGCCGGCCAGGCTTCCCAGCGACGCGCAAAAGATGTCCACGGCTTCGATGGCTCGCGCGTCACTGCCCGCTGCGGCCGCTGCAGTAACCGCCTCCGGCGTTAAAAACTTTGGCGTTTCCTTACACAAGATGCACAAGGTCCCGTACAAGGTCAGCAGGCCTGGGCCTGACACGATTTGCTCATACGCTACATAGCCACCATTCGGCGCCATAAGCGCAAGGATTTCGCGCTCCCGAATCGAGTTCGGCGCGAAATCCATCTGGCCGGCTTCCGTCGTCAGCACGCCGCCACCGGCGGCTCTGGGCAAGCGCACTGCGGCACCAAGGCCCGTTCCTGGCCCGATCACTAAGGTGGGGCCATCAGTCCCGTTGTCTGGCCCACATAAAAGTCGTCCCCTACAAGCAAGAGGGTTGTTTAGCGCGTAACCCAGTGCCTCAAAGTCATTCAGCGCAGCGATGTCATCCAAGGCAAGTGCGTGCCGCAATTGCGGCAAGTGGATGGGCCAAGCTGGGTTATCACTCAAGACATCATCGCCCATCACCTGGCCTGCGCAAGCGAGCACACAATGCCGTACCGGCTCATGCACGTCGCCGTCGATGAAGGCTTGCAACAGTTCGACCAGCCCCGGAAAACTCGCACACACGAACTTGCGATAGGCCAGTACCTCGACCCCCTGCTTCTCGCCGGGTGAGACCTGAATCAGAGCGACGCGGGCATAGGTCCCGCCAATGTCCGCCGCTAGAAACGGCGTTGCCAAGACACTCGCTGGTCGATCCAGATGGCCGATTGCCGCGTTCATCGCTCTCCCCAAAAGCTCAACGAGTATTAGCTTGCGATTCATTGACACCGCTGTCAATTTGCAATGCGTCATACCCATTCGTGGCGAACATAACTATCTAACTAACTGATAAGTCGGCTGATATTACGATGCTGAAGGTGCTCCAACAGCTCATCCATGACGCAACGCGACACTTCTTAAAGCAATGGGGTATTCGCACGCTCACGCACCTCGCATAACAACAAATCAGTCGCGCAAGTGAGTACCGAGGTTGGGCGGAGTCGCCTAACCTCTGTACTGAAATAGCATTCTTCACCAGCGGGAACTACGCCACTTTTACAGCAAGCGAAGTTGCCGACCCACAAGCGCGATTCTCGTTGCTAGCGCGCAGCTACCAGTCAAACTACCGCGCAACGAAATCTATTCCACCGTAACGGACTTAGCCAAGTTACGCGGCTGATCGACATCGGTGCCGCGCAATACAGCCACGTGATACGCCAGCAATTGCAATGGCACGGTGAACACCGCCGGCGCAATAAAGTGGCCACACGACTCCACCCGCAACATCGCACCGTGGCCGTCCATATCTTCCATGCCTGCCGCACCGTCGGCAAAGACGATCAGCCGGCCGCCGCGCGCGCGCACTTCATGCAAGTTAGATTTGAGCTTGTCCAGCAGCGGGCCATTGGGTGCCACGGCAACGATTGGCATGTTCTCATCCACCAGCGCTAGGGGCCCGTGTTTGAGCTCGCCGGCGGGGTACGCCTCGGCGTGGATATAGGAAATTTCCTTGAGCTTGAGCGCACCCTCCAACGCCACCGGATACTGCGCGCCGCGACCGAGGAACAACGCGTGTTCCCGATTGATGAATTCGCCTGCCAACTCAATGATTGCCGGCTCCAGTTTCAACGCACCTTCAACAGCGCGCGGCAATTGCTGCAACTGCTCGCACAATTCGCTATAACGCTGAGCATCAAGACCATTGCGGTGTGCCAGCTCCAACGTCAGCAAAGCCAAGCCAGCGAGCTGGGTGGTGAACGCCTTGGTCGATGCAACGCCGATTTCCGGGCCAGCGTGCGTCATCAGCTTCAGGTTCGCCTCGCGTACTAATGACGACTCCGGCGAGTTGCAGATAACCAAGGTACCGAGGTAGCCGCGGCGACTCGACTCACGCATCGCAGCCAAGGTATCGGCAGTTTCGCCAGACTGCGAAATGGCCACAAACAGGGTGTTCGGCGGCACCACGACTTGGCGATAGCGAAATTCGCTAGCCACTTCCACGCTGACGGGAAGCCCCGCGTATTCCTCAATCCAGTACTTGGCGACGAGACCGGCGTGATAACTGGTACCGCACGCAATGATGTGGACACCGCACGTGGCCTGCAGTAACGCATCGCTGTCGATACCAAAAATATTTGGCAACACACCGTGTGGACCGATGCGTGCTTCCAGCGTATCGGCGATCGCACGTGGCTGCTCGAAAATTTCTTTCTGCATGTAATGGCGGTACTCGCCACGCTCTACCGCGTCAGCAGACAATTCGCTTTCGTGCACCGGACGCTGTACCGGCTGGCCGTCTAAACCGAATACCCGTACTTGTTCCCGGGTGATCTCGACGACGTCACCTTCGTCCAGATAGATCATCTTGTTGGTGACTTGAACCAGCGCCTGCGCATCCGAGCCAAGGAAATTTTCGCCAATACCCACGCCAACCAACAATGGTGCCCCGCGCCGCGCACCCACCACGCAGTCGGGTTCATCACGACTGATGACGGCAATGGCGTAAGCGCCTTCCAGCCCGCGCACAGTCGCCAACACGGCTTCGCGCAGACCCAAGCCTTTGCCGATCTGCTCATCGATCAGCGCCGCCATTACTTCGGTATCGGTCTCCGACGTAAACACATAGCCACGCGTCTGTAGTTCACTGCGTAACTTGGCGTGGTTTTCAATAATGCCGTTGTGCACGATCGCCACTCGACCGATCACATGCGGATGTGCATTGGCCTGGTTCGGCACGCCATGCGTGGCCCAGCGCGAATGCGCAATACCGGTGCTGCCCGGGAACGGCTCGGCTAGGTATTGCGCCTCCATCTCGCGCACTTTGCCTTTGGCGCGCACGCGTTGAATCACACCATGGTCGAGTACGGCAATGCCGGACGAATCATAACCACGGTACTCAAGGGCTTTCAGACCGGCGATCAACAACGGCGCCACGTCTCGTTGGGCAACGGCAGCAACAATTCCACACATGAGCAGAGCTTCCTTAGGGTATGTGGAGCCTCGCAGCTCCGGCGTACGTCAATCATGCTGTAGCTATATTGCGGCGGCCTTTCGCGCAAAGCGGAAGGTACTAGGGTCAAAAAATAACTCTACGGCGGTTCTCAACATCTCCCATTAATGACATCGAACACATGTCACCTCGCGGGAAACGTTAACGCAAAAGCATCGCGACTGAAGTCGCTCCTACAACAGCTGGGACCACGGCAAGCTCGCCGCCCCAGCGGACAATCAATTCACTTTGCGACGCAAATAGTTCAATAAGTCGATGCGCGTAATCAGGCCGAGGAATTGCTCGCCATCCATCACGATGGCCACGTGCCCGCGGTCGAACACCGGCAGCAACGCTTCAATCGGCTCACTCACTTCAAGCCGTTGCGGGTTGCCCATCATGGCGCAGGAGACGGTGTCACGGAAACGCGTTTCGTCGGCGTGCACATGCATCAACACATCGGACTCATCGACAATACCGACCAGCTTGTCGCCATCGATCACCGGCAGCTGTGAAACGTCATACAGCTTCATCCGCGTGTACGCCGTAATCAGCAGTTCATTCGGGCCGACCACAACGGTGTCGCGCTGCGCAAACGGACGCAGCAGCAAGTCACGCAAATCGCCATGTTGCTCGCGCTCAATAAAGCCGTTATCAAGCATCCAGTAATCGTTATAAAACTTCGAAAGGTACTTGTTGCCAGTATCGCAAACCAAGGTCACCACACGCTTCGGCGTGGTCTGTTCGCGACAATATTTCAGCGCTGCAGCCACCAGCGTACCGGTCGACGAGCCGCCCAAAATGCCCTCTTTGGACAGCAATTCGCGCGCCATCAAAAAGCTTTCCTTGTCGGAAATGGCATACGCTTTTTTGACGTGGGTGAAGTCACTGATCGGCGGCAGGAAATCTTCACCGATGCCCTCAACCATCCAGCTTGCGGACTTGGACGACATCGTGCCTTGATTGATGTATTGCGCCAGGATCGAGCCGACCGGGTCGGCCAGAATAATTTCGCAGTTCGGCGCATGTTCGGCAAAATACTGCGATAGACCGGTAAGCGTGCCAGAGGAACCACAACCGAGCACGATGGCATCGATTTGGCCGTCCATCTGTTCCAGAATCTCCGGACCCGTCGTCGCTTTATGTGCGGCCGGGTTATCCGAATTCCCGAACTGGTTGATGAAATACGCTCCGGGCGTTTCTTTGGCGATACGCGCGGCCATGTCCTGGTAATACTCGGGATGCCCTTTGGCGACATCCGAGCGCGTGAGTACCACCTCGGCACCCATCGCCTTCAGGTTGAAGATCTTCTCGCGACTCATCTTGTCCGGCACCACCAGAATCAGGCGATAACCTTTTTGTTGTGCCACCAGCGCCAAGCCAATACCCGTGTTGCCGGCGGTGCCCTCCACCAGCGTGTCACCCGGCTTGATCTTGCCGGCCTTTTCCGCCCCCTCAATCATCGACATGCCGATGCGGTCCTTGATGGAGCCACCCGGATTAGCGCTTTCCAGTTTCAAAAACAGCTGGCAGCTGCCCGTGTCCAACCGCTGCGCACGCACCATCGGGGTATGTCCGATCAGTTCAAGCACGCTCTGGTTAACCGTCATAGGGACTCCGTTACAGATAGGACCGGTCGCGCACGCTGCGTATCAACCCGGCAAGACCACCATAATAACCGACCCGCCAACTCGCCTGCCTCAGCGTCATCTGGGTACGAATCGAATTTGCCACACCGGTACGCGGTCAGCGGCACGCGTATAAAACAGTGCGTAGCGCTGCGCTGAGCACACTTCTGACACACACGCCGCCACGTGTGCCGCAAACGGTATGACACCCGCTCCCACGTGGCCACTCATTCATCCAGATAAGTACGGAAAGCCGATGCTTGATGAACGGTCGAAGCCTTCAGCAAAACCAGGACGCCGTCACCAACACTGGCCGTACAACGCGTCTTGTAGAAATGTCGCGGCCCCGGCCTCTTTCCGGGAAAGCAGGAAAGATCCGGGGCCGAACTATGCGTGAAACGGCGCGTCAGTGGGGGAGTTGCGCCCGATCTTCCCACATGCGTTCCAATCGAGCTTTCGCTTGAAGTTTTTCTTTCTTCAGGCCCACCAAGGTGGTGTCGTCGATCGGAAGTACGCCAATGTTGGCGTCATGCAGCTTGCTGTCGAGTCGTTTGTGATGTTGGTACAACCGGCGAAACTCGGCATCCGCCTTCATCAATGCCTCTATATCTTCACTCTGCTGGTTTTCAAACATGTTCCGACCTCCGCGTGAGTGAGTCTGCCAACAAAAGCGTTGACGGACAGGTGAACCGATACGCACAGCCTCACCCCGCATCCAATATTCTGGGTGGGGGCTAAGTGAGAGACGCTGGATATGCGCATAAGTTCAGGTCAGTTACCCGCGACGCTGAAGTGCGCCCGGTGGACTGACCCTACTACGCCGAACAAGGCCGGGCAAGTGCGTCAACATGAACGTAAAAGTATCGACGTTTAATGAACAAATACCTGCCAAAACAGTATTTTACAACGCTTTAACGAAGCCGCTCGCAACCCGCATTGCAGCGCGTACGGAAGGCCAAACGCGACGATCGAGTGGCGTTAATCAATCGTCGCTAGGCGAGGAAACGCGCGCTAACCACCAGACTTTTTGTGGGCTTTCTTTTTTTCAACCGGTGCTTTTTCAACCGGCGCCGCGCTAGCACCATCATCGGCCTGCAACTGCGAGCGCATCGCCTTGGCTGCTTGCGCTGCCAAAGCTGCTTCGCGGCGTGCTGCCCCAGCAACCCGGCTTTGCGCCGCCGCTACCTTCTTCGCTTGAGCCGCCTCGGCGCGCGCTTGATCAGCCGCTTGCGAATACTCCTGGCCTTGCTGCTGCAAGCGCGCCGTCTCTTCTTGCGCCATTTGGTACTGCATGCGCTGACGCTCAAGCTCACGTCGCGCGTTTTCGGCATCGCGGCGGCTGTTCGCCAGTAAAATCTGATCGTGCTCTCGATCCAGCTGCCGCAGCTTGACCTGCGCATCCTGCAATTGTGCGGCCGTTTTAGCCAAATCTACGCGTCGTTCGGCCAAATACAGATCATGCGGTCGCTCTTTCGACCGCGCCTGCACTAAGCGATTAATGGCATCGCGCGCACGCGCCTGCTCGGCCTGTGCGTAAGTGCCCATGGTGGGATCGTTGGCCAACTGATCCAGACTGCTATTCAGCCGATTGACATCTATATCGTCCTGGCGCGCCTGTACGGATGACACTCCGGCCAAGGCAAGCGCAACAGCGGCGAAAACAACGGTAAAACGCTTCATAGTTGTCCCCCTTGCGGCACTGGCTGGGTCTCTTGCGACGGGTCGGCAGGCTGATTATCGGCCGGCTGATTGCTGTTGTCGGGAACGGTTTGGAAACCAGCACCCGGCGCGACCAGGACCGACGACGCCGGTGCCGGCATATCGGGCAAAGCAGCATTGGGCAAGTCATTCGCCGACGGAGCCGCCGTTTGCCCGGCGGGCTGACTCGCGTTGCCGTCGTTTTGATCATCCAAGTTACGCAGTCGCGTGTTTTCCTGCACTTTGCTCTGAATCTGCGAACGCGCCGCCCCCAAGCGCGCCTTGGCTTGCGCCAATTCGGCGTCGGCCCGCGACTCTTCGGACAAATCAGCGGCATTCGCGTATTTGCGTGCAGCCATCGCCGCTTGCGCCTGCTGGAATTTGTCTTGCGCGAAGCCAAGATCTACCGGCGCGTAGTCTGCCGCATCAGCGTCTCGCGCTGCTTGCAATTGAGCTTGCGCCCGATTCATGGAGTTGTCGGGTGGCGGCACCGTGGCGCAACCGGCTAAAACAAGCAGCAAACCCACGGTGGCGACACGAACCCAGCCGGAACGACGAAGTACCCGACCAACTAGCGGAAAAAAGAGGCGCACGGTCACATTCCTCGAACGGTTGCGTGCAGTATCGTCGACTATAATTCCAGCGTTCGATATGCAGCAAAAACAGGGGTGGGTTGTGGACATCGGTTACTTTCTCAAGCTTATGGTAGACAAGGGCGCGTCGGACATGTTCCTGACCACCGGCGCCCCGGTCAACATCAAGGTCGAAGGCAAATTGTACCCGTTAGGGAACACGGGTTTGCCGAGCGGCATGGTAAAGAAGATTGCGTACTCACTTATGGACGAAGGCCAAGTGCCCCAGTTCGAGCGCAATCTTGAGCTCAACATGGCCTTGGCCGTGAAAGAAGCCGGACGCTTCCGCATCAACGTATTTAAGCAGCGTGGCGAAGTAGGCATGGTGATTCGTGCCATTAAGAGTGAAATTCCCAGCATCGATCAGCTGCAGCTGCCCAGCATTTTCCGTGACCTGATCATGGAGCCACGCGGTCTGATCCTGGTGGTGGGCGCTACTGGCTCCGGCAAGTCGACCACACTGGCAGCCATGATCGACCAGCGCAATCAAAACTCCGCTGGCCACATCCTTACTATTGAAGACCCGATCGAGTACCTGCATCGGCACAAAAAATCGGTAGTCAACCAGCGTGAGGTCGGGCTAGACACACACAGCTATCACGAGGCGCTGAAGAACGCCATGCGTGAGGCGCCTGACGTCATCATGATTGGTGAGATTCGCGATACCGACACGATGGAAGCAGCGATCTCGTTCTCCGAAACTGGGCATTTGTGTTTGGCGACATTGCACTCCAACAACGCCGACCAGACGCTGGAGCGGATCCTGAATTTCTTCCCCGAATCGGCGCACAAGAACGTGCTGATGAATCTTGCGTTGAACTTGCGCGCAGTGATCAGCCAGCGACTGGTCATGGGCAAGG
>JBDTBF010000066.1:0-24212 GCA_039924175.1 Rhodanobacter sp.
CGCCTGGTCAGCTGCCTGAGTCGCTTCCGTCGTCGGAGCTGCAGCAGCAGCCGCTGACGCCGCAGCAGCCGACTGGCTTGCATCAGCCGCAGACTTCTGAGCGTCCTGCGCGGAGTCCTGCGCGCCAGTGCTGCAGGCCGCCAACAGCGCGACGAGCGCGGAGGCGAGTAGAATACGCGTAAATTTCATTGTGAATCTCCAATTTGCCGTGGAATGCCATTTGGCCGTGTATTAATAGCGCTTTCGATGAAATTACGCCACATCTTTGTGCTGACGTGGCGCTTGAACCAGAAACTTGTTTATCTTGGCGTCACGAAATGTTTGGCCAGCGCTAATGATGTTGGCGTTGTTTTAGTCAATGCACTCAATAGCTAGGGCCGTGGCTTCACCGCCACCGATACATAGCGTTGCAATGCCACGTTTGAGACCGCGTGTTTTCAACGCATTCAATAACGTGACCACCAGTCGAGCGCCACTGGCGCCGATCGGATGACCTAGTGCGCATGCGCCACCGTTAACGTTCACCTTGCTGTGCGGGATGCCAAGCTCGCGCATCGACGCCATGGTCACGACGGCGAAGGCTTCGTTGATTTCAAACAGGTCAACCTCGTCCAGTTTCCAACCGGCTTTGTCCAACACCTTGGTGATCGCACCAATCGGTGCGGTGGTGAACCATTCCGGCGTCTGCGAATGGGTGGCGTGGGCGACGATGCGCGCCAGTGGTTTGAGCCCGCGTGCTTTGGCGTCGTCTTCGGCGATCAAGACGACAGCGGCAGCGCCGTCGGAAATGCTGGACGAAGTGGCTGCTGTGATGGTGCCATTTTCTTTACGAAATGCCGGGCGCAAGGTGGGAATTTTGGCGATATCCGAGCGGCCTGGTTGTTCATCGACGTCAAACTGTACGTCGCCCTTACGCGTACTCACCGTCACCGGAGCAATTTCCTTGGCGAAGGTGCCATCTTGCTGCGCGGCTTTGGCGCGCTTTACCGACTCGATCGAAAAGGCGTCTTGTTCTTCGCGAGTGAAGTGGTATTTGTCGGCGCAGAGTTCACCAAACACGCCCATGGACTCGCCATCATAAGGGTTGGTCAAGCCGTCCCATGCCATGTGGTCAACCAACTTGCCGTCGCCGTAACGGATACCGGTGCGGGCGTTGACCATGTGCGGTGCATTGGTCATCGATTCCATACCGCCGGCTATAACGATGGCGGCCGAGCCGACTTTGATCAGGTCGTTACCTAGCATGATGGCTTTCATGCCTGAGCCACAGACCTTGTTGACGGTGGTGCAGCCAGCACTGACGGGGATACCTGCGCCCAATGACGCTTGTCGTGCTGGAGCTTGGCCGAGGTTGGCGCTAAGCACGCAACCCATGAAAACTTCACTAACATCCTCGGCCGCAATGCCGGACTGCTCTAGCGCGGCGCGGATCGCTGTAGCGCCCAGCTTGGGCGTGGGCACGCCGGTGAATTGGCCAATAAATGAGCCGATAGCGGTGCGCTTGGAACCGACGATGACTACGCTGACATCTGACATGAATCGCTCCACTCTATAAAGAGACAAAGGGTGTGGGGACACCCCGTAGATAACTGTTCGATTATCGCAGCCTCCTGCAAACCTCGGCAAATATTGCCAATTCCTTGCTGGACGTGGCTTTGCACGGTGTTGTGTTCGGTTTCTGTTGTGCCAAGATGCACCTAGGCTGGGGGAGGTGCATGGACGAGCGCGTCAATGGGTTGGGTCAAATGGCGTGGGGAGTGGGGTATGAAACCAGTTAACTCAAAGTTTGCCTGCGGTCAGGTGGTTCTGTGCGTGGCAATTGCGCTTGGTTTGAGCGCGTGTGGTGGTGGCGGCGGAAATACGCGGCCTACTCCGCCGGCAACCCCAGAGGCGCCGCCCCCGCCTCCGCCGCCCCCGGTAACCCCAGGGGTGCAACCGCCGTTGGATGCCCAACTAGCCATCACCAATACGTACGCGGCGCACAACCTAGGCTTCACCGGCGCCGGCGTCGTCATTGGGGTGGTCGACAGCGGCATTATGCGCAACCATCCATCATTGGCGGGCCGCGTAACCCAAGAGTTGATTTTTATCGACCCAAGCATCAATAACACCGCGATTGATGACGTTATTGGCCATGGCACGTGGGTATCAGAGATTGCCGCAGGCCGACCGTTTGGTAAGTTTCCCGGCGGCATCGCGCCGGATGCGAGTCTGGTGTCGGCCCGCATCCTGAGCGACGTGGAGCCGAAAGATGACGGCAGCGGCAAGGGCAACGCCGTGACTGCAGCCGATGCGACGTTCTTCGCGCAAACGCTCAACCCGGCGTTGATCAACGCTGGCGTGCAAGTGATGAACAACTCGTGGGGCGGCATTTACTGGGATACCACCAACGCGTCAATCAACAACGCGTTTGGCAATGCGTATAAGCCGTTCGTGTCGCAACATGGTGGTTTGGCGGTGTTCGCCGCCGGCAACGATTCGCGGCCCAATCCCAGTGATATCGCCGCGCTGCCCAGTGTGATGCCGGAATTGGAAAAAGGCTGGTTGGCGGTGGTCGCGGTGGACAGTAATAACCCGACTCAACTAGCTTCCTATTCCAACGCCTGTGGCAAGGCGATGAATTACTGCTTGGCCGCACCCGGCGACGTGGTTGTTAGCGGCAAAGACGATACAACCACCAGCGAAAAGTATTATATCGTCCAAGGTACTTCGCTGGCGGCGCCACAAGTGACTGGTGCGGCGGCGGTGGTATGGCAGGCCTACCCGTATTTCAATAATGATTTGGTGCGCCAGACCTTGTTGGGGACGGCCGATGACTTGGGCGCGCCTGGCGTCGACCCAGTGTTTGGCTACGGCGAGTTGAACGTAGGCAAGGCAGTGAATGGCCCGGCCAAGTTCGATTGGGGCGATGTGACGGTCAGCTTCACCGGCAACTCCAGCTGGAACAACGTCATCTCCGGCGCGGGTGGACTGATCAAGCAGGGCAGCGGCACGCTTAACTTGAGCCAGCCATCCAGCTACACCGGCGCAACCCAAGTACAGGGCGGAACGTTGATCGCTAAGTCGCTGGCGTCTGCGGTCACCATTGGCGCGCAAGGTACGTTGAGCCAAACACACGCCATTAGCGGTAGCGTCAGCAATGCCGGCGTGCTTGGAGTTAGCGGTGGCGATGTCACCGTTGGTGGTAACTATCTCCAGCAGGGCAACGGTCGGCTGGCACTCTCACTTGGCTCGGCATTGCGTGTCGCTGGAAGCGCTAGCCTATCTGGTGGCGACTTGTACGTGATTGGTACCGAACCAGGCTACACCGCTAGTTCAACCACCCCGGTACTTAGCGCAGCGGGCGGACTGACTGGAACCTTCAGCGGTTTGAACAAAGCAAGCAATGTCACGTTACTGAATGCAGCACTGGCGTACGACTACAGCGCTAACTTGGTAACGCTCAACGTTACGCAAGTGCAGGCGACTGCCGTACAGGGCATGGCTTATACGGCGGCTTCCTATGGAGCGGCGCAACGCGTCGATGATGCATTCGCCGCGATCAACACCCAGCTGAGCGGCGGTGCCAGCAACACCACGGCGCCGATCGGAAATGACTTCGTGGCGGCGGCTGGCGTTTTACAGCAATCGCCGACACTGGCGACGACACAACGCTCCTTAGAAAGCTTGTCCGGTCAGTTACATGCGGCTAGCGCCGCAATGACGTTTGAGGCCATTGATGCCGGCACGCGGGCGTTGTCTGACCGTTTTGACAGCTTGCTCAACGTGCGCAAAGCCGGCGCTTGGACGCAAAACCTCGGCTATCACGGCGACATGTCGCACGGCGGTTACAACAACGTTGGTTATGACCTCAGCGGTTGGCTGGTCGGTGCTGATCAACTTATTGGTAGCCACGGCGTTGCCGGTTACGCCTTAAGCCAAAGTCAGGGGCTTGGCCGTCTTGCGGAAAGCGCGGATCAAGGCAGTAGCCGTGCGATGGAAGGCATGGTCTACGGCGGCGTCATGCATGGTTCTTGGTACACGATGGGACGCTTGGGCATGGGCAGCTTCCGCGAAAATATGCGGCGTCAACTGGAGTTGGGTACGCAATCAACCGGCGTGACCAGCGTCAGCCAAGGCCGTTACAGCGTGGCGTACGGGGAAAGTGGTTACCGTTTTGCGTTCGGCCGTACGCAGGTTACGCCGTACATGAACTTGCAGTACGCGCAGGTAGCCAACGATGGTTTCAACGAGGTCGGTGGTTACGGCTTTGGCCTGAAGTCAGCGGCGCAGAATACGGAGCGCTGGCAGGCCGGATTTGGTTTGCGCGCCGTACAGAAGTGGGTGCTACCGCGCGCTGGCAGCCTCAGTTTGCAATCCCGCATGGTGTGGCAGCAGTCGTTTGGCGTGCATGGCGAGGCGTTTGCCGCCAGCTTTAACGGCGTCAATCAGTTTGCCCCACTCGGTGGTATTGGCTTGGCCCGCTATGGCGGCGTTGTCGGCACCACCTTGAATTGGAGCATGACTCCTCGCGCAAGCATGCAATTGGGCTACGACCAGTACTTGGGCCAGCAGCAAGCGACCATGGCCACTGCCAACTTCAGCTGGCGGTTTTAGGCGCTAGCGGACGGGCTAACCCCTCGTCGACCATCGTAGGAGCGCACCTGATGTGGCCGGGTATTTCTGGACCACGAGATAGGAGCGTTAATCCGCGGTCGCCTCAAACTCGGCGGGCGGCATCGTTGTGGGGGCGGCTATCGAACGGTGTTGTCGCGGCGGCCCAGCAGTCGTCGCTACCGCCTCAGGCTGCCAACATCACGATTTTCCGTGAAACAGCTCGCGGCCAATCAACATGCGACGGATCTCGTTGGTGCCGGCGCCGATCTCATACAGCTTGGCATCACGCAACAAACGGCCGGTGGGGAAGTCGTTGATATAGCCGTTGCCGCCGAGTGACTGGATCGCTTCCAGGGTGACTTTCACCGCATTGGTCGACGCGTTGAGTAGGCAAGCCGCTGGGTCGATACGCGATTTCATGCCGTTGTCGAATTGCTGCGCCACCATGTAGGCAAAGCCACGCGAGGACTGTAGCGCGGTGAACATATCGGCGACTTTGGCCTGCATGATCTCAAACGTGCCGATCGGCGCGTTGAACTGCTTGCGCTCGCGCACGTACGGCAGGGTGATGTCGACGGCCGCTTGCATCAAACCGATCGGGCCGCCAGACAGCACCAAGCGCTCGGTGTCCAAGCCGTTCATCAGCACGCGCACGCCTTCGTTGACTTCACCAACGATGTTTTCGGCGGGTATTTCGCAATCGTCGAACACCAGTTCGCAGGTGTTGGAACCGCGCATGCCGAGCTTGTCCAGCTTCTGCGCCGTGTGAAAACCCTTCATGCCTTTTTCAACAATAAAGGCGGTCATGCAGCGGCTACCAGCGGTACGTGGCGCGGTGCGCATATAGACCAGCAGGACGTCGGCATCGGGACCGTTGGTGATCCACATCTTGGTGCCGTTGGCGACCCAAACATCGCCGTTCAACACCGCCTTGCAGGACATGGAACCAACCACATCGGAACCGGCTCCCGGCTCGCTCATCGCTAGCGCACCGACGTGTTCGCCGCTGCACAATTTAGGTAAATATTTGCGCTTTTGCTCATCGCTGCCGTTGTGGAAGATGTTGTTGACGCACAAGTTGGAGTGCGCGCCGTAAGACAACCCAACCGACCCGGATGCTCGCGAGATTTCTTCCATGCACACCATGTGCGCAAGAAAGCCCAAGCCGCTGCCGCCAAACTCTTCGGGTACCGTGACACCGAGCAAACCCATCTCACCAAACTTGCGCCATAGATCAGCGGGAAACAGGTTGTCCCGATCTATCTTGTCGGCGCGCGGGGCAATCTCCTTTTCGGCGAATGCGTGCACCGTCTCGCGCAACAGGTCGATATCTTCTCCGAGCGAAAACGCATGCATTGACGGACTCCTTAGGATGACGCGGGATTACCAACTACCCATGGTAACGCAGGTGCGGCCCACTACCGTTGCTGTTGCCGCTTTTCCCGTCGCGTCAGGCCAGCGCGCAGCCCGGACCCGGTTTGCAGGCGAGCCTGGCCAGCAGGGCGTGCTGGCAATGAAAAACATGGTTAATCCATCCACGCGAATGGCCGCCCGCTGCATTCAGATCAGCACAGGCCGCCGTTGACCGCCAATACTTGGCGAGTGATGTAGCCGGCATCAGCGCTAAGCAGAAACTCCACCGCTGCAGCGACTTCTTCGGGCGTACCGGTGCGTTCGGCCGGTATCATTTTCAGGATCTGCTCCAGCGGTACCGCGGGGTCGAGCATGTCGGTTTCAATCAGGCCTGGTGCCACGCAGTTGACGGTGATTTTCCGCTTGGCCAGTTCTACCGCCAGCGCTTTGGAAGCACCAATGACACCGGCCTTCGAGGCGCTGTAGTTGACCTGGCCGCGATTGCCGATCATGCCCGACACCGAGGTGATGCAGACGATGCGACCCGGTGCGCGACGGCGAATCATTGGCATGATCAGCGGGTGCAGCACGTTGTAGAAACCGTCCAGATTGGTGCGCAGCACGCTGTCCCAATCGTCGCCAGTGAGCGCGGGAAAGGCGCCGTCACGGGTGAGACCGGCGTTGCACACCACGCCGTAAACGGCGCCGTATTCCTTGACGTCTGCTTCCAGCGCGGCGGCACAGGCCGCGCGATCGGCGACATCAAACTGCAGAATGCGTACCTTGCGCCCCATTGCTGCGATCTCGGCGCTGACCGCTTCAGCGTCTTCTCGGCGGGAGCGGCAATGCAGCACCACATCGTAGCCAGCGCGGGCCAGCCGTAATGCAATGGAGCGCCCGATGCCACGGCTGGAGCCGGTGACGAGAATGGTTTCAGACATGGGTTTGGCCCTGTGCAATGGACGTAAGAAAGTCGTCGGAGTCGAGTGGGCTGAAGACGGTCAGGCGGGCCTCAGCGTGGATAGCTGGCGCGTCGATACGGCAGGCGAACATGGCCATGCCGTTGTCGTCGTGAAAGCTGCGAAAAGCTTCGACGTTTAGTTCGCTGCCCGGCGCAAACGCATCGATATTGCAATAGTAGTGACGCGTGCCAAGCAGAAAGCCCAACCGCACCGGGCGCTGTTCCTGCTTGCCTTGCCAGCCAGCCCACGCAGCCACCGCTTGGGCCATCAACTCTATGCCGCAGCATGCTGGCATGCTGCCATCACTGGCGCTGAACAAGCCGCCAGCACGTACCGTGTGGCGACAAATGATGCGGTCTGCTTCGCCGCTCAGAACCGAGTCCAGCAGAATCATCTCCCCGCTATGCGGCAACAGCTCCGCGATCGGCCACGTCGTCATGGTGATACTCCATCAGCGGTATCGCCCAGGATCAGGCTGGCGTTGTTGCCGCCAAAAGCGAACGAGTTGCTCATCAATCGGCGCACGCCCTGCGCCGGCAACCGATCGCCGATGCGGGTAAACGAAAGTGGTGTCAGCTCCGGGTCGGCTACATCGTCCCAGACCTGCGGTGGCAGACGGAAGCCACCGGCGACATCGGACAGACTGAGCCAGCAGAAGGCAGCCTCCAGCGCGCCGGCGGCGGCGAGTGTGTGGCCGGTCAGTGATTTAGTTGACGAGCAGGGCACGCCGTGCGGAAACACGGCAGCCGTGGCGCGGCTTTCCATACGGTCGTTCTGTTCGGTCGCGGTGCCGTGCAAATTTAGGTAGTCAATCTGGCTGGCATCCAGCTTTGCCGCCGCTAGCGCGGCATGCATGGCTTGCTGCGCGCCCAGCCCCTGTGGCTCAGGTGATGACATGTGATATGCGTCGGAGCTAGCGCCCGCTCCGAGCAGTTCCAGCTTGCCGTCGTCAGCCGTCATCAGAAATAGCGCGGCCGCTTCACCGATGTTGATGCCGTGGCGGTTCTGCGAGAACGGCTCGCAACGATGAGAATCAAGTGCTTCCAGCGCGAGGAAGCCGTTGAGCGGAAGCCGGGCCAGCGTGTCCACGCCACCGCAAAGCACCGCATCGCACACGCCCATGCGCAGCAGCCGTTGCGCGCTGATCAGCGCGCGTGCGCCCGACGTGCACGCGGTGGAGATGCCGTAGCACGGCCCGGACAGATCCAGCCATTCGGCGAGAAACTCGGCTGGGGCGCCTAGCTCTTGATCGGCGTAACGGTAGTCAGCAGGCCATTCGCCGTGTTGACGCAGATGCGCGACGCCGCGGGTAGTGCGTTCGATCCCGGTGGTGCTACTGCCAATGACGACGCCGATGCGGGCGTCGCCGTAGCAATGGAGGGCGGCGCGAAGCTCGTCTTCTATTTCCCGTGCGGCCGCCATTAATAGACGGTTGGCGCGATTGTCACGAGTTGCCGCCAGTGCTGGTGGTATCTCCGGCAATTCGTCGCGGACGGCGCCCACTGGCAACGCGCGCCCGGGCACCCAGCCGGCTTGCTCGCGCAAACCACTGTCGTCACCGGCAAACAATGCTTCGGCTACCGCGTGTTTGCCGCTACCGAGCGTGCAGATCACACCTAGCGTGTTGAGGAACGTTTTCACGCGTGGCCGGGTTTGCGGGCGGCGACGTTGACCAGGGTTTCCTCGCGCTGGCCTGGCGCTGGCGGCTGCTTCAGATGCCAGCGTTCGAGCAGGCCGAAGTCGCGCGAGCGGCTCCACCACAGATACGGCAGCGACACGTGACGTTGCTCAAACTGAAAACCTTGTTCACGCAGCATCTGCAAATAGCCGTCCGCACTTTTCTGCACTTGCATCGGGTGCCGGAAGAACCAGCGGATAACCCAACTGTCGATATACGCCTTGGTCGACTCCGCAAACAGCAACATGCCGCCCGGCTTTAACACGCGCCAAAATTCTGCCAGTGCGCGTTCCTGTTCAACCAGATGATGAAACGTCTGATGGCAGAACACGATGTCGACACTGCTGTCTGGCAGAGTGATTTGCGCGCAGTCGCCGGCGATCAGTTGGGCATCGATCTGTTCTTTGGCCGCTTCGTTACGGGACAATTCCAGGCTGTGCGGGTCGGCATCCAAGCCAATAATGTGCTGCGGCTGGAACGCGCCCTGCAGCAGCCGAAACGACTTGCCCTGGCCGCAACCGACATCGAGCAGCACACCACCTTGGAGCGCAGGTTCGCCGCACAAGCGTTTCAGATCGTTGATGGCGACACGCAGCACGTGGTGTTGCCACGTAAACGTGCTCAGAAAACGAAAACCGATCCGGGTTTCTTCGACATAGGTAGGGCTGGCGTAATTCATAAGCGACCGATCGCGTGTTGGTGGTGGGGACAAGGATTCAACCGTCACGACAGATGGCGCTCGACGGCGTCAACCATCACTTGCGGCGAGACCAGTTGCATTGCGCCATCGGCGAGGCTGACGGCAATTTGCACAGTGCTGGCGCGGGTCAATCGCTCGCCGGTGTTGGCGTCGCTGATCAAGTAGTGGATCTTCAGCCGGTTCTGCCACTCAACTAGATCGGCACGCACGCGCAATTGCTGGCCGAAGTGGGCCGCGTGCACGTAACGCAACTGCAGGTCGATGATCGGCCACGCGTAGCCCGATGCCTGCATGGCAACGTAGTTGTGGCCGACCATGTCGAGCAGCGCGCAACGCGCGATCTCCAGATATTTCACGTAGTGACCGTGCCAGACGACGCTCATCGAATCGACATCGAAGAACGGCACGGTCACGTCGGTATCAAGGTGCAACACGCCGTGTGTGCGCATCGGGCTCTCCGGAAAGATGGGTGGGGTTGGCGTCTTGCCAATACGGATGAAAATTGAACCATTGCCGCGGCGCCAGCAGACACAGCTGGGCCAGACGATCGGCGTAGCTCTGCACCCAGCCCTTGATCAGCGCCTCGCGCTGGTTGCGCTGCCACGCCGGGGCGTCGATAAACGGTTCCAAGTGGATCTGGTAGCGGCCATTAATCTTCAGACAACACATCAAGTTCACTGGGCAGCGCAACAGTCCGGCCAACAGCCAGGGCCCCTGCGGAAACGCCGCTGGATGACCGAGAAAATCCACCACCACGCGGCGACCGTCCTGCAGCGGAACGCGATCACCGGCGATCGCCAGCCATTCGCCGCGTTCCAGCCGCTGCGACAGGTCAAGCATCAGCGCGGCATCCATCTCGCTGACTTGCAGCAGGTGTAATTGATGATCACCGGCCGCACTCTGCAGTCGATTGAAATGCGCTACGTTGGCGGTGTGCACCAGCACGTTCAGCGGCACCTGTTCGCCTAGTTCGGCCATCGCGCGGCACACTTCGAGGTTGCCCAAATGGGTGCCAAGCAGAATCTCACCGCGGCCGGTGTGTTGCGTTTTCAGCAGCCGCTCGCGCACGCCCCGTGGGTCATGCATGGTCACCTGACTCAACTTCAACTTGCCGTGCCAGGCATCGAGACGATCCAGCAGGCTGTTGCCGAAAGCCATGAACTGGCTGAAGACGCTGCGCAGGTTTGGCTGCAACTCGGCGCGGCCGCTCCAGCTCGCCAGATTCGACTGATACTGCCGCACGCTGTGGCGAGCGCGTCGGCCAGACACGAAAAAATACAGCACGGTCAGATACAGCACCGGTGCCATCACGCGACGCCCGAGCAGGCGCAGGCCGAAAGCAGTCAGCTTCATCAGCATGAAGCTGCCGCGCTCTTTCTGCACGGCCCAGTGCTCGGTGTCGGTGATTCGATTAATCATCTGTTCGCGCCACGCGTAGACGGCCAGACGAGCAGTGCGCGCCATCGAGGTGATAGGCGAAATAAAGTTTGCCGCGTTCGGCGCCGGGCACATCCTCGTAGCGCAGCCTCAGCTCAAGCTGGTCACCCGGACGCAGCAGGCGTTGGAACTTCACCGCTTCCATTTCCCGGCAATGCGGTGATGTGCCCAAGCGGGGTGCGGCGAGGGTCAGCGCCCAACTGACTTCCACCACGCCGGGCAGCACCGGCGCCTTGCGAAAGTGACCATCGAAATGAACCAGATCCAGCGGCAGGCGCAAGCTCAGCTTCCAGCCGCCGTCGAGCTGATGCTCGGCGCTCGGCGTGACCATTCGCGGGCGCGGCGTCTGCAGCAGCTGGGTCATCGCAGCCGTATCCATCGCGTCAGGCATCGTGTCGAGCAGACGCCAGTCATTCGGGGGTGGCAAACCTTGCTTGGTCAGTTGCGCGTGCAGTGTGTCGAGCAGTGATTGCCGACCTTGGCGGAGCAACTCGGCGTGGCCACCCGCACTAAGCAGAAGCAGCACACCGGCGTCGCAGGCGTAGGCCTTGGCCAACCAAATATGGCCATCCAAAGTTTCTACGATGCGTTCGGCAGGCGTCATACAAAGTTCCGCCGCAGCCGCTGGCGCAGCAGCCATTCGCCGCCAAACAGCGTACCCAGCAGTACATAGAAGATGCAGCCGTTGTACAGCGTCCACCACGACAACGGCGCCCATAACGTCAGTGCTGCCGCCATGCTGCCATTGAAGGCAAAGAAGCCGACCCAGACCCAGGTGACCACCCGCGTGTAGCGCACCGCGGCCGGTGGAAGGTCAGGTTCCTGCATACGCGCGAAGCGTTCGATGAAGGGCGGGCCGTAGATCAGGCTCCAGCCGAAGGTTGCCAGCAGCAGCGCATTGATCAGCACCGGATACCAGCGCAGCAGCATGTCGCTGCCGATGAAGGCCAGCGACGCGCAATAGGCCAGTGCCACGCCCAGCATCCAGCGGCCACCCGGCTGATGCAGCAGGCTAGGCGCGCGGATCAGCCAGATGGCGCCCAGCACCAGCGCAAACAGTGGCGGTGCGATCTTTTCCTCGCCGAAATAGACCACAAATGGGTACAGCACTCCGGCCACCGGCAGCGCAATTTTGCCGATCAGTTGGCGCATGTGCTTTGCTGCTCCTGTACGAACGCGGCGAGGCTGGCGACGGTGGCGAAATGCTTGTGCGATTCCTTGACGTCGGAGTCGATGTGGATCGCGTAATGCTTCTGTAGCGCCAGCGCCAGTTCTAGCGCATCAATCGAATCGAGCGCCAGTCCTTCGCCGAACAGGGGCTGCTGCACCGGAATATCCGCCACCGTGAGGTGTTCCAGATTCAACGTGTCGATGATCAGCTGGGCAATTTCCTGCTCCAACACGGCGTGCTCAGGCGCGTTCATGAGGCGAAGGTGTTCATAATGATTTGAGTCCCTCGAGAAAGAGGTGATGCAGATGCTGATTTAGTTTGCGCGAGGCGATTGGCATGGGCGCATCGTTGAATGCCGCCGGATCAAGATCGTCACCCACGCGCAGATGCACCACCATGCGTCGCCATGGGATGTGATACCAGGCTTCGGCCTTGGTCAGCGTGCTCGGTTTTACCGTGATGTAGACCGGTGTGATGGTGCGCGCGCCACGCAGCGCGATAGCCGCTGCGCCGCGATGAAACACTGGCGGTTGTCCGGGCGTCGTACGCGTGCCCTCGGGAAACATGATTAAGGTCTGGCCTTCGCGCAATACCGCAGCGGCTTGTTCGAGTATCTCTGGGTTGTTGCTGATGTACTGCGCCGCGCGCACCGCGCCATGCATGTACGGGTTGTGCCACAGGCTGGCCTTGATCACGCAGTTGGCGTCGCGGATCTGCGAGATGAGAAACACCACGTCGATGAGTGACGGATGATTGGCGATGATGAGCTGCCCGGGTCGCCCGAGTCGCTCGGCACCATCGATGCGAAAGTCCAGCACGCGGGTGCGATACATGAACTGCACGTGCCAGTGAAATGCGCGGCTGATCGCGGCCCGGGCACGTCGCCGTCGCGCGGTGGGGCCGCCAGGTAGCAGCGCGAACGTTGGCAGTATCAACACGCGCAGAATGAGCCCGCCGATGCCGAACATCGCGAAGCTGGCGCCGGTGGCGAACAGACGCCACAACCACTGATCGCGGCGGCGCTTCAGTGCGTGCATTGCCACTGCCATTGCCTTGTCTTCCAGCGGTGTTCCAGTGAGCTTTCACCGGTGTGCATGGCACGCAGAAAATCCAGTGCATGCGGCCACGCGCAGGCGGTGGCATTGCCCTCGTGTCGGCTGAGCGAGAGTCTCCAACTGGGTTCCGGCGACGGCGCGGCGCCAACATCGACGCGGCCCAGTCGCAAGGCCACCGCATAGGAAAACGGTACGTCGTTGATCCAGCCATCGTAGGCAGCCGGCGGCACTTCCTCGGCGATCACCGCCAGCACCGCCGGCGCGCCGTCGGCGAGCATGGTTGCCGCCTCCAGCATGGTGTGTTCGAAGGTATCCGCTTCGCCGGCAATCGCCACTGACTCACCGCGTTGACCGCGCAGCAGCGACCATTGTCCAGCGATGGCGTTATGTACTGACAAACCGAATTGCGTAGGCGACAGCGGTTGCTGGTCAACCACGTCATACAGCAGGTTCAGGGTGCGCGTGGTTTCGCCGTGGCGAGAGCCAAACACGAATGGCAGTTGCTCGTCTTCGCCACACAGCGGGGAGGCGACTTCCATCGTCATCCGTGCCAGCCGGCTCAGACGTCGTCGTTGCATTGGTGGCAACGACAGGCACTCGGGTTGCTGCGCGCTTTCGGCAACCGTACTCGGCGAGTGCGCCCAGTCGCGCCAGTCCTGCTGGCTGCTTAATCCCGGCGCCCACGCGCGCCACTGCTCGATCCGAAACGCGATCATGCGGCGGTCTCGGCAGGTCGCTGGAAGACCAGCGCGGCACAACCGCCACCGAAGCCGAAACTGTTCGACAGCACACTGTCGAGTCGACAGGCGTGGGTCTGCGCGACCAGCGGCGCCTTCGCAAAATCTGGGTCGGGTTGACGCACCGGACTGCCGGCGGCGACGAAGTCGTGTTGCATCATCAGCACGCTGGCGATCGCATCCAGCGCGCCGGACGCGCCCGGAGCGTGGCCGCAGAGTCCCTTGATCGAGGACATCGTCGGCACCGGCGCATCGAGTGCGGCAAACACCGCTTCAATGGCTAGCCATTCCTGCAGATCGCCCTGCGGTGTCGAGCAGGCGTGGGTATTGATGTAGTCGGGCAGGCTGCCGGCTTGCCGCAGTGCTTGTTGCAGCGCGCGCATCATGCCATCCATTCCTGGCCCGACCATGCTGGTCGGATCGGTGCTGGCGCCAAAGCCGGTCAACTCGGCCAGCACCGTGGCGCCGCGGGCACGCGCATGTGCCAGCGATTCCAGTACCAGCGCACCAGCGCCAGCGGCCAGCACGAAACCATCGCGATCGCGATCGTACGGTCGCGACGCGCGTTGTGGCTGGTCGGCGCTGGCGGCAGATAGCGCGCCGAACGCATCGAACCAGGTGGCGGTGCCTTCGAACAATTCCTCGCTGCCGCCGGTCAGCACGATCTGCTGACGCCCAAGCTGGATCAGCTCCATCGCCTGACCAATCGCCAGCGTGGCACTGGTGCACGCCGAGGCCACCGTCTGGGTGACGCCGCGGATACCGAACGCGTGTGAAAGACAGGCCGATAACGCGCTGCTCATGCCGCGCGACACCAAAAACGGCGACAGCCGGCCGACACCCTTGCTGTGATATGCGTTGAGTCCGATCTCATACTCGTTCAGCGATGCGCCGCCGCCGATCACCATTCCGCAGTCGCCACTTTCCAGTTCTGCTGCGGTGAGTCCTGCCTGTTCGATGGCCTCACGCATGGCATGCCACGCATAGAGCGACGGCTGCGCCAGAAAGCGACGCAACTTGCGCGGTGGCTCGGGCAGGGCGCTGACGTCGACCGGCCCGCCGACCCGTGTGTTCAGCCCGCGGCGGGCGAAGTTGTCCATCGCCTGCAAGCCGCTGCTGTCGTGGCGCAGTGAATCCAGAAACGCCGCTTGGCCGTTACCGAGGCAGCTAATCACGCCCATGCCGGTCACCACCACTCGGGGCAGACCACGTGCGTCGAGCAGGTCGGATGACATTAGTTGCAGGCCCTGAAGATCAGCGAGGTGTTGATACCGCCGAACGCAAAATTATTGTTCATTACGCAATCGGTCTGAATGCGGCGACCGGCACCGGTGATGTAGTCCAGCTCAGCGCATTCCGGATCAATCTCGGTGAGGTTGATGGTCGGCGCAAACCAGCCGCCGCGCATCATCTGGATCGTCCACCACGATTCCAGTGCTCCGCAGGCGCCCAGCGTGTGGCCAACGTAACTCTTCATCGAACTGACCGGTATGCGGGAACCGAGCACCGCGGCGGTGGCATGACTTTCAGCGACGTCGCCACGATCGGTGGCGGTGCCGTGTGCACTAACGTAACCAATCGCAGCGGCGTCGACCTGCGCATCATCCAGTGCCCAGCGCATCGCCGTGGCCATGGTTTCGCTGCTGGGCTGGGTAATGTGGGTGCCGTCAGAATTGCAGCCGAAGCCGATCACCTCGGCGTAAATGGTCGCGCCGCGCGCTTTCGCATGTTCGTATTCTTCCAACACCAGCGAGGTGGCACCTTCGCCGATCACCAAGCCGTCGCGCGCGCGGTCGAACGGGCGTGGAGTCAGGGCAGGTTCGTCATTGCGCGTGCTGGTGGCGAACAACGCATCGAAGACTGCCGCGCCGGGGCCGGACATTTCTTCAGCGCCACCACACAGCATCATCTGCTGTCGGCCGAACTTGATCGCTTCGTAGCCGTAGCCGATTGCCTGACTGCCTGAAGTACACGCGCTGGAGGTGGGAATCACCCGACCTTTAAGCTGAAAGAACAAGCCGACATTCACCGCGGTGGTGTGCGCCATCATGTGGATATAAGTGGTCGCCGTGATGCCCTGCATCGAGCCGGTATCCAGCATGTGCCCGATCACCCGCGCTGGCTCCACGCTACCGCCGGACGAACCATAAGCCACACCCATGCGACCGTCGCTGATCGTCGGGTCATCCATCAGGCCGGCATCGCGCAAGGCATTTTCGCTGGCGGCGACCGCCAGTTGTGCCACGCGGCCCATCGAACGGGTTAGCCGTCGCGGCCAGGCGGGTAAGACGAAATCATCCACCGGGCAGGCCAGCCGTGTATTGAGTGCATCGAAATAATCCCACTCGGGCATGCGCCGCACCGCGTTGTGGCCTTCCCGCAAACGCGCCTCGATACTGGCCCAATCCTGGCCGAACGCAGTGACGCCGCCCATGCCAGTAATTACCACGCGCCTCATCGTGGCGGCCCCGAGAAAATATAGAAAAAGATCATCGCTGAGCCTTCCCGCCTACGGCTAGAACCAGGGTCGGATTGGATTGGGTTTGAGTGGCCGTAGCGCGCACGCTCGCGTCCCCCGGCAACCTGGACATGATCGTGTGCAATGGCCGTTGGTGAATCTGTGGCGCAGCGGCGGCGGCGCTGTTGTCGCGCCACGGTGCACATAGCCATACGACAGGAATCAGTTGGCGCATGCGGGAGCCCTGTTGAGTCGACGCTCCAATAAGCGCGGTATGCGCGGCAACATGCCAAGTAACAGCCGGGTGTGCATCGCGGTGATGCGCACGTTGTCGCGCACCATACGGAAATGGGATAGCCCATTTTCCGGGTAGATCACTCGGGTTGGCAGGTTGCGTACCGGTACTCCGCGCCAAACTAGTCGCACCGCGATCTCGGTGTCGAAGTCCATTCGTGTCGGCAGGGGTGCTCGGGCAATTTCCGCACAGGTTTCTGCTAGCGGATACAGCCGGTAGCCGCACATCGAATCGTTGATCGCCAGCGACAGCGTTTCGATCCACACACAAACATGGGTGAGATAGCGGCCATAGAGCCGTGCCTTCGGCACGCTGTCGTCATACACCGCGCGGCCGCAGATCAGCGCTAGCGGATGCTGGCGCGCTTCGTCGATGAAACGTGGCGCATCGCTGGTGTCGTGTTGGCCGTCGGCATCGATTTGCAGCGCGTGCGTGTAACCGGCTTGGCGTGCGGCGAGCAGGCCGGCGACAAGGGCGGCACCCTTGCCCTGGTTTTGCGCCAGTCGCAGCAGTCGAATGTCGCCAGCGTCATGGCCGGCGTCATCGATGATTGCGTCGATAACGGTGCGAGTGGCCTCATCGCTGCCGTCGTCCACGATCAGCACCGGCAGGTTGTGCGCACGCAAGGCGTGCACGGTGCAGGCAATTGTGTCTTTGTGGTTATAGATCGGAATTAGCGCGCATGGCGCGAAACGCTCGGTGGAGAGTGACATCCGAACCGGCCGCCGACGATCAGCGGGCGAGCAGGGCGCGCACGGTGGCAATGACGTCGCCGACCGTGCGTACGCTCTTGAAATCGGCCGGCTTGATGCGCATGCCGGTCATTTCCTGCACGTGGATCGCCAGATCGACGGCGTCGATACTGTCCAACTCCAAGTCGGTGAACAGCTGTGCCGACGGCGTGACCCTCGCTGGGTCGATTTCGAAGGTGTCACGAAGCACTTCCCTAAGCCGAGCCAGAATATTTTCGTCGCTAATTCCTGTTTCCATCAACATCGTGCTCATAACTGTTCCGCCTGCTCTTGTTCTGGTAATACCACGCACAAGGTGGGCAATGCGCACGCTTGTCGCGGCCGCACACCAGACTCATGTCATCCCCTGTAATAACCCACCGAGTATCCGGTGACTGGCAGTGCGGTGTGAGTCGAACCTCCCGCTATGCGGATGCCAAGCCACTCTTGTCCCTTTCCAGCAACAGTCAACACGCCAAAATACGCTCGCAAGTGTAGCAGAGTCACTGTCGGCGTCAGCCTTGGCCGGACACACGTAAGCTACCGTTCAATGGCACTATTTTGGGTTTAGGCCACGTGTTGGCGCGGTGCGTTTGGCTTCCTTGGCGGACAATCCTTACGACAGTGCGGTAACGCAGCTCAATCGATAGTCAACGCCTCATTCCGTACAAAAAAATGCCGGCAGTAAAAGCCGGCATTTTTCGTGGCGATGACTGACGGTGATTACTGACCGCGCATCCGGCCCTGGAAACGCGTGCCGTTGTTGCCCATGTGCGATAACTTGAGTTTACCAATGGAGTTGATGCGCTCTTCGGCCAGACGATCCGCCGCCTTGTAGGTAGGAATGTTCTGCGCCTTGGAGATTTCGAAGATACGGCCGAGGTTGTAATAAATGGTGCGCATCATGCGCATGGCGCGCTCGCGGTTGTAGCCGTCAATCTCCAGCGATACGTTCATCACGCCACCAGCGTTCACCGCGTAATCCGGCGCGTACAACACGCCGCGACGCTCCAGCTCGTCGCCAATCTCGTCCGTCGCCAGCTGGTTATTGGCCGGACCGCAAATGATCTTCGCCTTGATGCGATCAATCGTCTGCTCGTTGACGGTGCCGCCCAGGGCGCAGGGCGAATACACGTCAGCGTCAACGTCGTAGATTTCGTCCAGACCGACCGCTTCGCAGCCCAGTTCGTCCACGCAGCGCTGCACCACTTCTTTATTGATGTCGGTGACAAACACTTTGGCGCCTTGCTCGCGCAACAGCTTGATGAACTCGCTGCCGACGTGGCCCGCGCCTTGTACGGCGTAGCTGTACTTGCCCACATCTTCGTTGCCGTACTTGTGTTGCAAGGTTGCCATCAAGCCCTGCAAGGCACCGAAAGCGGTGAACGGCGACGGGTTGCCGGAACCGCCGTGCACCTGATGCACGCCCGTCACGTATTCGGTTTCACGGAACACGTATTCCATATCGTTGACGTCGATACCGACGTCTTCCGCGGTGATGTAGCGACCGTTTAACGAGTTGACGAAGCGGCCGAACGCACGGAACAGCGCCTCGGTTTTATCCTTGCTTGGGTCGCCAATAATTACCGCTTTGCCGCCGCCCAAGTTCAGGCCGGCTACCGCGTTTTTGAAGGTCATGCCGCGCGACAAGCGCAAGGCATCGTTCACTGCTTCCTGTTCAGACTTGTAAGGCCACATGCGCAAACCGCCCAGCGCAGGCCCTAACACCGTGTTGTGAATCGCGATGATGGCTTTTAAGCCGGCGTCTTTGTTATGACAGAAGACGACTTCTTCGTGACCCGTTTTTTCGATGGTTTCAAAGATCATTGCAACGGTGACTCCATGGATTGACGCTGCCTGGGGCATCGCCCGATGAGCGGCAGGGCAGTGAACGCCCCACCAAGTTGTGACAAACGATGAAACTGACCGCTCGGACTTTCGCCAATGCGATAAGTCAAAACGCGGAGTTTAATACGCCCGGCGACAGCTTGGTGGTGCGCCGCGTCAAGTCAGCTGCGCATGGAGTCGCGGTTGACCCTTAACCGTTGGCCCACACGCCGGCACGCCAGTGCCAGCCGTCGCGGCGCTGCTCCCAATGCGGATGCACGTAGCGATAGCCGGCGCGCGCCTGCTCCCAGTGCCCGTGCACCGCCACGTAGCGGCGACCGTTCCAGCGCCAATAACCGCGTGCCCAGACGTACCCTCGTCGCGTTTTAACGTTCCGAACCACCCACACCGGCGGCGCCTGCGGTGCGATCACCTCAACTTGTTCGCGATACACCGGCCGCTCGACCTCAACGTAGCGACGGTGCGCCGGTTCAACCACACAACCACTGGCCAGCGCGGTAACCACAAGCATCGAAGCCACAGTGACTAGACGGAGTGACGTCATGGATCTATTCCTTTTTAGGATAGAGAAGGGGGAGTTGCGGCAGCAGTGTGTGCGTGTTCTTGCGTGGGTGATATGCCTGTCAAATCGCAGGTTGTTGCGGGTTCAGTGATTCCGCTTACCCGCATAAAAGCGGCGGTTGCGACCCTCGCGTATTCACTATGCGATGCAGCGGCGATCGCGTGGTCGTGCGCACAGTCGCGTGCCGCTGATCCCCACACGCGGCCGTGCGCGAACGCTGCAACATCAGCGGCTAGCAGCGCGCGCGGTCGGATCGTTCGAGGCAAGAAGTCCTCTGCGTGAGGACAGCTTTTTGAGGGTTCGCCGGCCCATGAGGTTCTTTGGGCCAGGATACGGCGGGCAGTGGACCGCACGCAGACCTTCGCCGTCCGGACCGTTTCAACCGGCCACACTCCCCGGTGTGCACCCAAGGTCGTGCGATTGCCGCCGCTGCGGCACTTAGTGCTGGCGAGGTATGCTCCGCCGCGCGGGCTGCTCAGCGCTAACCGCGCGCGACGGCCCGTACGCCGGTGAGCGAGAGAACCCCAACGTCAGTCGTGGCACGCGTTGCCCACGTGCATCCCGCCCGCAGCGCAACAAATTCGCTTGGCTATTTTCGATTTATCACGCGCGCCGAAGTGTCGCTTCAGCTACTCATTACATATGGCAGTTGGGCGCGTGGCCACTGGCGCGTGCTTGTTGGTAGGTTGGCATTAGCTGTTGCGCTTGCTGCGCCAACGACTGCACACGGTTGCCGGATGATGGATGGGTCGACAAAAATGCCGGCGGTTTGCTACCGCCTTGCTTGTCCATTTTCTGCCACAGCGTGACCGCCGCTTCGGGATTGAACCCTGCTTGCGCCATATAGCGTTGTCCCAACGTATCCGCCTCACTTTCTTGTGTGCGTGAGAACGGCAGCAGAATGCCCACCTGGGCGCCCAAGCCCAGGGCGGCAGCCGCATAGCCGGTGTCGGTGCCGCGGGTGCCGGCATAAATAGTGCCGGCGGCGACGGCGGCCTGTGCCGCCATATTGTCCGATACGCGTTCGGCCCCGTGGCGCGACACCACGTGTGACAACTCATGCCCCAGCACTACGGCTAGCTGATCTTGATTCGAAGCCACCTTAAACATGCCGCGGTTGACGCCAATGCGGCCGCCAGGCAGGGCGAACGCATTGGCCGTGTCGTCGCCCACAATCTGCACTTCCCATTGCTGCGTGTTCCACGGTGGCGGCAACACGGCAATCAGCGCCTTGGAAACGCAGGTAGCGTAGGCGCGCTCACGCGGTGCATCCACAAATTTGCCTTGCTGGCGCATCGTGTTGAACGCCGTCAGGCCCATCTGGCTCATCTGGCCATCGGACACCATCATTAACTGCGAGCGGCCGGTGGGTGAGGTCACGCACGCACCTAATAAGGTGGTGGCGGCGAGCGTGATCAGCAGTTGGTAAAACGTGCGCGTTGGCATGATGCGTCCTGCGTAGCGGGTGAATGAGCTAAATCATACCTGTAAGGAATTGCGACGCTAGGTGGTTAAGCGTCGGCTCGATGTGAAGTGATGGATGGTCTGACCAAGATCCCATTCTTCATTCTGGCAGCGGGTGAGGGCTACGGGGAGGACGACTTCGCCGCTGTTTTCTCGAGGGCGGAGGTCGCTGAGTCGGTAGCTATTGCGACTGTCCGTGGGGCCGCGGCAGTCGGCCGGTTGCTGAGTCGCTGGATCTAGTGGACCCGGCAAGTATTTATTGTCGCTGCTGTGTCGCCCGCGCGCGTCGATCTACTAGTCCGTTGGGTATTCAGTCTGCTCACCAGCTCACTCGCGCAATGGAGTTGCTTGCTTGCATGGTGGGCTTCCGGTCGCGACCGCGCGGCCGGCATCCGCACACGGCAGCCCGTTTGTCTGGTGTATTCGTACACATCAGTACGCATCAGTACGCACTTGTTACTGCGCGTTCGTCGCCCGAGCCACTAGAATCCTAAGGCTCAAGATAATGATGTTCGGAGTCCGTATGAGTTCCCCTGCCAATCAAGTCCCCGTTGCCGCCGCGTCCAGCGAAATTCCGCCGTTGCGCTTTGTTACCGCCGCCAGCCTGTTTGATGGGCATGACGCCGCCATCAACATCATGCGACGCATTATCCAAAGCCAAGGTGCCGAGGTCATTCATCTAGGCCACAACCGCTCAGTGGAAGACGTGGTGCGTGCCGCGCTGCAAGAAGATGCCGACGCCATTGCGCTGTCGTCCTATCAAGGCGGTCACACCGAATACTTCAAGTACATGATCGACATGCTGCGCGAGCGCGGCGCCGGTCACGTGCGCGTGTTTGGCGGCGGTGGCGGCACCATCACACCAGACGAAATTGCGGAGTTGCAGGCGTACGGCGTAGAGCGCCTATATCACCCCAACGACGGCATGAAGCTTGGCTTGGTCGAGATGATCGAAGACGTCACCAAGCGCGCTGCCGCCGGTGCTGCGGAACGCCGTAAGGCGGAGCCGGCCGGTTTGCCGACCGTCGACATCGATGACGAAATTTCCATCGGCCATATGATCTCGGCGCTGGAACAGCGCCACATTGGTGATGCCGACCTGGCGCGCCTGCGCAAAGAGTGGGCACTGGCCGGCAAAAACACGCCCGTCATCGGCCTCACTGGCACCGGCGGCGCCGGCAAGTCCAGCGTGGTGGATGAATTGCTGCTGCGCTTCCTGCACGCCTTCCCGGACATGCGTATCGCGGTGTTAGCGGTTGACCCAACCCGTCGCCGTAGCGGTGGCGCCTTGCTCGGCGACCGTATTCGCATGAACGCGTTGCGTTCTAAACACGTTTACATGCGTTCCATGGCCACGCGTCGTCAGCACGCCGCTACCAGCATCGTGCTGCACGACTGCATCAACTTCCTGAAAAGCCAGCCATACGATTTGGTGATGGTGGAAACCGCCGGTATCGGCCAGAGCGATTCGGAGATTGTCGACTTAGTCGATTTCCCCGTGTACGTGATGACCAGTGATTACGGTGCCGCCAGCCAGCTCGAAAAAATCGACATGATCGATTTCGCTGAGTTAGTGGTGCTGAACAAATTTGACCGCCGCGGCGCCGAAGACGCCTTGCGCGACATCCGCAAACAGTGGAAGCGCAACCACACCGCATTCGGCGTAAAAGACGAAGACGTGCCGGTGTATCCCACCATCGCCAGCCAGTTCAATGACCCCGGCGTCACCTGGATGTTCACCAACCTGTGCCGCTTGATGCGGGAAAAGAAAGGGGAGAAGAAAGGGGGTCAGAGTCATTTTTCGACCGAGACTCTGGGCCAGCGCGCGGACGCCGAGTCGAAAAGTGACTCTGACCCCTTTTCTTCTTTCGCCACCCCCAACTGCAACTGGACCCCACACCTCGACACCACCCTAAAAGAACCCCGCGCCACCGTCCTCATCCCCGGTGCCCGCGTGCGTTACTTAGCGGAAATTGCCGAGCAAGGCCGCAGCATCAATCGCAGCATCGGAACGCAAGCCGAATTCGCCAGCAAAGCGCAGCACTACTACGAAGCGCTGAAAGAACTAGGCGACCCGAAACTACCGCGCGCGCTGGACATGTATCACAGCGCCGACCTGCACCCGCATCACGCCAGCGCTACCTCTGCTTCCGCCGCTACCACCTCTGGTGATGTGGCCGTCCCTGCGGGAGCTGTTGTAGGAGCGGCTTCAGCCGCGATGCCTTTAGAAACCCAAGGCGGCAAGAGCATCGCGGCTAAAGCCGCTCCTACAAAAGACGAAAGCGTTGCCGTCGATCACTCGTTATTAGTCCTACGCCAACGCTACAACGAAGCGATCAAAGAACTCTCCAGCGAAGCCATCCACCAACTGCGCGAATGGCCCGCCTTATATGAGTCCGTCACCGCCGACGTCAACGAATACAAAGTTCGCGACAAAGTCATCCGCGTCGAAAACTACCGCCTGTCGCTCAGCAACGAGAAAATTCCGAAAGTGTCCCCGCCCAAGTCCAAAGACTGGGGCGAGCTAGTCGGCTTTCTCGGCAAGGAAAACCTGCCCGGCCATTACCCGTACACCGGCGGCGTCTATCCGTATCGCCGCAGCGGCGAAGATCCCACGCGCATGTTCGCTGGCGAAGGTACGCCGGAGCGGACCAACCGCCGCTTCCATTACCTGAGCCAGGGTGGCGCCGCCACGCGCCTGTCCACCGCCTTCGACTCGGTCACGCTGTATGGCGAAGACCCAGCACCGCGCCCGGACATCATGGGAAAAATCGGCAACTCCGGCGTCAACATCGCCACGCTGGATGACATGAAGAAGCTGTACTCCGGCTTCGACCTCAGTGATCCGCACACCTCGGTATCCATGACCATCAATGGCCCGGCGCCGATGATCCTGGCGATGTACATGAACACCGCCATCGACCAGAACATCGAGAAATACCTGAAGGCCGATGCCGCCCGCTGGGCCGCTGCGCAAAAGCACATCGCCAAGATTTACCCGAACCACACCCAGCCGCAATATCACGGCGAGATGCCCAAGGGTAACGAAGGCCTCGGCCTGGCCTTGCTTGGTGTGTCCGGCGATCAACTGGTGGATGCGGAAACCTACGCGCGCATCAAGGTCGAGACCCTGGCCAAGGTGCGCGGCACCGTGCAGGCCGACAT
>JBDTBF010000067.1:0-64934 GCA_039924175.1 Rhodanobacter sp.
TTTCGGTCTCCAGTCGTTCGGCAAAGCTGGCCAGCGACATGCTGCCCAAATCTTCCCCTGCACGAGTACGCACAGCAATAGTACCAGTCTCTTTCTCGCGGTCACCGACCACCAGAAGATACGGCACCCTTTGCAAAGTATGCTCCCGAATTTTATAGCCGACCTTTTCATTGCGCAAATCGGATTTCACGCGGAAGCCTTTGTCGACAAGCATTTGCGCCGTTTTTTGCGCGTAATCGGCCTGCCCGTCCGTGATATTGAGCACCACGGCCTGTATCGGAGCCAGCCACGCCGGCAAGAAGCCCGCGTGATGCTCGATCAGGATGCCAATAAACCGCTCCATCGAGCCAACAATCGCACGGTGCAGCATCACTGGATGCTGCTTTTGCGAGTTTTCGTCGACATACTCAGCGCCAAGACGCTCCGGCATCATGAAATCCACCTGCATGGTGCCCACCTGCCAGTCGCGGCCAATGGAGTCGTGCATGTGGTATTCGATTTTCGGGCCGTAAAATGCGCCTTCACCCGGCAACTCTTCCCATGTCACGCCGGCTGCCGACAGAGCGTTACGCAGGGCAGCTTCGGCGCGATCCCACACGTCGTCGCTGCCGATGCGCTTGTCCGGGCGCAACGCCAACACGACACCAATGTCGTCGAAGCCGAAGTCGGCATACACCTGCATCGCTTGCGTGTGGAACGCGGTGACTTCTGACTCGATCTGCGCCGGCGTGCAGAAAATGTGGCCATCGTCTTGCGTAAACGCGCGTACGCGCATGATGCCGTGCAGTGCGCCGGACGGCTCGTTGCGATGGCAGCCGCCGAACTCGCCGTAGCGGATCGGCAACTCACGATAGCTATGCAAGGTGTTGTTGAAGATTTGCACGTGACCAGGGCAATTCATCGGGCGCAAGGCAAACGTGTGCTTCTCCGACTCGGTGAAGAACATGTTTTCCTTGTAGTTGTCCCAGTGGCCAGATTTTTTCCATAACGACACGTCCAGCACCATCGGGCAGCGCACTTCCTGATAGCCGCCGCGTTTGTAGACGCCGCGCATGTAAGCCTCAACCTGCTGCCAGATCGCATAGCCATTCGGGTGCCAGAACACCATACCCGGGCTTTCTTCCTGTTGATGAAACAGGTCGAGCTGCTTGCCGATCTTGCGATGGTCGCGCTTCTCCGCCTCTTCCAACTGGAACAGATGCGCCTTCAGATCCTTGTCGTTCAACCAAGCGGTGCCGTAAATGCGCGTCAACATGGCGTTGTTGGAATCGCCGCGCCAATACGCGCCGGCCACTTTCATCAACTTGAACGAACGCAGCTTGCCGGTGTTCGGTACGTGCGGGCCGCGGCACAAGTCAGTGAACTCACCCTGCGTATACAACGACAGGTCTTCGCCGCTCGGGATGCCTTCGATAATTTCGGCTTTGTAGTTTTCGTCGATGCCACGGAAGAACGCGACGGCCTCGTCGCGGGACTTCACGCTACGCGTCACCGGCAATTGCTCAGCGACGATCTTGTGCATCTCCGCCTCAATCTTTGGCAGATCCTCTGGCGTGAACGGACGCTCGTACGCAAAGTCGTAGAAGAAGCCGTTGTCGATCACCGGGCCAATCGTTACCTGCGCACCGGGGAACAAACGCTGTACCGCCTGCCCCATCACGTGGGCGGTGGAGTGACGCAGGATTTCCAGCGCCTCGGCACCCTTGTCGGTGACAATCTGCAAGCTGGCATCATGGTCAATCAGAAAGCTTGCATCAACCAGCTTGTTGTCGACTTTGCCGGCCAAGGTGGCTTTCGCTAGACCAGCACCAATGGACGCAGCCACGTCTTGTACCGTAACGGGGTGCTCGAACGGCCGTTTACTACCGTCGGGTAGGGTGATCTGAATCATGGGAACCATTCTCTGAAAAGCAAAAAAGGGCCTGCGCCCTCTTTTCAATGAAAAAACTCAGGGGTCGCGAGTATCAGCTGGGGTCAAGGCTAGTTGCCATGTCGCACGCTCGGCCGAAACAGCGCGGCCACCTCTTGTCGATGATGTCGAAGAGCTAGTTTAGCGCAACTCTGCAGTCAATCTGCACGGTCCAGTTGTGATCCATTGGCCCGGCGAGACGACTGCTGCATTCAACTTCGATCGATGCGACCCCAACTTCATCTGCGTCAGCGTGGGCGCAAATACGGGAATGGGCCCGAGTGTTCAAAATGGCTTGGCAATCACCAAAAAAATAATCCCCAACAAGAGCAACACTGGCAGCTCGTTGAGCCAGCGCAATGTCCGCGAAGGAGGCAGTGCCGTGCCAGCCACGCTGCGTTTAAGCAGGCGCCCGCACCACACAAAATAAGCCAACAGCAACGCCACCAACGTCAGCTTCGCATCCAGCCAATGCAGCGTCCCGGTAACATTGGGAAATGCGCTGGGGAACACGCGCCACCCTTGCCACAACACCAAACCAAACGAAAACGCCAAACCAAACATACTGTGGCCAAATTTGTACAAGCGCCGCCCCATCAATTGCAGGCGCACCTGCACCACTGGCTCAGCACGCGCTTCGGCCAGATTAACCAGAATCCTTGGCAGGTAAAACACCGTAGCAATCCACGCGAAGTCAAACAGCAAGTGCAGCGTTTTGATTAGGTTGTAGGTCATGGCAAACTCAGAAATCTCTGTGCAAACAAGGCGCGTGAATCATACCTTGCCCTACTGCGGTACCACTGACACTTGGCAAGACGACAGAGGCGCAGAACGCCAGCAAGCCGGTGCAGGACCGGGGCCTGCGCTCACTCCTTGGCGGGTGTTACGCGCAGCAGTAACGCCTGCAACAAACGGGCTTGATGCGCGTCGTCCAGCGGCATGTTGTGTTGATTGGTCAGCTGAAAAAAATCCTCGGCGCGCGCACCGAAGGTAGCAATACGCGCGTCATGCACGCGTACCTTGGTCTGCAACATCACTTGCGCAACCGCTGCGAGCAAGCCAGGCCGATCCGTTCCTACCAGCGCCATTTGCGTACGATCACCGACTGCATGGAAAGTGACACGCGGTGTGGTTTGGAAATATTTCAGATGGCGTGACACGCCGCGCTTGCCGGGCACAACAGCGGCAGACTGCAATAGCGCTCGGCGCAGGCGCTGCTGTAATTCCTCAGCACGCGTTGCACTCGCCGGTTGTTGCGTCTCCGCCTCGAGCAGCAAGAACGTGTCCATCGCCATGCCACGGGGCGAACCTAGTACACGCGCCTCCACCACGGAAAATCGCATGCGGTCGAGCATGGCAGTGACGGTCGCAAACAGTCCATCACGGTCCGGCGTATAGACAAAAAGCTCGGTGCTGCCGCGCACGGATAACGGTTGTACCGCCACCAACGGCAGCTCGCCACCGGCACGCACGATGGCACCGGTTTGCCAGGCAATTTGCTCTGGCCGATGTCGAAGAAAGCTGATCGGCGGAAAGTCGTCCCACACTGCGTCAATTTTTGCCGGCGTAATGCCCTCGCCCACCAGCAACGATCGCGCGGCTTCACGACACTCACGCATGCGTGCTTCGGCATCGTGCGGCAACTCCGCATCGCTGCGCAGCGCGTAACGAGTCGCCGTATACAAATCCAGCAGCAATCGATCCTTCCACGCGTTCCATAGTCGCGGACTGGTGCCGATGATGTCGGCAACCGTTAGTAGATACAGCTGGCCCAGCTGTACCGGGTTTCCCACGTGGCCGGCAAACTTGGCCACGACATCCGGGTCGGTAATATCTTGGCGCTGCGCGGTGGTGCTCATCAGAAGATGCCAACGCACCAGCCATGCAATCCGATCGATATCCCCCGCTGGCAAGCCCAGTCGCGCGCAAAAGGCGCGCGCGTCGGACTCGCCCAATACGGAGTGATCGCCACCGCGGCCCTTGGCAATATCGTGGAACAAGGCAGCCAAGAGCAGAATCTCCGGCTTGTCTTGCGTTTGCCATATTTCACAGCCAAGTGGAAATTCGGACCGTGCGGCAGGGTCGGCAAAGCGGGCGACGTTACGCAACACGCGCAAGGTGTGTTCGTCGACCGTATAGACATGAAACAAGTCGTACTGCATGCGACCAAAGACTTTTCCAAACGCCGGCAAAATCGCAGCCAACAAACCGTGACGATTCATCCGCCACAGCGCGTCTACCGCTGGCGCACCACGGCGCAGCAAGCGTAAAAACGCAGCCAGGACGGCAGAATCTTCAGACAGCAAGGCGCCGTGGTGCGCCGTCGCCTGATGGATCCGGCGCATGGTGTCCGCGCTAAAACCGACCACATCAGATTGCTCCAGTCGCGCGATAAAAATTTCCACGAGAGCGGCAGGGCTACGTATGAATAAAAGTGGATCAAGCACGGCAATGCGCTTGCCATAGCAAACAAAGTCGGCGCCAACGGGACGAGCTTCGCCGGGAAGCTCCAACATTTCCTCAAAGCGCTCGGCAATCTGCACGCCGAGCCGCTCGACCTGACTTGCAGCGCGGTAATAGCCCTGCATGAACTGCTCAACGCCGAGATTTTTCTCGTGCTCATCTTCAAAGCCAAGACGAGCGGCGAGTGCACGTTGATAGTCGAATAAAAGACGCTCTTCGGCGCGACCCGCCTCCAGATGCAACGCAAAGCGATAGCGTCGCAGCGTCTGCTCCGCCTGCTCCAATAACACTTGCTCGGCTGGGTCGAGCAACCCTTCCACCACCATGTCAGATAGATCATTCGCGTGCGCCAGACGACGCCCCATCCAGCGCAGCGAATCCAATGTGCGCAGTCCACCCGGACCTTCCTTGATGTTGGGTTCGAGGTTGTACGCGGTGTCGTCGTAGCGCGCGTGGCGCGCATTTCGTTCCGCCAATCGTGCGGCCAGATACTCATGCGGCGGCCACAACAAGGGGTCATCAATGATGTCGCGCAGGCTGCGTTCCAGCGCTGGATCACCAGCCAGTCGGCGCGCGTCCAGCACGCTGGTGAATACGCTAGCATCGCGCGCTGCAAGCTCGCGGCATTGCGCCGGTTCCCGCACGGCGTGTCCAACCTTCAAGCCGATGTCCCAGAGTGTCGCGAAAAACTGCTCGAGCGCATGCACCCGCGCGGAATTTGGTGCCTGCACCAACGCCAGCAAGTCGACGTCCGAACGGGGAAACAATGACCCGCGCCCGAAACCACCGACGGCGAACAATGTGGTGGCGCTGACTTCACCGAGGCATGCGGTCCACACATGAATGACAATGCGATCGACCGATTCGCTGCGCCGACCCGTCAGCAAAGTGGTATCGGCACCATCGCGAAACGCCACCGCAAGCGCACGATCCACATCTTCCAACAATTGCCGCAACGCCCGTCGTGCATCGACCGACACGCCAGAACGCGGCACCGCCACGGGCAAACGCGGCAGCGGCGGCAAGGCGACAGAACGGGGCATCGTCATGGCTTGGGGCAATTCCCATCGGCGTAACAGGTATCGCTCAATGTAGCGGCATGTCAAAACTTTTGTGGCGGGTCCGTGTGAAAGACGGCACTACCCAAGGATTCAGCCCACTCTGGCTCACTCAGGTAAAACATGATGGCGCGGGCCACGTCTGTTGCGCTCGTACCAAGAGCGCGCGCGTTGGCTCATGAACAGTTTCAGTCGTGCTGTCTCTTGTTCACTGCGCCCGCAGCGACCGCTTATCCTGCGATCAGGCGTCCATGAAGACGCGCGCGCAAACCGTCACGACTCGGCAGCGCTCAGTATCTGCGAGATGCCCGCGCGATACCTGTGCGCGAACGAAGTGACTCTCACCGAGCCGCGATACGACTTCGGTCAGGCGTCCGGCCAGCCGGTCAGAATCTCGAATCCGTCATCAGTCACCGCCAGCGTGTGCTCCCACTGTGCCGACAACGAATGGTCTTTGGTTACCACGGTCCAGCCGTCCGGCAGCTGCCGGGTATGCGCTTTGCCGGCGTTGATCATCGGCTCGATGGTGAAGGTCATGCCCTTCTTCAACTCCAAACCAGTGCCAGTCTTGCCGTAATGCAGCACCTGCGGTTCGTCGTGATAAATCTTGCCAATGCCGTGGCCGCAATATTCTTTGACGACGCTGAAGCCAGCAGACTCGGCGTGATGCTGAATCGCATGGCCAACGTCGCCCAAGGTAGCACCCGGATGTACCGCCCGAATGCCGCACATCATGGCTTCAAATGTGTTATCGACCAGGCGCTTGGCCAGCACCGACGGCGTACCGACAAAATACATGCGACTGGTATCACCATGCCAACCATCCTTAATGACGGTGATATCAAGATTGATGATGTCCCCGTCTTTCAACACCTTGGTCTCGCTCGGGATACCGTGGCAAATGACCTGATTGACCGACGTGCACAAGGTTTTGGGAAAGCCGTGATAGCCCACATTGGCGGGAATAGCCTTTTGCACGTTGACGATGTGCTCATAGGCGCGCCGGTCCAGCTCTTCCGTCGTCACGCCCGGTTTGACATATTCCTTCAGCAAAGCCAGCACTTCGGCGGCAAGCTTGCCAGCGACACGCATACCTTCAAGGTCTTGTGCGGATTTCAGGGTAACAGCCATACATTTCACCTAGTGAATAATGGCGGCAATAAACATGGGAAACTCAGTCGCTTGCCGCAACGCCGGCGTACCGGCTACAATTTCGGAGTTTTGTTGGTCTGGCATGTCTGCTTGAACAGGCGCCACAGCGCAAAACGAATCGGGATTGTAACCCTCACGGGTACAACACCCAAACCAACGCCACACACGTATCGGCACCGTCTTCGGGGTGCTGCGTCTTGCCAACCAAAAGTTCTGGCAATGCGCGGTCGAAGTCGGGGATGCGTGGAGGTCCAACCCCCCGACCCTTTCGGGTCATTGCGTTAAGGAGCTACACCCATGGCACAAGTCACCATGCGTCAGATGCTGGAAGCCGGCGTCCATTTCGGTCACCAAACCCGTTATTGGAACCCCAAGATGGCGCCGTATATCTTCGGCGCCCGCGGCAAGATCCACATCATCAATCTAGAAAAGACCCTGCCGCTGTTCACCGACGCGATGAATTTCCTGTCGAGCTTGGCGCAGAAGCGCGGCACCATCTTGTTCGTCGGCACCAAGCGTTCGGCCCGCGAGCCGTTGGCTGAGGAAGCCGCACGTGCTGGCATGCCGTTCGTCACCTCACGCTGGCTCGGCGGCATGCTGACCAACTTCCGTACCGTGAAGCAGTCTGTTTCGCGCCTGAAGGAATTGGAAGCCGCGGAGACCGACGGTTCGTTTGAGAAGCTGGTCAAGCACGAAGTGCTAGCCCGTCGTCGCGAGCGCGACAAGCTGCAGGCTTCGTTGGGCGGCATCAAGGACATGAATCGCCTGCCTGATGCATTGTTCGTCATCGATATCGGCCACGAAGACATCGCTGTGCAGGAAGCCAAGAAACTTGGCATTCCAGTCATTGCCGTAGTCGACACCAACTACAACCCGGAATTGGTGGATTACGCCATCCCAGGCAACGACGACGCCATTCGGGCCATTCACTTGTATGCGCGCGCCGCTGCGGATGCCATCCTGGAAGGCAAGGCTGCTGCTCCTGACGCCGCCCATGGCGATGCGAACGACTTTGTCGAACTTGACGAAGAAGGCAATCCGGTCGCCAAGGTTGATCGCAAGCAAGGCGCACCGCGCCGCGATGGTGCCGCCAGGAAAGCCGCTCCTCATCGTGACAACGCCCACACAGCGCACACCGCGAGCGCACCGGCTGCTACTCCGGCTGCAGCCGCTACACCGGCACCAGCTGCACCAGCTGCCAAGTAAGTCACTACGGTGCTGCGGCGTAGCTTCGCCGCGGCGCTTCAAAGCATTAGAGGACTACCCATGAGCACAATTTCCGCCCAACTGGTGAAAGAGCTGCGTGAGCGCTCTGGTTCCGGCATGATGGAATGCAAGAAAGCGCTGGTCGAGAACAACGGCGACATCGAAACGGCGATGGAATGGCTGCGCAAGTCCGGCCTCGCCAAAGCCGACAAAAAAGCCAGTCGCATCGCCGCCGAAGGTCGCATCGTCAGCGCGCACAGCGGCAAGAAAGCCGTGCTAGTTGAAGTAAATTGCGAAACTGACTTCGTCGCCAAGGACGCCAGCTTCCTGAAATTCAGCGACACCGTCGCCGAAGTGGCCTTGAAATCCGGCGTCACCGATGTCGAAGCTTTGAAGGCTGCCGCTTATCCGGACGCCAGCAACGTCGAAGAAGCCGCCAAGGCGTTGATCGCGAAGATTGGCGAGAAAATTGACGTGCGCCGCATGGCCCGTGTCGAAGCTAGCGGTGTTATCGGCAGCTACATCCACGGCGGTCGTATCGGCGTGCTCGTCGCCCTCACTGGCGGATCGGAAGACCTCGCCAAGGGCATCGCGATGCACGTTGCCGCGATGAATCCGGCGTACGTTCGTGCCGAAGACGTACCGGCTGATTTCCTTGCCAAGGAAAAAGACATCGCCTTGAGCCAGATGTCGGACAAGGAAAAGCACAAGCCCGCGGAGATCCTGGAAAAGATCGCTTCCGGTAAAGTGCACAAGATCATCGCTGAAGTGACATTGTTGGGCCAAGCGTACGTGTTGGACACCAATGTGACCGTCGCCGAGGCTTTGAAGAAGGCTGGTGCCGACGTGCAAAGTGTCGTCCGCCTTGCCGTTGGCGAAGGCATTGAAAAGCCGACCGAAGACTTCCACGCTGAAGTGATGAAGCAAGCCGGTTTGGCCTGATCACCACATCCTTCTGAAGGCGCGGCCATTCGCGACCAGACTCTTCAGATGAGCAACGAAAAAGCCACGGTCCTCCGTGGCTTTTTCGTTGTGCGTTGAGCGCGACAGCCTCGTAAAAACTTCAGCATCAAAGCGCACGACCGCTCCCGAACGTGGCGTACTGCCGCTACAATGCACCGGTTTGCCCCACCCGTCTGGAGATCGCATGAGCACCCCGCTGAAATATCACCGTATTCTGCTCAAACTCTCCGGTGAAGCGCTCATGGGCGAGGCCGACTATGGTATCGACCCGAAAATGATCGGTCGCCTTGCCGACGAAATCATTGAAGTGCAGCGCGTTGGCGTGCAAATTGGTGTGGTCATTGGCGGTGGCAATATCTTCCGTGGCGAAGGCCTTGCTGCTGCCGGCATGGATCGCGTCACTGGCGACCACATGGGCATGCTGGCTACGGTGATGAATGCACTGGCGATGCAGGACGCCATTGAAAAACGCGGCGGCTTTGTCCGCGTTACCAGCGCCATTCAAATTCACGATGTTGCTGAAGACTACATCCGACGCCGCGCGATCCGTCACATTGAAAAGGGGCGCATCGTCTTGTTTGCAGCGGGCACCGGCAATCCGTTTTTCACCACCGACTCGGCTGCGGCGTTGCGCGCCGTGGAAATCGGTGCGGACCTGTTACTGAAAGCGACCAAAGTTGATGGCGTCTATACCGCCGACCCTGCCACGCACCACGATGCGACACGCTATGACTGCCTCAGCTACGACAAAGTCATAGAACACAAGCTCGCCGTCATGGACACCGCCGCTATTGCACTGTGCCGCGATCATCAAATGCCGTTACGCATTTACGACATGACGGAGCCAGGCAATCTGATGCGCATCATGCAGGGCGAGCCCATCGGCACCTTGGTGTGCGGCGACTAATCCGCGCGTCGGTACGACGATTTCACCGATACCAAGCGTATAGCGAGGCTCGGTAGCACGGCTGCTACAATGGCAGGTCTGCCCGATTTATCAGGAAACGCTACATGCTCAACGACATCAAAGACGATGCCCAGACCCGCATGGGCAAGAGTATCGACTCGCTCAAGCACGATCTGACTCGCGTACGCACCGGCCGCGCCAGCACCGCACTGGTCGACGCCATCAAGGTGCCGTACTACGGCGCGGACATGCCGCTGACGCAGGTAGCCTCCGTTGCGTTGGCAGACTCGCGCACGATCATCATCACGCCGTGGGAAAAGACCATGGTGGCGCCCATTGAAAAGGCGCTTATGGCTTCCGATCTCGGCATCACCCCGAACACTGCCGGCACCGTGATTCGGTTGAACATGCCTGCGCTTACCGAAGAGCGCCGCCGCGAGCTGGCCAAACACGTTGCTCACGAAGGTGAGAACGCGAAAATTGCTATCCGCAATGTGCGCCGGGACGCGTTGCAGCAAGTCAAGGATTTGCTCAAGGAAAAGCTGATCACCGAAGACGACGATCATCGCGTCGACGACGAGGTGCAAAAGCTCACCGACCGCTGTGTCAAGGAAGTTGACGCCGTGGTCAAAGCGAAAGAAGACGAGCTGATGGCGCTCTAATGCACACGCCGAAGACAACGCAGCGTGGCCCAAATGCCGGCGCACCGTTGTCGATGGTCGTTGTCGGCAGGATGGCCGTACCACGTTGTGCAGCACTCCTATGGCTAGCAACGAGTGACGAGATCACGCCCCGTTTGCGCCCATTAGTACGCCCATCAATTCGGTGACAACCGCCACCGCCCAACTACCCCGCCACGTGGCTATCGTCATGGATGGCAACGGCCGTTGGGCCAAAGCGCGGCATCAGCCACGCAGCTTTGGTCACAACGCCGGACGCAAGGCCGTGCGCGCCGTGATTGAAGCGTGTCTGCGCGAAGGTATACCGGCGCTGACCCTGTTCGCGTTCTCCAGTGAAAATTGGCAACGACCAGCAGACGAAGTAAGCGCACTGATGGGCTTGTTTCTACGCGCACTGGACAAGGAAGTGGACGAGTTGCATAACAACGGTGTGCGTCTGCGCTTTGTTGGTGACCTCAATGCGTTTGACGAGCCATTGCGCCTGCGTATGAGCGCCGCCATGCAGCGCACTGCGGGCAACGACAAACTGCACGTCAATATCGCCGTGAACTATGGCGGGCGTTGGGATATTGTCCAAGCCTGTCGTCAAACCATCGCTGCAGTGGCCTGCGGCAAGCTGCGCGTGGACGAAGTCGACGAAACCTATTTCAGCCAATGGGTAAGCCTCGCTGATTTACCTCCGCTGGATTTGTTCATCCGCACCGGCGGCGAACGCCGCATTAGCAACTTCTTGCTATGGCAAGTGGCGTATGCCGAGCTGTACTTTACCGATACGCTGTGGCCAGACTTCGATCATGCGTGTTTGCGCCTGGCCCTTGCAGATTACGCTCACCGCGAACGCCGTTACGGGCGCACCGGTGACCAACTTGCCACGACTTCCTGAGGATTCTCATGCTGCTTCAGCGCACTCTTACTGCCTTGGTGCTCGCGCCGCTGGTGGTTCTGGCCATCCTGCTGCCGTCCACCCCCGTTATGGCATGGATCGCCGCCGTTGTATTCCTGGCCGCCAGCTGGGAATGGACGCAGCTAAGCGGCATTCGAAGCCAGACCTCGCGTATCGCGTTACTCATCGTCGTTGCTGCCATGTTTGCTCTGCTCGGCTGGGCCAACTCGGCCACGCTGACCGTCGTTTTACTGGCCGCCGGTGTCGCGTGGTGGTTAGTCGCCTGTCTCTGGTTGCGCCACTTTGCTTTTGGCGCTGCACCCACCCGTGAAAACGTGACTCTAAAGCTGCTCGCTGGCACATTTGTCATCTTCCCAACGTGGATCGCGATGATCAGTATCCACAGCCAGCAGCCTCACGGTGAATGGTGGACCTTGCTGGCCTTGTTCATCGTCTGGGCCGCCGACATCGGCGCTTACTCCAGCGGCCGCACGTTTGGCGGCCGCAAGCTAGCCCCAAGCGTTAGTCCGGGGAAAACCTGGTCCGGTGTTTATGGTGCGCTGGTGGCAGGCGTTCTAATCGCCACGGTCGGCGGCTGGTTGCTTGACGTACGCGGCGGCAAATTAGTGGCTCTGGCATTGCTGGCGCTGGCGACCGTTGCTATCTCCATCGTTGGTGATTTGCTGGAAAGCCTGATGAAGCGCCACGCGAAAGTGAAGGATTCCGGCACGCTGGTGCCCGGTCACGGTGGTCTGCTCGACCGGCTGGACAGCGTGTTTGCTGCGTTGCCGATTTTTGCCGTCGGTTTGCTTTTGCTGGACCTTTGATATGAGAAACGTCGCCGTTCTGGGTGCCACCGGTTCTATCGGTGGCAACACGCTGGATGTCATTGCACGCCACCCTGAGCGTTTTCGAGCGACTGTTCTGACCGCCAACCGCCACGTGGAGGCGTTGGCGGCACTATGCGCCCAGCATCGACCTGACCTCGCCGTCATCGCCGATCCCGCCCTGGAAGGTGAGCTGGCAAGGCGCCTGCAAACAGCTGGCGTTCACTGCGATGTCGCCAGTGGGCATGCTGCCATGGCGGCCGCGGCAGCCGGCTCGCTCTGCGATAGCGTCGTTGCCGCCATCGTGGGCGCAGCCGGGCTCGACTCAACATTGGCTGCCGCACGCGCCGGCAAGCGTTTGCTGCTCGCCAACAAGGAAGCCATCGTGATGGCGGGTCCTTTGCTGCTAGAAGCTGTCCGTAGCGGTGGCGGCACACTGATTCCGGTGGATTCCGAACACAATGCCATTTTCCAATGCCTGCCCGCCGGTCACACCAACCTGGTCGAAAGCGGCGTAAAGCGGCTGATTCTGACTGCTTCCGGCGGCCCATTTCGCGGCCGCACTCGCGCGCAACTAGCCAACGTCACACCGGATCAGGCGTGCAAGCACCCCAACTGGGTGATGGGCCGGAAAATTTCAGTCGATTCTGCGACGTTGATGAACAAGGGATTGGAGGTCATCGAAGCGCACCATTTGTTCAACGCGCCGGCAGAGGCCATCGACGTGGTTGTGCACTCGCAAAGCCTCGTGCATTCGCTGGTCGAATACATTGACGGCTCGGTGTTGGCGCAACTCGGCAACCCAGACATGCGCACCGCGATTGCCTATGCGCTGGCATGGCCGCGCCGCATCGAATCCGGCGTGGCCGCGCTGGATCTAACCGCGTGCACACCACTCGCCTTCGAACCGGCTGATCAGGCTACGTTTCATTGCCTTGCACTCGCTTACGCCGCCTTGCGCGCCGGTGGCGACGCACCAGCCATTCTCAACGCCGCCAACGAAGTCGCCGTCGAAGCATTTCTCGCCGGAGCGCTGCCCTTTCTAGCTATCGCCGATGTTGTCGATGCGGTATTAACGGACCTGCCGGCGCAAACGGTGGTCGATGTTCCGACCTTGTGTGAACGCGACCTCCAAGCTCGGGCCGCCGCTCGCCGCGTTCTACATCACGCTTGCTGATATTCTGTAACCCGTAATTTCTCCCACTTAGACCGTTGATGACCTCTTTTCTCGGCTCGACATTCTGGTTGCTAGTGACGCTTGGCGTCTTGGTGACCTTTCACGAGTTCGGCCACTACTGGGTCGCGCGGCGCTGTGGGGTCAAGGTGCTGCGCTTTTCCATCGGTTTCGGCCGCGCCTTGTGGAAACATATTGGCCGCGACGGCACCGAGTACTGGATCGCAGCCATCCCGCTAGGCGGCTACGTCAAGATGCTGGATGCGCGCGAAGGCGAGATTGATCCGGCACTGCGCGACCAGGAATTCACCGGAAAATCCGTATGGAAGCGGATTGCCATTGTTGCGGCCGGCCCCGGCTTCAATGTGATCTTCACGCTGGCCGCCTTCTGGTTGATGTTCTTGTTGGGTCGACCCGACGTCGCGCCAGTGATAACAGCGACGCCGCAAAGCATGGCGGCTGTCGCCGGGGTGGAACCGGGTGACCGCATCATCAGCGTCGACGGCCGCGCAGTAACCACGTGGAGTGATTCGATGGAGGTGGTTGCCAACGCCTTGCTCGGGCGCACTCCGCTGCCGCTGGTCGTACGCGATCGCGACGGCCGCTCACGGCAGCTGCTGCTACCACTGAACGAGTTGCCGCCAGGGCTTCCTATCGACCAATACTTTGGCACGCTCGGACTACAGTTGGCGCCACCAGCCGCGATTGCCGCTAGCGTGGTACCGGGTCAACCGGCGGCTCTGGCCGGTCTGCAGAGCGGTGACCGCTTTATCAGCGTCAATGGCCAGCCGGCTGGCGACTTCGTGGCGTTCGGCAAACTGGTACAGACCGAAGCGGCCAAGTCACCCAAGCTTGCCATCGCATTGGAACGAGCCGGCAAGCCGCTGACACTGGACGTGACGGTGAAGTGGGAATCACTGCAAGGCCAGCCACAGAAGTGGGTAATGGGCGTCGCCGCGCCGGCAGCCGAGATGGCTGTGGTTCGCTACGGCCCGGTCAAGGCCCTCGGCGCAGCGTTCACCAGCACGTGGCGTAATACCCAACAGACCTTCGGCATGCTTGGCAAGATGCTCACTGGCGAAGCGTCCACCCGTAACTTGTCCGGCGTTATCGGTATCGCTAGCGTGGCCGATGCAACGGCAAACATGGGCCTGCCGTGGTTCCTGCAATTCCTTGCTTTGATATCGCTGAGCTTGGCTATTCTCAATTTGTTGCCGATTCCTGTCTTGGACGGCGGCCACCTGCTGTACTATCTTGTGGAGTTGGTCAAGGGCAGTCCGGTCAGTGAACAGACCATGATTGTCGGTCAGTACATCGGCTTGACGCTATTATTTGGCCTGATGGGACTGGCATTTTTCAACGATATTCAACGCATATTGCTGTCGTGACGTTTATCCTCTGCTACCGCGTCATGTCAATGACACGCTGGGTTGCAGCGGTTCCCACGCAGCGTTTTGGCGTGCCGTGCGTGAGTTTTTTGCGCGGTGCAGATTTTTTTCCGAAATGGGGTCAGACCCTGTTTCCACCTTCGACCGAGGCAGCCGTGCTGGCTGTCTCGTCGAATTAACCCAACGGAATCGACGATGAAGCGTATCGCCGCGCTGATTTTGCTTGCCTCCCTCTCTGCCAATGCATTCGCATTCGACCCATTTACGGTGTCGGACATACGTATTGATGGGCTGAGTCGGATTTCTGCCGGTACGGTGTACAACTACCTGCCAGTCAACAAGGGCGACCAGATGACCAACGACGAGGCCCAACGGGCTATTCGTGCGTTGTATCAAACCAAGTTCTTCAGCAATGTTGAACTGGATCGCGAAGGCGATATTTTGGTGATCAAGGTGACCGAGCGGCCATCGATCGCCAAGTTGACCTTGCGCGGTAACAAAGACATTAAAACCGACGACCTAAAGAAGGGTTTGAAGTCGATCGGTTTGGTGGAAGGCGAGACGTTTGATCGCTTAGCACTGGACAACGTGCAGCAGGAGCTGATCCGTCAGTACTACAACCGCGGCAAATACAACGTATCCGTCACGCCTCACGTGACCAAGTTGGATCGCAATCGCGTCGCCGTAGAAATTGAGATCCGCGAGGGTAAAGCCGCCAAGATTAAAGAACTCAACATTGTTGGCAACACCATATTTACCGACAAGGCCATTCGCGACGGCTTCGAATCCGGCACCACTAATTGGTTGTCTTGGTATTCGAAAAACGATCAGTACTCGCGTGAAAAGCTCTCCGGTGACATGGAAAAGCTGCAGTCTTATTACATGAATCGCGGCTATGCCGACTTCGCCGTCGACTCTACTCAAGTGACGATTGCGCCGGACAAGCGCGACATGTACATCGCCGCCAGCATCAAGGAAGGCGAGGTCTACAAGGTCAGCGACGTCAAGCTGCTGGGCAACCTGATCCTGCCAGAAGCCACCATGCGGCAGTTGGTCTACGTCAAAAAAGGCCAAACCTTCAATCGTGCCGCGGTCGAGGCCAGCACCAAATCGATCAAAGGCATCTTGGCCAATATTGGCTACGCTTATGCCAAAGTAACGTCTATTCCCAAGCTGGACAAAGAAAAACGCACGGTTGATTTGACGCTTTACGTCGAGCCTGGTCAGCGCGTCTATGTGCGACGCATCATCTTCCAGGGCAACACGCGAACCGAAGACAATGTACTGCGCCGCGAAATGCGTCAGCTGGAAGGCTCTTGGTATTCGCAGGCCGCGCTGGACCGTTCCAAAGTTCGACTGCAGCGACTGGGCTACTTCAAGACCGTAGAGATCGACAAGACGCGCGTGCCCGGCACGCAAGACAAGGTAGACGTCAACGTTAAGGTGGAAGAGCAGTCCGCCGGCAGCATGCAGTTCGGCGTGGGTTATTCGCAGTACTCGGGCATTATTCTGAACGCCTCGGTATCCCAGAATAACTTGTTCGGTAGCGGCGACAGTTTCTCGGTCAGCGGCTCGCGCAGCACCTACTCCACCAGCTACAGCCTCAACTATTACAACCCTTATCTGACGGATGACGGCGTCGGCCTTGGCTACAACGCGGCGTATTCCAAAACCGATTACGGCAACCTCAACAGCAACGAGTTCGCCGATTACTCCACCAGTTCCATCAGTTTCTCTTCGTACTTGGGCATACCCATTACCGAGACGGATGGTCTGCGCGTCGGCTTGGGCCTCAGCAGCAATAAGGTCAACCTGATTCCCGGTTTCAGCCCGCAAGTGCTGATCGACTATCAAAACCAGCTCGGTAAATCGACGGCCCATTCATGGACCGGCACCTTGGGTTGGAACCACGATACCCGCAACGGCTATTGGGCACCGACTCGCGGTGGTTTGATCTCTGCCTCCACCGATATCGCCCTGCCTGGCTCCACCGTGCAATATTGGAAATTGACGGGCGAAGCGAACCACTACTGGCCGATCGGCAGGGGTTTCGTCTTGTACCTGGACGGCCAAGTGGGCTACGGCAAGACCTATGGCTCGAACGGCATCAGCGACAGTGAATTTGAGACCCTAAAAGCGAACACAACCGACCACACGCTTACGGATCTGCGTAACGACTTCCCGTTCTGGCAGAACTTCTACTCGGGCGGCGTGCGTGACGTCCGTGGCTTCCAGGACAACACGCTTGGACCACGGGTATGCGTCGTAGGCCAGCCGACGGCAAAAGGTGTATGTACGGCCGGTCCGTCTCTGTACGCTCAACCTATCGGCGGCGCGTTCAAAGTATTGGGCACGGCGGAAATGTACCTGCCGCTGCCGTTCCTGAAAGACATCAACACGGCGCGCGTCTCATTGTTCGTTGATGCTGGTAACGCCTACAAGAATTATCAGAGCTTCGATGCCAGCACATTGCGGGCGTCGGCTGGTGTCTCGCTGCACTGGCAGGCACCTATCGGCCCGCTCATCATCAGCCTCGCCGTGCCGTTCCGCACGCAGCCAGACGACAGCCATTACGAGGAACGCATCCAGTTTACGTTTGGTAGCCAGTTCTAAGTTGCCGCGCGCGGGCGACGCAAAAAACAAGCGCGGTCATACCGCGCTTGTTTTTTCATGCCATCCGCTACGGCGCCTGTACACGACATCGACCGCCTTACAATGGCTGGCGCGACACGGAGAACGCATGTGAGTGCACATCCCTCTTACACACTGGCGGAATTGGCCGCACGCTTTCAGCTCACGCTGCACGGCGACGGTGAGCACGTCATCAACGGCGTCGGCCCCTTGGCAACGGCGGGGCCACACCAATTGACGTTTCTTTCCAACGGCAAATACCACGCGCAACTTGAGCACAGCTCGGCCGGCGCCGTGTTGCTGCGTGAGCAAGACCGCGCCAGCTGCCCGGTCGCTGCACTGGTTACCAAAGACCCCTACGTCGCTTATGCAAAAGTCGCCGCGCTGTTTGAACAACGAACCGCCGCGCCCGTCGGTATCCACCCCACAGCAGTAGTGGCACCCGGTGCGCAAGTCAGCGCCAGTGCCAGTGTCGGTCCTGGCTGCGTTATTGCTGATAATGCGGTGATCCACGATGGCGCCGTTTTGGGCCCGCATTGCATCGTTGGCGAAAACTGTACGATCGGCGCGCATTGCCATCTTGTGGCACGGGTGACGCTAGTCACTCGCGTCACGCTAGGACAGCGCGTCCTTATCCATCCAGGCGCCGTCATTGGCGCCGACGGGTTCGGACTGGCGTTTGATCAGGACCACTGGATCAAGCTGCCACAGCTAGGCGGCGTACGTATTGGTGACGACTGCGAAATTGGCGCCAACACCACCATCGACCGTGGCGCGCTGGAAGACACCGTGCTGGAAGAAGACGTAAGGCTAGATAACCAAATTCAAATTGCCCACAACGTGCACATTGGAGCCCACACCGCGATGGCCGGTTGTGCGGCCGTCGCCGGCAGCGCAAAAATCGGCCGTTACTGCATGATTGGCGGTAATGCGGGCGTATTGGGACATCTTGAGCTGGCGGACCGGGTTACCATTACGGCAAAGAGTCTGGTTACCCATTCCATTCACGAAGCCGGTGAATATTCATCAGGGACGCCGCTGCAAGAAAACCAGCAATGGCGAAAAAACGCGGCCCGCTTCAAACATTTAGACGAACACGTGCGCCACTTGATAGCGCTGCAGAAGGACAGTAACCATGAGTGAGAACACTGGGCTGATGCCCATGCCAGTTTGTATTGAACAGATCAAGGAGCTGCTACCACACCGCTATCCTTTCCTACTGGTAGATCGCGTCATCGAAATCGTTCCCGATGTCAGCGTCGTCGCACTGAAAAATGTCAGCAATGATGAACCGTTTTTCCAAGGCCATTTCCCGGTACGTTCGGTCATGCCCGGCGTCCTCATCATCGAAGCTATGGCGCAAACCGCCGGCTTGCTGATTCAAATCAGCAGTCGCATGAAGGGCAACACCGGCAGCCCATTATTTTATTTGGCAAAGATCGACAACGCGCGCTTCACTGCGGTCGTCACGCCAGGCGACCAACTGCGTCTGGAAGTGTCGCAGAAGCGACTCATGCGCGGCATGGGCTTGTTCGAGGGTCGCGCCCTCGTTGATGGTAAGGAAGTCGCCAGTTGCACACTCATGTGCGCCGCAAGGAGCGACGGCAAATGATTCATCCCACCGCCTTGATTGACCCGGCAGCCGTTATCGGCGCCAACGTCAGCATCGGTGCCTACAGTGTCATCGGCGCCAACGTGCGTATTGGCGCCAGAACCGTGATCGGCCCGCACGTGGTTATCGAAGGCCCGACCACCATCGGCGAAGATAACCACATCACGCAATTCGCCTCCCTCGGTGGCGATCCGCAAGACAAAAAATTCGACGGCGAACACACCGAGTTAGTGATTGGCGATCGCAATCTCATCCGTGAATTTGTCACCATCAACCGCGGCACCGGCGAAGGTGGCGGCGTGACGCGCGTTGGCAACGACAATTGGATACTCGCGTACGTGCACATCGCACACGATTGTCAGATTCATGACCACACCGTGTTTTCCAATTACTCGGCATTGGCCGGTCACGTGGAAATCGGCGACTGGACGATCCTGTCTGGCTATTCCGGCGTCCATCAATTCTGCAAAGTCGGTGCACACGCGTTCATCGGCATGGGTTGTCTGGTCGGCTCCGACGTGCCACCGTTTGTCATGATGGCGAACGAGCAGCACGGTCGTCCACGCGGCATCAACAGCGAAGGCCTGAAACGACGCGGCTTCGACGCCTCACGCATTTCCGCCATCAAACGTGCCTATCGCACGCTGTACATGGCCGGCTTGTCACTACCTGACGCGCTCGAGCAATTAACCGAACAGGCCAAGTCCAGCGACGACGTACGCGATATGTTGGAGTTTCTCGACCACCGCAGTGAGCGTACGCTGGCTCGCTAAGCGATACGTCGCACCGGGCGAACGCGCACACGCGCCATGGCTCCGGCTTTGGCAGGAGGAAACACCATGCACGCCAGCGACATTGCTAACCTGCCATTGATTGCCATTCTGGCTGGCGAAGAGTCCGGCGACCAACTCGGTGCCGACTTGATCGTCGCGCTGCGCCAGCGCTACCCGAGCGCGCAGTTCGTCGGCATCGGCGGCTCACGCATGCAGGCGCAGGGCTTCACTTCCTGGTATGACATGAGCGAGCTGTCGCTATTCGGTTTGAGCGAAGTCATCACGCACATACCGCGCTTGCTGCGTCTGCGCCGCGCTTTGGTTACGCGCTTGACCAAGCTGCGCCCGGCGGTCGTCATCGGCATTGATGCCCCCGACTTCAATCTCGGCGTGGAAAGGCGTCTGAAACAAGCGGGCATACGCACCGTGCATTACGTCAGCCCTTCGGTCTGGGCATGGCGCGAAAAGCGCGCGGAAAAAATTGGTCGCAGTGCCGACCGCGTACTTTGCTTGTTTCCAATGGAACCGGCCATTTACGCCAAGCACGGCATCGACGCGCGCTTTGTGGGCCACCCCCTGGCCGACAGTTTTGCCGTGGTGTCGGACCGTGTGGCGGCACGCGACGCACTTCAATTACCGCAGCAAAGCCCGATTCTTGCGGTACTGCCGGGCAGCCGGCTCTCCGAACTGGCTCGCCTGGGCCCCGCCTTTCTGGATGCGGCCGCACGCGTGGCCGACGCCATGCCGGGGCTTCGCATTGTGATTCCGGCGGCTAATGCCAAGATGGTTGCCGGGTTGAAAAAACTGCTCGCCGACAAGCCTCACGGCGGAGTCACGCCGCTTCTATTGGAAGGCCACGCACACGAAGCGATGCTGGCTGCCGACGTCGTGCTACTTGCCTCCGGCACCGCCACCTTGGAAGCGATGCTAGCTAAACGACCGATGGTGGTTGGCTATCGCGTTGCGCCGCTTAGCTACCGCATCGCGCGCGCGCTGAAGCTGATCAAGACCGACGTTTATTCATTGCCGAACGTGCTGGCGCGTGCGACCGGCTTAAGCGATGAGCCACTCGTACCCGAGCTGATGCAAGACAACTGCACGGCCGCCAACCTGGCCACTGCCACCTTGGCGCTATTCCAGGACAGCACCCGGCGGGGTCGCATCGTCTCCGCGTTCGAGCAACTGCATCAATCGCTGCGCGGCGGTCTGGAAGGTCGCGCCTCCGATCATGCCGCTGCGGCCATTGCCGAGCTCATCGACAAACCACCCAGTGAACCCGGCGCCGCAGCCACCATCGAAACCCGCCCACTGTGAACCAAACGGTGGCGCAGCAGATGCAAGATATGCTCGACCAAGACGCCTTGGTTGCTGGCGTTGACGAGGCCGGCCGCGGGCCATTAGCCGGGCCGCTGGCAGTTGCCGCGGTGATTCTCAATCCAGCATGGCCGATTGCTGGTTTAGACGATTCCAAAAAGCTCAGCGAAAAGAAACGCGAGGCGTTGTATCCGCAAATCATCGAACACGCGCTGGCGTATTGCATTGTGTTAATCGAGCGCGAAGAAATTGATCGCATCAATATTTTTCAAGCCACCATGGCCGGCATGTCGCGCGCGGTGGCTGGGCTATCCCCCGCAGCGCAAACGGCCTTGATCGACGGCAATCAACTACCCAAAGATCTACCCTGTCCCGGCCGCGCGATTATCGGTGGCGATGCTTTAGAGCCGGCCATTGGTGCCGCATCAATTCTGGCGAAAGTGACGCGCGACCGCCTGCTTGTTGCGATGGATGCAACTTATCCCGGCTACGGCTTCGCCAAGCACAAAGGCTATGGTACGGCACAGCATCTGCAAGCATTGCAGCGTCTGGGCCCGTGTCCGCAGCATCGGCACAGCTTCGCGCCAGTGCGGCAAATGCTGGAACAAGGTGTGTTGTTTTGATGGCACGCGACCATCGTCTCCGGCGCTTCGAACGCAGCGAGTATCTGGCGATCAAAGCACAACTGGCGAATCAACCATCCGCCGTCCACAACGCGTCACTCCAGGCTATCTCGCCAGCCGTAATACGGGTCACCGCAAAACGGCTCAACACAGCCATTTTGCACCGTACCCACAGCTGTCAAGCTTGTGAGGAAGGTCGCCCACCGCTAGCCTGCCTTAACTCAATTTGTAATTTCGTATGACCGCCAGCTTCGTCCACCTGCACCTGCACAGCGAATATTCGCTGGTCGACTCGACCATCCGTATCAACGCGCTGGTCGAAACCTGCGTGCGCGCCGGTATGCCAGCCGTCGCGCTGACCGACGAATGCAATATGTTCGCGCTAGTGAAGTTGTACAAAGCGTGCATGGCCGCCGGCATCAAACCCATCGGTGGCTGCGATTTGTGGGTTTCAGCAACGGACGATCCGCGGCCATGGCGAATCAGTTTGCTGTGCCAAAACCACGACGGTTATCTAAACCTGTTGCGCTTGGTATCACGTGCCTGGCGCGAAGGCCAACACGGTGGCCGCGCGCTTATTGAGGCCAACTGGCTGACGCGCGACGCTACCTTAGGGCTATTCGCGCTGATCGGGCGTGAGAGTGAGATTGGCCGCATCGCCGTCAATCAAAGCTCGACGGTAACGCTTGAACGGCTGCGTCCGCTAGCGCAATTGTTCGACGACCGACTGTATTTAGAGCTGACCCGTTGCGGTCGCGATGGCGAAGAAAATTGGAATACCGCCGCGCTCACGCTCGCCGCCGAACTTGACCTTCCGGTATTGGCGAGCAACGACACCCGCTTCCTGAAAGAGGAAGATTTTGATGCGCACGAAGCGCGCGTATGCATCAATCAAGGCCGCGTGTTAGCTGACCTCAAGCGTCCACACGACTACAGCAAACAGCAATACCTAAAAACGCCCGAGGAAATGGCGGAACTCTTCGCCGACTTGCCCGAGGCGTTGGAAAACACGATTGAGCTGGCCAAGCGTTGCAACCTGGAACTGAAGTTCGGCACTTACTACTTGCCCGTTTTCCCGGTGCCAGAAGGTCAAGACCTCAACACACAGATCAGCAAACTAGCTCGCGACGGCCTCGTTGAACGCCTCGCTCACGCACCCTTGGCCGCGGGCCACAGCCGCGACGATTACGACGCACGACTGGAGCGCGAGCTTGGCGTCATTATCAAGATGGGCTTCCCCGGTTACTTCTTGATCGTTGCGGACTTCATCAACTGGGGCAAACAGAACGACATTCCAGTTGGGCCGGGACGTGGTTCGGGTGCAAGTTCGTTGGTGGCGTGGGCGCTAAAGATCACCGATCTGGACCCGTTGCAATTTGATCTGCTGTTCGAGCGTTTTTTGAATCCCGAACGCATTTCCATGCCCGACTTCGATATCGACTTCTGCATGGATCGGCGCGACGAAGTGATTGCCTACGTCGCGCGCAAATACGGTCGCGATCGCGTCAGCCAAATCATCACCTACGGCACCATGGCGGCCAAAGCGGTGCTGCGCGACTCCGGTCGCGTGCTCAGCATGGGCTACGGTCAGGTCGACAAACTGGCCAAGATGATTCCGGCACGGCCACTTGATCTGAGCCTGTCCGATGCGTTGGGACGCACGGAGAAGTCACGCAAAGAACCCGAGCGCGTCGTCAAGGATTTCTGCGAAGTCTACGACAACGATGAAGACGCCAAGGCGCTGATCGATCTCGCGCTGAAGCTGGAAAACCTCACGCGCAACGTCGGCAAACACGCCGGCGGCGTTGTTATCGCACCTACGCCACTGACCGATTTTGCGCCACTGTATTGCGAAGCCGACGGCAGCAACATGGTGACGCAATATGACAAGAACGACGTCGAGACCGTCGGCTTGGTCAAGTTCGACTTTCTAGGCTTGCGTACGCTCACCATCATCGACTGGGCGATGAAGGCGATCAACGCGCGCCGCGCCATCACCGGCGAAGTCGCGCTGGACATCTCCAAGTTGCCGCTGGACGACGCCGACACCTACGAGCTGTTCAAGCAAACCAAGACAGTCGCCGTGTTCCAGTTCGAATCGGCCGGCATGCAACGCATGTTGAAAGACGCCAAGCCGGACCGCTTCGAAGACCTCATCGCGTTGGTGTCTTTGTACCGCCCCGGCCCGATGGACTTGATCCCCAGCTTCATCGCGCGCAAGCACGGTCGCGAGGAGGTCGAGTACCCGGACCCGCGCGTCGAGCCGATCCTGAAAGAGACCTACGGCATCATGGTCTATCAGGAACAAGTGATGCAGATGGCGCAAATCGTCGGCGGTTACACGCTCGGCGGCGCCGACTTGTTGCGCCGCGCGATGGGCAAAAAAGACGTCGCCAAAATGGCGAAGGAACGACACAAGTTTCGCGAAGGCGCAGCCGAGAACGGGTTATCCGGCGACAAGGCCGATTCCATTTTCGACCTGATGGAAAAGTTTGCCGGCTACGGTTTCAACAAATCGCATGCTGCCGCTTACGCCTTGGTGTCCTACCAAACAGCGTGGCTGAAAACGCACTACCCGGCTGAGTTCATGGCGGCCACTATTTCGTCAGACATGGACAACACCGACAAGGTGGTGACCTTTCTGGATGAGTCACGCGCGATTGGCATTGCCGTGCAGCCACCGGACGTCAACGCATCGCACTACATGTTTGTGGCGGTCGAGCCTGACGTCATTCAATACGGGTTGGGCGCTATCAAGGGCGCTGGGCAAGGCGCGTGCGAAGCCATCGTGGCTGAGCGTGCCAACGGTCCGTATACCAACCTCGCGGATTTTTGCCGCCGCGTGGATAGCAGCAAACTCAACCGTCGCGTGATCGAAGCTCTGGTTCTGGCTGGCGCACTGGACGCGCTGGCGCCGAACCGCGCCAGTTTGATGCTGCAACTTCCCGCTGCATTAAAAGCCGCCGAACAGCACCTGCATGACCAGCAGGCCGGCCAAAACGATATGTTTGGCACGTCAGCCGGGGCGGCCATATCGGTACTCAAAATCGACTTGCCAACCGCGCCGGAATGGCCGCTAGAACAAAAGCTGCAAGGCGAACGCAATACGCTTGGTCATTACTTGTCTGGCCATCCGACCGATCCATGGAAAGACGAGCTGGCACAACTTTCCACCTGCCCGCTTGGCGAAATTGGTGACCGCTACCAGCCGCCACGGCCACGCAAAAATGCCGAAGACGACGGCAACCGCTTCCGCCGTGGCCCCGACACGCCATGGACTGTCGCCGGCATGGTCAGCGCTGTGCGTAAACGCGGCGACAGCGATGCGTTTGTGCGCCTCGAAGATGGCAGCGGCAGCATTGAAGTGAGCTTTTTCGGCGAGCTGTATCAACAAATAACTCCGCTTTTAACACGCGACCAGATCTTGGTTGTGGAAGGCGGCTTACGCATCGATGACTTCTCCGGCGGCGGTTTCCAGCTGCGCGCACGCAGCGCGTGCTCACTCACCGACGCCTGCCGTCGCCACGCACGTTTGTTGCGATTGAAGCTAAACGGCCTTGAGTCAGGCTTCGTCGAAGCGCTGCAGAAAACGCTGGCCGATTACCGCGGCGGCAACGCGACGGTGATCTTGCACGGTTATCACAACGACACCGCGCAAGCCGACCTGGAATTGGGCGAAGAATGGCGCGTCGATGCCATCCCTGATCTGCTGCGCGCCGTACGCGCACTGCCCGGCGTGCAAGCGGCAAAATTGCGCATCGTCAAAGCGCAACCCTGAGATCTACGCCGGCCATGCCTGCGCCGCGTCTATTGGTGTAGGAGGGGCTTTAGCCCCTCCTACAACAGCTTGCCTGTCTTGGCAGCGTAGGTCATTCACAGATTTCGGCCCGCTAGCGCTCGCACCATCGTCTGCACCGTCACATCGGCACCAACGTAGAAAGCTCCGCACGCCAAAACATCCGCATCGACTGAAACCAATCTACTTCCCGCCGCGCTCCATCATTGCCTTCAAATCGGCAAACGGGTTGCCGGTGGCGGCCGGCGCCTCTTCGTCGTCCAGCACCCCGCCGCGCACGTGATCGATATGCCGGGCGTGTTCGTTGTCGTGGCAATACACGCACAACAACTCCCAGTTACTGCCGTCAGGCGGGTTATAGCTGTGATCATGATTGCGATGGTGCACGGTCAATTCGCGCAAATTCTCACGATTGAACTCACGCGCACAGCGGCCGCATATCCACGGGTACATTTTTAACGCCCGCTCGCGATAGCCTAGCTCGCGCTGTTCCGCGTTATGTCGGGCCTCCGCCACGATGCGGTCGAGCTTGGCGTTGTCGATGGAAGAATTGGTCGGCATACAAATTTCCGTTGAGCGGGGCTAATCAAAGCGAACCATAGCGCAACTGGCGCTACTTCGAGATCGCTAAAGATCCATGCCGATAGCGCCCGGCAACAAGGTCCACAGCCATACGGTCGTATTATCCGCGGCTCGCGCGGGACGCTATACTAAGTGACTTCAGTTCCACGAAATGCAGCGAATGAACCCAAACTTCCTCGATTTTGAACAACCTATCGCCGAGCTGGACGCAAAGATTGAAGAGCTGCGCCACGCCAGCGACGGCCAAGCGTTCAACATTGAAGACGAAGTCGGCCGTCTGCACGAGAAATTAAAGCTCAAGACGAACGACATCTTCCGCAACTTGACGTCGTGGCAGAAAACACAGTTATCGCGCCATCCTGCGCGCCCGTACACGCTCGATTACATCGGTGTGATGTGCGAGGAATTCCACGAACTGGCCGGCGACCGCATGTACGCCGAAGACGCCGCCATTGTCGGCGGTCTAGGCCGGATCAACGGCCGCTCAGTCATGATCATCGGCCACCAGAAAGGTCGCGACACCAAGACCAAGGTGCGTCGTAACTTCGGCATGCCGCGCCCAGAGGGATATCGCAAGGCATTGCGTTTGATGCAAATGGCCGAACGCTTCGGCTTGCCCATTTTGACCTTGATCGACACGCCCGGAGCCTATCCTGGCGTCGGCGCCGAAGAGCGCGGCCAAAGCGAAGCCATTGCACGCAATTTGTTGGAAATGGCCGAGTTGAGGGTGCCGATCATCTGCACCGTTATTGGCGAAGGCGGTTCCGGCGGCGCGTTAGCGATTGGCGTCGGGGACCGTACCTTGATGCTGCAATATTCCACCTATTCGGTGATCTCACCGGAAGGCTGCGCGTCAATCTTGTGGAAAAGTTCAGACAAAGCCAAAGACGCCGCGGAGGCATTGGGCCTTACCGCACCGCGTTTACTGGAATTGGGCTTGATCGATAAAGTCATTCGCGAACCGCTTGGTGGCGCACATCGTAACCCGCGTTCTATGGCCGTTCGACTAAAAGCGGTGCTGATGAATCAGCTGGACGAGTTGGAAGCGATACCCGTCGATGAATTACTTGAGCAGCGCTATAAGCGGCTGCGCGGTTACGGCGCTTACCAGGAATAGGTGCGGCAGCGGGCCAGGATTGCTCCCTTCATCGGCGGCGTAGAAACCCCAGACTTGTCCCCACCGGCCGCACCAGCGCGCTTCAAGCACGCGCTGGTAAAAGCATAAGAGCGTCGCCGGCTCCTGACGACGATCGATATCCAAATCGGTCAGTCAACGCTGATTTCCAGTCATCCACAGCAACGGCGTGCCGCGCGGCTTGCAGCAACGAGTGCTGCGCGTCACGGGCACGTAGACTTGTCGTCGTCGGCTACTTTCGTCAGGCGCGCGCGGAGAAAAACGTCCATCTGGTCCGCCGTCAACGGTTTGCTGAAGTAATAACCCTGCGCTTCGTCGCAGCCCTGCTCGCGCAGAAACTGCAGTTGCTCGATGGTCTCGACCCCCTCGGCGATGGTTTTCAGTCCGAGGCTCTGGGCCATGCTGATGACCGCCGCCGCAATCGCGCGGTCCTCGTCATCGGTACTGATGTCCTGGATAAAGGACTGGTCAATTTTGAGCTTGTACACGCGAAATTTCTTCAAGTAGCTCAACGATGAATAGCCGGTACCAAAATCATCGATGGACATGCGGATACCGCGATCGTGCAGATTGTTCATCACCTCAATCGCCTCCTCGGGGTCGTGCATCGCCACGCTCTCGGTAAGCTCCAGTTCGAGCAGGTCGGTAGGGAGTTGCGCACCAGCGAGGATGCTGCTGACCAAGTCGGGCAGGCTGCGGTGACGAAACTGCACGGCCGACAGGTTCACCGCCATGATCATCGGTGGATAGCCACGATCCAGCCATTGCTTGAGCTGGTGCACGGCAGTCCTGATCACCCATTCGCCGATCGGCAGGATCAGACCACAATCCTCAGCCACGGGAATGAACTCCACCGGAGAAATCACGCCGAACTCGGGGTGATCCCAGCGCAGCAGTGCCTCCACCCCGATCATCTGGCCGTCGCCGAGGGAAAACTGTGGCTGGTAGTGCAGCTGAAATTGATCCTGCTCCAGTGCCCGATGCATCGCGCTCACCAGTTGCATGTGCCGCGTCGCCTCGGCCTGCATTTCGGCAGTGAAGAAGCGATAGCCGTTGTAACCGTCTTCCTTGGCTCGGTACATGGCGGTATCTGCGCTTCGCAACAGTGACTCCAGGTTCTCGCCATCATGCGGATAGATGGCGATCCCAATCGAGGCAGTCACAATCAGCACATACTGCTCGACGTGATACGGCCGAGCGATCGCCTCCCGCAATTTTTCCACGACTTTCGCCGCCGCCTGCGCATCCGTGTCTGGCAACACCAGGATGAATTCGTCGCCACCCAGACGCGAGGCAGTATCCGACTGACGCAGCACGGTTTTCAGACGCACGCCAACTTCAATCAGAAAAGTGTCACCGGTACTGTGGCCGAGCGTGTCATTGATCTCCTTGAAGCGGTCCAGGTCAATGAACATCACGGCCAGTTGGCCGTTGTTGCGTGCGGCCACGTTAATCGCGTACTGCAGGTGATCGGTGAGTAAGTTGCGATTAGGCAAGCCGGTCAACGCGTCAAAATTGGCCAGACGCTGGATGCGTTCTTCCGAATACCTGCGCTCGGTCACATCACGACTGATCCCGAGCAACGACACAATTTGCCCCTGTGCATCGCGCATCGGCGCTGCATGGGTTTCAAGCCAGCGCCGCGTACCCTTGTGCCCGACGATTTCAAATTCCAGCATGCCGCTCTCGCCGCTCATCACGCGGTGATGCAACTCCATAAACGACTGCCGATGTTCGGGCAGCAGATACGCCGGCAAACTGCGCTCCCTCGCCTGCGCGAGCGAATCCACCTCGAGCATGGCTAGGCCGGCTGGATTCATGTCGAGTAGCTCGCCACCATGACCGACGACCTTGACGCACTCAGGTTCGGTTTCGAAAATTGTGCGCAGGCGCAGCTCACTCATGCGTAGCTTCTCTTCGCTGAGCTTGCGGTCGATCTCGTTGGCGAAGCGGTCCAAAGCGAAGCTGATGTCCATTGCCATTTCGATCAGCAGGCCTTGCGCGGGCTCATCGAAGGCGTTGCGCCATTCAGAATAAACCGCCAGTGCAGCCACTACGACGCCCCGCTGATACAGGGGTAGTGAAGCTGACGCATTCCAGCCCCCACTGGCTGCTTTTTCCCACCAAGGTGCGGTGCACGGATCGTTCGGGAAGTCCTGGCACCAGTACGGCCGGCTCTCTCGAATCGATGTGGCTGTCGGCCCTCTACTTTCCGGGCGTTCGCCATCCAGCGGAATCTCGAGTGCATGGGCATATTCTTCACCCGGCCCAAACGACGCGACCCGCCGGATCATGCGCGTGGATTCGTCGATCCTGCCGATCCATGCCATCCGCATGCCGCCGAATTCCACCGCGTCACGGCAGATCTGCGCAAATAACTCATCCTCGTTGCCGCAGCGCACAATGGCCTGATTGCACTGGCTGAGCGCGGCATAGAGGTGGGTCATGCGTTCCAGTGACTCTTCCGTCGCCTTGCGCTTGCTGATGTCGATTATGGTCCCCAGCAAGACGTCAGCGCCCCCTTGTGCACGGGTCAACTCAGCCTGCGCGTGCACCCAGATGACGTGCCCGTCGCCACGGACGCAGCGGTGACTGATATCGTATTTGCCCAAGCCTTGAACGGCCCGCTCGAGCGCCCGCTGCACCATCGCCAGATCGTCGGGATGAACGATCTTCAGAATAACGTCTGGACGCACAAATCCTGCTTCGTGTTTAAGTCCCCAGATACGGTGCACCTCTTCCGAGCAGTACACCGCGTCGGTCTTCAGATTCCACTCAAAAAAGCCAAGGTGCGCCACCTCTTGCGCTTTGACCAGCCGTGCATCTTTCTCCCTCAGTGCTGCCTCTTGCTGGTGACGGCTGATGGCAATGGATGCCAGACGCACGGCTGACTCCATTAGCTGCAGATGCGCGGGCCCGGGTAAGGCGGGGTGTCGGTAGTACATGGCGAACGTGCCCAGTACGCGGCCGCAGCGCTCCATGATCGGCTGCGACCAGGCAGCAACCAAGCCCAATCGCATCGCCATCGCTCGGTAGGCGTCCCATAGCGGATCGTTCCTGAGATCTTCTACGTAGACCGCCTCACGCCGGAACATCGCGGTCCCGCACGACCCTGCCTGCGACCCGATCGGTTGCCCATCCACGGCGGCGATGAATTCAGCCGGCAGGCTTGGTGACGCGCCATAGCGCATACGCACGCCATCGTCATCCAGCAGCAACACCGAGCCAAGCATGCCCGGAGACTGGCTCTCGATCGCATCGACCAACGCACCTAGAATCAACGGTAGCTCAGTGCCGGCGACAATCATCTCCAGCAATTGCTTCTGTCGCTCAAGCCATTCTTTTGCTTGTTTGCGGACAGAGATGTCCGTGGCGATGCCCAGAACCTGCACTGGCTGACCATCCCCATCACGAGAAAAAGGCGCCTCACGGCTGTTCAGCCAGCGCCAGTGGCCGTGGACGTCACGCATGCGGTATTCAATCGTGCGGATTTCGTCGTCCGCACCATCCCGCCAGCCCTGATGAAAAGCAACGATGGCAGGCCGATCATCCGGATGAAACAGGGACGACATCTCACCGCCCATCGCTGCGATATCCTCAGACGAATAACCGAAGGCGGCAAACCAGTGCTGATTGATGTACACAGTGCGCTGTTTAGCCAGGTCGTAGATATAGACCGTGCCAGGTTCGGTATCCAGGACGCGCTGCAGAAAATGTTCCTTTTCCTGCAACTGCAACTGCGCGCGCTTGCGCTCGCTGCTATCGCGTATGCTGACGAAGATAGCCTGCTGGCCGTGAAAAATGATCGGCTGCGAGTAGATTTCTACGCTGAGCAAACTACCGTCACGCCGTTGGTGATGCGATTCGAACTTCGCCACCTCAGTGGACATGCTATGGAAGCGAATGGGCGCCGCATCCCGAAGCTCCGGCGCGGCAAGTTTGGCCGCGTTGAGCTGCAGGAGATCCTCAATCGTGTAGCCATAGCACCGCGCCGCCGCCAGGTTCGCATTCAGAATGCGGCCACCCGGAGCGAGGATAAAAATTGAATCAAGACTTGCATCGAGGATCGTTTGATTCTCGGTGTCTGGTAGGCCTGGCAAACTCTTCTCCATGGCGTCCCCCGTACTCCGCCAAACGCCACTGCGGGCGAATGCAGATCATGTCAATCAGCTGCTACAAATGAGCTTCATCCCTGGAGGTTCATTGGCTGGTAACACGGTGCGCCGATGCGTCCCAACGCATGGCCCATTGCCTACGCTAGCACTGCTTTACGGCGGGTGCCATCGTCGATCTGGGAAAAAAGTAGTCGTGAGCGGGAACTGACGCTGGCGTGGGCTGCTCGGCCGCACGTCGTTGTCCAGCGGGCGGTTCCTCCTTCTCAACTTTGTTGCCCTCGGCATCGATGGCCCAGCCAAACTCGCTTTATTCTAATTTTTCCGTGCAGTGTCTTACGTTGCAGCCTCGTCTCGGGCCCCTCCTGACCCTATATTTTCAAGCCAAGAGGCAGGGTCCCTTCGCGGCACCTTCGACCATGACTGCCGCGGCTGACTGACGACAGGAAGTCGTGCCACGGCCATCGCCGAGGATAAAACGGCGAGCCACCTGCCGCTGAACCCCGACCAGCGGCACGCGCACGTCGCCGACGCCAATGAGGCGCTACCATCCATGCCATCACCTTCCGCGAGGATCCTGCCATGGCCCACGACACCACCAAACTTGCCGTCCTGATTGATGCGGACAACGCGCGCCCGGCGATTATCGACGGGTTACTGGCGGAAATTGCGAAATACGGGACTGCCCACGTCAAGCGCAGCTACGGCGACTGGACCAAGCCAGACCTCAACGGTTGGAAAGAAGTGCTGCTGCGCTACTCGATCCAGCCGATCCAACAGTTTCGCTACACCGTCGGCAAAAATGCTACCGACTCGGCGATGATTATTGACGCAATGGACTTGCTCTACACCGAGCGCTTTGACGGGTTTTGTATCGTTTCCAGCGACAGCGATTTCACCCGGCTCGCCTCGCGCATTCGCGAATCCGGCCGCATCGTGTACGGCTTCGGCGAACGGAAAACGCCTGAGCCGTTCCGCACCGCCTGCGACAAATTCATCTACACCGAAGTATTAGCCAGCTCCAGCCCGAGTAGCACCGAGACGGAAGCCGCACCAAAGAAGCGCTCCGCCAAGGAGTTGCGCGGCGACACCCATTTGATGAATCTGCTGCGCAGCGCCATCGAAGCCGCCTCCGACGATACCGGCTGGGCGGGCCTAGGCCCCATCGGCAGCATCATCAACAAACAATCGCCCGATTTTGACCCACGCAACTATGGCTACGCCAAGCTCAGCGGGCTGGTCAACGGCATTGGTTTGTTTGACACCGATGAACGTCAGATTGGCAACGGCAAGCATATTTACGTGCGGCCGCGCGCCCACAAAAAATGAGCCTGCTGTTACCAGAACATCTGCGCGCAGCGCTGGCAAAATATCCAGCGCCATCGCTGTGCGTGGCATTTAGCGGTGGTCCGGATTCGACCGCGCTATTGCACGCGCTGGCGCAGCTACCCGAAGCGCGCCAACGCGGCTTGCGCGCGCTGCATGTCAATCATGGGTTACAAGACACCAGCGATGCATGGGCCGAGCACTGCCAAAGGGTCTGCCACTCGTTGCAGCTACCGTGCGATGTGCTCCGCGTACAGGTTGAGCGCAGCAGCGGCATGGGACTGGAAGCCGCGGCACGTAACGCGCGTTACAGCGCGTTGGCGGGCCAGTTGCACGATGGTGAGTGGCTGTTGCTCGGGCACCACCGCGACGATCAGGTGGAAACTGTCTTACTGAAGTTGCTGCGCGGCGCCGGCCCAGAAGGACTTGGCGGCATGCGCGAATTACGACCGTTTGGTCACAGCCAGTTGTGGCGACCGTTACTCGATCTCCCGCGGCAACAATTACTCGACTACGTCGACGCGCTGCAACTGCCGTTTATCGACGACCCTTCCAACGCCGACACCAAGCTAGCGCGCAACCAGTTACGCCACGAAATTTTGCCGCGACTAGAACGGTATTGGCCGCAAACCGCTGCCTCCATTCTGCATAGCGCGGCACTCAGCCGCGCCGCGGCGGACACACTAAAAGCGCAATGGCTGATTTCATTGGAAAGCTTGCGCGATCCTGCCACCGACAGTTTGTCTGTGGCGGGCTGGCTGGCGTTGGCCTCCGCACTGCGCGAACCATTGCTGGATCACTGGTTGCGCTCGCGCGGCCTGCCTGCCCCGACTGCAGCACAACGACGGCAGATTGAGCGGCAATGCAGCGCGCGCGCGGACAAACTCCCGATCATTCGCTGGCCCGGTGCCGAGTTACATATCTGGAAGCAGCGGTTATGGGCGCTACGCTCTGCTATGGCGTTGGAAGATAGGTGGGAGACATCCTGGCACGGCGAGCTGATTGTGCTGCCTGACGGTGGCAGCTTGGCGCTGCGTGCCATAGACGCTCGACTAACCCAGCCACTGACGGTCCGCACACGCCGCGGCGGCGAACATATCAAGCCCGCCGGCGATGCGCATACGCGTGAACTGCGCGACCTGTTTCAGCGTGGCCAGATACCACCGTGGCAACGCGATGCCTGTCCGCTGATCTACGCCAATAACGAGTTAATCGCCGTAGCTGACCGCTGGATCAGTGCGCGCGGCAACGCGCTTTTCGCCATCAGCAAAACACTACCGCAGTGGCAACCAGGTCGCTGATAGGGGTCACGTCGCCGGGTTTTTTAACCGATGTGGATTGATTCCAGACCGGCGCTGCGTTAGCGTGGCGGACCATGGCCAAGACTGCTCCCACCCGCGACAAAACCCCACCCGCCGCTGATTTCGAACACGCGCTGGACGAACTGGAACAACTCGTCACCCGCATGGAAGGCGGCGAGTTGAGTTTGGACGAATCGCTGGCGTCCTTTGAACGCGGCATCGGTTTATTCCGCCACTGCCAGCAATCGCTGGAACAGGCCGAGTTGCGCGTACGCCTACTGCTTGACCCGGACGCCCCCGAACGTGCTGAACCGTTTGAACCCGAACTCTGAACTCAGCGCCGACCTGCAAGCCTTAGTGCAACGCGCGGAACGGGCGCTGCGTAAGCGCGTGCCCGGCGCTGACCGACCACCGGCCGAATTGCACAAAGCCATGCGCTACGCCGTCCTGGGTGGCGGTAAACGCCTTCGCCCGATGCTGGTGTACGCCGCCGCACAAGCGAACGGTGAAGCTGGCCCACAACTAGATGATGCGGCCTGCGCGGTCGAACTGATCCACGCTTATTCGCTGGTGCACGATGACCTGCCAGCCATGGACGACGACGAACTGCGCCGCGGCCAACCCACCTGCCATGTCATGTTCGGCGAAGCGATGGCGGTTTTGGCCGGCGACGCATTGCAAGCACTCGCGTTTGAAATCCTCGCTAACACCGCCACTCCCCCCAACGACGCCACCACCATGGCCATGCTGCGCGCCCTCGGCCGCGCCTGCGGCGCCGAAGGCATGGCCGGTGGCCAGGCGCTCGACCTAGCCGCCGTTGGGCACAAGCTCTCGCTGGAACAGCTCGAACACATGCACGCGTGCAAAACCGGCGCGCTGATCCGCGCCTCGGTGCAACTAGGCGCACTGGTCGCCGGTATCGATCAAGCGACGCTGCAAGCGTTAGACGTCTACGCGAGTGCTGTCGGCCTGGCCTTCCAAGTGCGCGACGATATCTTGGACGTTGAAGGTGAATCTGAAGTGCTCGGCAAAACCGCCGGCAAAGACGCTGCCGCCGACAAACCAACCTTCCCGTCCATCATCGGCCTTGACGCCTCCCGCGCACGGCTGGCCGAACTCACCAGCACCGCCATGGACGCTATCGCCCCCATGGGTAACCGTGCTTCGCTGTTGCGCGAACTAGCGGTTTATTCCGCCAACCGAGAGCACTAAAAAACACCCCTATGGGTCCGAAACGTGTATCCCGACGCACCCTCCACGTTATGGAAGATGCGGTTGGCGGGCAGCACCCGCTACACGGATTGGTCAACAGGCTCGGTGTTCCATCGGTATGCCATCGACGGCGCGGTCGCGCAGCACGGCAAACGATGCCGGTCGCTCCAATACAGCTCAGCCACGCGTCGTGTGCAAGCTCGCTGCAGAGACTTAAGTCACTTGCCCTATTTGATCAAGCGCAACGCGAATGGATAGCGATAGCGCACACCCTCATTGGCCTTGATCGCCGCAATGATGGTGAACACCAGCCAAAGAATTCCAATGATGATCCACAGCGGAATCGTCAGAATCAAGCCAATACCTAGCGTCATCACGGTCAGCAGCAGCAACACCACGAACGCGATCGCCACGGTAATGTTGAAGTTCAACGACTCCTTGGCCTGATCCCCCACAAACGGCATGGTGTCCTTCTTTAGCAGCCAAATAATCAGTGGGCCGATAAAACAACCCCAGCCACCGCCAAAGGCACCTGTAAGAATGCCACCAAGGATGGCGGACAAATGCGCGAACATCGCCCACTGCCGTTCCTCAGGCGATGGCATGCCAGCGGACCATGGCTCGCCCGGCGCAGGCGGAATGATGGACTCGGGTGGAACGCTCATGCATTTCTCCTTGTCTCAGCGGTGGCCGACCGGTGGCCGTTAGCGTCGATGCTAGCAAGCATCAAGCTGTCGTGCTGAAATTCGCCGTGGCAGCCACGCGCCACCTGTAACGGCCGTACAAGTCCCGCTCGCGCACGCCGTCGTCTTGACGTGCGCTTAGATGGTTATTTATCCCGCACGCCGCTACTCGCCCGCCAGCGTCATCTTCTGCAGCAAAATTGACCCGGTGCGAATAGATGAACGCGCATCCACATCCGTACCGACGGCGACAATGCCGCTGAACATATCGCGCAGATTCGCGGCGATAGTTATCCCTTCCACCGGGTAAGCAATCTGGCCGTTCTCCACCCAAAAACCCGAGGCACCACGCGAATAATCGCCGGTAATCGTCGATACACCCTGACCCATCACTTCGGTCACCAACAAGCCGGTGCCTAGGCGCGCGAGCATGCCGGAAAAGTCATCACCGGCGCCGTCGGCACTGCCTGAGTCAACCAAGACGTTATGGACGCCGCCAGCGTTACCAGTCGATTCCAGCCCCAACTTGCGCGCTGAATAACTGCCCAGTACGTAGCGCGCCAGCACACCGCCTTCAACCAACGCGCTGTCACGGGTCGCCACGCCCTCGGCGTCAAAGCTGCCGGAGCCTTGGCCGCGCAACAGCTGTGGCCGCTCGTTGATATTGAGCCATGCTGGCATGACCGACTTGCCAACGTGGTCGAGTAAGAAACTGGCCTTGCGATACAGCGAGCCGCCACTGATGGCGCCGATCAAATGCCCCACCAAACCGCGCGCTAACTCCGGCACAAACAACACCGAGCATTCACGCGTGGATAAACTGCGGGCGCCCATGCGCGCCAAGGTGCGCTCGGCAGCCTTGTCACCCAACGCCTTGGCGCTGATGAAATCAGCGGCGGAGCGTACGCTGTCATACCAGTAATCACGCTGCATCCCGTCTTTGTCGCCAGCGATTAGCGCCACCGACAAGCCGTGCCGCGTGCCGCGCTCGCGGCCAACGAAGCCGTGTGAGTTTGCATACACCGACATGCCCTGCCCGGCTTGCACCGTGGCGCCATCGGAATTGGTAATACCAGCGTGCGCGCGACCAGCGCCTTCAATTTCCATGCCCAACGCAATCGCGCCCGCCGTATCAATATCCCACGGATGCCACAAATCCAGATCAGGAAACAGCGTGGCCATGCGTGCCGGGTCGGCCAAGCCGGAGGCCGGGTCGGCCTCGGTATAACGCGCAATCGCGCACGCCTGATCCAAGGTTGCTTGAATCGAATCGGGATTCAAATCCGCCGTGCTGGCCGAACCTTTGCTCTGGCCGAAGTACACGGTAAGACCAAAACCGCGATCCCGCGTGTGTTCCACCGTCTCTACTTCGCCCAAACGCACGTTGACGCTAAGCCCGGTCTCAATGCTGGCCGCCACTTCAGCTTGGCTGGCGCCGGCAGCACGGGCGCGACGAATCACGTCTTCGGCAAGCTCGGCTAACTGGTCAAGTTCATGGTCCGAACGACCCGCGTCTGCTGGGCTGTGACTCACTGACTGGTGATTCTGATGGGCAACAACTTCGCTCACGTTAGGCTTTCCTGAAGTATTGGCAGGTAGAATAAGCGAATCGTACCCGCCGAATCGCTCAAGATGGGGTCGTTGCGACGAAATGCAAAGAGCTGCGGAGTACGCCATGCAACCTGTTCCCGGCATCTACCGCCACTACAAAGGCCAGCGTTACCGCGTATTAGGCGTGGCGCGGCACAGCGAAACGATGGAATCGCTGGTGGTCTACCAAGCGCTCTATGGCGAATGTGGCCTGTGGGTGCGCCCGACCGTGATGTTTTGCGAAACCGTTGAACTGGACGGCGAACCCATTGCCCGCTTTTCGCTGGAATCGGCCGAGCCCGTTAAAGCTTGACCAGCGACGTACACCATCATTAGAAACACCCTTCACCCAACTTGTGGAACTTCAATGTCGAGTCCTAGCCGCAGCCGCAACCAGCACGAACTCGACGAAGAGGACTACGGCCCCAGTCGCACCCAACAGCGTCGGGAAGCCTTGGCTATCCTGGTGCTGGCCGGCCAACTGATTGAAATGCAACCCACTCGTTTAGCCAAGCTACCGCTGCCCGACGATGTGCGCCGGGAAGTTGGTATTACCCGCGGCATGACCGCTCACGGCGCCAAGAAGCGCCAGCTCGCCTTCCTCGCCAAAGTCATGCGCCGCTATGACGACGAAGACTTCGCCGCCGTGCGCGCCGAGCTAGGCGACAACCGCGACAAACAGCGTCAGGAAACTGCTGCCATGCATCGCCTCGAAGCGATGCGCGACCGCCTGATTGCCGAAGACGAAAGCGCCCTCTCCGAATTGATCGCCGAACATCCGCAAGTCGATCGCCAGCACTTGCGCTCGCTGGTACGTCAGGCGCGTGTCGAAAAAGACGTGCCAAACAAGGCACCAAAAGCGTATCGGGAAATCTTTCAGTTATTGAAAGATCTGGCGCAGACCGACGAGTCAACCGAGGGCTAACGTCCGGCTTCATTCCTGTTTAGTGTGTGCCCGGAGTCTGCCGTAGCGCATCACTTCCACAGAGTATTTCCTTGAGTGGTGCGCGATGGCGACGACTGGATAACCGGTGCGGTAGCGCGACACTTCAGCGGCGCGAACGGTCGCAGCTGGTCCGAGAACTGCATGATCATTACGACGGTTCTGCGTTCTTAGTTACTTTTCAACCCTCCTGCCGGCACACACTTTTTCTCGCGCGCTAGTGCACCGACGAGGTGTCATCAAGAACCCCAATCATCGAACCGATTCAACGGTGCCGGCGACTGAACACGTGAGGGGATCGGACTGTTGTCGTACGTCAGCACGAATAGTCGGCGGGGCGAACACAATGGCCCAGCGTCGATGGGTCCCGTCGGATTCCCGAGCCCATACGCAGCGGGTTCTGTGGCGCAAAATCGCGGGCGAAACTCGCGATCCAGCAGCCGCGGCGGAAGGGCCATCCAACTATCGCTCCCGGCGGCTGCCGGTGATGAGCCGTGCACCATAATCGGTCGTGAGATAGGACCACAGCCAGGACAGCATCACCATCATGCGGCGGCGAAACCCGATCAAGAAGAAAATGTGTGCCGCGCCCCAGGTCAGCCAGCCCAGCAAGCCACTCAACCGCATCCAGCCGAAATCGACGATGGCTGATTTGCGGCCGACGGTCGCGAGGTTGCCGTAATTACGGTATCGAAAGGCGCGAGGTGATGATTCTCCCGCAAGTCGCCGCAGCAAGAGTCGGCCCACGTAGGTGCCTTCCTGCTTGGCCGGTGGGGCGATGCTGGGCACCGCTTGTCCGTCCGGATTGACCACATGCGCGGTGTCGCCGATCACGAAGACGTTCTTGTCGCCAAACAAAGACAGATCCGCTTCCACACGTACGCGACCGCCCTTGCTGGCTTCAACACCCAGCCATTCCGCGGCAGCGGAGGCGGTGACGCCAGCTGCCCAGATCAACGTGCGTGATTCGATCCGTTTTCCTGCCGCGATGATGCCGTCCGCATCGCACAGTTGGACCGGAGCGTCGGTCAGTACCTGGACACCCAAATGTTCAAGTGAACGGCGAGCCTTTTCCATGAGTGCGCTTGGGAACGCGGTGAGCAGCCGTGGTCCCGCTTCCACCAGACTGATCCGTGCGTGCTGGCCGCGCAGCGTGCGATGCTTCATCGCCAATTCGGCCCGAGCCAGCTCGGCGATGGCACCGGCCATTTCCACTCCGGTCGGACCACCGCCGATGACGACGAAACTCAACAGCCGGCGGCGCTCGTCCAGATCCGCGGTTACCTCGGCCTTTTCAAACGCCGCGAGCACACGATGACGGATGGCGATGGCGTCCTCGGCGGTTTTCAGGACAGGCGCGAACGGCGCCCAATCGTCGTGACCGAAATAGGTGTGACAGGCGCCAGTGGCCACCACCAGATAGTCATAGGAAATGACCTCGTCAAGGCCACTCAGCCGAATGCTGCGCGCCTGACGATCGATCGCTTCGACACGGCCCAGTTGGACCTGCGTATTGCCCTGATGGCGCACGATCCAACGTATCGGCATGGCGATGTCGGCCAACGTTAGCGCCGCCGTCGCCACTTGATACAGCAATGGCTGAAACAGATGAAAGTTGCGCTGGTCGATAAGCATGACGTGCGCGCGCGCCCGACGCAGTGCCTTCGCGCAACTCAGGCCGCCAAAGCCCGCGCCAAGGATGACAATACGCGGCATAGTCTGCGCGGCGGTCGTACGTAGCTCGGTGCTCATGACTGTTCGGTTACCTCCAGTGCGATTATTTCCATCATTGTCGGGATGCCGAGATGCGCAGCCTGTTGCGGATGGAAAGCCGCTTGCGTTCATCGTGTTCCGCGGGATCAGTAAAGAAGTGGCTGGTGGGTTCACCCAGGACGACACGCACGCAGTCGCGCTGCAGATCGCTCAGGCGCAATCCAGCCGCTTGCAAGTCAGCTATTTGATAGGGGCGTTGCACCTGTGCCGCGACCGGCAAGCCATCCAAACCGATCAGTGTCTTGCCGTCAACGCCGATGGCGCGGGCGTACGCAATGACGGCCGTGGCGCCAGTAGGCTCGGCGATCGCATCGATAGCCACAGCGACCAGTTCGCCAGTATCGAGACGGACGATGATGTCCTGGAAACGTGCCCACGGCGGCTGCGGATCCAGCCTCACATGCAAGGGCTTGTCGGTACTCATCGGCAGTCCATCAGTGCATCGACCCGGACATGTCAGTTGCCGAACGGGGGCTCGACGCCCGCCGCGACATGAAACTGGCTGATGCCTTCAAACAACGCAGTCAGCGCCATGCGCTCGGCGGCACTCAAGTCGGGATGCCAGGCGTCCAGCACCAGTGCGGCGGCGGATTCGTCGCCGTGGTTCCACAATTCGTGCACAAAGCTCGCGTCGTACGCAACCGGCTCGCCCACCTGCCACGCCGTTTCAGTATCCGCGACCTGGCGGACGGTTGGCTCGGAAACCCACAGCGGGATTTCAACGTGGATCCGGGCATTGCTGAGTCCCTGGCTTGGCAACACATGGGTATCTGGCCCCAGCACCACGAAGTACACGTTCGGGCCGAGTCGTTCGATCTCGACTGGATGGGGCAACGACTTCACTGCGGCGAATGTTTGAGGGCAGCCTTGTCGACCGAGCGGCTCCAGGTCGCCGTCGCGGTAAAAATAGAGTGCCTCGAGGCGGGCATCCTCGCCGCCGTCCAGTACCCCTTGTTCGCGCAGTATCGCGAGATCGTGAGTTGCGAAGTAGGGCTCGAGGTCGCGGCCGGCAGCCTCCGCCAAACGAAGTTCCGCCATGAATGTCGCACCTTGGCGGGCGAGGTCATCCATGCCGGGCACTTTCGTGGCATCGAGGAACGGCGATGCGGCAAGGCCGGGTACGTAGAAGAACGAACAGTGCTGGCGCTCATCGACATACTGTGTCGCGCCTTCCTTGAGGTAGATGGACAGCCCGGCCTCGATCCTGGCCACCGACGCGGCGCCATACTGTTCGCGTGCCGGCTGCATCCATTCCATGAATATCCGCTTCTGGTTTTGCTTGATGTAACCGATCGCATGCTGCAGCAGCGGTTGCAGCGAGGCGGGTGTCGTTTGTCTGTTGCGCCACAGGTATGCCGCCTGCGCGATGGCGATGGCCCGGTAATAGGCCGTGGTGGCGTCGTAACTATTGCCAAGCCTTTCAAGGGCCGCGGCCCGGTGCAGGCGCGCCGAGAATTCCTTGGGGTCCATTGCGATCACCTCGTCGAAGGTGTCGATGGCTTCCTGGGCGCGGCCCAGTGCGAGCTGGGCTATCCCGAGATTCTTGCGGAAGCTGGCCTCCTGCGAGTCGATGTGGATGGCGTGCTCCAGATGCGCGCACGCTGCATCGAATTCCCCGCGCCCGAGTTCACACATGGCGATGAAGTTGAGCGCCTCGGGATTGTCCGGCGAGTGGTCGAGGGCCTCGCGATACGCGACTTCCGCGTCCTCCATGCGCTGCCCGATCACGAGCCCGCGCGCCTGGGCGACAAGGTCATCGCCGGGCGTGTCTGCTGCTGCCATATCTTCGTGCCGATGAAGTAAACGCCACCGACTATGTGCGCCTCTGGTACCGGTGTATATGACTTGGCGCAAAGCGGAGTAGCGTAGCGTGTGCATCTTGGTCTGAGTCGCACCCGTGCCATCAGGCTTGGGAGGCGGTCGAGCCGTTGCTTGGCCGGTCTGCGAATTCGCCTCGACCACCAACGGCCCGACAGACTCCTAGCGCGGCAGCGCTTGACCTAGGTCACCGGTAGTCACGCACGCCGGTGTTAATTTCACCATCACTTTCGTTGGGAAGTTGTTGCAATGACCTCGCGCGCAGCGCTCCTTCTGCCAGAAACCCCGCTTCCGAGCGGGTGGTCGATCGATCCAGTTACCGGCTGCTGTGTCCGAATCAGCGATGGCATCCGCGTCGGGCCTAGTACGAGTCGTGCCATTGCCTGGTCCGCGAACGACGTCGAGGTGCGCTCGCAAGGTACGGTGGGTCCCAGACAGGATGTGGATCTTATGCGGCTACGCAACGCCGTAGGATACGCGGCGATAGCCTCTCCGCTTACCGGCAATCTTGAAGCCGATGGGCAAGCGGCCAGTGCGATCCATGCGTTGGGCGCGGGACTGGTGGAGACTGTGGCGGGAACGTGGCGCTGGCAGCCTGAGCATGCCGTCAGTGAAGCATTCAACAAGCGCCTCGGTGGCTTGTTGGATGTCATCGGTGTGGAGCGGGCGCACCATCCGGCGACGCGCGGCGGCGCGGGAGAAATCTGGTTGCTCACCGGCCAGATCGGCACCCTCGCGGTTCGCAGCGAACTGGCGCTGCGGAGTGAGGCAGATGCGCACGTCATCTTTATGGCGCAAGCTTGCAGTGACGCCGTCGAGGCCGTCGGAAAGGCGCGCGATTGGGCCATCCAGATGGCCAGACAGTATTTGGCGGACGCGGCAGAAACCACCCTCTCGATCCTCTATTCGATTCCGTTCCACGAGGATGATGCGGCGTGCGCGAGGTTGATTGGAGGTGTTCATCGGTTACTGGACGATCACGTGGTACCGAATACACCTGTTCCGACGCAATCGTAATTTGCAGGTCTTGAAGTGAACCTCTTACCTATGGAAGAGCCAATCGGCGCACCCGATCTAGGTTTTGCCGGGACCGCCCCGGACGACCCGACGCGGCCCACCGAGGCCGAAGTTGCCGCCATCCACCACTTGGCAGAGCGAGCATTGGGAAGTTCGGGACAAGCCAGCCGTTGCGCCAATTTCTTGCTTGCCTGGGCCGATGCCGATAGTTACGGCGCCTTCGACCCGACCGACGTATGGGCGTGCGATACCACGGCCATTCGTGACATCGTGACCGTCTTCGGCTTGATAGCGCGCGTTGCCGAGTACCCGGAGCTGCTCGACCCGACTATTCGCGATGACCTGCGTGCCATTGCTGTGAAATGGCGCGAATAGGAGTCTACTGAAGGCTCAAACCATGAAAAACATCGTTGCACGACCCGTTACGAGTACCGCGTTTGGACTCCCAGACGCAGCCCCGGCTATGTGGGAGATGACAGATTCCTAGAGGACTGCCGCGCGTGCATCGCCCTGCACACGCGATTCCTTATTACCCCATCCGTTGCCTGAAGAACTTGCCATGCCATCTCATCCTCGCCCACTTTCACCGCACCTCGGCATCTACCGCTGGCGCATCAATATGGCGCAGTCCTCACTGCACCGCCTCACCGGGCTGCTTCTAGCGGCCGGTGCGCTAGCCCTGACCTGGGGCATGCTTGCCGCGGCCACGAGCGATCACGCGTGGCAGGTGTTCGCGCATTTCGGCGGAAGCTGGGCCGGGCTCGTATTGTGGTTTGCATGGATCTGGGCCATGTTTTTCCACCTGTGCAACGGCGTCCAGCACCTGCTACACAGCGTGGCGTGGGATTACGGTCAGCAGGCCATGCGTGACCGCACCAAACACCCGTCTTACTGGAAGAGCGGCTGGATCATCGTCGCGGTGAGCAGTCTGCTCACGCTAGCGACTTGGGTCATCCTCAGCATGCGGCTATCCGGGGTATCGGCATGAGTGAATATCCGGGTCAATCAGGTTTGCGCGATCCCTTGAAGGTAGCGCGCAATTGGGGTTCCTCAAAAACCGGCGTGCAGCATTGGTGGGTTCAGCGCGTTACCGCGTTGGCACTCATTCCGCTGACCTTGTGGTTCGTCTATTTCGCCTTGGGGCTCGTCCACGTCGATTACGCCACGGCCAGGGCGGCGATTGCCGATCCCGTCCACATGTTTCTGCTGATCGTGCTGACCATTTGCACCTATTGGCACGGCATGTTGGGGCTGGACGTGATTATCGGGGATTACGTGCATACCCGTTGGCTTGAGGTGACGCTGCAGATCGCACTGCGATTTGGAGCAGCTACCGGAGCGATCGCCACCATCCTGGCGATCGTGAATGTTGGATTGGCGGCACGCTAATGGCCAAACCTGGTCAGCAAGGGAAAGAAGGTCACATGGCTACAGAAGCATATTCAATACAACGCCACCGCTACGACGTGCTCATTATCGGAGCTGGCGGCGCCGGGTTACGCGCTGCACTTGGGCTGGCGTCCCAAGGCCTCAATGTGGCGTGCATCAGCAAGGTCTTTCCGACGCGCTCGCACACTGTGGCGGCCCAGGGAGGCATTGCCGCCGCGCTCGGCAACATGGGCGAGGATGACTGGCGTTATCACTTTTACGATACGGTCAAGGGTGGCGACTGGCTGGGGGACCAGGACGCCATCGAATACATGTGCCGTGAGGCGATCCCGGCTGTCATCGAGCTTGAGCACTTCGGCGTGCCGTTCTCGCGCACGGAAGACGGGCACATTTACCAGCGGCCGTTCGGCGGCCACACTATCCGCCATGGTGAAGCGCTGGCGCAACGGGCATGTGCGGCGGCCGACCGCACCGGCCACGCCATCCTGCACACGCTTTACACGCAGGCACTGAAAAACAAGGTCGAGTTTTTCGTCGAATATTTCGTCACTGATCTCATCCGTGACCCGCGCACCGGCAACCTCGTTGGCGCGCTCGCAATCGACCTCAAAGAGGGCACCGTCCACTTCTTCCAAGCGCACTCGATCATTCTCGCCACGGGCGGCTACGGGCGCGCCTATTTCTCGTGCACCTCGGCCCACATTTGCACCGGAGATGGCGGCGGGATGGCGCTACGCGCGGGGTTGGCGCTGCAGGATCTCGAGTTCGTGCAATTCCATCCGACCGGCATCTACGGTTCGGGCTGCCTCATCACCGAAGGCGTGCGCGGCGAAGGTGGCTACCTCACCAACGCAACGGGCGAGCGTTTCATGGAACGCTACGCGCCTCACGTCAAGGACCTGGCCTCGCGGGATGTCGTCAGCCGGGCGATCATCCTCGAGATCCGCGAAGGTCGTGGGGTCGGCGAGCACAAGGATCACGTGCTCCTCAATCTCGCGCACCTTGGCGCTGAGACGCTGCACGAGCGGCTACCGGGCATTTCCGAGAGCGCCCGCATCTTTGCCCGCGTGGACGTCACCAAGGAGCCGATACCGGTGCTGCCCACGGTGCACTACTGCATGGGTGGGATTCCCACCAACATCCATGGCGAGGTAGTACAAAAAGTGGGGGACGACAACGACGCGGTGGTTCCGGGGCTATTTGCCATTGGTGAGGCCGCCTGCGTATCCGTGCACGGGGCCAATCGCCTAGGTACCAACTCGCTACTCGACCTGATCGTCTTCGGGCGCGCGGCCGCACTGCGCTGCGCCGCGATCATCAAACCGCACACGCCACATCCCGAGCTTCCGGACGACGTGCTCGAACCGGCGTTGTCCCGACTGGATCAGCTCCGCCACGCGCGCGGCGGTACGCCAACCGCACAGCTGCGCGCAAAAATGCAGCACGCCATGCAGGAGGATGCCGCGGTATTTCGCACCGCCGAAACTCTGGAGAACGGTTGCAAGCGGCTCGATGAACTGCACGCGGAGTATGCGGACGTATCGGTGGCCGACAGCTCCCTCATCTGGAACTCGGATCTGGTGGAAACACTTGAGCTGGGCAACTTGCTGGCGCAAGCCGTAGGTACGGTGCACGCAGCAGCGCTGCGGACGGAAACACGCGGCGGCCACGCGCGCGATGATTACCCCGAACGCGACGATGCCAACTGGATGAAACACACCTTGGTGAAGGTCGATGCCAACGGGAAATGCGAGATCGATTACCGACCGGTACATCAGCAACCGCTGGATGATGAGGTGGAGATGGTTCCACCGGCAAAGCGCGTGTACTAAAAGCACCTTTTCGTGGTCAGGGTTGCTCGCCCCTCGCAGCCCGACGCGCCAACAACGTGGTCTGGCAGGGGCGTAAGTGATCTCGCTGCAGTCGGAGAATATCGTGGCTCAATTTAGGCTACCGCAGTTGTCGCGGGTAAAGAAAGGCAACTATTTCGCGGCGAAGCCCGAAGCGAAAGAAATACGCAAGTTCAAGATCTATCGATGGGATCCCGAAGACGGAAACAATCCGCGCACCGATACCTATGAGGTCGACGTCAGCGATTGTGCGATGGTCCTCGACGTATTGCTGAAGATCAAGAACACCATCGACCCCACCCTGACTCTGCGTCGCTCGTGTCGGGAAGGCGTGTGTGGTTCGTGCTCGATGAACATCAACGGCGAAAATACCCTGGCGTGTACCACGGCGCTGGATGACCTTCGTGCCGGACAGGTAAATCTCTACCCGCTGCCGCACATGCCGGTCATCCGCGACCTGGTGCCCGACTTCACCCATTTTTATGCGCAATACGCGTCTATCCAGCCGTGGATCAAGACTCAGAGTCCGGCCGGATCCCGCGAGCGCTTGCAGTCGCCCAAGGACCGCAAAAAACTGGACGGCCTGTACGAATGCATCCTGTGTGCGTGCTGTACCGCATCGTGCCCGAGCTCCTGGTGGAACCCCGATCGCTTCCTGGGCCCGGCGGTGCTGCTGCAAGCCTATCGCTGGATCGCGGACTCGCGCGACGAGGCCACTGGGGAGCGGTTGGACGAGTTGAACGACCCGTTCAAACTGTTCCGCTGCCACGCCATCTTGAACGGCACCAACGCTTGCCCGAAGGGACTCAACCCCGCCAAGGCGATTGCCAAGATCAAGCGTCTTATTGCCGAGCGCACGATCTGAAGCGGGCCCACCCGGGGCAGAAGCGGGGCCTACCTTCCGGCCACAGCCTCGTCAGCTGCATCGTCTGAAGACAGACCTCGTTCTTCGACTCCGCTATTCGCAACGACTAGTCCTAATACCAGCGTCTCGCGTGACCTGCTCAATGTCGACGTCGGCAAGCGGTCGACAGGCTCAGTGCCCATCGTTCACGCGGCTGCCCCGCTCCACCACGGCAGCAAGTGCCCGCTTTTGCGGACACTCGGTACGAAGTTGTCGCTTACCAGCGATAGCCGAGGTTGGCCTGCACGTAGCGCCCGCTGAAGCCGAACGGCGAGCCTTCTGGATACGGCAGCAAACCGTAGAAATCGTTGGTCGAGCTGCTGCGCTCGGGGTAGATATTGAACAGGTTGTTCACCCCTAGCGTCGCCGTCCAGCCGCCGACGTGATAGCTGGCGGAGATATCGGCCAGCGTACGCGCGGCGTAGGTCTGGTCACCGGGTAGCGCCGGCACGACGAAGGTAAAGCTGCCGTAGCGCGTCAGTTGCGCGCGCAACGACCACCGCTCGCGACTCCAGTTTGCACTGACAAACGACTTGTTGTGCGGGCTGCCCACGGTGATGATGCCAGCCTCCTGGCGGCCAATCACCGGCAACTCGAGTCCGGCGAGACCGAGCTGCGGCGGGTTCGGGCGGACGTGGCGAATGGACGTCTGATTGTGACTGTAGCCGCCGGTGAACTTAAGGCTACTGGCGCCGAAGGTGAGCGGCCAGGTACCAATCAGATCCACGCCGCGCGTACGAGTGTTGATCGCGTTGGTGAAGAAGCGCCCCCCACTAACAAATGGGATGCCGACCGAGGTGAGGTATTTCTCTACCGCTGGACCGGTCAGGTCTTCGCTGAGGATGATGCGGTCGCTGATATCCACTTGGTAGAAATCCAGCGTGGCATACGGACCGAATCCTGGCGTCAGAACCAATCCGGCGCTGTAGTCGCGCGACCGTTCGGGTTTGAGTGGCTGTGCGCCCAAGGCGACGGCGGCCGGATCAGCGACCGGGAAGGTGCGCACCGTGGTCAGGCTCTGGTGACCGGAGCTGGCGTTGATGATGTCGATGGCAGTGTCCGAGTAGAACTCCTGCTGCAGCGAAGGTGCGCGAAAGCCGGTCGACGCACTGGCGCGCAGCGCGATCACCGGCGTGAGCGCGTAGCGGCTAGAGAGTTTCCACGATGTGGTGTTGCCAAAGTCACTGTAATGCTCATGTCGCGCGGCGAGCCCGGCCGAGAGCTGGTCAGTGAAATCAGTTTCCAGATCAACGTAGCCGGCTTGATTGTGACGGCTATGCGAGCCGGCATCGGTCGGTTGATAGCCGGGAAATACTTGCGCGCCGGCGCCAGCATAGGAGGCCGGATCACCGGGCTTGATGGCGAACGTCTCTTCGCGCGTAATCAGTCCCCACGCGACACTGAGTGAATGTTGCCACGGCATGTCGAACTCACGGTCGAAGTCCACGCTGAGTTGGTTCTGGCGCAGCGTCAGCGTGCCGATGTAGAACGCGGTGGGTGAGTCGGCGCCGAGCGAATAGTTGAAGGTATTGGAGGTGTTGAGTTTCCAGTGGTTGCCACCGGTCGTCGCACCCACGTCGTAATGCCAGCCCGCCACTTCGCCGCGTACACCAAGTTGGTTCGTGTCATCGCGAATGGCGCTGTTCTCTACCGGCAAAAAGCCATTCGGATAAACCGCCGCCGCGGCGGGGTTCGCATCCTTGTACGTGGCCAGCCAGCGGAAGAAGCCCGGCGAGCTCACATTGCGCTTATTGAACAGGCTCGTCACGTAAAGCGTCGCGTGTTCTCCCAGCGGGTATTCACCATTGATCGCGGTTTGTTTGGCGATCTTTTTTGGCATGCCGTAGTGGAAGGTGACACGACCGTAACTGGGGTCGCCGGGAAACAGGCGATCGACGGCAGCGTGGTTGGTCGGGTCCTGATTTTGGTAATTGGCCGCAACACGCAGCCAGCCATCGCCGATGCGAAAACCAACGTCAGCGCCGCCGGTTGATGTAGCGCCCTGTCCGCCGTCCCACAGGCCACGGCCCACGTTTACCGAGCCGTGCTCGGGGCCATGCTTCAAGATGATATTGATAACGCCGGCGATCGCGTCCGAGCCGTATTGCGCAGCGGCGCCATCGCGCAGCACTTCGATACGCGCAATCGCATTGAGCGGTATGGCCGACAGGTCGACCGGCGACGATCCGCGCCCCATCACTTCGACGTTGTTGAGGGTGGACGTGGGATGTTGCCGCTTGCCGTCGATCAGCACCAAGGTTTGATCCGGCGACAGGCCACGTAATTGCGCGGGCAAGCTGGCATCGGTGGCGTCCGACAACGTGGCTTGCGGAAAGTTAAATGACGGTAGCAACGCGTTCAGCGCGGTCGGCAGATCCGCGGCGCCGGTGGCCGTAAGATCGGCTGCCGTCAGCACGTCAACTGGCGCGAGCGAATCGGCCATGGTGCGATCGAGCGAGCGCGTACCGGTCACCACAACGGTTTGCAAGTTGGCCGCTTGTGCCGCCGAACTGGAGTCTTGTGCGCGCGCAACCGCGCTAGCACCGAGCGCGCAGGCGACGCCGAGCGCCAAAGTGCTGATTCGAAAAACCATGAACTAATTCCCTTGTTTAACCACGTGCAATCGCGAGGACGTTGCCTCGCATTGGTATTCGCAAACCCGCAGCATGCTAACACTTGGCCGTCCAAACGATATGACGCAAGTCATAGCGCGTGCCACATCAACAACGCCGAGCAACGTTGCCGGTGGGTAGCGAGCGTTGCCCTATCCGCATCTAATTGCGCGCTGGCGCATCGTTTCTTGAGCAAGAGCAAACTTCCAGCGACCGCTATCACGCGGCCCAGTAGAGACAGCGGCTGCCTCAAACTGACCAGCAGCCACCGCAATATCTGCCGACTTTCGACCCCAAGCAGATGCTGCGATAACTGAATTCAGCTCCAATTTTTACCAGTGCTGATCGACCTACTTTCACCCAAATGGCAACGCCAAAAGTATCCACTCCGATGCGGGAGCGGCAGCAACGGCAGATCCAGCCGGCCGGATCGAACTCAAGGTCCTCGGACGAACAAAACCATCTCGCTTGGCAGTCCCGGCGCAAGTGGCGTCGCCACGCGTGCGGACGCGCGCTTAGGCCCAAGCGACGTCTTTAATCCGGACTAACTAATCCTGATGAAGTCGCCCGTTAGTGAGGTGTACGCTAACTCTCCTTGGTCCCTGCTACAAAATCTCTCAAGTAGGCATTACGCAGCTTAATGCGACACCGGACTCAACCACTCATCCTCACGCTGGGCCTGCTGCTGGTTGGCGCGTCGCCTTGTATCGCAGGACCACCGTTTCTAACCGACGACCCCACGCCAGTGGATTTTGGTCACAACGAATTCTACGTATTCGGAACGCTGGATCGCGCTTTCGGCACCAGCGCCATCGCTGGCCCTGCCATCGAGTACAACCGCGGCATCCTGCCTCAAACGCAATTCCACATTGTGGTGCCCATGGCGTGGAATGTGCCTGCACACGGGGGCGCCGCGAGCGGCATCGGAGACATCGAGCTCGGCATCAAATATCGCTTTCTGGACAGCGCGGACGACAGCCTGCAATTCGGCATATTTCCGATGGCAGAAATCGCCACCGGCAGCGCGCGACGGGGTCTAGGCAACGGTCGAACCTGGTATCGGTTGCCGCTGTGGGCGCAGAAGAGTATTGGCCCGTGGACTTTCGATGCCGGCGCCGGCGTCATTATCAATCCTGCAGTGGGGGCGAAAAACGCCACCTTTGGCGGCCTGCTGGCGCAATACACGTTCAGCCCACGCTGGACCCTTGGCGCCGAGGTGTTTCGTCAGAATGCACTGGCCGTGGATCAGCCCAGTTACACGCTGCTGAACGCCGGCGGCTATCTCAACTTTTCGCAAAACTTCAGCCTGCTGTTTTCCGCCGGGGCTAGCATCGCTGGCGCGCGTCATACCGTCGGCTACCTCGGCTTGTACTGGACCTGGGGTTCGGCCGACGGAAGCGGCGCACCACCTCCGAGCAGCAACTTTCTGAATCCGGGTCGCGGCACAAGCAGACCATAAAATTGATACTCATGGTTGACGGCCAGCGTTTCGGCGGCCCCGCGCATGCAAGCGGCGACTATCAGCGCATGCCATCGTCGGGCATGGCCACCGCTATCGCCTTAGGGATTTATTCCGCGATTTACTCCGCGTGGAAAATCCTCTAGTCCTTCAACGCAAAACCGGTGCAGCATAACGGCGACACTCATTCGGCGACTCCGACCGTGCGCGGCGCGCTGACCAAGGAGGGTCGCCGGAGAAAGCGTCAAAAAGGCGCCAATCAAGGCGACTTAGCCGTCGACCGCAAACTTCAGCGCTCAATAGACGACTGACTTTACTTGCCCTGCAGGAAGTCCATAAACGGCGGAAATGTTAGTAGCAGCCCGACGATAAACAGCAGTGCAGACAGCAAACTGACCCAGCGAAAGTCCAGCGTGCGTCGTGCCCACAGGCGCGAGAGCAGCGGCCACGATGCCAACCATACGATAATGGTGACGTCGGTCACGCCGGAAAGCGGCCCCGTCGGCTTCCACCACGTCAGCGCCTGCGCCACACCAGAAAACGCATCACCAGCGAGCGCGGCGACGCCCAACGTAAAGCCGCCAATCGCCGCAGCCAGTAACGCTGCCGCGCCAGGCCCGTTAGCCGGCAAGCTCACAGACTGATCATTTTCCATGGACCTGCCCCGTCATGAGTACGATGTTCCCACCGCCGCGAACCGGCGCGTGCTTGTTGAGCATGGCGCCAAAGAAGCCCGAAATGCATACCGCCAGAAACGCCAGCGCAAGCAATCCAAATACCGCGTTACGCAGCGCCTTGAGCGAACGCAGATGAGTACCGTAACGCGCGACGATCCACGCCACCGCCGTCAGGCTGATGGGTGCAAACCACGCGAGGTGTTCCTTCCACTCCATGCCGAGTGAGTGCCAGCCCGCTGTGGCCGGATTGGACAGCAATAGGTGCTGCGGATAGCCGGCCAAATCAAGCGTGCCAATTGGCGGCACGGCACGGTACTAGGGATACAGCACGTAGGCTCCCAAAAACACCGTGATCCATGCAAGCAAGGCCATCGCAGCAAGATAGCCCGTTAGAAGGCGGCGCTGCGCACTGGTTGGAAGCCAATAATTGGTCGAGGCCGAGGTTGCATAGATACCAGCGGCTGCCCCGGTAAAAAACAGTAGCAGACAAGCTCCGAAAAGCATTCCATGCACGACAGCCAATGCATCGTGAACACTGATTTCCATCTCCGCCCCTGATTTGGAGCGCCGCCGCGGGTACTCACTCGCTAGGGACATTCAGGTAGGTTGAAAGTTCGGCACCCTGATAAGTTGCCAGCCGCCATTATTGGGCGACGCGAAAGAACCTGCGACTCATCAGTCATCGGCCTCCCAGCGACCCGTGATTGAGAGGCAATCGCTACCCGCTCTAGCGCTTGCGATCACCTATTTAGGTAACGCTAAAAGCTGCAGCAAATTGTCACGGACCAGCTCGCTCAACTTCAAACGCGAGCCACTTTTCGCCGTCACCCCGCTCGCCAGCAAGTGTTCGTCAATGGTGTACGTCGACGTCATCCAGCCAAGTGTTTTTGATCGGGGCGACCAGCTCAAGAACCTAAACCTTTACTCGGCAGTCCAGCTGAATCTGAAGGTGGCATCGAAAATACGTAGTCCAAGAAGACTAGAAGCTCAATCCCGACGGTTTGTTGCAGTGGTATTTTTCGTCAACTTTATCGACATCGCTTGGCGAGATATAGCGCGCACTCAACTCCTGCGGAGTGAGATGGCGCCACACATCGACATCAACACAATGACTATTGGTAATACCAAAAGCACGTTGGGCGGTGCGCATCACCGCGCCGATGCCTTGCTGCATCGGATCAACAAAGTGGATGCCTGCGACGAAAGGCGTATCCGATCCGGGCACTCCGCGAACGACGCGTGAGCGTTGTGCATCATGTAGTCGCGCCTGAAACCCCGTATCGCTAGTGGGATTTCCTTTGCTCATATCTGGACCTGGCGGGCGGCTTACACGCGTCTGATAAAGCGGCGCGACAGCGGGCGCCGGTTGCTGAACTACGATTGGTGTTGGCGGCCTTAGCGGCAGTGTTGATCGACGATGCAGCACCGGCACGATCACTGGGTGTGCCGGCAATGTCGAATGCGCTGACGACCGACGCTGCGGAGAGAAAAGACGCAGCTCGAGTACTTGCAACGTGCTTTTCCCGACCGGGGTTGAGTTTCGATAGAGGATGACCGGTCGCAACAGCAGCACCAATAAACCAAGATGGCCGCTGATCACCACCGCCAGTACCGCGACCCGGCGACTCGACTCACGCAAGCTGCTGAATTTCCCCGTCGCGTCTCTCAAGGTGGACCTTCCTTTGCCGCAGGCACCCAACAGACCACCCTGTCACCGGCAAAGTTCCTGCGCTTTGTGTCGTGCACACCGCATTCAACGGATCCAAAGTTATCCAAGCAGCGGAGCGATAGCGGACTTGCAGAATGTACCCCTGCTCCGCCAGCACTCGTCATTTTCGATCTGGTCACACGCGATCAGAATGACGGTCGTAAGCTTTGCGAACGGGCTGAAGCGTCCAGCAAGGACGCTGGCATCTACACTTGCCCTTCTCAAAATCACTGCAGCCCATCACTTACAAGTGGCTGCTTACCGCACCATCAGCAGAGTCACGCGACAGCCCGATACCTTTAAACTTTTGTGCGAATCATGAACTTAAAACTAGAAATGCCAGCGCGATCAAGAGTGGCTTTCATTGCCCTGCTCGTAGTGTTCTGTCTCGTCTGGACGCGGACGGGTCATACTCAAGAGTCAGCAAACCAACAAGACTTTACAGTTCTGCATTACAGCGCCCGCCTCGATCCTAATTTGTCGGAGAAGACGCTTCGCGGTAACGAGACTATCCGCGTGACCTTGCTCAAAGCGGACGTCCACCATCTAGCCTTCGACGCAGGTGATTTGGTCATCGACGCGGTAAGCCAGAACGGAAACAAGTTGTCGTTCGAAAAGGTGGCAAAGCGGCTCACGATCGAACTAACGAAAAGCTACCCCGCCAACCAACCCATCGACATCAACGTCACCTATCACGGCGCGCCCCGCTTCGGCTTAGAGTTCCATCCAGAAGCGGACCAGCTCTACACAATCTTCTCGACCAGCCAGTGGCTGGTTTGTCTGGACGCGCCGGATCAGCGAGCGACTTTGGATTTAAGCGTCGCGTTACCGAATGGTTTCCATGCCATAGGAAATGGACGGCTAATTACAAAATCGCTGCTAGGCGGCAAGCGAACTTTATATCACTGGCGGCAAGCCGAACCTGTGCCAAGTTATGTCTATGGATTTGCTGCTGGAAAGTTCAACGACACTGAAGCGCTTGCGAATGGTGTCCATCTGCGGTTTCTTTCGCACGATCTGCAGCCAGACAAGTTGCAGCAGGTGTTTGCCGATAGCGGCGACATGTTGAAGTTCTTCGGTAAGCGCTCAGGCATTCCTTACCGCGGCATGTATAGCCAGGCCCTGGTTACGCGAACCATTGGGCAAGAGATGGCTGGACTGGCGCTGATGTCAGAGGCGTATGGCCAAGACGTACTGGAGAAGCCGACGAATGAAGACCTGATCGCCCATGAGATGGCGCATCAGTGGTGGGGTATCGGAGTCACCTGCCGCAGTTGGAGCGATTTTTGGCTCAACGAAGGCTTCGCCGACTTTATGGCTGCCGCCTATATTCAGCATCGATTTGGCGACGACGCGTATCACGCCATCGTCGCCCACTGGCAGCAAAACGTGGAGCGTCTCGCCGCCACCGGCAAAGACCACTCGCTAGTCTTCCAGCAATGGGTTCACCCAAGCCGAGACGACCGCACCATCGTCTACCAGAAAGGTGCCTACGTGCTTTCCTTGCTACGCACCAAACTCGGCGAGCAAGCATTCTGGAAAGGCGTTCAAGATTACACGCAGGCATTTTGGGGCAAGTCCGTGACGACTGCAGACTTCAAGGATGCAATGGAGAAGTCCAGCGGGCAAAACCTCGACGGGTTCTTCCAACAATGGGTCACCGGAAGTACTTCGAACGACGTAACGCCCACAGCGGCCGCGGTGCTGGAAGCAGAAAACTCGAACAAGCTTGGTTCTGTGGTGGCGCATTAACAGTTCAAAACCCTGACTCGCGCTGCTCACCGCACTAAGGACACCAACCAGGTCGGCACAACACGCAGAACGAACTTGGAGAATGTCCGTTCTGCGGATTCACTAGCGGCGAACCTGCACGGGTTGGCGCACCCATACCGCCGCAACCAGTGCGGTGTTTCGCCGTTGAATGAATCGAGCAAAGCACCGAAATACTACATTCAATCGGAGGGTGTCACCGCCTCCGGATGGCTGTTTTTTTGAGCATTCGATCCAGCGCTTAAGCTGAACTCGGAGCAGCTTCGCCTAGCTGAGTTTATTTGCAGACGTGAAGCTCCATTTCATCGCTCGCCGTGATCAAGCGCTGTGAGAATTTGATATGCCGCAGTCACGCGGTCGTCGATAGGAAAACCCTTGTTGGCCAGAATGACAATGCCCAATTGCTTCTTCGGGACAAACGCCACATACGCGCCGAAGCCGTTGGTCGAACCGGTCTTGTTGATCCAGACGTCCGCGCGCGGTTCTTGCGGCGGCACGAATTTGGTCACCGGCATGGCATCAAAGATCATCTTTGGCGCGTTGCCTTCCCGCAATGTCTTCAACGCCACTGGATACGAGAATTGTTCCCAGATCAGGTCTTGCGTCATCACTCCCGCTTGAAAGTAACCAGTGTGCGTAGCCGTGATGGCGCGTTGCAGATTCACGTCAAGTTTGATCAAGCCCATGTTCGCTTGCACGAAGCGCAGCATGTCGGAGGCCGTCGTTCTGATCCCATAGGCCTGCGCCCACAAAACCCCAGGCGTCATGCGGATCGGCACACCGGCCTTGGTATAGCCCTGCGCGTAATCAGCCATCTTGTTCGCAGGCACATCGATATTAGTGCTGCTCAAGCCGAGGCCATCAAGCACGTGTTGCTGAAGCAGCTGCGTGAAACCCTGTCCCATGCTTTTCGCCGTGATCAGGCCAAGCGCGCCGATGCTGATATTGGAGTAAGTCCGATACGTTCCCGGCGCATACGTGGGCTGCCAGTTCCGAAAATATTCCATTAACTGTGGATCGTTCTGGATATCATCCGGCACCTGCAGCGGAAGCCCGCCCGGCGTATGCGTGCCCAACTCGAGAAGGCTAACGTCACCGAACTTGCTGTCGCGTAGCGAGGGCAAATATTTGCTCGCTTTATCCGACAGCGACAAGTGACCAGTGACTTGCGCATACGACGCCAGTGTCGCCGTAAACGTCTTGCTGATGGAGCCAATCTCAAACAACGTGTCGTGCGTTATCGGCTGCTTAGTTTCCGTTGACGCCACGCCGTAGTCGAATACGTACGACTTCCCATCGAAGATGACGCCGACGGCCATTCCGGGAATCTGGTACTTCGCCATCACCGACTGCACGGCAACGTCGACATGACTCTTGATGTCTTGCCGAGCATTGACCGTACTGCACATTGCGGCGCTAGTACTCAGCGCACAAAAGGCCACTACCAACAGACGCATGGTTCTAAAAATCATTCTCTGTGTTCCCTTCCGAATCGCGTTCAAGTCGAATGCAAAACGCCATCGAATCCGTTGCACACCGCAATTACGGGCCGTTTCGCATGGAGTGGCAGGCACTCAGATAACGAAAAGCTGCCTACCTCTGCTGCGACCTTATCGGTGATAGGCGCCCTCATCTCGGGAGTCTATACACCACAACAAACCTCCAACCAACCCACTCACTACTGGCGACAAACTTCACCGTCGCTTGTCGACGACGGATTCAACAACTGAACTTGCGCCCGTCATTGCCCTTGTCCGTGAGCGGTCCGTTGCCGCCGATCGTGACTATCAGCTATGCGGAGGCTGGCCACCACGGCTCGAGTCAAGCAGTGCACGGGTTCTTTCTGCGCGCTCGCCTGGACGAATTGTTGGGCCACGGTGCCTCGCGGAAACCAGCTACTTATAGGGACGCCATACTTGCCAGATAGTTACGATGTCTTTCAATAAACTGGGCTTGTCTTCCAGGCTTTCATTGCCCAGGACCACAAATCCGCGATCCTTATCGGGCGCAATATATGCGAAGGACGAAACACCCGGATCACTACCACTGTGACCGATGCCTGTCATTGCGCTGTATGCCCAGAACAACCCTTGGTTGGGCGCGCGGTCGCTGAAACCTGATGGAAGATGTTCTGGCTTGAATTGCGGCGCAAGCGCCATGGCCACAACGTCCGCACTCAGCGGCGAAGACTTACCGGCACGCGCTCGCAATACGGCCTGAAAATATTTCGTCATGTCCACGCACGTGGACCGGATCCTGCCGTCGGCATAATTGACCTGCGTGTAAGGCTTCAGCGCACGATTCGAGCCATCGTACAGCGTCGAATTTCTGGCTGACGCACGATACGTATACGACGTGTCTTTCATGCCTAGTGGCTTGAAGAAATGCTCGCTCACGTATCGATCAAACGGCACGCCGGTCCTGTATTCAATGACGACAGCGGCCAGATTGGCTCCCATATTGCTGTATTCGTGATGCGTCCCGGGCTTTTTGTCCGTGAAGTTGGCCGCGCTGAACCACTTACCGCTGGCATCGGTATATTTTTTCACGAATTGAAGCTGGGACATGCTGGGCGTATGCCCATCTTCGTAATTTTTGTCAAAGTAAACCGGCGCGTCGATGAGGCTGGACGTGTGGGTCGCGAGTTCGCGAAGAGTGATGGGGATATTCGGGAAATGGGGATTCCGCACTTTCCACGGCAGGTAATCGTCGATCGGAGCGTCAAGGTCCAGCTTCTTTTCAATGGCGAGCCGGGCCAAGGCCAAGCCTACGAACGTCTTGCCGATCGAGGCTATCGGCTGGATGGTGTCCAATTTGTACTTTTTCTGCTTGGCAACGTCGGCATAGCCACTGGTGTAGTGGGTAAGCACATTATTTCCGTCGAAAGACACGGCACAGGAGCCGGGAAATCCTGCGGCAGTAAACGCTTTACCAACGTCTTGCGATGGAGTTGGGGTGGCAGCCATTGCGGATGCTGCGAGAAGCACCATGAGTGAGGGAAGCCATTGAAGGATGCGCATGCTATTTGACGTCTCTTGAGGTGTTAGAACAACCGACGGGATGTGACGCGTACTGCGGAACGCCGCTCACCGTTTCTCTGGATCCCGGTCCGGTTTGGCCACTGGCAGCAGCCTCTTCCCATTCAAGTAGAGTCGATCTCGATCTACCAGCAACTGTCCTGTCCAGACTTTCCCGTAGTAGATGTTGTTCAAGGTTACGGTCTTGAAGGACTTGCCGTCGATCTCGAGAACGTTTCTTTTCTTGACCGTTCCGTAGATGACAGTGTGTCGCAATGGAGCCGGGGAGCTATGACTCGTAGTCTCGATGGGCAACAGGTCAGCTGAATAATTCTCACGAATAACGATATCGAGGCCCGGATGCGTCAGGTGGTACTCGACCGTATCGGCACCTACCCGTACCCCTTCGTCAGCACTGGTGACGCCGTAAACATCACGGACCGCGGCACATCCGCCAAGAAGCAGGAAAGCACCGAGCAGGAGTGCAACGCCCCATCTCACTTCATGCCGGCGATACTTCGACCGGCTGTCGTGCACGCCGTGCGGAGTGGCATATGAATCTAACCCGCCATGCCCGAACGTTGCCAGCTTGCCTTCATGCTGCGCGTTGACTGATATTTTCCTCTGCATCATCCACTGCCCATCAACTCGCTTGTCTTCACGAAGCATCAACGCTGCCGTACAAAGCACGCAGTGCTATTGGTCACGACAGTGTCTTTAGTCATGGCGGAGAAGTGCAACTACAACGCAGAGATCAACAACCGACACCCGCTATGTGCACCATATCTGCAGCAGCTACTTCGATTTGGTCACCGACAAGCCGAAGGCGCTGGCTTTGAACTCTTCAGCCGAGAAGCTGCCTACATCTGCGGCGAGGTCAGCGGCGATGGACGCCCCGACAATGCACGTCCATACGTCGTGACACTCAAGCAACACGCGCTCGTCAACGGGCCAACGCGATACATGCCATGTCGCCTTGCCAACAAGACATCCCATCGGTGAAAGCCCCTGCTTGATTTCCCCAAGAGATCCAGCAGCACGCTAACTTTCATCGCGCATTAGGCCTGCTCGTCGGCGCAATCCTTGGTCCGTCGCAACGCAACCCGAGCATGGTGCGGTCGTCGATATGCTCGCCGCTCACCACAAACACTCATCCAGTTGAGGAACGACATGCGCCATCTACCGATTTATTTTGCCATCGCCGCCACCTGCCTCCTGCCCGCGTCAGCGTGGGCAGAACGTCCCGCAACCAAAGCCAGCGTCACCAATTACACCGAACACATGATGGCCGACTTTTACCGTGCGGATGCGCCAGGAGCCGCGGTACTGGTCGCTCGCGGCGATGAGGTGTTGTATCGCGGCGCGCGTGGCCTTGCGGATGTAAAAACGGGTGCACGACTCACGCCGGATGCCGTGTTCCGCATCGGCTCTATCAGCAAACAATTCGCCGCCGCTGGCGTACTCAAACTGGTCAAGGCTGGCAAGCTTTCTCTTGCTGATCCCCTGTCGAAATTTGTTCCCGGTTTTCCAAACGGCAAGCACATCACTGTGCTCGAATTGCTCAACCACACCTCAGGCATAAAGGATTACACCCGCATCGCCCGCTGGGCCGATGGCCCGCTCGACAAGCCAATGAGCACCGCACAGTTGATCACGACATTCAAGAACGCTAAACCCGATTTCTCACCCGGTACCGACTGGGCCTACGACAATTCAGGCTATGTGCTGGTTGGTGCGGTAATCGAAGCCGTCACCGGGCAGCCGTGGTACGTCTACCTGAGCCGCACCTTGTTTGAACCGCTAGGAATGACCCACACCGGCTACGGCGCCGATCCGAAATTCGCCGCACAGCAGGCGCATGGCTATTCCCTGAAAGACGGCAAAGTCGTCCCGGCGAAAGTCATCAGCATGGCCATCCCAAGTGCTGCCGGCGGACTAGTCTCCACCGTGGACGATCTGCTGAAGTGGAACCGTGCACTGCACGAAGGCCGCGTACTCAAGTCCGCAACCTACACCCAGATGATTACGCCAGTCGGCAAGGCGGTTGACGCGAACTATGGCTTCGGCATCGAGCGCACGACCGTACAGGGCCAGCCCATGCTGGAACATGACGGCGGCATCTTCGGTTTTGAATCCATGCTCGAATACGTCCCCGGGCAAGACATCAGTGTGGTCGTACTACAGAACAACGACAGCAACGACGACTACAAAGGTCCAGACACCATCGCGCGCAAATTGGCCGCAGCAGCACTGGGCCAGCCCTACCCCGAGTCAACGCCCATTGCCGTCACGGTAGCCACCCTGAAACAGTCCGAAGGCGTGTACCGAATAGACCCCAACACTGCGCGCGTGCTGCGCGTCGTCGATGGCAAGCTCACCGCGCAACGCACCGGCGGACAGCGCAGTGCCCTGATACCCATTGGCACTGATGAATTCCTCTACCGCAACGGGCTGGATCGCTTCACCGTACAGCGCGATGCCGCCGGCACGGTCACAGGCATGCTCTTCTTTGCCCGAGGTGAGCCACCAGGCACGTTGGTTGCACGCACAAAAGAACCGTTGCCCAACGAACGCCAGGAAGTGCCGCTGCCCGACGCCGCCCTCAACCGTGTACTTGGAACCTATGCCGCCGGCGGCATGACCATGAAAGTGTTCTGGCACGGCACCCAGCTCGTGGCACAAATGGGCGGCCAAGCACCCATCGAAATCTTCGCCGAATCATCGGATCTATTCTTCATGACCGCCGTGGATGCCACGCTCGCGTTCTCGACAGGCAAGGAGCCACCGGCCACGGTTACGCTCAGCGAAGGCGGTCACACGATGACACTCCAACGCTTGCCATAGGTGTCTTGCAAAAGCCACGTGGTGTGAAACGGGAAGGAGGTCGGCAATGACCTCCGATTTTGTGATCAGCAGGCGAAGACCGCTTCCGACGATACCCCATGAGGCTACCGCAGCGTGGCTTCTGCGCACAGGCACAGCGTTCCAACGGCGCGTATCGGCTAACGCCGGGATCTTCGACTTTCGTCAGTACGCGAGGCTACGTGCGCTGCCCCGCCTGTCAGCACTGCCCGCGGAGCGTCTTCGAAGGTCAACACTAAGCTACGAAACACCCGCCGAGCGTTATCGGCAATGTGTTGCGTCGATCAGTTGAATCCGCCGCCGCTAGCGGCCGGTCGACGCCGGCCGATTGACGAAACAGTCGAAACAGTCGAAACAGGGGTCTGAGTTGACTGCTCAATACCCCGATACGAGTAACGCGTACTCTGCCCCCGCTTTGCCGAGGCATCATCAGCCAATACCCACCTGCTCTCGCAACTGCCCAGCAGTCACGCACCGAGTGCGGGTCAGGATGACTCGCCGCTCTACCGGGGCCCCTGTGCGGCGGTGGGTTGGGGTCGACAGGCCGCGTAGCGGGCATCGACATGGATGTCGATGCCTTTTCGCCCGGACAGGAGTCCGGTCGAAAAGCCCGGCCCCGGCTCACGAACTTTCCGCCCATGGATGGGCGGAAAGCGCCAAGTGGGGTGGCCTTCTCTTTGGGTTACTTTTCTCTTGGCCACGCAAGAGAAAAGTGACTCGGTCGCCGCAGGCGGACGAAAGCCTTTGACCTGAAACACAGCAAGGGCATCGCGCACAGGGTGCGCTCCTACGGATAGGCGGGGAGCAACAGCATCGCGACTGAAGTCGCTCCTACAGTTCCATGCCAGTGCAGATCCCCAAGCGTTAGCGGCGTTTAGAAGCCAGAGATGCAGCGAGCACGCTTTCACGACCGTCGTCGGGCAATGGCTCACTGAGCGATGAGCACTTTGGGTGGCGTACGACAGTACGCAGGCCGCAAAGGCAGATATTATTAAAATGTAAATTAACTTGCATTAAAGACGGTTGAAATGTAATTTAATTTGCATGGCAAAGCGTACTCCCCCAACTCATCCACAGGCTCAGCGGCAGATCACCGCCCTCGGTCAGCGCCTACGCGCCGCGCGGCTGCGCCGAAATATGACGCAGCCAGCGCTGGCTGAACGCGTTGGAGTCAGCGTGCCGACCATCGGCAAGTTGGAAGACGGCAACGCCTCGACAAGTCTGGCGACGGCGCTGCGTGTGCTGACGGTGTTGGGTCTGGCCGCTGACATCGACCTTCTCGCGGCGCAAGACACTCTCGGCCGCAGCCTGCAAGACAGCGAGTTGAAACGCGCATCACCGGCTACCAAGGCCAAAGTGGAGCGAGCGCTTGCGCCAACACGTCGTAACCTAGGGTCACTCGCACCAAATTTAGTGCGCGATAAAAAGCCATGAGCCAAATAGAAGTCTGGATCGACGACGACACATTAGGCGACCAAAGTCTGGTCGGCTACCTGACTCAAAGCCTAAGCAAAACGGGCAACACCGTGCGCTTCGACTATGCCGAGGAGTGGTTGAAGCATTCTGGCTCGGTCACGTCCTTCCCGCTTGACCACGAACTCAGCCTTGCCAGTGGCGCTTTGTACGCGTCTGCCGGTGCCGATCAACTGTCGGGCATTTTCCTGGACTGCTCACCGGACCGCTGGGGCAAGATGCTGATGGAGCGGCGCGAAGCCATCGAGGCGCGCGAGCAGAAGCGCAAGGTACACACTTTGCGCAGCTGGGATTTCCTGCTGGGCGTGAACGACGAATCGCGTATGGGTGCGTTGCGCCTGCGGGATACCGCTACCAGCCAGTACATGGATCCACGCGCTCTAAGCGCACCACCGATGACTGAGTTGCGCGCGCTGGAGACAGCTGCCGACAAGGTTGAGCGTGGCGACGACGAACAACTCAGCAAGTGGATCAAGCAACTGATCGCGCCCGGCGCGTCATTAGGCGGCGCGCGACCCAAGGCCAGTTTTCGCGACATCGATGGCACGCTGTGGCTGGCCAAGTTTCCGGCGATGGATGATCGTCGCGACGTGGGCCTTTGGGAGTACCTCGCCTTTCAGTTGGCAAGGCATGCCGGCATCGATATGCCACCCGCTCGCGCGTTAAAGCTTTCATCGCGCGGCCACACCTTTGCCGTTCAACGATTCGACCGAACGAGTACATCTCGTCGGATGTACACGTCCGCGTTGACGCGACTGGCACGGACGGAAAGCGATGGCGCCAGTTACCTGGACATCGTGGCCGCAATTGAAAGTGAAGGGTCTAGTGCGCAAATTGCTGCACAACTACAACAACTGTTCCGGCGCGTACTTTTCAACATCTTGATTGGCAATCGCGACGACCACCTGCGTAATCACGGCTTTCTTCGCGTGGGCAACGGCTGGATGCTGTCGCCCGCGTTCGACGTCAACCCAAACCCCGACAAAAACACGCATGTGCTGACTATCGACGGCAGCGACGCTTCGCCCGACTCATCTCTGCTGATGACCACTGCGGCGTTCTACCGCCTCAAGCCGAAAGCCGTGAATACCATCGAGCAGGAAGTGCGCAACGCGGTGCGTGGTTGGGACAAGAAGGCCAAAGCGCGCGGTATTCACCGCGACGAGATTGCGCTGATGCAGGACGCTATTGATCCGGAGCGATAGGAACCAACCAAATTCGGTGTGCGGCACGACAAGTTGCTCCCGCTCACGGCGAGATCGTTGCCACGTCTTTTCGCGCAATAGGATGTGCTCCTACGAAAGCGCTGCGTTGTTCCTACAATTCCGTATGGGTGCAGACACCAAAGCGGTGGCCGCTTTGCGAAGCCAGAGACGCAGTACCACGCGCCTGATTATTTTGGTGCCGGATCTATTGCCGGTGGAACGAGGGCCTTTTCTGAGGCCTCGACGGCGAGCACGTCGGCACGACCCAGTTCCTCGTAAAGGGCGTGGACGCGCTTGACCAGTTGCGGAGTGACTTCGACTTTGGATGTTTCGCCTTTCGCTTTGGGCGCTGATTCGGCCTGTGCCGTGGGCTCCCCTTTAGCCTTTGTTGCAGGCTCGGGTGCGCTCGGATTTTCGGGCTTCGCTTCCGCCGCTATCTCCGGCTTGAGGGCGACCTCGGCTTCGAGCGCCGGTTTATCCTTTACCGCCGCTGGAGGTGCAGCACTCGGTTCGGGCGTTGCTGCAGCCGTGGCACTGCGCTTTGGCTCGGGCTTTGGCTCGGGCTTCGGCTCGGGCTCGGGCTCAGACTTTGGCTCGGGCTTCTCCTCGGGCGTGGATTCGGCCTTGGCCGTGGACTTAGACGCAGCCTTCCCTTCAATGTTCGCTTCGACATTCTTGTCCGGTTTGGCTTCGGCCTTCGCCCCAGGCTTGGCTTTGACCGGATCAAAAATCCGATACGCCAACAACTTCACCCGGTCGCTCAGTAGCGCCCAAATCAGCGCGTAGCCCCAGACAACACCTGCCAGACCCCAGCCCAGCGGCGTCATCAGGAAACCATAGACGGCGATTAGCGTGGCGATAATTTGGGTGCCGAGCACGGCCATCCACAACACTCGCGCCGGGCGGATCGACCAGAACGGACCGCGCGTGCGGGTGAGGAAAATTGTCAGGTGGCCAGCCACTGACAGCATCAGGTACATCATCGACTGTAACTGTGGATGCGACAGGTGCCAGACGCGGTCGCCAAGATAGAACAGCCCAAATGCGGCAATCGGCCCGATCACGCCAAGCACGGTAGCCACGCCCAGCACCAGCCGCATGTTCCACGCTTCGGGCTGGTCCTTGTAGTGCACGTTGTCGTAGGCGATCGACAGGAT
>JBDTBF010000068.1:0-3286 GCA_039924175.1 Rhodanobacter sp.
GGCTGCCACTGGTTGGCAACCGCAGATCCAGCGCCGTAGTCATGGGAACAAAGACCTGTTCGCTGTCACCGAACTGTTGGTTGCTCAAATCGTAAAAGCGCGGATTCATGTCCCAGTCGCCCAGCACACCAACAACGCGCAACCCTGCGTTGCCGACCCGCAAGGTTTTTCCAACGCTGTCCTTGCCTTGGAACAACTGTTCATTCAGCGCTTCGGAGATCACTGCCACATGTGCATGCGCCGCATCATCCGCTCGGCTCCAGCCATGGCCGTAGCGCAACAGCACATTGAACATCGGGAAAAAATCTGCACTGGTATAGCGCGCCTCCACACCCAAGGGGTCGCCCTGCGTCGGCGTTAATACCATCGAACCGGCCGACATCAGCGCCTGCCGATCAGCACGCCCATCGTGCAATAGGGCCTCGGCGTCACGACGACTCATATTGTTCGGCGTCTCTTCACCCGACTGGAAATGATCATCGGGAAAGACGTCCATCCGCACCCGGAACAACTCCACGCTTTTCCCCGGAATCGGATCGCCCGACAGCACATGCATTACGGTCAGCGTGGTCATGCTGGTACCGATACCCAGCGCGATGGCCAGCACCATCAGCGCGGTAAGCGCCTTGTTGCGTTTGAGGCTGCGCAGCGCGAGATCTAAGTAGTAGGAAAACATCATGCAGCCTCTCCGTGAACACCCCTTGTAGGAGCGGCTTCAGCCGCGATGCCTTTTGCCTGACTGGAACAGAGCATCGCGACTAAAGTTGCTCCTACAAAATTCGTGATGCGGCTCATCACACCGCCCTCGTTGCCACGACCGGCGGCACGTTGGAGGCGCGCCGCGCCGGCACGAACACAGCGGCCTGACCAATCGCCAGCATCGCCAGCACGCCGGTCAGCACGTACGCCACCGGCATGCGCGTCATCTCGTACTGCGTCATCAGCCACAGGTTCAAACCGAGCGCGAGCAGCACGCCAATGACGACGCCAGCACCGGCGATCAGCAGGTTCTCGATCTGGAAGTAGCGCAGGATGTCGACCTTGCGTGCGCCCAAGGCACGGCGCACACCAATCTGTCGCTGGCGTTGACCGACCCAGAAACTGGTCAGGCCGACGATGCCGGCGGCAGTAACGGCCAGCAGGATCAGGCAGATCACGCCCATCAGGATCGCCATGCCCACGTCGGCGCGATACGCCTTGGCGCGGATGTCGGTGAACGAAGTCACGCTCTCGTCGTCGAGCACGCGCAAAGGATTCATCTTGTACAACGCAGGCGTTACCGCACGCATCGCCGCTTGCAGCCGTCCAGGCTTCGCACGCACTGCGTAGCGCGAATAGTTCGAATCAAGCCGGGCGGGCACAAGGGTCGAGTACAACTCAAAGCCACTGGTCCAACTGCCGCTGGCCGATGACTGCAAGCGTGCAACCACGCCGATGATCGTGCTCGGCGCATTGCTGCCGTCCGAATAGATCACCTTGCCAACCGCATCGCCCTGCGGGAAAAGCTTGTCGGCCAGCGCCCGGGTCACGATCACCAATGGACGGCCATGCTGGCCCTGGTTACTTTGGTGCTGGACGTCGGCAGCAGTGAAGGCGCGACCGGCTACCAGGCGCAGACCCAGCGTGGTCAGGCCCTGTTCGTCGGTGAAGTAGTACCCCGTATTCGTGCCGACGTCACTTCCCATCTGTTGCCCCGGCTTGAGCGACAGCGAACCGTTCCACGAGGAATTCCAGAGCGGTACCGAGTTGGTCGGTGCCACCGACGCTACATCGGGCAGGTTGCGCAACGCAGCTAGGTCCTCGAGCTGCAACGCGTCGAGCTTTTCCACGCCGGCTGGATCGTCTCCACTCGGCGCGCCCACCCACTGCTGGGAGATCAGAAATAGACCGTTCTCGTTGAGGCCGGTGGGACGATTCGCGCGCTCGATACGCTGGCCGATGATGAATATCGCATTGCAGACAATCGCCAGCGTCAGGGCGATTTGCAGTGCGATCAGCACCACGCCGGCCTTGTGCTTGCGCAATGCGCTCAGGATGGGATGCAAGGTCATGAACGCAATCCTCAATTCGACTTCAGTTGCCACGCGGGTTGCACGCGCGAGGCCCGGAAGGTGGGGTACAACCCAGCCAGCAAGGTAGCCAGCACCGCCGTCAGCAGAGTCAAGGCAAGCAGCGAAATGTCGACACGCGCCAGGTCGGAAATGCTTTTGGGCAAAACCCAGCCCACGCTGGCCACGCCGATGCCGGTGAGTAACAGGCCAAGGACGCCACCGGCCAGGCCGACCATCCCCGCCTCGGTGAGGAACTGCGCATAGATGGCGCTGCGTGGCGCACCCAGTGCACGGCGCACGCCGATCTCGCCGCTGCGACGCAGAAATTTCGCCAGCAACAGGCCGACCGTATTCACCAGACACACGAGCAACAGTCCCAGCGCGACCAGCAACGACACTTTTGTGTCGCTGGGCACCACGTGCCGCGCACTGAGCCACGCCGGCAGATCGCGCAAGCGGTTGTTCGGGGCCCAGCCGAAACGTCCCGCCTTCTGCTGATCACGCGCGTAGCCATCGAGATACTCGCGATACGCCTTCACTGCCGCCGCGTCATCCAGCTCTACCATGAAGGCAATCCACGCGCAGTCAGAATGCTGCAGGCCGACGAATTCCGACCCAGTGGGGACCGTGATGCAATTGGTGTTGCCGTCATTGGGTATGCCGGCCTGGATGGCCGTCTGAAATGGCATGAAGACATCGTCAGTGCCGCTAGAAAAACCGCCGGTATTGACTACGTCATAAAAGCGCGGTTGAGGATTCCAGCCATCGAGCACGCCGGCCACGCGGTAGTTCTTGCCTTCGATGTTGAGGTTCTTGCCCACGCTGTTCACACCGCCGAACAGCTTTTGATTGAGCTTGCTGTTGATCACCACGACTTGTGCACGATTCGTGTCGTCGCCGGTGCTCCAGCCACTGCCGTATAGAAACGGCACATCGAGCATCGGAAAGAACTCGCCGTAGACCGCATGACCAGTGACGTTGAATGGATGCTTGCCGGGATCCGCCGGCACCACCGACGACGACATGATGTACATCGCCGACTGCCGCTTGGCGCGATGGTCGCGCATCAACGCCATCGCGTCGGTGTAACTCATGGCGTTTATAGGTTCACCATTGGGACCGCGCCCCTGCGGTCCCCACATGTCGATCTGCGGCACAAACAGCTGCGCCGACTTCCACGGGATCGGATCGCCCGAGACGGCGCGAAACACCGACCAGGTCGTCATCGATGCCGC
>JBDTBF010000069.1:0-3132 GCA_039924175.1 Rhodanobacter sp.
CGTGCGCGCCAAGGCCGAGCAAGCCGAGCTCGAACACTTGAAACAACCCGACCGGTCCCGCGCCAACAATGACGGCGTCGGTACAAATCGATTCTTTGTTCATGAATAAATGGGCCAATTGCGAAGTATTTCGCATGGAGCAGAGTCTCTGCGCTGACGGCCCATGGCTTTTTGACGTGTATCAATTTGCGCAGGCATTCTTCTGTGGCGGGATGTCACATGGGTACAGCGTTCATATACCAAGCACATCAATGTCGCACCGCCATCACCCGCCGGACACAGCGCCGCGACCAAAGTGACTAACATGGTCTTGCCATTTGGCTGAGGCTTGCGTTCAATCGGCGGACAGCCTCCTGGACGCTTTCGTTGCCTGCACTTGGAGCATGAGACGTGGCCGGGAAGCAATTTCACGTTCAGACCAACAGCCATCGGCAAGGACGGTTAACCCGGGGTATTGGTCTGCCAAATGGCGCGGCGGCATCGTCTCTCGCTCGCTCACATGAATTGCGAGAAGCCATCTCAAGGCGGCCAACGTGTTGAATGTCATGACGCCAGATGTCGAACTGCACGACCTCAGGCGCAACTGTGGCTATAGCGCCATAACTGACTTCGAGTTGCCCGCTGGGCTCAGCATCGCGGACTTTCAAACGCTCAATGCCACCGTACGCGATCGGGTACCACTTGATCGCGGAGACACTTTGTTTCACCAAGGTGATTCATTCGCGGCACTTTATGTCGTACGCGCCGGTTCGCTGAAAACCTTCATGGAAGGTTCCGAGGGTGACGTACAGATTCTCGGCTTCCACCTGCCCGGAGACATCATGGGTATCGGCGGCCTTATCAACGAGCACCATCCGTGCAGTGCGGAGGCACTTGAACGATCCAGTGTCTTGGAGCTGCGCTATGCCAAGTTGCAGCTGGTAAGCGCCAGCGTACCTGCCTTGCACCATCAGCTGATTCGCGTCATCAGCCGCGCGTTGGTGAATGAACAACGTCACATGGTGATGATGGGCAAGCAACAGGCGCAGCGGCGGATGGCAGTCTTCATACGCAGCCTGGCTGGTCGTTATGCACGCTTGTCGCGGGATCCACTGGCCCTGACCTTGTCGATGTCGCGCGGTGACATTGGCAACTATCTGGGTCTGGCGCTCGAAACCGTCAGTCGGTTGCTTACCAAGATGGAGTCTGATGGCGTCCTTGCGGTGAATCGCAAGTCCGTATGCATCTTGCGCCGCGACATGCTCGATGAGCTGTGTGGTAGCGAGATCGACATCTGAGCCGGTCTCACAACGGCGTCAATCGCTTCTTCTGCGCGCTCCGACTCTCGCGAGTGGCGCCGAGAGCGCCTTGGCAGGCTCTTGTTGGTTCATGACTTTGTGAAGCAGTTTAAAGATGGCTGCCACCGCGCGAAGCTATCCAGCACGGCGCCTTCCACGCATTCTCCTGCCCGTACGTCTGATCCGACGGCGACCAAGCCGGACATCAGCTTCGTTCGAACCCCCTCGGCGTAACGCCAGCCGATTGTTCCATCAAATCACTTCGATCAGATCACGATGAGGATCTTTCGAAGCAGGAGTTGACACCGATCAATTGCCGGTTCGCATGAATGACACATCTTCAGGCGTAGAGTCTGGCTCCACACTGTAGATCCTCGACTGAATACCGAAACCGCCCGTCCACGCAAGATAGGAAGTCGTCATGTATTCGACACTGATGGTTTACTTGGATCCGTTTGCCGACAACACGCATTTGCTGCAGATCACCAGAGATCTGGCTGAGCGCTTCAACGCGAGCGTGCTCGGCGTTTCAGCCAGCCGGCTGGTTGGGGTCGGCTACGACGTTAGCGGGATTCCAGGCGGGGTAGTCGACCGCGGCCGAGGCGAACTGGATGAGGCGATGGAAGCTGCCGAGCAAGCTGCACTGGCGATCCTGCAGCGACCCGGATGCGAGATCGAATGGCGCTCTATCGTGGATACGTGTCCGTTGGAAGCGTCCGTGATCCGCGAGACGCGCGGCGCAGATCTGATCATTGCGTCGGCCAATTACTTCGGATCGCTGACACGCGGCACGCCCTATCTCAATATCCGCGACGTCGTGATGCAGTCCGGTCGACCAGTGCTGATCATTCCTCCAGCCACCACCGAGTTGAAGGCACGCAATGTGCTTGTCGGCTGGAACGACTCTCGCGAATCGCGGCGCGCGGTGTCCGATGCCCTGCCCTTGCTGCAGACGGCCGAGCGGGTGGTGGTAGTTCAGATCGCCAGCGAGAAGAATGCAGACCGCGCCAGAGAAAGTGTGGCTGGTGTTGCGCGTTGGCTGAAACGGCACCAAGTAACCGCCGAATGCATGATCGTATCCGAGCAAGGACGCAACGGTCCCCAGCTGGGTGTCGTCGCCGAAAAGGAAGGTATCGATCTGATCGTGGCTGGTGCCTACGGACACAATCGCTTCCATGAATTTGCTTTGGGTGGAGTGACTCGTAATCTCCTGCTGTACGGCGACCTGTGCGCGCTGGTGTCACATTGAGAGGCAACGTATCGGCCGTCCTGGCGGATGACCGTGTCGGCCGGACTGGCCGACACGCACGCAACCTGATGGCGGAGAGTGGACGAGCAACAACGTGCACACGGCGATAGGAGGCCCGTGCGCAGCCAAGGTCGCTTTATTTGTTGGTCGGTGAACACGACAGCATCACCTCACGTCAGCAACTATTTGAGGCAGCAAAGCGGATAGATGCACTGACGGACGGGATGCCCAATCGCATAGTGCCAGTCGTGCACGTCCGCTCGTTCATGAGTGCGTAAACGCTCACGGAAGTGCGACGAGACATCGTGGCGTGGATTGAGAAGAACGGCGCCAGAGACGCGTAACGATATCTGACCCGGATCGATACCGCATGCGGCGAGCATGCAGCTCAAAGCTGCCTTTCGTGCCTCCGACAGAGCTTGCACGGGTCGTCACGCGCTGACCTTGTTTGATGGCCAGCTTGCTGGGTGTACGAACGTACCCAGCGGGCTGATTCTTGTTTCCGTACACACGAGTATTTAGAAGCCATGACTCATGTCGTTACCGACAACTGCATCAAGTGCAAATACACCGACTGCGTCGTCGTGTGTCCGGTCGATTGTTTTC
>JBDTBF010000070.1:0-4349 GCA_039924175.1 Rhodanobacter sp.
CCATCCAGTGGATCTTTTTCCAGGTCGGCTCGATCGGGCCGATGTTCGGTCAAATGGGTTATTTCAGTGAACATGCCGGCAAGGAGATTACCGACAAGCGCCCGCTTGAGCGTTACGTCAACGAATCGAAGCGCCTGTTACGTGTACTTGACGACCGACTCACCGAGCGTCGCTGGATGATGGGCGATGATTACACCATCGCCGATATCGCAACGCTTGGCTGGGTACACAGCGTCGCGGCGTCTTCCCAGGCGCACGAGTTAGTGCAGTTCGACCGCTTCAGCAACGTCGCCACGTGGCTCGACCGTGCACTGGCTCGCCCAGCGGTTCAGCGCGGGCTGGAGATCCCGAAACGCGAGGATTGATGGTCGCAAGACAGGGCTTGCGTAGCGCTACAGGTCCGTGCGCCAGCGCTCACGTCGCGACTCACAATTTGTCGTCAGGTGGTCGCTTCACTACATGTGGCACGGCATGCCCGCGATCACTCCACCAGCGCAACAGACCATACGACAGTCGTACTTTCTGCTCGCCGACCGGGGCGTCAGTAAGAATGGTGACCCAGGAAGATTTGGCAAACGCCGTCTGCTGTTCGGGGTACACACTGCGGTGACCCACCACCAGATAGGCGGCGATAGCGGCACCAGCAACATACAACGTGCTATCGCCACCGAACAATTCGACACCCATGAAAATCGCTGCAATCGGGGTGTTGGATGCAGCCGCAACCACGGCGACCAGTCCGACCGCCGCGCCCAGCGCCGCGTGTAGCCCGAGGATGTGCGCGAACGCGGCACCAGCTACCGCGCCCATCACGAATTGCTCGGTAACGAGGCCACCGTAGAAGCCCGAGCCGAGCGTAATCGCCACCAGCAATGCCTTCCACAGGAAACCCAGATAAGGCATCGGCTGCCCCTCCAGCGCTCGATCCATTAGCGGCAAACTCAGGCCGAGGTACTCGGTCGGAATGACGAGGATCAATAACGCAAGCACAACGCCGCCAATCCCCGGCATCAACGGCGGCCAAATGCCGAAGTGCTTCCGTAGCCAATCAAACGCGCGCGTCATTCCGCGCAGCAGTTCCACGAATATCCACGCCACCATGCCGCACAAAATTCCGATCACCACCGTCTTCAGAAACAGCATTTCGGTGAAATCGCCGGCAAACGAGATGTTGTAATGCGGGTACGGCACGCCCCAAAAGCGACTTACTTCATACGAGGTGACGCCCGCGACGATGGCGGGGAACAAAAAGTTATGGCGAATACGGCCAATCGCCAACATCTCAACGCCATAAATCGCGCCGGCAATGGGCGTGCCGAACACGCTGGCAAACCCTGCGCTGACACCACACGCCACCAAGCGCCGGCGCAGTTCGGCATTCAAATGCAGCGTCTTGCCGACACCAGCGGCAATGCTGGCACCCAGATGCGAACACGGGCCTTCTTTGCCAGCAGAACCGCCGCAGCTCAGCGTAAATAGCGCCGCGAGAGGCTTTATCCACAGCGTCGACAGCGGCATTTTTCCACTTTGATCGTTGACCGCGATGATCACCGAATCCTTCAGCTTGCCGCGATGCCGATAGCCGTAATACAGCAGCAAGCCATTCAACAACCCACCAATCGGCAGCAGGGTCATCTGCAGCCACAGTGGCGCTGCGTATGTGTGCCCAGCGCTGGCAAATAATATGCGCAGGAAAACACTGCAGCCGGTACCGACCAACGCGCCGGTAAGCATGGAAAGCACCAACCACTGCACGACCGTCGCCAACATCACGAACGGTTCGGCAAGGTAGAAACGATGCATGGGATGCGACCGGCCGGCGTACGAATGGTAACGTCAGTGTATCAGCCGCTGCCGGGCGACTCGGAACCAGCGTTCCGACTGCCAGCTTTCACCTTGTTTGTGTCCACGACAAAAGTAACCGGGCCCACGCATGTGGCGACCGTTGACGAGAAATCAGGAAGCGCCTAACGTTGAAAGAGTCGGACTGGCTAGGAACGCTGACACAGCCACATGTGCGCAAACGCGACTTCGGCAGCACAGTGCCGGCTTACAGACTCGCCACAGGAAATAGCAATGAAGCGTTTTCATCCATTCACAAATTACCGAAAGAATTCTGTCCGCGCGTTGACGTGCTTGGCTAGCGCCGCTGCGTTCGCCTTGGTCATCAGCGTGCCTGCGCTCGCCAAAGACGCCAGCGGTGCCACGCCCGTAGTGTCTTTCCAGATCCAGACACCGACCGCCGAAGCGAGCGTTCGCTCACCTGTCGCGGTGAAAATTCTGGTCCACGGCGCTAGCATCGGCCGCCCCGAAAACGGTCTGGATCACCTGCACATTGCCCTCGATCACGGCGACGTCGTACCCGTTTACAAGATGCCCTTGGCGCCAATGAAGCTGGCGCCAGGTCAACACACAATGGAAGTGGAACTAGCTGGCCCCGATCACCAACCACTTACCGCGCCACAATCGGTGACCTTCACCGTCAAGCCATAACGTGAACGAGCAGCCGTCGACACTACTGCGGCACGCTGGCGGCGTGCGATTGGCCCACTTGGCACTCGCTGCCGCCATCGGCTGGTTCATTCTCAGCGGACTCGGTATTCACGAAAGCCTGTCCGCGCGGGTGATCCATGTTCTTGGTGGTCACGTCGTGCTGGTGGCCTCGCATCGCTGGCTTGGCTATGCGCTCGGAGCTGCGTTGCTACTCGCGCTGATTTTCTTGCGCCACCGCGTGCATGCGTTTCTCAGCGCCATCTGGCGTTTTCAGCGCTCCGACGTAGCGTGGTTACCAAGACTTCTGCGCTCACTCCTGCGTCCGCGCACGGAAACGTTATCGTGGCATGACGGTCGCTTCGATCCCATTCAAAGACTCGTCTTTCTCATCCTGGTCTGCTCGCTCACGCTGCTCGTTGTTACCGGCGTAGCCATCAACTTCATCCACGCCAGCAGCGCCCGCGTGCTCTTTGTGTGGACGCTGCGTACCCATCTGGCCACCGCGTGGGTTTTCATGGCCGCGGTAAGCGTGCATATTTTCGCAGGCATTGGTGTGCTGCCGACACACCGTGGCGTCACTCGCGCCATGTTCGGCGATGGCCGCATAAAGATTGACCTCAGCCACCGACTCTGGCCGGGCTGGACCCAGCGGCAGCTTGCAGCGACTGAGCTGGATCCAAACACCGCCAGGCTAGCCACAACCGTTAAAGCAGCGGACCCGGAACGCTGAGTTACATCGCTGCGGCAAGGCATCTGTAAGCAGTGCGTGAAGGCTCGCGCAGCAAACATGCCACACGACGCCAAAGCCAGTTCGAGAAATCAGAGAATTCGCCGGAGCTCCCTACCTGCAGAAGCAAGCTTCGCAGGCGCACATGCATTTTTATGCAACCAACCAACTCTTTTGAAACCGGTTCAATCCGCGACAACGCTCTCAATGCGCCGATCGGGCACCAACCAGATCATCGCCGCGAATACATAAACCAGTTGCGCCCCTCAAGGCTGCCAGAAACTCAGTGCGATACGACTCAGATACAACACGGGCGAAGACGCACCTTTCCAGTAGTCGTCGAAGGGTTCACACAGTGCGGAACCGGGACCGGTTGCCGTAATGAGTGCCTGTTCAAATATTCGGCACACCGTCGCTGAACGCTTCCGACCTACCGTTGCCCACCCGATACCTCCTGAGCAAAAGACCAAAGGTGTGGCCGACACAAAGTGCGCAGCAGTACTCGACGCATGCAACAGCGTTGCCCTATTGCGCGCCGCTGCTTACGCACCCGGTCCGCAATCAATGCAATTCGTTGGTGGTCGTGCGCCCATACCTAATGCCTTGAGCAACTCGCGCAACGCGGTGCGCAGCCCCTCTTCGATCGTCGGATGATAAAACGGCATTTGCAAAACATCGGCGACGGTCATACGGGTCTGAATAGCCCAGGCCAGCAAGTGCGCTAGATGCTCATTCTGAGGCCCGACCATCTCGGCACCAAGCAACAAGCCGCTGCCTTGTTCGCCATAGACGCGCAGTAGCCCGTGGTTGACTAGCAGCACGCGCGAACGCCCCTGATTCTCGAATGACACCTCGCCCACGGCGAACGCGCAGCCCGTGGCAACCAGTTGCGCATGACGCTGCCCAGCGAAGGCGATCTGCGGATCGGAAAACACGATACCCAAGGGTGTGGCGCGCGGGTGCTTGTACACCGCTGGATAGCGTGCCGCCTGCACACCGGCCAAGTAACCTTCATCAGCCGCCTCATGCAAGACCGCGCGATCGGCATCGACATCGCCGGCAACAAAGATGTGGCTATCGCCCGCCTGCGTTGTCTGCGGATCGAACACCGGCAGGCCTTTTGCATCCA
>JBDTBF010000071.1:0-12688 GCA_039924175.1 Rhodanobacter sp.
CATGCAGGAGGTCGGCGGTTCGATCCCGCCTGGCTCCACCAATTTGAATTGTCCCCATCGTCTAGAGGCCTAGGACACCACCCTTTCACGGTGGACACCGGGGTTCGAATCCCCGTGGGGACGCCAAGTTGGGTTGTATAGCTGGAAGAGAATGTGGAGCGGTAGTTCAGCTGGTTAGAATGCTGGCCTGTCACGCCGGAGGTCGCGGGTTCGAGTCCCGTCCGCTCCGCCACTACAACGGGAAGCCCGCCTTGTGCGGGTTTTTTGTTGTCTGTCTTTCAGCAAGCCCAGCGAGTACCGAAAAGCGAGCTACCCTGCTCTACTCGGAATCGTCAACACGCTTCAAGGTATTCACGGAATGGCCTTGTTCGGCCAAATACTCCAACCAACGCGACAAGAAGCCATTCATACGCAAGCGATGCTGAAACACCGTACGTGCCGGCGGGAATGGACCAAGCACTTGCCACAAATGCTGTCCGGGGTAGCAATGTAGCGCCTCAGCCACATGGGCATCGGTATACACACGCAACTGCGCTGAGGGCGCGCGTCGTCCAGTTTCCACATCGACAAAATCGTAGGTCAGCTCCAGCTCCAGCGTGTACGGGTGGCGCTCCTGCAGTTGTAAATGGACGCTGAGACCATCATCAACATCGGACGTATAACGACCCATAGCCAACTGCTGTGGGGCGAACAGACGAGTGAGCCGATGGTAATTTTCCGCATACAACCCCATCAGGAAGCCAAAGCGCCCCGGCAAAAGGTTTAGCGGGCTGTCTAATACCGCGTGCATGAATGGCAAAATCTCCTGACAAAGTGGTCGCGCAGCAAAGGGGTGCTCGAGCAGACCCTTCGACCAGCCCAAGGCAATGGACGAACGAACCGTCTTGCTGACGACACACTCGCCAAACTGGAACCGAGACCACCCCGTTCCAGGCGTCGTCAGAACATGGTTCGTTCGATACCGAACCGGTCAAAAATTTTGCTGGCGATTTCTTCGATCGAAACGTGGGTGGTGTTAAGGCTGGGAATGTTGGACTGACGCATTAGTCGCTCGGCCTGTTCCAGCTCCCAACGACATTGCTTCAAGGTGGCGTATTTGCTGCCGGCGCGACGTTGCTCGCGAATTTGCGCCAGCCGCTGTGGCTCGATAGTCAGCCCATACAAACGATCTTTGTAAGGCTTCAGTCGCACCGGCAACTCAAGCCTTTCGAGATCTTCATCCGTCAACGGATAGTTGGCAGCGCTGACTCCGTAATGCAAGGCCATGTACAAACACGTCGGCGTTTTGCCCGAACGCGACACGCCCACCAAGATTACGTCCGCCTCAGCGTAATCCACATCAATACCATCGTCATGGACGAGCGCGTAGTTGGTCGCGTTGATGCGCGCTTCATATTTATCAAAGTCGACGATGCCGTGCGCGCGATTCACTGCGCCGGAGCGTTTGGTGCCAAGTTCCACCTCCAACGGGCCGATAAACGGCGCAAACACATCCAGCATCAGCGCACCACTGTCAGCCACAATTTCCGACAAGGAACGATCCGCCATCGTATTGACGACGATGGGGCGTTCACCATGCTTGGCGTAACTGATCTTGATACGCACTGCGGCCGCTTCAGCCTTTTGCACATTGTCGGTAAACGGCAACCGGTGTTTGGTGAATTGCACACCCTCAAACTGGGCGAGGATGCTGTTACCAATGGTTTCCGCCGTAATACCGGTTGAGTCGGAAATAAAAAAAACAGTGCGGCGCATACGAGCATCCTGATGAATCGACAAGGTTGATGGGCGTCTGACATGGCGCTTACTCATTGTGCACGGATGCCGTTCTGTCCAAAAGCCCCGCCACATGCCGTCGCAAAGGTCGCTGCCTTGGCACCCAACCGCTATCGCCGAGGCCCGACCGCACGCTAATGCCACCGGCATGGCATCGGCACACCGTTCGTTCACATCAATGAACACCTGCCGGCCGTAGCACCATGCGTATTAAGCGATGGATGAGAGTCGTCTTGTGCTGTGCATCGTTGACAGCGGACAATAGCGGTCCTTTGCAGATGCGATTTCGTGAGCGCGTCGCGACAGTTCGCCTACCCGTAAAACTCTCCAGGAGACCTCCTTGAACGATCTGGTGTTGTGGCTCGACCAATTGCGTATGACCGACTTGGGCAAGGTGGGTGGCAAGAACGCATCCCTTGGCGAAATGATCGGCAACCTGTCCAAGCTTGGCGTGTCAGTACCGGGCGGCTTCGCCACCACGGCCCAAGCATTCCAGCACTACGTCGAAAGGAGCGGCTTGGCCAAGCGCATTCAGGACCGCCTTGCGTCACTTGATGTGGACGACGTCGATTCTTTGGTCATCGCCGGCAAGGAAATTCGTGGCTGGATCGTTTCAACCGCCCTGCCCGACGACTTGGAACAAGCGATCCGTGGCGCCTACATAAAGTTGTGCAAAGACGCTGGCGCTGGCGCTGGCGACATCGCTGTCGCCGTGCGCTCATCGGCCACGGCTGAGGACTTGCCGGACGCATCCTTTGCCGGACAGCAAGAAACTTACCTCAATGTCGTCGGTATCGACGACGTCTTGGTAAAGGTTAAGGAAGTATTTGCCTCGTTGTACAACGATCGCGCCATCGCCTATCGCGTACACCAAGGCTACAAACACGAAGATGTATTTTTGTCAGCTGGCGTGCAGCTGATGATCCGCTCGGACATTGGCGCCGCGGGCGTGCTGTTCACGCTGGACACCGAATCCGGATTCCGCGATGTCGTCTTCGTCACCGGTAGTTACGGCCTGGGCGAGATGGTGGTGCAAGGCGCCGTCAACCCGGATGAATTCTACGTCTTCAAGCCGACGTTGAATGCCGGCAAGCCAGCCGTACTGCGACGCAATCTAGGCGCCAAGCAATTGCGCATGGTGTATTCCAGCACCGTCGGTGAGCGTGTACGCACCGAGGACACGCCGGCGGAAATGCGCGGCAAATTCTGCATCAGCGACGCCGACGTGGAAGACCTCGCGCGGCAAGCACTGATCATCGAAAAACACTACGACCGCCCGATGGATATCGAGTGGGCGAAAGACGGCAACACCGGCAAGATCTACATCGTGCAGGCACGCCCGGAAACCGTGAAATCGCGCGCACACGCCACCCAACTGGAACGTTTTCACCTCAGCGAGAAAGGCAAGGTACTGGTTGAAGGCCGCTCCATCGGCCAGAAAATTGGCGCCGGCAGGGCGCGTGTTGTCCGCTCATTGGCTGACATGAACAAAGTGCAGCCGGGTGACGTCTTGGTTGCCGACATGACCGACCCCGATTGGGAGCCGGTGATGAAGCGCGCCTCGGCGATCGTCACCAATCGTGGCGGCCGCACCTGCCACGCCGCGATCATCGCGCGCGAACTGGGCGTGCCTGCCGTCGTCGGTACCGGCAATGGTATGTCGCTAATCCCCGATGGCGCTGAAGTCACCGTTTCCTGTGCCGAAGGCGACACCGGCACTATCTACGACGGCATCTTGAAGTTCGAGCGCATCACCGCTGACCTTGGCGCCATGCCCGAAGCGCCGCTGAAAATCATGATGAACGTGGCGAACCCGGAACGTGCGTTCGACTTCGGCATGTTGCCCAACGCCGGTATTGGTCTGGCGCGCCTGGAAATGATCATTGCCAGCCACATCGGTGTTCATCCGAAAGCGCTGCTGGAATACAACAAACAAGATGACGAAACCAAGGCGGCCATTGATGAACGCATCGCTGGTTATCCGGGCCCGGTAGAGTTTTACGTCGATCGATTGGTCGAAGGTATTTCCACCATCGCAGCATCGGTTTACCCGAAGCCAGTGATTGTGCGCATGTCCGACTTCAAGTCGAACGAGTACGCTGGCCTGCTCGGCGGTGCGCGCTACGAGCCGCACGAAGAGAACCCGATGATCGGTTTTCGCGGTGCCAGCCGCTACGTCGACCCAACGTTTGAAGCGGCCTTCGCGCTGGAATGCCAAGCCGTCAAGCGCGTGCGCGAAGTCATGGGCTTCAACAACGTGTGGGTCATGATTCCGTTCGTACGCACCTTGGGCGAAGGCCAGAAGGTGATCGACGTACTAGCGAAAAACGGTCTGAAACAAGGCGAGCACGAGCTAAAAGTCATCATGATGTGCGAGATCCCCTCGAACGCCCTATTGGCAGACGAGTTCCTCGACATCTTCGACGGCTTCTCGATCGGCTCGAACGACTTGACCCAGCTGACGCTGGGCCTCGATCGCGACTCCAGCATCGTTGCCGGCCTGTTCGACGAGCGCAACCCTGCGGTGAAGAAGCTGCTTTCCATGGCTATCAAAACAGCCCGGGCGCGCGGTAAGTACGTCGGCATCTGCGGTCAGGGCCCGTCAGATCACCCCGACTTGGCCGAATGGCTGATGGAAGAAGGAATTGAGTCGATGTCGCTGAACCCGGACACCGTCGTCGACACGTGGCTACGCTTGGCCAAGAAAAAGGCGCAGTAACCAGCGCACCAGCATGAAAGGCAAGCCGGCCACTCGCCGCGCTTGTCTCACTTCAGCTCAACCCGTAAACTTGCGGGCTCGCGTCGACCCGCGAACACTTTTGGAGAGGTGGCAGAGTGGTCGAATGTACCTGACTCGAAATCAGGCGTACGTGAAAGCGTACCGAGGGTTCGAATCCCTCCCTCTCCGCCAGATACGCATCTAAGCCCCATCGTTTGGGGCTTTTTTGTGCACGACAGATTTTAACTACCACGTAAGCATCTTCGCACCACGCGGTCGTTATTGGCTGCGCCCTACGTTTAACCAACCCGGCGACTTGCCGGTGACTGAAATATTCACCATTTGTACCATTTACTTTTGCACAGGCCTGTCATATCCGGCATGCTGCGCAGATTCGCCTACTTGACTCACCATGATCGAATTTGGACACGGTACGCACGTCGGCCTTCGCCGCACGCGCAATGAAGATACGTATTACGCCGACGCGTCACTGGGCTTGTTCCTGGTGGCCGACGGTATGGGTGGGCACCAACACGGCGAGGTCGCGTCCGCTTCGGTGCGTGATGCGGTGGTGGACCTCATTACCCGCGGACACAGTCTGGTGGAAGCCGTGCAAGGTGCTGGCAAGCGGCTACTCGCGTGCGCACGCAGCAGCGGCGACATCCTGCCAATGGGAACCACCATTGTCGCCTTACGGCTCACCAAAGACAGTTACGAAGTGGCATGGGTTGGCGACAGCCGCGTGTACGTATGGCAACGCGAGCTGCAGCAAATTAGTCACGATCATTCCTTGGTGCAAGCTTTGGTTGAAGCAGGCCAACTCGATCCGGCGCAAGCGTCGCGTCATCCACAACGCAACATTCTGACTCAAGCACTAGGCGTCACCGCAACCGAGCAACTGCGCATTGGTATGGCACGCGGCGCGTTGAAGCCAGGCATGAGTTTTCTTCTGTGTAGTGATGGGCTTACGGATGGCGTCGACGATCCGTCCATCGCGCGAATCGTGGCACGCGTGGATCTGGCCGCACAGGAGTGCGTCGATCAGCTGCTACTGCGCTCACTGGAAAGCGGCGGTGACGACAACATCACCGCGGTACTAGCGCGCGTAAGTTGAGACACAAAGAATAAATGAGCGGAAGTCGCAACATAAAGACACGTCCGCGCATCGCGTAGCGCGGGAGTGTTGATGGTGCCGGCGAATTTCGCCCCTATGTCGATCTTTGGGATAGCGCGTGATGCCACCGGTCAACAACGCTCAGCAACGTTCGTGGCTCGCGCCAACCCGACTAACTCTTCGGCGCATTGTCGGGTGCAGCAGCGGGCGAACCGGGCGCGACATCGAGCCTACGCCAGACGCTGCCAGCCGGCGCACCTTTATCCAGCGCGTCTAGGCGCTCGTTATGGGCAGCACACTCGCTCGCATCGGCATAACGCACACGAGGCCTCTGCAATAGAGCGGTGGGAACAACCTGCTTCGCTCCGCGCTGCTCAGTGGCCCCTTCAAATCCCAAATCGAAGGCGCCCTGACCCGACGTCATCATCAGATAGACGTCGGCCAACAATTGCGCGTCAATCAAGCCGCCGTGCAAATCACGGCGGGAATTATCCACGCCCAAGCGTTTACACAACGCGTCAAGGTTGTTGCGCTGGCCGGGGTACTGCTCACGGGCCATCTTCAACGTATCGATGACGCTGCAACGCTCACTGACGCGACCATGACCGCCCTGCAACTTGGCCAGTTCGGCGTCAAGAAAGCCAAGGTCGAAGCTCGCGTTATGAATGATCAGCTCAGCACCATCGATAAACGCTAAAAACTCCTCTGCCACATCGGCAAACAACGGCTTGTCGAGTAGAAATTCGTCGGCAATACCGGTCACCTTGCGCGCGCCTTCGTCGATTGCGCGCCCCGGATTAAGGAAGGTGTGGTATTCACTCCCGGTCACGCGGCGCCCGACCAGTTCGACGCAGGCAATTTCAATCAAACGATGGCCTTGGCGCACCTCCAGGCCGGTCGTTTCTGTATCCAGCGCAATCTGTCTCATGCTTTGTCTCGAATTAGCTCTGCTTGCTCACGCGCCGCTTGATCCACGCGCTCATTTTCCGTGTGGCCATTGTGCCCGCGAACCCACTGCCAACGTACCTGATGCGCGGCAACGGCGGCCGACAAGCGCTGCCAGAGATCCTGATTTTTTACCGGCTGCTTGCTGGCTGTTCGCCAACCATTCGCCTTCCACTTGGGCACCCATTCTTCGATGCCTTGCATAACGTAGCGCGAATCAGTGGTTAGCCGAACCTGACACGGCCGCGTCAACGCTTCCAACGCGCTAATCGCCGCCATTAATTCCATACGGTTATTGGTAGTGGCCGGCTCGCCGCCCGCCAACAGGCGTTCATTGTCTTTGGCGCGCAATAACGCCGCCCAGCCACCCGGCCCGGGGTTACCAAGACAAGCGCCGTCGGTAAATGCTTCCACTTCACTCATGCTGTTCACGCGTCCAAAAAAGGGGACCAGCATACCGAACTGCGCTGCGCCCCGGGCAACCATTGCGCAGCGACAGGCGCCCGCCGCATTTGCGCATTAACACGCAGCGGGATAAGTGATACCCGCCGTTTGCGGGCGATCAATACATAACCACCGCCGAGCACAGAGTGATCATGCGCACTTTCACGTTCACTTGGCCAGAGCCGACCGACACGTTGGACTCGTTCAACAGCCAACCCGCCTTGCCGCAACAATCGACACAATCGCCATGGCGCCCATAACTGCCGCTGCAGACCACGTGATCGCCAATAAAACCACGGCGCCCATACACTGCCGGGGTGAATGCCAGTCACCACCAACACGCCATCGGGTGCCAGCACGCGCACCGCCTCGTGCAACAGCTCAGCTGCAGTGGGCAAAACCTCCAGCGCATGCCGCAGCAGCACCAGATCAAACGCATCGTCGGTAAACGGTAACGGTTCATCGATCGCGGCTAGCAAGTCACCGCCATATCGCTGACCGGCACTCAGCTGCACCCAATGCCCAAGCAGCGGTAATACCGGCGCCGGCGCAGCGACAGCTGCCGTCAGCCACAACGCGTGCGGCCCGGAACAGCGCTGTAAATCCGGCATCAATGCGCGCATCTGCTGATTCAGCAAGTGGCGCAACGGTACCTGGCTGTAGATGTCATGGCCACCCGCTTGCGGCATACATAGCGCTCGTCGACTCAATCTTTGAAGTGTAACGAGTGACAGACCACGCCACGTAACCACGCAAACGGAACGAGACCCCAAAACTGAACAGTTATTCCACTACTTAACATTTATTTAGCGAATCAGCGACAACCGGCCTTTATAGTCAGACAGTTAATCGCAACGTATCACCGACACCGCCATCGTTGTGCCGGTGATGAAAGCGCCCACCGGGACTCGGCGGAACGCTATTGCACCGCTACTCGTCGGGCTAATGACAAGACAGCAGATGAAGTCAGAGTTTATGCAACTGACTTCGCACGAAACGTAGACAAGACCTCAACCGGGGCGGTCTACGCAGAACCGTGACGTGTTGTGGCAGCACACGTTGCAACATGCGCGAAACGCGCATTAGCGCCTCAAAGGCGCACTCGTAGGCAGCGAACCTAGGCGTTCGTTGGGTTTTTCCTAAACGCAGCGGAGTTCGCTTTTGCATCTCATCCCGTTACCAGCACTTGCTGACAACTACATCTGGCTCCTGCACGACGATGACGGCAATGCGCTCATCGTCGACCCGGGTGATGCCAGCGTCGTTGAACAAGCGCTCGCGGAACGGCAGCTGCAACTGCGCGCGATTTTATTGACGCACCATCACCGCGACCACACCGGTGGCGTTGCTGGGTTGCTCGCGCGGCACGCCGTCCCCGTGTACGCGTCTGCGGATGAACACGTCGCCGAAACGACGGTAGCGTTACATGACAATGACTGGATTGAGCTTGCGCTCCCTCGCACTCGATTCCAGGCCCTGGCGCTGCCCGGTCACACGCTCGGGCATCTGGCTTACGTCGGCGAAGGGCTGCTGTTCTGCGGTGACACACTATTTAGTTTGGGTTGTGGCCGGATATTCGAGGGCACTGCCGCGCAGATGCTCACCTCACTAGATCGACTGTCCGCGTTGCCAGCAAACACCCTGGTTTGCGCTGGGCACGAATACACCGTTGCCAACGGGCGTTTTGCCCAATCCGTTGAACCGGACAACGCGGCCCTGCAGCAACGGGTGCAAGAAGCCGTGGCGCTGCGCGCGCAAGACCTCCCCAGCCTGCCGGTGTCATTGGCTAGCGAGCTGGCCACCAACCCATTCCTGCGTATCGATACCCCAGCCGTTACGGCTTGGTGCCGACAACAGCACGGTGCTGGCAGCGACCGCGTGGCCTATTTCGCCACTTTGCGTGCGGCCAAGGATGCATTCCGCTCATGAGAAGCTCGTTACGATATCTACCATTAGCGTTGTCACTTTCCCTCGCAGCGTGCGCCAACGTTCCCACGCAGGTGCCGCACAAGCCAGTGATCAGTACGGTGCACAGAACCCTCCCGCCAGCGAGTGTGCCGCCCCAAGCCATAGTGAATGAACCAGCGCCCACACCGGAACCTACTGATGTATGGGATCAGCTGCGTGGCAGCTTCGCCATGCCCGACTGCAATGCTGATCCGGCGGTACTCGCCTTGGCCAAGCGCTACACGCGTAATCCAGAACGCTTTGAAAGCCAGTTGAGCGCCGTATTGCCGCGCTTGGTATACGTACAACAAGTCGCTGCACAGTATGGCGTCGCCGGTGAGTTTGCCTTGTTGCCATGGGTGGAAAGCAACTTTCGCCCGGTGCGCGGAAAAAAACACCGCGCCGCAGGGATGTGGCAAATCATGCCAGCCACCGCTGGGTCCATGGGCTTGCGCGTCGATGGTCACTACGACGGTCGCCTTGATGTGCCGGCGGCTACCGATGCGGTGATGAAACTACTCAAGAGTTATCACGATCAATTCAACGACTGGCGCATGGCCGATTACGCCTACAACGCTGGCGAATTCGCCACAAAAAAATTCATTACAAAACACGGCGTGCCCGCCGACATACCGGTTATCCCTCACTGGTCCGTACACGACGTGACACGCCAACACCTGACCAAGCTGCTCGCCATGGCATGCATCGTGCGTGAGCCGGATCGCTTCAACGTTAGTCTGCCGACACTCGCGTCGGACGAGCATTTGGTGCAAGTGAAGTTGCCGCGCGCGATGCCGATCAGCATCGCTGCAGACCACGCGGGGATGTCCGTAGACTCACTGAAGGATCTCAACGCGGCCTTCAGTAACGACACCGTCGGCACAGCCGTGGCGTCGTATCTGCTACTACCGGTTGGCCGCGTACAACAATTTCGCGACGCACTGATCAATCAATCCACCGCAGCAGAAGGCGCCGGACAATTCAGCAATGGCAATCAACCCACTGCTACGACCTCAGCACCCTCATCAGATCGGCAGCATGCCCACACGCATACCGTGCGGCCAGGCGACAGCCTGTGGCAAATTGCGCATCAATACTCGACCAACGTCAATCAGCTGAAACGCTGGAATCATCTAGGTACGAAGACATTGAAGCCGGGACAGGTATTGCGGGTAAGCAGCACCAATTGAGTCGAATCAACCCAGTTTTCTACCCAACTTCTTTTACCTAAGCCGCCGGCGCATGACGTAGCGTCAGCCATCTCACGCCGCCTAACGTCCACGTCTGCGGCTCGTCGGTGTGAACGCGCATCTAAGTTGCGCGCCAAACGGCAGTAACCACCGCTGCCCTTGTGTCACCGCGAGCTGGTCCGACTTAGCGTTGACCCCGTTCGCAACCTACCACGGGCGCGCGAGTAGCATCGCGAGTGCAGTTATCAAAGCGTCTGACCATGCACTGCGTTGCAGTACGACGCCTCGCCGTTCGCGGCAGTGGCGCGTGGCGCGAGCCACGAAGGCATAAAAAAAGCGGCCACCGGCCGCTTTTTTTAGATCTCTGAGCTCGCCGCCGTACTTCACGGCGAGCTATACGCTTACATCAAACTTTTAGTAATTTTGATTTTCGTCTGCCCGCGCAACGTATCCACCAGCTCTTGGGTCGCTTCGCTACCGTAGGCCTGTGCCATTTGCTGACGGAGTGCCTTGCGTTGCTCTGCTGTCACCTTGGACAAGTCACCGCTCTGCACCTTATCCACAGCGAGCAACGCATAGTGACCATCGTGCATATCCACCGCGGCAAATTCCGATTTGCCAGCAGCAGGATGCGGCAATAAAAATGCCTGCTTGAGAAGTACCGGCGGTACGTCAGCGCCGCTGCGTACGGCATCTTTCGTGCTCGTCACGGTGACGCCAAGCGAACTGGCCACCGCATCTAACGATTCGCCTTTGCGCAAACGCGCCATTAGCTCCTCAGATTGCTTCTTCTCTGCGGCAGCGGTGCGCTCACCCAGTATTTTTTGTTGCACATCGTCGCGTACATCTGCCAACGGTCGAGCCGCTGCCGATACGTGTTTGTCGAGGTGCAAAACTACCGAGCGGTTATTGCCGAGGGAGACGAGAGCAGAGTTATTGCCCTGCACTAATACGTCATCGCCAAACGCTGCCGCAATAACCTTCGGGTTCGCAAAAATACCCTCGCCACCCTTTCGCGAAAACAGCGGCGAGGTTTTGATCGGCAGATCCACCGCCGCCGCAGCCGGCTCAAGCGAGGACGGGTTCTCATAGGTGTTGTCAGACAACTTACCCGCAACATCGTTGTACTTACGATCGCGTGATTTGCTGGTCACTTCAGCGACCAGCTGATCACGTACTTCGGCAAATGGTTTAGAAGCGCCACTACGAACGTCGCGCAACCAGATGATGTGATAGCCATCGGTCGACAGTACCGGTTTCGAAATCTGGCCCTTGGTCAAAGAAAACATGGCGCTGTCAAATGCCGGCGTGGTTACGCCCTTCTCCAGCCAGCCCAAGTCGCCACCCTGGCGTTTGGAGCCCAAGTCATCAGAGTCTTGTTCCGCTAATTTGGCAAAATCTGCAGGGTTAGCTTCTGCCGCAATTTTGTCCGCCTTCGCTAACGCAGCCTTCTGCTGCGCCGGCGTCGCATTCACAGGCACGTTGATCAAAATGTGGGAAGTGAGGCGCTGCTCGGGCTGCACGAAGCGCTGCTGCTCACTGGCGTAGAGCTTCTTCAACTCGTCGTCACTGGGCGGCGCATCTGGTGGCAAGGCGGCACCATCCACTTCCAAATACTTTACCGAGACTTGCTCGGGCTTCATATATTGGGCGACGTTGGCTTTGTAATAAGCGGCAATTTGCGCATCGGTCACTTTGTTGTCAGCCAAGGTCGGCTGCGGCAACACGAAATACTGCAAATCTCGCCGCTGCTCCATTAGCGCTAAAAACTGATCTACCTGCGTGTCGCTGACAACGGTGCTGTCGTTGATGGCAGTGGGCAGTAATTGCGTGGCCAGCGATGCGCGTATATCGCCCTCAAACATCTCCGATGTCTTGCGCTGGCTAACCAGCCATGACCGGTATGTTGCTGCATCAAACTGGTTGTTTAACTGAAACGCCGGGATAGCAGCGATGTAATCGCGCACAGCGCTATCAGCGACACGCATGCCCCAATCGTCATTGGCTTTCAGCAGCAACTGCTGATCGATCATAGCGTCCAGTATTTGCTGCTTGACCTCGGGCGATTGGAATACCTTGGAATCAAATTTGTCGCCCTGCTGCTGGCTAGCTTGCTGACGTATTTGGTTCACACGATCTTGGTACGCCGACTGGCTAATTTCATGCTTGCCGACCTTCGCTACCGACGTGTCACCCGATGAGGTCAGGTAATCCCCCATGCCAAAAAACGACATCGCAAAAGTAGCGAGGCCCAGAAGGATGATGGATGGCCAGCCATGCATCTTGTTACGCATTGCCTGCAGCATTGAAATCTTCCCGCAACGTGGTTGAAGGCGCATGAAGCGCACGACGCATCGACGACTTAACACAGTGTAGCGATGCAAAGGCAGTCGATGAAGACACCACCGGCCGGCTTAAATAACAAGGGCGCCACAGGGGCGCCCTTGCGAACTGTGGCGGAGCGGACGGGACTCGAACCCGCGACCTCCGGCGTGACAGGCCAGCATTCTAACCAGCTGAACTACCGCTCCCCATTTCCTTGGTGGGTGCTGA
>JBDTBF010000072.1:0-2712 GCA_039924175.1 Rhodanobacter sp.
GGCGGCTCACCGTTGCTGGCGCAAGTAGCCGGTTGGGCCAGTCACGTCGAAGCGTACGGAGATAGCGCACTGCCGCTGACGGACACCGATCGTCACGGTATGCCGCCACTTTCGGTCGAAGAACGTCATGCGCTGACTGCCGAACCCATGCTGGCTGTGGCGGGTAGTGGAGATACTGGTGGCACACCCTTCGTCATTGATCACGATCATTTTTATCTACGCCGAAATTATCTGCATGAAGTGGCCGTGGCGCAGCACGTCCGCGCTCGTCGGATGACACCGCTGACAAAGGAAGCGGCCAGCGCGAAGGACATCGACACCTTGTTTCAAGGTGATGCGGATGAGTCGGTGCAACCACAACGCGACGCCGTTGCGCAGGTTCTCGGCAAGCGGCTGTTTGTGCTTACCGGTGGCCCCGGCACGGGCAAAACCACGACCGTGCTGCGCATGTTGATGATGCTGATCAAGCATCGCGTGGAAGGTGGTCAGAGTGCGCTGACCATTCGTATTGCCGCGCCTACGGGCAAGGCCGCGCAGCGGCTGTCGGAATCCCTGCGCGAGGGTGCGAAGCGTATGCGCGCACCACAGCAACCAGTGGACCGTACGACCGCTGTGACATGGCAGCCACTGGATGCAACGTGGTATCCGCATCTGGAAGTCGCCCTGGGTGCCGAAGCCAGCACCATGCATCGTCTGCTGGGCAGTCGTGGCCGACACGGCGGCTTCAGTCATCACGCCGGTAATCCGGTACCGGCGGACATCGTGATTGTCGATGAGGCGTCGATGATTGATCTGGACATGTTGCGCAACCTGCTGGATGCATTGCGCGATGACACCGCGCTCATTCTCGTCGGCGATGCTGACCAACTCACCTCGGTCGGCACCGGTTCGGTGCTGCTCGATCTGGTCGGCGCGATGGAAGCCGAACACGCCGCCGACTTGGTCCGCCTGAGCCACAGCTTTCGCGCTGACCAAGCGCTCTTGCCCATCAACGAGGCTATTCGCACCGGCGATATTGCGGTGTTCACTGCCGCGTGGAGCGCCGCAGGAACCAAGGCCATTCGACGTTCGGTAGCGGCCACGACGGATCTTCATCGCGCGCTGGTTAGTTGGAGTGCAACGCTTCGCGCCGCGTTGCAGACTGCGGGTGCGTTCGATGCGATAGCGCACGCGGATCAGCAACACATTCTCAAAGCGCTGCATGGCTTGCGCGAGCGCCAACTGTTGTGCGCGCTGCGCGAAGGTGAGTTCGGCGCCGAGGCTGCCAACGCCGTCATCGAGCGGCAATTGAAAGGCCCCTCTGAGCTTGGTGCAGAAGCGACCTGGTATCCAGGCCGCGCGGTGATGATTACTCGCAATGACTACACCGTGGGTTTGTTCAACGGTGACGTTGGTTTGTGCCTGCGCGATGAGAATGGCGTGCTTGGTGTGTGGTTTGAAGCGACCGTGCAAGCCGGTGTGGCTGCGGCTGAAGCAGAGGATGCGGTGCCGCACGACGAAGTAAACCGCCGCGCTGTGTGCTTCGCTCCGGGCAGCCTGCCTGAGCATCAAGGCGCCTTCGCCGTCACCATTCACAAGAGTCAGGGCTCCGAATACGATCACATCGCGGTGCTGCTGCCGCCTGATGCTGAAAACCGCATTTTGTCGCGGCAACTGCTTTATACGGGTGTGTCGCGCGCGAAGCGCAGCGTGGAGATCTGGGGCAGTGATGCTGCCGTGGCGGCGGCTATTGCGACGCCGATTGTCCGGGCTGGCATGTTGCCGAAGCGGTTGGAACAAGCGCCCGCAAATAGTGCGAGGGAGTAACGCAGAAAGGTCGCGTGCGCTGGTGGTATAGCGGCCTCAGCACTTAGCGCTTTTCGGGCAAACATTGCATCAACTCTTCGGCAGATTCAAAGCCGACGTCACGCAGTTGTTTTGCCTACTGACGAAGGCGTGTGGATGAGCTGCTCTGCAGCTCAACTTCGCACTTCGTCGCTTTTGCGCACGCTTGGAAATGCTGAATCCCTCGCGGACGGAGACCGTTGCGATATTCCACTGTTGAATGATTCGCAGCTGGCCGGGACCGTGCTCAGCTTTTGGTGATCTCAAAACCCTGCTTGGTGATGCTTTTGCCGTCCAGCGAAATCTCGACTTCGTATTTGCCTTCGGGCCAGAGGTCAGGGTTTTGTACTTTGAACGTGGTAATGGCTGGCCCGGTAGTGGCAATGGCTTGGCTGATGCTGCTGACCAGTTGGCCGCGGCCTTCCAGATAACTCCATTTGGCGTTGAGCGTGGCTTCCATGGTCTGCCCGCTGGTGGCGACGCTGGCGTAGATGACTTTCGTGTTGGCGGGAAACGTGTTGCTGGCGTGGGTTACTTGATGCTCGGCGTCGACGGCGTCGCCCAAGGTGAGTTTGACCACGGCAATTCGGGCAGTCGCCTCAGCAGCTGGTAGGTGTTTTGGGTCGGCGCTACCTGTTACGCCCGCCCGAGTCGTTGCGACCGCACTTGTTGCTGCACGTGCAGGTTTGGCGGTGGCCGTGGTTGTGCTGGCTGCGCTGGACTGATTGGTGGGCGTAGCAGCTTCTTTCTTACCGCAGGCGCTGAGGAGTAGCAGGCAGGCAAGACCCGCACTCATAAATGTGGCACGACGTACAAAAGTACTCATGGAAGCTCCTCGGTCGGGAATGCGGCTGGCGGCGATTCGTGTGGTCGCGATACGTTGCGCCG
>JBDTBF010000073.1:0-17532 GCA_039924175.1 Rhodanobacter sp.
GTCATCATGATCGGGCGCAGACGCAGCGTCGCTGCTTCGTGCACAGCCTGGTCCATCGGCATACCACCACGGCGCAATTCGTTGACGCAGGAGATGTAGACCACCGAGGTGAGTACCGAGACGCCGAACAGCACGATGAAGCCAATGGCGGACGATACCGAGAACGATGTGCCGGTGATCCACAGCGCAAAAATAGCGCCGATCGGAGCGGTCAACAGCACACTAAGCACGGTGATGAGCGGAAACTTGAAATTGCCGTACAGCACGAACAACAAGCCAAAGATCAGCAATACCGTAAGCGGCAAGATGACCTGCATCTGCGCGCGCGATGCGGTGTATTCCTTGTACTCACCGCCCCAGTCAAGCCGGTAACCCTGGCTCAACTTCACTTTCTTCGTGACCTGCTGCATGGCGTCGTTCACCGCGCCAGCGAGGTCACGACCGGTGACGGAAAACTGCACGCCGATGTAGCGTGAATCGTCTTCGCGATAAATGAAGGACGCACCATTGCTCACCTGGATCGTCGCCAATTCTTTCAGCGGAATTTGCTGACCGCCGGGCGTAGCCACCGGGATATCGCCAATCTTCTGGGGGTTGTCGCGATACTTTTCGCCTAGTCGCACGACCAGGTCGAACTGCTTTTCGCCCTGTACCACTTGCGTCGCCACGCTACCGGCAACAGCAGCTTCAATCAGACCGTTGACGTCATCCACGTTCAACCCGTAGCGCGCAATTTTCGCGCGATCGATCTTGACCGTCAGGCTCGGCTGGCCAAGCTCATGCACCAAGGTCACGTCGGTGATGCCGCGCACGTGCTGCATCACTTCCTTGATGGCTTTGCCGTCTTGCTGCAGCGTAGTCAGGTTGTCACCGTAGATCTTGACCGCGAGTGCGCTCTTCAATCCAGTCTCGGCCTCATCCACTGCATCCTCTGCCGGCTGGGTATAGTTGAAGTCGATGCCGGGGAAGGCTTTGAGTTTGTCGTTAATGGCATCGATCAACGCCTGTTTGCTGCGGTACTTGCTACCCCACTGCGAGTAGGGCTTGAGACCAACAAAGAATTCGACGTTGAAGAAGCCGGTGGAATCGGTGCCGTCATCCGGTCGACCTAACTCAGAGGTGACGGTAGTGACCACCGGGAACGAGCGCAGGATATCGCGGATCTGCGGCGTGATCTTGGACGACTCGTTATAAGAAATGGTGTACGGCATAGTGGCGCGCACCCACAACGCGCCTTCATCCAGATGCGGCATAAACTCCGCGCCGATGCTTGGCACCAACAGTAGACATAAGGCGAACAAGACGGCCGACCCACCGGTCACCCACCAGCGCCAGCGGAGGCAGCTGGCAAGCCAGCGCGCGTAGCCCGCCTGCACCTTTTCCATCACCACATTGCGACGCTCGCGCACACCGTTGCGCATGAACAACGCGCACAACACCGGCAGCAAGGTAAGCGTGACCAGCAACGAGCCGATCAACGCAAAGATCATCGTGTCGGCCATCGGTTTGAACAGCGTGCCAGAAGGCCCGGTCAGCACATAGATCGGCAGGAAGCTCGCCACGATTACGGCAACGGCATACACCAACGGGCGATCCACTTCGGACGCCGCCGCACGAATAACCTCGCGGATATCGAACTCGGTACCGCGTCGTTTCGCCAGCTCGCGGAAGACGTTTTCCACCATAAAGATGGCACCGTCCACGAGTATTCCGAAATCGACCGCGCCAATGGAAAGCAAGTTCGCCGAGCCGCTTTTTATATCAATACAGAAAAAGGCAAACAGCAAGGCGAACGGAATGGTCACCGCAACAATCAAGCCGGCGCGAATGTCGAACAGGAAGAAGATCAGCACGCCAATGACTAAGGCCATGCCCAACGCCAGGTTGCGCTCCACCACGTGGGTGGTTTCCGCAATCAGATCACTCAAGTCATAGAACGCGTGGACCTTGACGTCCTTGGGCAGAATGTCGGTATTGAGCTGGCGCGTCTTTGCCTCAACCCGGGTGAGGACGTCCTGCGTCTTCTCACCGGTCAGCATCAAGATGACGCCTTCTACCGCGTCGTTCTGGCCCATGTAACCAAACGCACCGAGGCGCGGCGCGATACCAATACGCACCTTGCCGACATCTTTAACCAGCGTCGGCGTGCCGTTGTGAACCGCCAGCACGATGTTGCTGATGTCATCGAGCGTATCAATGCGACCAAGGCCGCGCACGTAGAAGAATTGCCCACCTTGCGAGTAGAAGCCGCCGCCACCATTGCTGTTGTTTGCGCCCAGCGCAGTTTCCACCTGCGCCACTGACAAGCCTGCACCCGCCAGCTTCATCGGATCCAGCACCACCTGGTATTGCATGGTGCCGCCGCCAAAGCCGGAGTCGTCCGCCACGCCCGCCACCGAGCGATATTGCGGCGCGACGACCCAGTCATCCAGCGTCTTCAACTGCATCGGCGTGCGGTCGCTACTTTGCAATACGTAGCGATAGATCAACCCCGATGGCGAGGACAGCGGCGACACGGAAGGCGTGATGCCACTCGGTAACGTAATCGCGCCGAGTCGGTTGAACACCTGCTGCCGCGCAAAGTATTTGTCGGTGCCATCGTTGAAGGTCAACGTGACATCGGACAGTCCATACAACGAAACCGAACGCTTCACTTTGAGCTTGGGTATGCCATTCAAACCAAGCTCAACCGGTATCGTGATCAGCCGTTCGACTTCCTCGGCGGAGTGTCCCGGCCACTGTGTAATCACCTCCACAATGGGCGGCGAAAGGTCCGGATAGGCATCCATCGGCAGGCGGTGCAACGCCCACACCCCAGCGCTGACCAGCAGCACCATCAGCAGCACGATCAGCATGCGCTGTTCAAGCGAGAACGCGACGATACGATTGATGATGGACGCGCGCGGCGGCGGCACCGACAGCGGCGACTCAGGTGGCAACAGTTCAGTAGTCATTGCGTTTGCATGAAGCGAACGAAGATGGCGCCATCGACCACAACGCGGTCGCCGGCATGCACGCCTGCGGTGATGTCATAGCTATTGTCAGTGCGATAGCCGAGCGTGACGCTGCGTTGCGCGAAACTTCCGTCCTTTTGTACGACATAAACGAAGGGCAGATTTTCGTCATCACGCAACACCGCCGACACCGGTACCAGCAAGCCGGTTTGTTGTTGTTTGGAGTGAATCTGCACACGCACATACATCTGCTTTTTCAACACATCACTGACATTGTCGACCGACACCCGCGCCGAGACCGCGCGCGTATCGGGATCGACCACGGCCGAGATATTAGTCAGCGTGCCAGCTAACGGCTTGGCCTCGTCATCGGTCTCGATATCGGCCGAGTCACCCACGTTCAACGTCGTCAGGTCGGGGCCAAAGATTTGCGCCATCACCCAAACTTGCGACAGGTTGGCGATGGTGAAGCACGGCGTGCTGCCGGCCTGCAGTAACTGTCCGACGGTGATCAAGCGTTCCGCCACGGTGCCAGCAATGGGCGAGCGGATCGTGCCTTGCACATGACCAACGTCGCGGCCAGCCTGAATGTCTTTGATGGTCTGCGGGTCAACGCTCAAGGCTTTCAACGTTTGCAATGCCGCATCGCGATCGGCCACAGCGCCCACTGCATCCGTTTGCGCTTGGGCCGCCTCGCGTTGGGCGATGCCATCGTTCTTCACCAGGTCCTGATCCATATCGGCCAGACGCTTGGCATTTTTCGCAGCAATCAATGATTTGCGATAAGCACCGACCGCTTGCGCGAAGTCAGGCGAATCGACGATCGCCAACGCCTGCCCTTGCTTGACCTTGTCACCCGGAGCCACCAACAGGCGCGTGACCGGACCGGAAAACGCCGCCACCACACTAGTCGCCTGATTCTGGTCGAAGTCGACGATGCCGTTGGCCTGCACCGTTTTGCGATAGGTGGTGGACTGCACCGTAAACAGTTTGATGTGCTTGCGCTGGGCATCCGTCATGGTCACGTTCTGCGGCGTCGTGGCGGCGGCCGGCGTCTTGCTATCAGCTTGGTCAGGCTTGGACGAACAGCCGCCAAGCGCCAACGTCGCTGCCAACGCTAAGGTCAGCAGCGCCAGCGGTAGGCTGGCTACGCGCGGTGCCGACGGCATCACGAAAAACGATCTACTTTTCATTGGTATCCCGAATGAGATCAGCCGGCGTTGCGACAGCACGCGAGCCAGCGACTTGCTTTGTACCGGTTTGTCTTTCAGCGGTGGATGGGGAGCCACCGTTGGTAAGGTCTGCTCGATGCCACCAGCCACCACCCAACGCCTGGAACAACGCCGCCGTGTCGCTGTAGCGCGCGGCCTGCGCCTGGACCAAGGCAATCTGCGTTTGCTGATACGCCTGCTCGGCACTCAACACCGTCAAGTAGCTGGCGTAGCCGTCTTTTAGCTGGCGTTGCGATAGATCCAGCGTGACCTTCGCCGCGTCGGCCGCCGTCGCCGATGCACTCAAGCCGGCCGCGTCTTGTTGCAGCGCCACCAAGGTGTCGGAAACATTCTGAAATGCCGTCAACACCGTGCTGCGATATTGCGCCGCCGCCTCAGCGTAAGCCGCCTTTGCCGCACGCTGCTGATGCAATAGCGTGCCGCCCTGAAAAATGGGTGCCGCGATATCCGCGCCAATACTCCAGAAGCCGGTACCGGCTTTGAACAGCTGACTCATCGCCAAAGCCGTGCTGCCAGCGCTCGCGGTCAGCGAAATATTCGGCAAGCGATTGGCAACGGCAATGCCGACCCGTGCGCTGGCGGCATGTAAGTTCGCTTCAGCCTGGCGTACGTCAGGGCGCTGCGCCACCAGCGCCGAAGGCAGGCTCACCGGCAAGTCTTGCGGCAACTTCAAGCTGGCTAAATCAAAGTTTTCTGTAGGCGATTGGCCGGGAAATTGGCCGGCCAAAACAGACAACAAATGATTCTGCTGGGCGAGTTGCTTACGCAGTGGCGGCAGCGTCGCCGCCGCCTGCGCCAACTGCGATTCCTGCGCGGCGACACCTAGGCGCCCGGTGTAGCCCTTGGCCATTTGATAGCGAAGAATCTTCAGCATTTTTGTATTGGCGTCGAGCAGTTGCTGGGTCGCCTGCACTTGTGCACGCAACGACGCTTGCTGGACCGCCGCGGCCACCACGTTTGTGGTCAACGTGACTTGCGCGGCAATGGTTTGAAAACGCACCGCTTGCTCCTGCGCTTGCAGTGACTCCACCGTGCGCCGGTTCAAGCCAAACACATCGGGCACATACGAAACGCTGACCTGCGGCGTGAACAAGTTGTACAAAAACGCGTTATTGCTTGGCACCGGCGCCAACGCGCCCGGCGGGTCTTGTTGCCGCGTCGCGGACATACCCGCGCTGATCGTCGGCGCGTACGCACCACGCCCGGCCAACGTGTCTTCGTGCGCCACGGTCAATGCCGCTTGCGCCGCCTTCAAGTCCGGGTTGTGCTGCAGCGCTTGCTTAATCAAGGCGTTCAACGGCTTGGAGTGAAATAGCGTCCACCAGTCGCCAGGAATATCGCCGCCGTTGGAAAAACGCTGCGCAGCGCCTGCGGTAACGCCAGCTGTCGACGCGGTCGGCGTTAGCGGATGCGCGGTATAGCCATTCACGACAGGCGCAGCAGGTTGCTTGAAGTTCGGGCCCACCGCGCAGCTGGCCAACAACAGCGAAGCCAGCGCCGCGGCCGCCGTTATGGGTAATGCACGCCGCGAGCGCGTCAGCACAGTGTTCAACGCGCGTCCAGCACCTTGATCTTTCGCGTTGTCGGCCAGTACCACACCATCGACCAACGACTTATTCATAAGTGTGCATCTTGAGTCACGCGAAATGGGACGCAACGATATATCGTAACGATTCGTAGCGGAAGCCCTGCCACAAGTCACCATCAAAACGCAAGTATTTACGAAAGCGGTTTTGCCGTTGGCGTAGCTGGCGGTGCTTATGTGGACTCATTGGAAGTCTTCCAACAACCACTATTGCGACGCGAACGGACATAGAAATACGGCGCAGACGACACCATTTTTCCGCTTCGCACGCAGCCTTCCTCGGTATCACTGCCTGAACGAAGCGATACCGCGAGCCCCGCAACATCACTTCCCGACGACAGGCTTGCGTGGTTGCGTCGCCACCGCACAAGCGACCAACGATTCCACCGGTCTGTGACCAGGCAACCCACGTTTTGCCACCATCGCGATCGGCAAATCGAGATCAAGCGTCGAGAAGGACTACTCGCCTTCCCACCTAAGCCGTGAGCAACAGAAACCCACTGCGCTGCGCACAGTTGCCGATCCATCCCGTTAAGCCAGGGCACAAAACACGCGGCCATTGCGTGGCAGCACAACGCGTCCCAGCGTCGCTTGGCTGGGCGCGGATAAGCGTTTACTAAAAGCGCAACTGCCTGGTTCATCAGTCATGACTCCACGCAAATGCTCTGGCCAAGCCCACATCCTGAACACCTTTTTATAGAGCGGACTTACGGCATGCACCGACTATTCGCGCCAGTTCGACCATGGCGCCTAGATTGACTAGTATCCAACGAGTCTTTCTTCCACCCGGAGCTCCCTCGTGAAGCGATTAATTCTTTCCGCCGTTCTCTTGTCCACCTGCTCCGTCACCTTCGCGGCGACGCTGCCCACGTTCAGCCCACAGCGCCTCTCCAGCGAGGTAAAAACCTTGTCTTCGGATGCGTTTGAGGGCCGTGGGCCGGCGACACCCGCAGAAGCCAAGACCATCGACTACGTCGTGGCGCAATTCAAAGCGGCCGGCGTCCAGCCGGGCGGTGATTTGAAGGACGGCAAGCGCGCGTGGACGCAAGCGGTGCCACTGCTGCGCAGTGAAATTATTGGCACGCCGACGCTGACGCTGACCGAAAACGGCAAGACCGACGCGTTGACTCAAGGCAAGCAAATCGCCATCCGCGCGCCGATGGACGGCTCCAAATCCGTCAACGTCAGCGACGTTCCGCTGGTGTTTGTCGGCTACGGCGTTACCGCGCCCGAGCGGAAGTGGGACGACTACAAAGGCGTCGATCTACACGGAAAAATTGCGGTGGTGCTGGTCAACGACCCGGACTTTGAAACGGGTAAGGGCGACTTTGGCGGTAAGGCGATGACCTATTACGGTCGCTGGACCTACAAATACGAAGAGGCCGCTCGCCGCGGCGCCGTCGGCGTGTTGGTCGTGCACGAAACCGCACCCGCGTCTTACGGCTGGGCAACGGTAAAGAACTCCAACACCAACACCATGTTCGATATCGTGCGCGCCAAACCCACTGAAGCGCACACACAGCTCGAGGGATGGATTCAACGCGACCTCGCCGTATCCATGTTCAAACAGGCCGGACTGAACTTCGACCAGCTGAAGAAGGAAGCGCAAACACGCGCCTTCAAACCCGTTGTACTGAAGGGTGAAAGCCTGAGCGCGAACTTCAAAGTGGACTCCAGCGTCATCACCTCGCACAACATCATTGGCCGTGTTGTCGGTAGTAAGTACCCCGATCAAACGGTGATCTATAGCGCGCATTGGGATCACCTTGGCATCGGCCAACCCGACGCCAAGGGCGACCGCATCTATAACGGGGCCGTAGATAACGCCACCGGCACCGCTGCGCTGATCGAAATGGCGCGTGCGTTCGCCAATGCGCCGCGGCCAGAACGCTCCATTGTGTTTCTTAATGTCACCGCTGAAGAAAAGGGTTTGCTCGGTTCGGAGTACTACGCCGCCAATCCGGTCTACCCACTGGCCACCACCGTCGGCGTGCTGAATATGGATGCGCTGGACCCAACCGGCCCCACGCACGACTTCACCATTTCCGGCAGCGCCAAGCTGGGTCTGCTGGATGACTTGATCGCTGCTGCCAAACCGTTCCACATGACCTACACCCCCGACTCCAACCCGGCCGCCGGCTACTTCTTCCGCTCCGATCACTTCTCATTCGCCAAGCGCGGCGTACCCGCCATCTCTTTTGGTTCGGGCGAAGACCTGATCGACGGTGGCATCAAAGCCGGTAAGGCCGCTGCGGCCGATTACACCAGCAAGCGTTACCACCAACCGGGTGACGAATGGCAGGCCAGCTGGCCGTTCACCGGCATGGCGCGCGACCTGCAGCTGCTTTACACCGTCGGCAACGACCTCGCCAATTCGCAAGCATGGCCAAACTGGAGCAAAGATTCCGAATTCCGCGCCGCCCGTGACGCCAGTGCGGCTGATCGGAAATAACGAGCACTAGTTGAATCGCAGGTACTTAAAAGCCAACCCTTCATGCGTCGTCGTCCCTAGGTGAGCAGCCAGCTAGCTGCTCACCTAGGATGCGGTTCACCACAGCGAAGCAGGTCAGCCAACTACGACGCCTTGGAGCTATTCGACGTTGCCCTTTGTTCCCAGAGTGTTGGAAAGGAAGGGCAACGACCAAACGGATCCCGTCCACACTAGCGCTATCCAATTCGGCAAAAATCAACCGAATAAAAGACTCTACCAAGGTCGGGTGGATGCCCCCAATGATCACGGACTAGTCTTGTAGCACCGGTGGCATGAGCAGCCGGCCGCCCGGTAGCGCAACCGGCGACAATCTAGCAAGGAGATGACGGTGAGCAAAAGCACGGACAACTTTCGGGCAGCACGCGATCAACTGCTGCACTGCGCCGGCGACTACGATGCGGCGCTTCGCGACTTTCGCTGGCCCGATCTGGGCGACCAATTCAATTGGGGCATCGACTGGTTCGACGCTATGGCCACTGGCAATACGAAGCCAGCGCTAATCATCCGCGAAGAAGATGGCACCGGCTCAGAGACATCATTCGACCAGATGCGTCGCGATTCGAATCGCCTAGCTCGCTGGTTGGCGGCACGTGGCGTGCGCAAAGGCGACCCCGTCATCGTCATGCTCAACAACCAGATCGAGTTGTGGCGATCGATGCTGGCGATCATGAAATTGGGCGCCGTGATCATGCCGACCACCACCGCCGTGGGGCCGGATGACTTGCGCGACCGGATCGACCGCGGTGAGGCGAAACACGTTATCTGCAATGCCGTCGACGCCGACAAGTTTGCGACCGTGTCTGGCAATTACACAAAGATTTCCGTGGGCCCAGCAGCCGGCTGGGCTGACTTGGCGGGCGCTAGTAGCGAAGACGACGCGCCATTGCCGCATCCCGGTACCAAGCCCGACGACCGGCTATTGCTGTATTTCACCTCCGGCACCACCAGCCGCCCGAAGCTGGTGGAACACACCCAAGCTTCATACCCGGTCGGCCACCTTTCCACCATGTACTGGGTCGGCCTTCGTCCCGGCGACGTGCACCTTAATATTTCTTCGCCGGGCTGGGCCAAACATGCGTGGTCATGCTTCTTCGCGCCGTGGAACGGCGAGGCAGCCATCTTTATTTACAACTACACCCGCTTCGATGCCGCCGCGTTAATCGAACAAATGCGCACCTACGGCGTCAACACCTTCTGCGCGCCACCCACCGTGTACCGCATGCTAATCAACGCTGACATGGGCGAGCGTCCAAGCGGGCTACGCGAAATGGTCGGCGCCGGCGAGCCACTCAACCCGGAAGTTATCGCCCAAGTGCAGCACAAATGGGGGCTAACTATTCGCGACGGCTACGGCCAAACAGAAACCACGGCGATTATCGCCAACACCGTTGGCGCACCACTCAAACCCGGCTCGATGGGGCGACCGATGCCCGGCGTTCCGTTCGTCTTGGTGGACCCAATCAGCGGCAAACATCTTCACGGCGCCGGCGCGGAAGGTGAAATCTGCCTCGACCTCAACGGCCCCACCGGACGACCACTGCCACTCATGGCCGGCTATCGAGGCAACCCCGAGCTAGCCGCTGCGGCTATGGCCGACGGCGTCTATCACACCGCCGACGTCGCCTCGATCGACGCCGATGGCTACGTCACCTACATCGGCCGCACCGACGATGTGTTCAAGTCATCGGACTACAAAATCAGCCCGTTCGAGCTGGAAAGCGTGTTGATCGAACACCCGGCCGTCGCCGAAGCCGCGATCGTGCCGGTACCCGACGCGGTCCGGCAAACGCTACCCAAGGCTTACATCGCGCTAGCCCCGGGCTATTCGCCGGACCGACAAACGGCCTTTGAAATTTTGAAATATGCGCGCGAACATCTACCACCCTATTTGCGCGTGCGCCGGCTAGAGTTTTACGAGCTTCCAAAAACCATTTCCGGCAAAATCCGGCGCGTCGATTTGCGGACGCGCGAACAGAAACTAGCCGACGCAAAACAAAGTGCACCAAACGAATGGCGGGACGATCAATTCCCCGAGCTGAAAGAGTCGAGCAACGACAACAAGTGAGCCGCCGCGACAAATTGCCAACGCGTTTCAACGTCTACCAATACGGCCGCGTCCCGCACACGGCCCGGGCGTGGCCGCCAGTCCGCTACCAGCCCGACTGGAAGTCGCGTATCGCCCCTTTCCTACCGGTCGCGAACGTGCGCTTCGGGCGGTGGCTGATGATAGGGGTCGGTACTGACGGGGGGATTGCCTTACCAAACTGACGAGCATCCAGGCCCCTTTCTCGATCCGCGCGGAGGGATGGCTCCGGCATCCTGGACGGGTCTGCTCAGAGCACGCGCAACGCGATGGCGTACTCCAACCAAAGGTGATCGAAGACCCGTGAGGCGAACCGGCGGCTATGCACGGACCATTGATCATAAAAAGCGGTCGAAGACGCGCTATAACGCACTGATCCTGCGATTCCCTTGCGCTTACCAGCAACAAACCTTAACCAGGTTGGGCATCCATCACCTACGAAAGTGATAAATTCGACGTAATGACGTGACACAAGCTGCTTGGCCTCGCGGACGCTTGCCATACGCTGGGTTGGGAAGCTGATTAGCCGTCCGCTTGCCTCGCCGCAGGCGATAGCCGATAGCCTCGCAGCCTTCTACACGAAACGAAACAAAGTCCTAAAACTGAGGTGATTCGAATGAATCCCAATAAGGTAACCAAAGCTGCCATCACAGGCGTTATCGCGCTTGGCATGACGTGGCTGGTTACGGGTACAGCGATCGCGGGCACGTCGCCTGCCGCAACGATAAAGCCTGATCCCAAACCACCAGTCATGACCGCAGCTATCATCCTTAACCGCACGAAGATATACACCGACGGTTGGGTGAAGTGCTACGGAATCAACGCTGCCGACAAGAACACCTGCCATACGGCGACGGTCAATTGCGGCACCAATGCGCCTAAAAATGGTCCTGATGCCTTCGTCGCAGTACCAAACGGCCTGTGCACGCGCATTGCTGGTGGCAGTTTGACGCCCAAAATTACCGTCAAGGCGGCCAAGGAAGATGGCATGCCGTTGAGTAGCTCAGCCGGGTAATTAGGCTAAGCAGTGGCCGGCAGCTATGGCTCTCGCTTATTCCTTCCTTACCCAATCGGTACGTTTCAGGCGTACTCGTTTGTTGCGCTAGGGTTTCGCGAAGGGTTGCGCGCCGACCGGAATGATCTTGAAGGTGATCTGTGGATTGATGCCGCGCGGACCATTGGGGAACGCAACCAACACCGCTTCGCCACTACCTTGTTGCCACACCTTCGCGTAGGCGATTTCGCCTGCCCGGGGACGCTTGCGGCTGAAGAATTCGGCGATGAAATGCGCACTTTGCGATTCACCTTCGCCAGCTACACGGTAATCGCAGCGACCGGACGCGCGGTCTGACTCCGGCTGATCCACTCGCCCGAAGGGCTCGGGTACCGTCCATAAATTCAATTGAACGTCGCCCGCGTTCTGTAGCTTGGCGCCAAGTGCCATGCGGGTATACGTCTCGGCCGTGCCCGCAACACACGCAGTCGGGTAGCGCAGTGGTGCGGTTGCCTGGGCTTGTTCAAATTTGAGTAGCAACCGCCGTATCGTTTGCGGATTGTCCGCGCTACCTGATTGCGTGGTTGCTGCCATGCCCGCGTACACAATAAAAGCACCGCTAAATATAAGGGCTGCCAGAGCAGCGCCCGCCATACGTTTCATTTCTTCAAGTCACGCTATACAAAGTAGCAACGTAGCACCATGGGGCCGATACCGCCGAGCTTCACCGCCTCGCGATCGAAGCCTAAGCTTTCACCGTGGATTTCATGCCGACGCGTGACAAGCGCCAACATCGCGCTCGGTGATACGGGACGACGCCAGCCATCATCAGCACGGAACAAGATCCTCCGCATGAGCCGCCCACCGTCAGACACCGGTGATGAGACTGCGCTCCAATAGGGTTTCGATACATGCGGCGAGGTCGAAATCGGGATCCAGCAGCACAGCTTCTGCCCGAGCGGCATCTAGGCTGGCCCCCTGTTGCAGAGCGACGATACAGGCGAAACTGGCTCGGTCGACGGCCGCCATCGCGACCTCACCATCCTCCCGCCACAGCACGACGCATTCACCGTCACCAAGCGTGAGGCCGTCTACTGACGGATGTAGCGCATAGCGCCAAATGCAAAGTACGGGATACCGACTCGTAACCACGTGCAGACTCGGATGCAGCACGACGTGTGTGGGCGTAGTAGTCGATCCAACGCGCTCGATGAACGCACTGGAGACAACCGTCGCTACATCGCGCGCGAGAATCGTTTCCTGCCGCAACCATTCAAGTCGCGCCACGTCGGGAAGATACGGATACGCGCGGCAAGCAGCCAGCGTTTCAAGGTAGTCACCCAGCTTCGCGCCGAACGCTTGCAGATTCCCCGACTGTGATGGATGGGCACGGCGATAGCTGTGTACTGTCTGGTCAAAAAACACGTCACCGACCAAGGCTTGTAACGCTGGGTAAGTCACTCGCAGTGCCGCGGTTTGCGACTCGTTGCAACTGCTTCGGTAGATACGAAGGCGCGCTGCGGCAGTGAGTCCATTTCCGGCAATAGCCGCAACGGGTCCGGGTGCGTCCGCGTCATACAGCGCAGCCATAAACTGCTGTTGCAGGTCACGCAACGAGGGCACGGTGTCCATCCAGCACTTCCTCAGCATGCGCCGCTTCGTCGAGCAGCACTTCTAACGCCGGGATATCCATGTCCCATTCGATCAAGGTCGGAATCGGACCGAACAAATCGATAGCCTCGGCGTAGAGGCTCCACACTTCCGCCGACACGCGGCGGCTATGCGAGTCAATCAACAGCGGAACCGGCAGGTCGTCCTTGCGGGTGAAACCGGCAAGATGGATTTCCCGCACCGCTGCCGCCGGCAACGCGCGCAAATAGACGTGCGGATCAAAGCCGTGATTGACGCTGTTGACATAGATATTGTTGACGTCGCACAACAGCCCGCAGCCGCTACGCCGAACGGCTTCGGCGACGAAATTCCATTCGGTGTAATCGCCGTCTCGAAAGCGCAGATAGGTCGACACGTTCTCGACCAGAATCTCCCGCCCTAGCGCGTCTTGCGTTTCGCCGATGTGCGCTACGACGAGCTTTAGCGCTTCCTCCGTGAACGGCAGCGGCAACAACTCGTTGCTGTGCCAGTCGCCAATTGCGCCCCAGCAAAGGTGTTCGGACACCAGTTCCGGCTGATACGCCTGTATCAACTCGCGCAACCGATGCAAGTGGTCGCTACTCAACCTGTCCGCCGATCCCAGCGACAACCCCACGCCGTGCAAGCTGAGCGGGTAATCACGCCGGATACGAGTCATCGCGTCGCGAAACGGTCCACCCGCACCAAACAAGTTCTCGCTGTGGGTCTCGAACCACGCGATCTGCGGGTGTTCTGACAGCACTCGGCTGACATGTGGCGCACGCAACCCAATACCGGCATGCGCTGGCATCGAACTCGATCCAACAGTCGTCAGATAGGTCACCGGTGCGGCCTCAGCGGCCAGCCGTCAGGCTGCCACCGGCACTGATGGTGCAGATGCGCGCCAGCATCACGACGAAGACGTTCGGGTCTCGCGCATGGCCACCCTGTCTAGCGCAGCAATACCTTGGTGACTTCCCATTGCTTGCGTTGATCGTGCCGACACCGCGGCACCGCACATCGTCACCAGCCGTCACGTACTTCATGGCTTTACACCGCTGCATGCAGCCCACCTTACGCCTCATTTTCACACCATGCGACGACCGCGTGTCGCCCCGCTATGGCGGTCCAGCCGCTGCTGTTCGACGGTCGCTTCCTTAGATTTGTGTCACGCCATGCTCGCTCGCAAATCGCACCGTCACAGCGGCGCGTGATAGCACTGCATATCGTTGCGACCATCAAGTTGGAGCGCGAAGCTCATCCATACGCCGCAACTGGCAGGATCCTACCTCGTCGTTTCGCGCGAAACGTACGACGGGCTAAAGGGCGGCTTTCGACCCAGAGGCGCCGATAGCGAGAGTCCGGTAATTGCCGCCATCGATACTAAGCGCCTACTAGTCGGTGGCTGGCCGCCCCGCCCGTAGCATCGTTGGCAGTGTGACTCGATTTGTTATGACGTAACGAATTCGTGTGGGTCAACCACGTTTTTCCGCTCCGCTCCGCCTCAACTCCAGTTTGGTCTGTTGATGGCGGGTCAGCTCAACGTGTTGCTGTGGACTAACCGGCAGGTAGACAAGTTCGGAAGCTGCACCCTTCTGCCGCAGCACGGCGATCATATTTGCGGCAGGGTATTTTCCGGCCGCAAGGGCCGCAGCGTCCGTGGCCTGCACTTCATCGATGAACTCACGATCGTGTGGATCATCGGGATCGAAATTGAAGCCGACCCGGCGTTCAATGAAAGGAACAATCGCGCCACCAAAGCTAAAGAACAATTCAAAGTCGAATTCACCAAGCAGGCAGCCAACGATATCTTGCGCACGCACCCCTTCGTTGGAATACGCCGAGTGATCGATCGGCCGGTAGCTGGGTTGCAGGGTGCCGAAGTGGCGATCGTAACGTTGTTCAGTGGGCAATTTGGCCCACGCTTGCTGCACGACGGCCTCCACGACCGGCCACAATTGATGGCCATTGCGACCGATGATGTCGGACGTGAGCAGTGCCCCTTTTGGTGCCAACGTACGTTGCAGCGATTTACAAAACACTTCCAGTGCAGTGACATGATGGAAAAACTGGTTGACGATAACGATGTCTTGCGGCTCCAGCTCAAATGGCTGGTTGCAATCGCGAGTCTCAAACGAGATGACTGCGCTGACGCCTGCAGCTTTGGCGGCTATTGAGGCGTGGCGTATCAAGGTCGGGTTGAAGTCCAAACAGGTGATTTGCGCCAGCACGCCCGCAGCTTTCAATTGCTGGGCTAAAGCGATCTCCATACTGGCGGCGCCGGTACCCAGGCTAAGACCCGCACGGGACGTGGACGCTGCGAAGCCTGTTCCGCAATATGACGAAGGTAGAGAGCTTCGGGCGATCCGATGCCCAGCCGCTCCGCATCAGGCGCAAGATAACGACCAGACCAGTATTGAAATATGGCCGGCAAGGTATCTGCCTGATACTGGGGCGTCAATGTGAAGGCGATCCGCTCGGCCAACGCGCGCAAGCGGCGTGCGCCCGACTTGGGTAGCACGCTGGCTAGCGTGACCACGGCGCGCTTGCCCAACAAGCGGTGACGATAGATGAAAGCACGCGCATTCATGTTGGTGCGCCGTAAGCAAGCAACCAGTCAGCCCCGGTTCGTGCCTGCCAAAGAAGGCCTGAAACCGGATTCATGACAGATATATAGACTATCTTTTTCGGTGGACACGCTGGCTCAGCGCTACCGACCTGGATCGCCTCGACAGCCGTCAGTTTATCGGCAGACAACATATTGACGCCAGAGCACCGTTAGGCCGTGGCATCTTGCGACCAGTCTAGATGAACAATGCCATCATATCTTTCATGATTCGAGTCTATGGCCTGACCAAGCTGCCGAATTGTCGGGACCTTGCTAAGCGGTCGCAGTCACGATCAAACGCAGTTCAACTCAGGGGATCGAGCGCAGGACCCCGCCATCGACGCGCAGTGCTGCGCCAGTCGTACCGGACGCCTGCTGTGAGCAGGCATAGACCACCATGTTGGCGACTTCTTCGGTTGTCGTGAATCGGTTGATGAGCGTGGTTGGGCGCGTCGTCTTGAGGAAGTTCTGCTCCGCTTCCTCTTGCGTAATGCCCGACTCTTCAGCGGTGGACTTCATCCAGTTGCCTAGGATCTCTGAGCGGGTGGGCCCGGGCAAAACTGAGTTGACCGTGACGCCCGTGCCGCCGACCAGTTCGGCCAACCCCCTGGAGACGGCAAGCTGCGCTGTCTTGGTCATGCCGTAGTCGATCATCTCTTTGGGAATCGCCACGGCGGACTCGCTGCTGATAAAGACGACCCGTCCCCAACCGCGTTTAACCATCGCGGGCAAGTAGTGCCGTGCAGCGCGAACACCACTCATCACATTCAGCTGGAAGAGATCCAACCACTCGCTATCTTGCTGTTCGAAAAAACCATTGACGTACGCGGTGCCGAGATTGTTGACAAGAATGTCAGCGTCCGCCGCCTGAGCGAAGAGGACAGCGGACCCCTCGGCCGTCGAGAGGTCGGCAGCTACGCCGGTAATATCGGCATCGGGCAGGAGTGCGCGAAGCTCGCGTAATGCACCGGCGATCCGCTCTTCCTTGCGTCCGTTGATGACGACCGAGGCACCCGCACGAGCGAGGCCCTCGGCGATCGCGCGACCAATGCCTGCCGTCGATCCGGTAACGATGGCCTTGCGGCCCTTGAGCTCGATTTTCATGATGCTTTTTCCTGGGATAATGCTTGAGTCACGTGAGCCATCGACGGGTTGGCGCAAGGAGCGCGCCTCGGCGAGATCCCATCTCGCGCGAGCAGCAATCAACGCGTGCCTCTACCGAAAGCACGCGGCGTGCGCGGCGTGATCCGGATGTCAGGACAATTGCGTTAGCCCGCTTTGGTCGCACATTTTGCTTGCGGGGCGCGGGCGAGACTTTTCACCTATTCCTGGTGACTGCTGAAGAGCCCGCCAGGATGCTTATGCCGAGGGTTATAGCGCTCGGGCTGGAACACACGGTCAAACCTTGTCACTTGTTCGCTTGAACAGGTCCTGGAAGATCAGTGGCGCCCAGCTCTTGTCTTGTGCCTGAACCAACTGACCGCCCTCGACAATCTTGCCCAGACTGATCGGCGCGAAGCCGAGTTGCCGAACCAGAGCATCGACTGACTCGACCGCGCCTTTGTCATCGCCTGACAAGAAAATGACCCGACGACCGCCGTTGCTGGCAGGATCCAGTGCAAGCACCTGCGCGGGCAGATGATTGAATGCCTTCACCAGATGTGCGCCGGGAAACGACTTCGCCACCATGGCAGAGGAAGGCAGATTGTCGAGCTCGGACAGCGGCACGCCATAAGCATTCGTGACGTCGATGACGATCTTGGCTTGCCATGTCGAGCGAGCCTTGGCGATGTCACGGTGCGACCAGAACGGGATGGCGAGAAAGATCACGTCGGCCTTGAGCGCATCTTGAAGCGTCAACGGTTCGACCTTGTCGCCAAGCTCTTTGACCATGGACGCAAGTGACGCCGGGCCGCGGGTATTGGCGACGCCGACGGTGATGCCGCTGCGGGCGAA
>JBDTBF010000074.1:0-2566 GCA_039924175.1 Rhodanobacter sp.
TACCCACGGCGAAGTTTTCCGGATGAAAGCCCGTCATCATCAGCAGCACGGCGGTGGCAGCGGGGATCACCAACTTGAACATCGTGATCGCGGTATTGGAGCGCGCGAACAACTTCACGCTCCAGAAATTGAACAGGAAGTACATCACCACCAGCACGGCGGCGATCAGCAAGCCATTTGTACTCAACTCACCGTGGCCGCCTGGAACCTGGTGATACAGATCCTTCGCCCACTGCCATTTCCAGGACGACATGTATTGCGCGGAAGCTTCGGCCTCCACTGAGATCACCGAAACAATCGCAATCCAGTTCGCCCACGCCGCAATGAAGCCGACCAACGAACCGTGCGAATAGTGGCCGTAGCGCACCATGCCGCCGGATTCGGGAAACATTGCGCCCAGCTCTGCGTAAGTCAGCGCGATGGTCATGATGATTGCGGCACCCAATATCCACGCCCAGATCGCGCCGGGCCCGGCGATTTGCGCCGCGCGCCACGCACCGAATAGCCAGCCGGAGCCGATGATCGAGCCCAAACCAGTGAACATTAACGCCCACGGGCCGACGTCGCGGCGAATCGAATTGGGTGAGGACATGAGATTCCTGCGGGGGCGCGGAATGCGCCAAAGGGGACTGATGGTTGCAGAATTAGGCGGTAGATGTCATCTACCAGTGGTCATGGTGGTGTCTTGTTTTGCCAGTCGGGGTCTGTCCCCTGCTCAAGATGGTTGCGGCGCGAGGTAGCTCTTCATGGGCGAGCGAATTGACTGCCAAACCGACACCACCCCGCCGTCGTTTTACACCCTCGTCGTAGCGAAGGGTGGGCTTCGGCCCTTTCTCCTTTCGGCCGCTGTGCTTGATGAGTAAAGCTCGAGCGGAGGCTGGGGCACAGCTGAAGCCAAGGCTTTCCCTGCGGAAGTTTCGAGATCTAGTGGCAAAACCGACAGACTCCCATTCGAGCAGCGCATGATCCAGCGCACGTTCAAACAGGTTCTCGAACCGCATTCTGCAGCGATACCGAGCGTGTGCATCGCCGTGCCCACATGCGTCGCACTGGCTCTCGTAGCTTCAGGAACGGACGTTCAACCGAATAATGCAGGGCTGCACCCACCGCGAGAACGACGGCGACGTAGATCAACGCCGTCCAGATACCGTGTCCGTCAACGACCGCGGCGAAGCGACCGTGAAGCTGGCCATAAACCATCTTGTGGCTGAGGTACAGGCTGTAGGACGCCAGCGCCAACCACTCCACACCGGGTAGCTGAAGCGTCGTTAGCACGCCGCGCCCTGTGGCTGCAGAAGCCACCAGTGTGCCCATGGCTAGCGCCAGCACAGGGTACCCAAATACGTTGGCGGCGAACGTCATGCGTCGCTCATCAAAGCCGAACATGCACGCGGCCGTCAGCAGCGCGCCGAGCAGGGCTACGGTATTTGCGTGGCGCTCAATCCATGCCCAGCCGCGAGTGCTGTAACTGCGCATGGCGGCCAGCGCGATGCCGGCCAATAAATCGTCGAGACGAGCCCATGTGGGGTCGTACAAATAGCGCGCATAGGGGATGCCGCTGTCACCATCTGCCGCTGCCACGGGTGCAAGGAAATGCCACCAAAGCCATGCTCTTAACAGCATGCCTCCCAGCACCAGCGCGCCGAATAACGCAGCGCTTCGCCGAAAGCTGGTTTGCCAGGCTATCGCAATGGCCAACGCCGGGAACAGCAGATAAAACTGCTCTTCCACGCACAGCGACCATGCGTGTGAGAACGCGGCTCGGGACGGGTCGATCCACAAATTCATGGTGTAGGTGAGAAAGCGCCATAGCGGCATCATTCCCGTGGTTTCGCGCAGTGAAGGCCAGACGAAGTAGATCGTCAAGACTGCAAAAAACGCTGGTAGTGTGCGAAAGCTGCGGCGTAGGTAGAAGTCGGTCAAGCCGACGCGTTTGCCTGCGGCCAGTGGAGTGAATACCTGCGATCCGATCAGAAAGCCGGACAGCGCGAAGAACAGATCCACGCCCATCCAGCCACTCCAGCGGAACACGCCGCCTCCTTGATAGCCGGCCCAGTAGCTGTGGAAAACCATCACCCATACGACGGCGACGGCACGCAATAGATCCAGTCCAGGCTTTCGCGTCACTGTGCCGCCGTCTGAGTTGATTGATGCCGCGCTTGAGCCAAGTACCGGATCAGCGATGGAAAGCTCTGGGTGCCGCGGCTGCTACACCATGCGACCGCACCGCCAAGCGTGACTGCCAGGGGTGAACGGCGCGGAGTGGCTGCCCGCCGCGTGAGAGCGCGTGAAGTTTACGGTACTTCCAAGGGGACCCTAGAGCCTTCCGATGCCTGTTCTATTGTCCGCACCCGATAACGATCACCGCCAAGTCGCCAAGTTGCCGAGGCCACAGTGGCGGAGCCAAGGTTCCATCAAGACGTATGGCGTGGGGTGAAGCATCGCCCTCGAGCTTGCTCCTACAAACCAACGGTTGCTCCCTTTGGGCGACGCGGGCGTCAGCACTCGATAACGTTGACCGCCAAACCGCCGCGGGACGTTTCCTTGTACTTGTCTTTCATGTCGC
>JBDTBF010000075.1:0-98109 GCA_039924175.1 Rhodanobacter sp.
CGCCGACGGTGGGGAACACCGAGCCGTCGCAGATCCATAGATTGGGAATATCCCAGCTGCGACAGTCGGCATTCACGACGCTGGTCTTGGGATCATCGCCCATGCGGGCGGTGCCGTTGAGGTGGCAAGTGTCGTCTTCCTGCCGCCAGATTTCTTTGCCACCGGCCGCACCGAGCGCTTGTTCCATAAAATTGAGCGAATGGGCGATAAGTTTTTTATCGTTCTCGCAAAACGAATAGGTAATGCGCGTAATTGGCAGACCGTATTGGTCTTTCTCGTCAGCCAAAGTGACGCGATTGCGCTCCTGCGGCAAGGTTTCACCGACAATCTTCAAGCCGGCCTGATGATTGTACTTCTGCATTTCGCGGGATAGATCCGCACCCCATAGACCGCGTCCGTTCAAGGTGGAGGCCCAACCGATTGGCAGCGGCCCTTGGCTCATATAGGCATAGCCGCCGAAGAAATCTTTGCCTTTGTCTTCGTAGTTCCAGTGTTCACTGATCGAAAGCGACGGTGGTCCTTTGTAACTGCGAACCTCCTCATCCATCACGCCCCACACTGCTTGGTTGGACTGCACCATCAGGTTTTTGCCGACCAAACCAGAGCTATTTGCCAGCCCATCGGGAAAGCGGCTATTGGCCGACATCAGTAGCAATCGTGGCGTCTCGATGGCGTAGCCAGCTACCACCACATTACGAGCGAGCTGGAAGCGCCATTTTCCGTCGCGAAAATATTCCACGCCGACCGCCCGGCCGGCGTCATTGGTTTCGATGCGTCCGGCCATAGCCAAGTCACGGATTTCGGCGCCGGCTTTAAGCGCGCGCGGGATCCATGTCACTAGCGCGCTTTGCTTAGCGTTGGTGGCGCAGCCGGCGACGCAGAATCCGCGATATACGCACGGCGGCGATTTTCCGTGTGGTGCCGATACCGTTGCTAGCGGTGTCGGCGCCCACGCCGTGCCCATGGCTTCAGCGCCGCGCGCCAACACCAACGCGGCAGCATTCAGTTCGTGTGCGCGGTAGGGATAACGCTTGCGCGGCGGCCCCCACGGATAATTTACCGGACCGGCAATGCTCAGCGCTTGCTCAACTTCATCGTAGTAGCGCCACATCTCCTGCCAGTCGAGCGGCCAGTCGACGCCGTAGCCGAGCACGCTGCGACATTTGAACCACTCAGGCCGGAAGCGTAGCGACACCATCGCGAAATGCACGGTGCTACCGCCGACCGCCTTGCCGCAATTGTTGCCGCCCATTTTCAGCGGATTGTCGCCATCGCAAATGCGTTCGTCGTTCCAATACAACTTCTGCTGGTGCGCCTCGTCGGAAGCAAACTCTTCCAGCGGTCGCCACCAAGCGCCGGCATCCAGCGCGACCACGCTGAAGCCCTGCTCCGCTAGTCGGCATGCCAGTGTTGCGCCGCCGGCGCCAGTACCGACGATGACAAAGTCGACTTCTTTATCGAGGTCGTATTCGCGCATCGGTACCCAGCCACCCTTGCGGAACACGTCCGGTGCGTGACCATCGGTTCCGCGTGGCACGTCCATCGCATCAGCGGACACGCGCGTTCTCCTTACTGACTTGGTCGCGCTGATCCGGGCTGGCATCTGGCGTTGCCTCGATCGCTTCCCACGGATCACGACGATTTTTGTTCAGTCGCACGTAGCCACGCGGATTCGCTGGTCCACCAAAACCAATTTCGCTCCACGCCGCCGGATGAGAGTAGTACGCGCCGTACAGGTCATGTAGTACGCGCTCGCTAAAGAACAGCTCGGGCGGCATGCTTTGCCAGGCCGCGTCATGTAGTTCGCCACGCTGCATCGCACCGATCAGCGCCATCTGCTGATCCAGCTGAAGTTGCGAGAACACTGCGCCGTCGGCAGCACGGCTCTCGGCATCCAAGGCCGCCAAGCCGATGCACCACGCATCACGCAAGTGCGGCAGTCTGGCATCGCGCCAACCGTTGCCGTGGTTCTCCAACAATCGCACATCCAACATCGCCGCCAACGGTACTGGCGGTCGGTCATCAGGTTGCGCAACGACGCAATGGCACAGGCTCGTCACAGCCGCCCACTCGGCTTGATTAAAAAAGCGTGGTTGCAACGGTGTCGACAATCGCGCTTCAACCACTCGGCGCGTGATCGCATCCCACGAGGCGGTATCCTGCTTGGCCAATACGTCGTAGCCCGGATAGCGGGTCGTCGCAGCGTCGTTGTTCATTTCTCGGTTTGCCTTAGTCGAAGTGCGGCCAGCCCGGCCAGCGCCAGCGCGCTGAAGCTGGGCGGTGCCGGCAGTGGCGGACCACTTAGAACGTTCTGGCTCCAGTTACGCCAACCGCCCTGACAACGCGCAATGCCGCGCGCATGGAAGGCGACCCCGATCAGGCCCAACCACGTCGTTAGTTTTAGCCACCAGCGCGTCATCGGACGCGGCTGTGGATGGCTAAACGCCGTCGCTGCCATCAGCGCTGCCGTCATTGGTGGAATGATCACCGGCGCGTACATCGCCGGGTGTTGGAAGGCCCCACGAAAATGCAGCAGGCCAACCTCGCCCACCGTGCCCAGCAAGCCCGCAGCGACCGCTAGCGCCAGCGCTCTGCCAGCCGGCATACCAAGCAGACGCGGTTCATCCGCCGGCTGGTCGCGCAGGCGCTCGCCAATCGCGCCCAAGCCACCCGACAGCAACAGCGCGGTGGGGGCACCCAGCGGCGCGGCATAAAACACATTGTTCCAGCTCCAACCGCCGGTACGTTTGGTTACGTTGTAAAGATGAAAGCCAGTGCCGGCAAGACCCGCCACGGCGGCAAACGTATAGATGCTGTGGCGCACCGGGTGAGACGCCGCACGACGGTCGTGGCCGCCGTGCAATCCAGCAAAAAATGAAAGCGTGGCTGAAACCAGCGGAACGAACATCGCCGGATTTTTGAAGGAGCCGCGATAGTGCTCGATACCACTGTCCGCCAACACCGATAACGCCAATAGCGACGAACTGTGGTTAAAACGACGCGCCGCCTCGATATGCGTCTTTTCCTCGCCACCGGGCAGCGCCAGTGGCCGTGGCAACTGTCGTGCCGATCGCAGCGGCCGCTGACGCGATGGCCGGCGCCGCTCCAACACGGCGGCGCCGATCGCGGCGGCGCCCAGGAGCAGAGCCATCGTTGCGTCACTGCGGAGACGTCGTTTCATGCCGCGTCCCTCAGGCCGCCACAGCGTTGCGCGCGCTTACCCACATCAGCGATCGTTATCGTCATCACATCGGGCTCCACGTCGAGCCAACAGCGCATGCGTGGCGAGCAACGCTGCGCCCAGCAAACCGGCGGCAAGGCTTCGGCGATGCGTGGTTGCCCACAGCTGCGGGCTCCAGCTCCGCGAGCGATCGTCGAAACGGCCGTGGGTGCCGAAGTCATGGTCGACTGACTCGAACAAATTATCGGGCCGATCAATCGGCACCGGCTGATCGCCCATCTGACCGGCATAACCCTTTTTCGCCAAGATGCGGTCGGCTAGCCACGGCACCAAGCCGTTACCAATGATCGCTTTGACCGCGGGGTAGCCCACCCAAAGCTCGCGACGATGATGGTGTGCCGCGTAGTAAATCCCTTCCGCCGCTACCTCGGGTTGGTAAATCGGCGGCACCGGTTGCGGCCTGCGCGGCAGTCGCGTGCGGGCCCACTGAAATTGCGGCGTGTTGAATGCGGACAGCTGCACCATGGTGACGCCCACCTTGCTTTTGTCGTGCATCAGCTCGACGCGCAAGGCATCGGTAAAACCGCGAATGGCAAACTTGGCGCCGCAATACGCCGACTGCAACGGGATCGCGCGATACGCCAACGCCGAACCGACTTGTACAATCTTGCCGCGATTGCGTGGGCGCATACGCTGCAGTGCCGACATGGTGCCGTGCACCGTGCCGAGATAAGTCACCTCGGTGGCGCGCCTAAACTCGTTGGCGCTGATCTCGCTAACCGGCGCGAAAATCGTTGCCATCGCCGCGTTAATCCAGATGTCGATCGGGCCCAACTCTTGCTCGACTCGCTCTGCCGCCGCGTCCACCTGGGCCGCATCCGCAACATCTACCGGAATACCTAACACACGGCAACCCATCTCGTGCAGCTCAGCGACGGTACCGTCGAGGGCTTTGCTGGCGCGTGCCAAGACGGCCACGCTGGCGCCCGCTTGGGCAAACCGCTGCGCCGTAGCGCGACCCACGCCGGCCGACGAGCCAGTGATGACAACAACTTCGCATCGAGATTTCATGACATGTCCTAAATAGTGGAAAGTGCCCGCCGACGTCAAAACAGCAGCAAGCGACATAACGTTTGGTGCCTTGCTGGAGCGGCACCATGTGCGCATGCTTTGACGACGGTGGCATCGCCGCGCCGCGCGATCTTGCTATTCGCCTGGCAGCAAACCAGCCATCAAATCACGCACACTCTGACGAATAATGCCGACCTCATTCGGGTCACCCTTCATTAACGTTTCGGTAAAGGCCTTCGCCTGCGCCAGCGTGATATGCGGCGGCAACGGCGGCACGTCGGGGTCAGACATAACTTCAATCAACACCGGTCGGTCGGCAGCAAACGCCTCTTCCCATGCCTTACCCAAATCCTCGGGCTTATCTACGCGGATGCCTTTGAATCCAAGCAGTTCCTCGGCGTAGCGGGCGTACGCGAAGTCCTCCACGTATTGCGAAGCCTCGAACTTCGGATCGCCAGCCATTGCGCGCTGCTCCCACGTGACTTGGTTCAGGTCATGATTGGCTAGCACCATCACCACGAAGCACGGGTTGCTCCATTGCTTCCAATATTGCTTCACCGTAATCAACTCGGCATTGCCATTCATCTGCATGGCACCGTCACCGACGATGGCGAGTACCGGGCGATCGGGGCACGCCATTTTGGCGGCAATCGCGTACGGCACGCCGCTGCCCATGGTCGCGAGCTTGCCGGAAAGCGAACCCATCATGCCCTTGCGCATCTTGATATCACGCGCATACCAGTTGGTGTGCGAACCGCAGTCGCCGCAGATAATCACGTTGTCAGGCAAACGCGGTGACAGCTCCCAGAAGATGCGCTGTGGATTGATTGGGTTCGCCGGCTCCATTGCCTTGGCCTCCAACGCACGCCACCACTTGCGTACATTCAATTCAATTCGCTCGCGCCAATCCGGATTGTCTTTCGGTTTTAGTAGCGGCAGCAAACGTGCGAGTACTTCAGCGCTGTCGCCAATCAAGTTCACTTCGGTGGCGTAACGCATCGATACATACCGCGGATTGATGTCGATCTGCACCGCGCGCGCTTGGCCGTCTGCTGGCAGGAATTCGGCGTACGGGAAGGTCGTGCCAATCATCAGTAAGGTGTCGCAATCGTTCATCATCTGCCAGCTCGGCTTAGTGCCGAGCAAGCCAATTGAGCCAGTGACAAACGGCAGATCGTCGGGCAGCGCCGCCTTGCCCAGCAGCGCCTTCGCCACGCCAGCGTCGAGACGATTGGCCACTGCCACCACTTCGTCACCCGCCTTCAGTGCGCCAGCGCCAATCAGAATCGCTACCTTCCGGCCACTATTGAGAATCTCGGCCGCCTTGCGTAGATCGTCGTCTGACGGCACCGGATGCGGGTCGGCGTAGCCAACGCCCGAATAAACGTCCCCATGCTCACGGGGTGGGCTGGCCACGGCATCCATTTCCTGCAGGTCGTTCGGCACGATGATGCAGGTGATACAACGCTCAGCGGATGCAATGCGGAACGCGCGATCAATGACGACGCGCGCCTGCGCCGGGACCATCAGCGTCTCGACATAATTAGTGACGTCTTTAAACAACGTCTGCAGGTCGACCTCTTGCTGGTAATCGCTACCCAGCGCGCTGCGCGCCTGCTGGCCGACAATCGCCACGACTGGCATGTGATCCATCTTCGCGTCATACAGACCATTCAACAAATGAATCGCGCCAGGACCTGAAGTCGCCATACAGACGCCGACTTCGCCCGTAAACTTGGCATGCGCGCCAGCCATGAACGCAGCCATCTCTTCGTGGCGAACGCGCACATAGTCGAAGCGATCAGCCGCACGTCCCATTGCGCCCATGATTCCGTTAATGCCATCGCCCGGGTAGCCATAGATACGGCGAACGCCCCAATCGCTGACGCGTTGAAGAAGGAAGTCAGCGACGGTTTGGCTCATAGCTTTTCTCGGCACGGTGAGTTCTTAGGTGAACTCTTACGGAATCACACCCGCCGTAATCAGCAAGTGAACTTCTTGGCAACGCATCGTCGCGAAATATCCTTGCGCAGTATCGTTATTTATTACGCTTGAGCACCTCTTCAATTTTGCCTTATCGTCACGTTTGCGCGAGTAGCGTTTGGACACCCAAACGGCCCTCCTCCTCAGCGGCGATAGTCACGTCTGCGCTTGCTTGCCGAGTCCGTCCACTTACTCGTCTGAGCAATTTATCCATGGCTACACGTTTTACGTGCGACTTTTCGACTAAGCCTGAATCACTGCCCCACTTCTGGGAACACTGCATCGGTAGTGGCCACGCGACGCTGGCGTTACGTGCTGATTGGCAGGCGCAACTAAAGCAATGCCATGACGAACTCGGCGTTCGTCATGTGCGCTTTCACGGCCTACTCGATGACGACATGAACACCGTCATCGACCAGAGCGACGAGCTGATCTACTCGTTTCACAACGCCGATCAAATCTTTGACTACCTGCGTTCGATCGAGATGCGCCCGATTGTCGAATTGAGCTTCATGCCCACGGCGCTTTCCTCCGGCGATAAAACAACCTTTCATTACAAAGCGAACGTCACGCCGCCGGCTGACTACGGTAAGTGGGCGACCTTGGTGTCGAATATGGCCAGCCACTGGGTCGATCGCTACGGCGCGAAAGAAGTATCGATGTGGCCAATGGAAGTGTGGAACGAGCCGAACATGAAGAGCTTCTGGACCGGCAGCAAGGAAGACTACTTTCATCTGTACGAAGTCACGCACAAGGCGCTCAAGCATGTGCATCCGGAACTCAAGATTGGCGGTCCAGTAACAGCGCAAAACGCATGGATCGACGATTTCATCACGTTCTGTAGCAAGGCCGGCGTGCCACCGGATTTCATCAGTACACACACCTATCCCACCGACGCGCGCGGCAGTCCGGATGACGACACCAAAGAGACGCTGTCCAAAAGCGTGCTAGGTATCTTGCGTGAGCGCGCACAAAAAGTACGTACACAAGTCGGCAAGCGGCCGCTCTACTACACCGAGTGGTGCACGTCATCAAACCCGCGCGATGAGCTGCACGACGAGCCGTACGCAGCTGCCTATCTGACCCAAGCCATGCTCAATATGGGGGACGTGGTTGATGCTTACAGCTGGTGGACTTTCTCCGATATTTTTGAGGAAAATTATTTTCCTTCGAAACCCTTTCAGGGTGGCTTTGGCCTGCTCAACATCCAAGGCATTCCGAAGCCGACCTATCGCGCCTTCGAGATCTTGCACGGCCTCGGCGAAGAAAAATTGGCGGTCAACGGCCAACACGACACGGTGCAAGTGTGGGTAGTGCGCGGCGTTAATTCCGCCACCGTGGTGATCGTGAACCTGGCACTGCCGCTGCATCCGGTCAAAGCTGAAACCGTGAACTTGGAGCTGTTCAACCTGCCCAACGTCGAGCGCGTAACACTGCGTCGCATCGACGAAAAGCATGCCAATGCCAAGGCAACGTGGAAGCTGCAAGGCGAGCCGCGCTACCCAACGCCTGATGAAGTGGCGGCGATGATCGAAACATCGCAGTTGCAGACGGACAGCATCAAGCTGAAAGGTGAAGGGAAAGCACGCACATTGGACCTTAAAGTGGCGCCGCAATCGGTCACTGCGATTGAGTTGCAGTTTGCGCGACCAGCCGAAGAAATACCTTCCGCCACAGCACCTACCACCAGCGCACATGTCTTTGGCAAGAAGGACGAAGCACTGCTTGATCAATTACAGGCCGATGCCTTCCGTTACTTCACCGAAAACGCTAATCCGGTAAACGGTCTAGTGGCAGACAGCGACAAACCCGGTGCCGCCGCCAGTATCGCGGCTACTGGCTTTGCGCTGTCGTGCTACCCGATCGCCGCCGAACGCGGTTGGCTTAGCCGCAAGCAAGCGGCCGACACCACGCTGCGCACGCTGGAATTTTTTGCGGACAGTAAGCAGGGTACGGGCGCACAAGCGACTGGCCACAAGGGCTTTTACTACCACTTCCTCGACATGCAGACCGGCAAGCGCACGAACCAGTGCGAACTGTCCACCATTGACAGCGCCATGTTGCTGGCAGGCATGTTGGTTGCCGGCGAATACTTTGATCGCAAGAACGCCAAGGAAAGCAAGATTCGCGCGGTCGGCAAGCAGCTGCTGGCTCGCGCCGACTGGGCATGGACGTTAGACAAAAAAAACGGCGAGGTTAACCATTCATGGCTGCCAGGAAAAGGCTTCCGTAAAGCCGACTGGGACGGTTACACCGAGGCTCTGATGATGTACGTGCTCGGTGCCGCATCGACATCGCATCCATTGCCCCGGGAGATTTATGAGCGCGTCGCGCAGGGTTATATATGGCACAACAACGCGGGCCTGGAATGGATCCACGCGGCACCGTTGTTCATTCACTTATTTCCGCAGGCGTGGTTGGACTTGCGCGGCCTACAAGACGGTTTCGTCAACAAGAACACCGATATCGACTACGCCGAAAACACACGCCGCGCCATCGCCGTTCAGCGCGACTACGGCCGCCTTAACCCATTCAATTATGTCGGCTACGACGAAAACATCTGGGGGCTGTCGGCCTGCGAAGGTCCCGATGGTACGCACGCCTTACGCAATGGCAACAAACAGGATTTCGTCGGCTACGCGGCACGCGGTGTCACCGCCGGACCCGATGATGGCACGCTCGTGCCGTGGGCTGCAGCGACCTGCGTAGCTCACGCACCGGATGCCGCGTTGGCGGGTGTGCGCACCATGCTCGAACGTTACCCACGTGCGTTGCGCAATGGTCAATTTGTCGGCGGCATCAATCCTTCGTTACCCGGCGACGGCCCTGAAGGATGGGTAGCACCGGGCTGCTTCGGCATCGATCAAGGTCTGGTGGTGATGATGATTGAGAACGCCCGTAGCGGTCTGCTGTGGGACCTGACGAGGAATTCTTCCGTCGTCAAGAAGGGTTTGAAGAAACTGGGTTTCGGCGGCGGCTGGCTGAAATGACACCAAGGCACGCGGTCTCTCGTGCCATGCCATTCGTTGCGCAGCTTGCGGTCGCACTTTGCGCCACTCTGTAGATGAGGAAGACATCGTCGTGATGGACGACCACAACCAGCAAGTTCCCACACGCTGCGGTAAACAGTGTGGCAGCGAATCGCCAACCAAGCCGCCGCGCCAAAACCGGCGCCGCTGGACCCAGCAGTGGACGTCTGGATGGCGCGGCGTCAGCCGCATTACCTTGTTATGTGCGGTCGCCGTGCTGCTTGTCGCTTGCAGCGGTGGCACTACGCACATGAGCTTTCTCGATCCTCAGGGTCCGATAGCCGATGCCGAACGCTGGCACTTCTATTGGGTACTCGGAATTATGGCGGTACTGGTGGCGGGCCCAATCTTTCTGCTCTTACCGTTCTGGGCGTGGCGCTATCGCTACGGACAAAAGGCCAGCAAATACACGCCCAAGTGGGAGTTCTCCAGATCACTGGAAATTATGGCGTGGACTGGCCCAATCATCATCGTAATCATTCTTGCCTTCTTCGTCTGGCGCGACGCTCACAAGCTTGATCCTTATAAGCCGATCGCTTCGGACCAGCCCGCACTTCGTGTGCAGGTGATCGGCTACGACTGGAAATGGTTGTTCATCTATCCCGATGAGGGCATCGCCAGCATCGGCACGCTGGCGCTGCCGGTAGGTCGTCCGCTTTCAATGCATCTCACCTCCGCCACGGTCATGCAGTCGTTTTTCATTCCAGCACTTGGCAGCCAGATCTACGCCATGGGCGGCATGGTGTCGCAATTGAATCTGGAGGCGAGCAAGCCCGGACGTTCGCTCGGTGAAAACACCATGTACAACGGCAACGGATTTCACCAGCAGAAGTTCACTGCGGTCGCAATGACGCCCATCGAGTTCAAAGCGTGGGTGAACAACGTACGCACGACGGGCCTTCCGCTCGATGCCAAGACGATGAACCTTATCTCGCAGCAAGGGACGCGCGGCGACCTCGTGGACGCACTTCCAAAAGCCGGATCGATGGATGGCAACGTGTACTTCAGCGGGGTGGGACAGTCCCTGTTTCCAGCCGTGGTCAAAGCCGTCCTGGCCGGCAAAGCGACCCTGCCGCCGTCGGCCTTTGATCGAGCGGACGCGACACCCGCGAAAGGCCAGCACACCGAGCCACCGACGACGGAGCACCAGCCATGAGTCCCAGTGCGATTTTCCAGCATCCGCTGGGGCGGCTGCAGTGGTCGTCCCTGCCGTTCTGGGACATGCTGCAACATCCAACCAAAGCCCACATCATCAACGGCGTTATTGCCACCGGTGCGGCATCACTGGTGGTGATTGGCGCCATCGTGCTCGTTATTTTGCTGACCAAGTATCGTCTGTGGCGTCCGTTGTGGTCGAACTGGCTGACTAGCCCCGATCACAAAAAAATCGGCATCATGTATATCGTGATCGCGTTCGTGATGATGGCGCGAGCATTAATTGAGGCTTTGTTGATGCGATTGCAGCAGGCGGACGGCCTCGGTGGCGGCTTTCTTTCGCCCGACCATTTTGCACAGCTGTTCACCACCCACGGCACGATCATGATCTTCTTCATGGCGATGCCGTTTCTTATCGGCATCATCAACTATGTCATGCCGCAGCAAATCGGTGCACGGGACGTGTCGTTTCCCATACTCAATTCGGTCAGCCTGGGGCTGACTGCGGCCGGTGCGGCACTGGTTATGATTTCGCTGGTTATCGGCAAGTTTTCCACCGGTGGCTGGTTCGGCTATCCGCCCTATACCGAGGCGAACTTCAGCCCTGGTGTCGGGCCGGACTATTGGATCTGGGCACTGAGTCTGTCCGGCTTGAGCGCAACGCTAACAGGTATCAACTTCGCGGTTACCGTTTTCAAGGAACGTGCGCCCGGCATGAAGCTGATGCAGATGCCGCTGTTCACGTGGACCGCGCTAGTCACGTCGATCATGATGATTTTCGCGATGCCGCCGCTCACCGTGGCCATGGCACAGCTAGCGCTGGATCGCTATCTCGACTTTCATTTTTTCACCAATGCGTTTGGCGGCAACATGATGCACTTCGCCAATCTGTTCTGGCTGTTTGGCCATCCAGAGGTTTATATCCTCATCATGCCGTCCTTCGGCATTTACTCGGAGGTTGTATCAACGTTTTCCGGCAAGGTGTTATACGGCTATCGATCACTGGTGATGGCGACCATGGCTATCGCCATTCTGTCGTTCACCGTGTGGCTGCATCATTATTTCACCATGGGTCAAAGCGCCAACATCAACGCCGTGTTCGGCATCGCCTCGATGCTGATCGGCATACCGACCGGTGTGAAAATCTACGACTGGATGCTGACAATGTTCCGCGGGCGGGTGCGCTTTACGGTGCCCATGGTGTATTTGATCGGCTTTATCCTGCTGTTCGTGTTGGGCGGCATGACCGGTATTTTGCTGGCCAATCCGAGCATCGATTATCAGGTGCATAACACCGTGTTCCTGGTGGCGCACTTCCACAACGTGATCATCCCCGGCGTACTGTTTGGCTTGCTCGCGGGCTACCACTTCTGGTTTCCCAAGGCGTTCGGATTTCGACTCAACGAACGTTGGGGTATGGTCTCGGCGCTGTGCTGGATCGTTGGCTTCATGCTGGCATTCCTGCCGTTGTACGTGCTGGGCATGATGGGGCTGCCGCGGCGCTCCGTGGCCTATAGCGAACCAGCCTATGTGCCGCTGGAAATCGTGGCCTTCATCGGCGCTCTCGTATTGACGGCCGCACTGTTGGCGCTGCTTTGGCAATTGTGGGTGTCGATCCGCGACCGCGACGACAATCGCGTATTTGCCGGCGACCCGTGGGATGGGCGCAGTCTGGAGTGGGCGAACGCCGCGCCGGCGCCGGAGTACAACTTCGCCGTGATTCCCACAGTAAAAGGCCGCGACGCCTTCACCACAGCGAAAGAAGACGGCACGGCATTCACGCCCCCTGCGGCGTATGCCGATATCGAATTGCCGAAAAATAGTGCAATAGGGCCTGCCATTGCCGTGATGGGCTTCGCCCTCGCCTTCGGCCTGGTCTGGCATATCTGGTGGCTGGTCATCCTTTCGTTCACAGCCGCCATCGCTGCGATGATCATCCGCGGCTTCGCGCGTGATACGACTCGCATCATTAGCGCGGATCAAGTTCGTCAAGAGCATCAGCACTGGCTGAACGCGGTGGCACATGCCACCCCGGTAGCGCGCGCCGTGGAGACGACATCGGCTAACACGGGCCTGGCCATACACGAAGCCAGTGGGGCATCGTCATGAACGAAGTAACTTTCAAATACCCAGGTTTGAATCTGGGGGCTGGTCACGGCCAGGACGACGACGCCATCCAAACCACGATGTTCGGTTTTTGGGTGTTCCTGATGAGCGACGCCCTGTTGTTCGGGATGGTCTTCGCCACTTACATCACCTCGTTGAACGGTACCGCTGGCGGTCCCGGGCCGCACGACCTGTACGGACTCAAAAGCGCTTTCATCGAAACGTTGTTGTTGCTCGCTAGCAGTTTTACCTTCGGCATGGCGTCGCTGGCACTGAAGTACAAGCACGACAACACGCGGCTGATTGGCTGGATGCTGCTCACCTTGGTGTTGGGCGTGGCGTTCCTCGGCTTCGAGCTGCATGATTTTGCCGACATGTTTGCCAAGGGCGGCGTGCCCAGTCGCAGCGGCTTCCTGTCGGCATTTTTCGGTTTGGTACCGCTACACGGGCTGCACGTCGCCGCTGGCTGTCTGTGGCTGATCTGCCTGGTCGGTCAAGTCGCGCGCTACGGACTCGATACGAAAACTAAGCTGGGAATCATGCGCCTAGCGCTGTTTTGGCATTTTCTGGACATCATTTGGATCGCGATCTTTTCCGTGGTTTATCTAGCGGGGCTGACATGATTGAGCAGACACAAGGCATCGAAAATCCGCGCGAACTTAAGGCACAAGAACGACGCGAGTTCTGTTCCTATGCGTGGGGCGCAGGCACTGCCCTGCTACTGACTCTGGTGCCATTCGCACTGGTGCATTGGATGGCTATCCCGCGGCTCCCGCTACTGATCGTGATTGGTGTGTTTGCACTAGTGCAGATGTTGGTGCACTTTCGCTTCTTCCTGCACATCGGCTTCAACCACAATCGTGAGGATTTGCAACTGATCCTGTTCTCGGCGGTCGTGCTGTTTATCATGGTGGCCGGCACCATCTGGATCATGGCCAGTCTGGCCGCGCGCATGGCGATGCCGGGGGCGCCTTGAGTCCACGCGACTGCGCTTGAGTATGGCGTTCGACAAGATCAGTGCTCAAGCACGCGTCCGCGTTTCTCGGCGCGACGGCGGCGGCTGAAATGGAAATAGATCAACACGCTGACCACGGCGGCGTAGGCGCACCAGACCGAGGTGAATGCATAGTCCTTCACCCAGATCGTCAACAGCACACCGACAAGATTCACCGCGCCAAGCACCATGATGTAGCGATAGCCCGAGAAGAACAGCGCCCCGCACGTGGCAATCACATAAAGCACGGCGATCCATAGATGACTGCTGGCCGGATTGCTGTAGACCACGCTATGGTCTTCGACGTAGATTGCCGTGGGATAGGTGACCAGCGCCCACAGCATGTATAACGTCAACGCGGCGCCCAGCACCAAGAACGGCAAGACCATTCGTCGACGTCGGTAATCAGGCTCGATCAACCAGACACTCAACGGGATCAGCAGGGTCAACAACCCTTGCGCATACAACACGTAGGCGAACCCCCAAGGCTTCACTGGCCCCAGTAAGCCATCGCCGGTCAAGCCGAGCCAGACCGCGCCCTCGGTAAACTGGTGTAGCGCGAACAGCAATGGGATCGCCGCGAACAACCATTCCCGACGGTGCGTAGTGCGCGCCAAGGTCGCTATGCCGACAACGCCAATGAGGGCACTGCTGGTAAAACTTGCTGTGGCGGAGAAGCACATGCGCGCGTCCTTCGAATGGTTGGCACAACTTTACTAAAGGCCATTTGGCCGGGACGCGGACCGCTTCAGCCAACGCGTCCGCACCCAGCAACGTTATACGTCATACCCCAGCGGCTCATCACACCGCCAGCGCGCACAAATCGCATCAAAATGCCGGGCACACAACCGCCAAACAATGGCCATCCGGATCAACCAGATCATGCACCAGCCCGCGACAAGCTCCTGCCCGAAATGAGTTTTTGTCACCCTCAAAGACGAGGCACGTCGCCGCTACATCATTGGCACGTAGTTCAAGGAGCTCGCCGTTGCCGTCGTTGTGGTAACACAACAACTCCACGTGCGGTGTCGCTTGCGCGGGATTCATGGCGATGACGTCCACCACCGGGCTATCGAGACCATCCAGTCTGGCTTGAGCCGGCCCCTCATTTACGGTCTGCTGCGACAGTGTGAGCCCCAGCGACTGGTAGAACGTCACACTCCGCTCGTAGTCCGCCACGCTGATTGCCGAGTGATCGATCCCTAAAAATAGGCTACTCGCTCGCGGCTGTTGCCACTGCGCGGGCACGTTGCCCGGCGGGAACGCCAGCAGCTCTAGCGGATGGCCCTCGGGATCGCGAAACTTGAACGCCGTAACGCCGCCGGATGACTCAGGAAGTTGTTGTGGGCCATCACGTGTGATCGGCGTCCAGCCGGCTACTTGCGACAGCTGCTCCATCGCAGCATCCATATCAGAAACTACGATCGCGAAATGTTGAAAGACTTGATCTGCAGCGTCGCTATCGGTGGGATAACTGCGACCGGGCTGGTCGACAAACTGCAATAGCTTGATTCTCTGCTCGCCCAGCTCCAGCGTGACGCGTAACGTACGTCCGGCTACGCCTAAACGCTCTAGCGTTCGCGCGCCAGAGAGATGCTCTTCGGCCACTCGGCGAAAGCCCAATGCCGATTCATAAAACGCAGCCAGCGACTTTGCGCCGGCGCTGCACAAGCGCAAGTGGCGCAAACTCGCCACGCGCATGCCGACAACGGTCGCGGCTACGGCCATTGCACACCTCGCCGGTTGAGGAAGACTGCATACAACGTATGCGAGCCACCAATGAATAAGCGATTCTTCCAGTAGCCACCAAAGGTAAGATTGGACACGACGTACGGCACCAAGATCTTGCCAAGCAGTCGCCCAGTGGGGTCGATGCAGTGCACACCATCGGCGGCGCTGGACCACACGTTGCCGTCTTGGTCCACGCAGATACCGTCTGCGAAGCCCGGCTCGATCTTGTGGAAAATTTTACCGCCACGCAGTTTGCCTTTCGCATCGACGTCGAACGCGCGGATGTACTGTTTGGGGTTCTCGGTGGTCATGTCGCCGCTTTCGCAGACGTAGAGTCGGCTCTCGTCCGGCGAAAACGCCAGTCCGTTGGGGCCGTCGAAATCCCCTGCGGCGATAGTGATCTTGCCGCTTTCGGGGTCGAAGCAGTACAACGCGGCAGGCTGTTCGGACTCTTGAATGCCACCCTCGTAATCACGCTGAATGCCATACAGCGGATCGGTGAACCAGATCGTGCCATCAGACTTCACCGCAACATCGTCGGGTGCGTTGAGCCGCTTGCCGGCATGCTTGTCCACCAATTTGGTGACCTTGCCATCAAGCTCGGTGCGATACAGGCAGCGATCACGGTGTGAGCAGGTAATCAGCCTTCCCTGGCGGTCGCGGCACTGGCCATTGGCGTAGTGCGACGGCTCGCGGTACACCGACACGCCAGCGCCTTCGATATAACGCATGGTGCGGCTGCGCGGTAGGTCTTCGAACAGCAGGCAATTCGCATCACCCATCCACACCAAGCCTTCCAGCCAGCGAAAGCCGCCAGCCAATTCTTCCAGCGGTGCATTCGGTAGGACGTAGTGATCAAAGACCGGATCGAAGCTGACAAAACCCTTGGGAACGTTCATGCCGACATCCTCACTCGAACACACACGGAGATTTGGGAGTGGGGATACCCTCGAATTGCACGACCATCAAGACGGCGGGCGCGTCACCCACCGTGGCCGAGCGATGACCGGTGCGACCGTCCTTCGTCTTGCAGTGTTGATCGCCACCGAAGGAAAGCTGGCCCGGGCCCAGCTCAACTTGGGTACCGTCCATCGACTCCACCGACCAGCGGCCGGACAGCGGAATGATCCACTGCGGCTTGGGATTCTCATGCCACTCGCCAACCCATCCCACCGGCTGCACGGTGACCATCGTGGTCAGCTTGCCGGTGATCTTGTTGCCCTTCCACTGCGGGGCGGCACCACCGCCCATCGAGCCCAGCTCAAACTCGGTAAGTGCGCACTGCTGCTGATGGCTGACGCCGTCCTTATCGGTCCAGATGTGCCAGTACGGCACTGTCGGCTTCGTTTGTTCAGTCATGGCGACACTCCTTCAGGCGGATCGATGGTGTACGCGCTCGGTGCGTGCCGAGTCTGCGGTACCAAGCTATAGGGACGCGAAGACGAGAACGGATGCTGGATCAGGTAGCTCACGCCGTAAGCCGTCCCACCGGTTGCCAACACCAAAAATCCACCTGCTACGGCGAAGTTCTTCAGAAAATCCCAGAACACCGCGCGACCCTTGCTAGGCCCTTTGAGGCGAAAATCATTGGTCTTCCAAAACTGCTTCCAAAGCAAGGCGGTCACCATGCAGTAGCCAGCAAGAATCACCGCCGCCAAGCGGTCGAAGAAACCGGTGAGCACAGCCAGCGACATGACCACTTCGACAAACGCACCAGCACCCAACAGCACCCAAGACAACCAACGCGAGTGCACGCTGCGCTGCGCCTGCTCTACCGCGGCCTCGGTATTGAGTAGTTTGTCCATCGCGCTGAATGGCAAAAACAGCAGCACAAGCGTGACGCGGATAAAAAAGCTGACAACAAGACTGAACAAATAACTGGCCAAACGATGTTTTAAAGACAAAGCATGCGTGTATCGCAGTGAATAGGCCGTCGCTTTCAAGTCAACGACATCAACACGTTTGTCTGTAAAACGGGACACGCCATACGCCGCGACGAGGTACAGCAAACATGTTTCGCAAAAAGTTGCGCGCACGCACAGTCGTCTTGTCACACGCGCATGACGACGTGACGCGCACGCTAAGGGCCTTAAAACTCAACTGTACGAGGGTGTCGCTGTGTCTTCAGTCGATCCAGAATGTACTGCGCCAAAGCTTGCTGTTCCCAAGTTATTAAAAGGCCAAAGGGCCATCGTCACTGGCGCCAACTCCGGTATCGGACGCGGTGTAGCGCTAGCGCTTGCTGAAGCCGGTGCCGACGTGGCGGTCAATTACATCGTCGACGATGATGCGGCGCAGGCCGTGGTCGAGCAGGTTGAAAGCTTCGGCGTCAAGGCGATAAAGATCAAAGCTGATGTCTCCGACGAAGGCCAAGTCGCGGCGATGTTCAAGCAGGTGATCGAAGCCTTCGGCACAATCGATATTTTGGTCGCCAACGCAGGACTACAGCGCGACTCCTCTTTCGCAGAGATGACACTCGCCGAGTGGAACAAAGTCATCGGCGTCAACCTCACCGGCCAATTCTTGTGTGCACGCGAAGCAGTACGAGAGTTCGTTCGGCGCGGCGTGATGACCGAAGTATCGTGCGCCGCTGGCAAGATCATCTGCATGAGTTCAGTACACCAAGTGATTCCTTGGGGCGGACATGCCAATTACGCGTCGTCCAAAGGTGGCATCAAACAACTGATGGAAAGCCTTGCGCAGGAAGTCGCGCCACTCAAGATCCGCGTCAACGCGATCGCGCCGGGTGCCATCCGCACGCCAATCAACACCAAAGCGTGGAATACGCCCGACGCTTATAAGTCGCTGATGAAACTGGTGCCGTATGGCCGCATCGGTGAGCCAGAAGACATTGCGCGCGCCGCTGTCTGGTTGGCGTCTGACCAGTCCGACTACATAACCGGCACCACCTTGTTTGTAGATGGCGGCATGACGTTGTACCCCGGCTTTGCTACTGGCGGCTAACCCCTTTGAACGCAGCGGAGCGTATCGTGTCCGACAACCATTACGACGTCATCGTCATCGGCAGTGGCCCCGGCGGCGCGGCGCTGGCGCAGAAACTGGCAGCTACCGGTAAGCGCATTCTGCTGCTCGAGCGCGGTGGTTACCTGCCGCGTACGCTGGACAACTGGGACTCGCAAAAGGTCTTCGTCGACGGCATCTATCAAGCGAAGGAAACCTGGTACGGCAAGGATGGCGAAAGCTTTCATCCCGGGCTGCATTACTTCGTGGGTGGCAACTCCAAAGTTTATGGCGCCGCGCTGTTCCGCCTACGCGAACGCGACTTCGGCGAGATTGCGCACAAAGACGGCATCTCGCCCGCGTGGCCGCTGAAATACGACACCTTCGCTCCGTATTACACCGAAGCCGAGAAACTGTTCCACGTGCACGGTCAGCGTGGCGAGGATCCGAACGAGCCACCGACGGACGATCCCTACCCCTATCCACCCGTGGCCCACGAGCCGCGTATCCAGGCGCTCGACGAGAGTTTGCGCAGCGACGGCCTGCATCCCTTCCACCTGCCGTTAGGCATCCTGCTCGACGAGAAGGACGGCAAGACCACGCCCACCAGCCAATGTATTCGCACGCCCTACTTCGATGGCTACCCTTCACCGATCAACGGCAAGGCCGACGCCCAAGTCATGTGCGTGGACCCAGCGCTGCAGGCTTACCCCAATCTCACGTTGCTCACCGGCGCTTACGTTTCCACACTGAAAACCGATGCCGCTGGCAAGACCGTCTCTACCGTCAATGTCACCCGCAATGGCGAGCAAGAGCGCTACAGCGCCGATATCGTGGTCGTCTCCTGCGGCGCGCTATCGTCTGCTTTGCTGCTACTGCGTTCGGCCAACGACAAGCATCCGCACGGGCTCGCCAACGGTTCGGATCAGGTCGGGCGCAACTACATGCGCCACAACCAGTCGATCCTGATGGCATTGATGCGCGAGCCGAACGATACGGTGTTTCAGAAAACCCTCGCGGTCAGCGACTGGTATTTCGGCAGCGACGACTGGGAGTTTCCGCTGGGCTTGATGCAGATGTGTGCGGTCTCCCACGGTGCCCAGATTCGCGGCGAAGCGCTCCCTGCATGGTTGGAGTGGGCGCCGAAAATGCCGTTCGAGGTCATGGCGCGTCACTCGATGGATTTCTGGATGTCCAGCGAAGACTTGCCACGACCGGAAAACCGCATCCGCTACGACGGTGACAAGGTGATTCTTGAACTCACTGAAAACAACATGGAAGCGCACCACCGCCTAAGGAAAAAGCTAGAACAAATGCTGAGCAAAATCGGTGCGCACCCGGTCCTGCTGGAGCGACATTTGTATTTTGGCAAGAGCATTCCAATCGGCGGCACGGCACACCAAGCCGGCACCGCCCGCTTCGGCACCGATCCGGCAACTTCCGTACTCGACCTCGATTGCAAAGCGCACGAACTGGACAACCTATACGTCGTCGACGCCAGCTTTTTTCCATCGATCGGCGCGGTAAACCCGACCCTGACGATCATCGCCAACGCATTGCGCGTGGCGGATCGAATCAAGGCTCGCTTAGGCTGAGCCGACGGCAACGAATCGCCAGAGTTCTACTTCAGGTAGTGGCGATACTTCCAGGGGGGCGGTAACGCCCGAAGAAAGTAGCCGCTGGTTTTGCCACGGAGTATTTAGTCGTGGGAGGCGGCCCACTATCTAGAGGTGGTCGCGCCCCGACCAGTGCACCAGCCAGCAGTTGCGCAGACAAGTGGTGCAGCAAAGACAGCGTGATATTCAAAAGCGTCGACCTTGAGCCGGAGCGCTACGTCATTGCGCGACACGCGGCGCAGAAAAAACTCATTAGCAAGCCTGTGCATTGTCGCCAGCCACGCTGACGAATATCCCGAGAATGCCATGCGTCAGGTGTTGATGGCCATGACTGAGCCGCCATCCACGCGCCAGTTGGAACCGACGACGAAACTGGCTTGCTCCGAACACAACAGCGCAATCACCGACGCCACTTCCTCGGGGCGACCACGGCGCTTGAGCACCAAGTAAGGCCGCTCCTCGTCGAGGAATGACTGGATCGCCTCGTCCGTACTGACGCCGAGCTGTTCAGCACGCTCTTTCATCATGCGGTCCGTCATTCCGGTGGCGATGAAGGCCGGCGCCACGGCATTGACTAGCACGCCCTTCGGCGCATAGACCTGCCCAGTCGCCTTGACGAAGCTCAGCAGCGCCGCCTTCGCCACGTTATACACAGCTTCATCCGGATACGGCTGTGTCGCGTTTTCCGACGTCACAAATACCATGCGACCCCATCCACGTTGCACCATTGCTGGCATCAGCGCGCGGGCGACGCGCACGCCTGACATGAAGTCGATATTCCAGGCATCCGACCAGTCCTTGTCGGTGATGTCGGCGAGAGGGTCGCCCTTCGCGCCGGTGACGCCTGCGGTATGTACCAAGATATCCGCACGCCCATTCGTGGCATCGCGAAGCGTATCAACACCGACCTGGTTCGCCAGGTCCGCACTCACCCATTGCAAATGGTCACTTTCCCCGCCGAGTTGCTCCGTAGCGCGTTTCAGCTTAGCCTCATTGAAACCGGTAAGCAGGACGTGAGTACCCTCGTCCAACAGAATGCGTGCGGTCGCTTGCCCGATGCCGCCCGCCGCGCCAGTGACGACGGCCAAACGGCCCTTGATGCCAAGATCCATGGTATTGATCCGAAACAGTGAGACAAAACAATGACCGGGGCAAACGTACGACGGCATGCGTGCCTGCGTTACAGCGGCGCTCACTTAATTGACCATGCGCGGCGTGGCGCTACCGTGAATAGATCGTGTTTGGAATCGCGAAGCAGCGATAAAGCTGCGGCCACTTAAGCTGACAGGGGCTAAAGCGGCGAACTCAGCACCGCTCCAGATGGCGCAAGTGGCGCACGTGACGCACGAGCTCGCACGTGTAGCGGACTCACCAGGAAATTCAACGATCACTTTGCTGGCTTGTCGGTGGCACACGCGTGGGTTTCCTCAGTCAAGTTCAAGAGCGACGATAAGAACGGCAACAACAACGCGGACGATGTGGCTGCCGCCGTTGCCGCGTTCTTGACGCCCCGTTGAACCCCACACGCGCAACGTGAACGTCTTACCCGCGCGGAGATTGCCATGTCCACTTTCACCTTTCAGGCCGACGCTGTCGCTGACGGTGCAATGAAGAGTTTTGAGCATGGCAAGCACAAAATCTTGATTGTTCGTACCGGCGAGAACTATCGCGCGTTTGACGCTGTGTGTCCGCATGCGGGGGCAGATCTTGGGAAGGGCGCATTTTGTGCTGGTCGCGTGATCTGTCCTTGGCATCACGCGACCTTCGACGCACATAGCGGCGCATTGCTTGAACCCTTGGCCACGAGAGGCATGACCCGTTATGAGTTGCGTCGTGAAGGCGACGATTGTGTTGTCGATCTGAGTGCCGTCTTGTCATTCGCAAAACCATCATCGCAGGGTGGCGAACAGCACGTGGTTATCGTCGGTGCTGGTGGTGGCGGCTTCATGGCCGCGCATACACTGCGCGAGCACGGCTTCGCCGGCCGGCTAACCCTGGTCGACCCCGACCACGCTGCGCCGTACGAGCGCCCCATGTTGAGCAAGCAGTTCCTAAGTGGAAAGGTAGATGCTGATGGAATTGGTATAGGCGGCGAGAACTGGGCGGAGAAGAACCACATAGAACGACGTTACTCACGCGCTATCAGCGTGCAGCCCGGCAAACACCAGCTGGTCATGGAACGCGGTCATCCGCTCGAGTATGACCATCTCATTGTCGCTACCGGCGCACGGCCGCGTAGCGTTGATCTACCTGGTATCGAGCTACCTGGTGTCTACACATTGCGTAACTTCACAGACGCTCAAGCGCTGCAGCAGGCGGCGCACGGGAAACATGTGGTCATCGTCGGCACCAGTTTCATCGGCATGGAGGCTGCCGCCAGCTTGAGCGGCGCCAAGGGTGCTAAGTCGGTCACCGTGGTCGGCATGGAAAACGAAGTGCTGCAGCCGATACTGAGCGCCACGACCGCACGCGAATTGCGCCGCTTACACGAATCCCACGGCGTCACTTTCTATCTTGGCAGCGGTCTGACCAAGATCACCGGTGATGCTCAGGCGGGCGGTGTCGAGCTGCAGAACGGTACCGTGCTGAAGGCCGAGCTGGTCTTGTTGGGTTTGGGCGTGACGCCGCGCAGCGAGCTGCTGAAAAACTTTACGGATGACGACGGCGCTGTGCTGGTGGACGAACACATGTACTTGAAAGATGACATCTACGCCATCGGTGACATCGCAAAGGCGCCTACCGTGCTCGGGCCTATGCGGATCGAGCATTGGCGGGTCGCTATGCAACAGGGCATGGTCGCAGCACTCGCCATTTTGGATCAACCCAGCGCCGGAATGGATCGTCGCGTGCCATTCTTCTGGACCGGACAGTTTGGCAAGAGCCTGCGTTATGTTGGCCACGCCAGCGGTGACGCGCCGCATTACGTGTGGGGTGATCCCGCCAAACTCGACTTTATCGAGTTCAGCTTCGATGGCCAACGCACCGTAGCGGCCGCGGGCATGCAACACGATGCCGACATGGACGTGTTTGAGTTGCTGCTAAAAATGGGGCGCGCGCCATCAGCCGATGAGATTCGTGGCGGCGCGTTCGACTTGAGCGACAGACTTCAGGGCATCCCGACACCAGCTGCAGCGGACTGACGACATGGTCTGCGCGTCACGTTCGCTTGTTCCTGCGTGTCCGCTTCAAGCAGCAGCGTGGCCTCTAGGGGCCGCGTCTACCGCGCCTGTTCCCGAGGCTGCGTCTGGACGCCGCGAAACGGACCACGCGCGGCTAACTGCTACAGCTCACGCACCGGACGGAAGCCAACCCTACCGCTGCGGGCTGAGCTATCAACGCCTTGGCGATACGCTGAATTGACCTGCTCCGGCGAGCTACCCCACGACCCACCACGAACAACGCGTGCGCTGCAGCCGGGGTTAATCCACGCTTTGGCATCGCTAGGCGCGTGCACGTAGTTGTCGTGCCAACAGTCAGCCACCCATTCCGAAACGTTCCCATCCATGTCGTATAAGCCGAATCCATTCGGCGCAAAGCTCATGACCGGCGCTGGTCCCCAGTAGCCATCACGATAACCGCGAAACGCGTGACTCCAGCGTCGACCACTGTCCGAACGATCACCCGAGCCGGTCAAATTTTCTACCTTTCGATCGGGTACGCCGTCGCCCCACCAATAGCGCGTATGGGTGCCTCCACGCAGTGCGTATTCAAATTCCGCTTCACTCGGTAAGCGATAAACCTTGCCAGTGCGCTCGCTCAACCACACGGTGTAAGCAGTGGCATCCGCCCACGAGACATTGACCACCGGCAACTTCGCATCAGCTTTGTGGCCCGCATAATCTTCCTGCCATGTGGCTCTACTATCATCGCGCAGCGTTCCACTACGTTCGTCATAGACGCTGGCGCCAAGCTTCACCGACTCAGGCTGATAGCCGCTAGCTCGAACAAATTCGCGAAATTCGCCCACGGTGATGTCCGTGCGTGCCATGGCAAACCCTTTGTCAATAACCACCGTGCGCTGCGGTACTTCAGCACTGTGTTTACCGTCATCGTTGTTGGGTGCGCCCATGCGAAAACTGCCCGTCGGTATCACCACCATCGCCGGTGACTTGCCCGGCAAGTCGACATAGCGATCGGTAATAACCTGCCCCGGCTTGAAGCCAGCGTACAAACGCGCATTGACCAATTGTTCGGCGAACGATGTCAGCCCACTCAGGTTGGGACTGGCCGCTTTTGCCTGGGCCGCCAACTTTGCCGCCAGCGCAACGTCCCCCGCATCCAACGCCGAGCGCGCCTGTGCCAGAACACCACTGGCGCGCTGCTCGCGCATGTCCTGAATACGGCCACTGACATCACGCATCTGCTGCGAGCCAGGCCGTATCGTTCCTGCTTCGGCAAGCGCCTTATCGGCTCCCCCGAAATCGTTCTGTGCCACCGCAGCGAGCGCACGATCCAACACCGCTCGCTGCACTTGAAAAATACCTTGCTCGGCAACCGCATTCTGCGGGTCCAGCTCCTGCACCTCGCGATACAGCTCCAACGCGTTGCCGCCATGCGGTCGATCCACTTTGCCTTGACGCAACAAACCCGCGGCTTTGGCCAGCATCGGCCGCACCGTCGACAACGTTTTCAGATTGCCTTCCAACTGGGCCACTTCCTCAGCCGCGTTGGGCAAAGTGCGCAGTGCCTCCAGCAACTCTTCCGCGGCGTCAGCGTCACCCACCAAAATGTCCTGATCAATCTCCGCTACCAGCCGCGCCCGCACGTCAAGCAAACCTTGCGCCGCACGGCGACTATCTGGCTTCTCGTGTAGCGCCTGCTCAAACAAAGCCGCTGCACTATCCTTGTTACCCACTAACTGGCCAGCGTGCAGCGCTTTATCCGCGCGCGTGGTTAATGCCCGAATAGCCGGCGGATCCGCGCTCAACTGCTTCGGAAGTTCCACGTTGCGACGGTTGTGCGCCACGATGACGGCGGTAGGCGCGAGTATCAGCGGCGGCCCGGCGGTTAATTCAGCCAACGCCGTTACGCGCCCCGCAGACGGCGTTTCGGCCGCGCCTGTCGGCGCGCCCAGCGACATCGACCGGCGCGGCGTTTGCGCGGCGGGGTCAACGTGGAAAACGCGCGGGAAAAAGTGATAGGTCAACGCTAGGCCCAACACGATGACACCGACGGCGCCCCCAAGAGCGCGCTGACGGCGCAGGTTTGCGTTGTTCGGCATGAAATGGGCGTCCTTGGGGCGGCCTGTTATCTTTAGTTGTTTACCATAGGCACAAACTGCCCACGGGGCAATCCACGCCTCGCGCTTTCAAAGGAATTTGCATGACCTTGCCCGACACCGCTGGCGCCGCATGGATCGATCAACGCGAAGCACTACAAACATGGCTGACCATGCTACCTGCCGACGCAATCGTTGGTGTCGACACCGAATTCATGCGCCGCAATACGTTCTACCCGCAATTGGCGTTACTACAACTGGGCTGGAACGGGCATTACGCACTGGTCGATCCGCTCGCCTGCGCAATCGATGACGCACTGCAACCTTCGCTTGGCCTAGGCGATGCCGTCACCGTCATGCACAGTGCCAGCGAAGATTTAGAAACCCTTTCTCCGCTATTGCCAAACGGGCCACACACCCTATTCGACACGCAGATTGCGGCGGCCTTCGTCGGCATGGGCATGGGCATTAGCTACCGTTCCTTGGTCATCGAACTCGCTGGCGTCGAACTGGACAAGGGTGAAACCCGTTCCAACTGGCTACAGCGCCCCCTGACCGATTCCCAGCGCAGCTACGCGGCGCTCGACGTCGTCTATCTAAAAACCATTCACGAGCAGCTGGCCGAACGACTACGACAGCGTGATCGTAGCGCGTGGCACGCCGAAGATTGCGAGCGTTTGAAGCGCCGCGCCGCCCATCGTGACGGCGACCCACAACCCCAGCGCCACATGCACGGCGCTGCCGATTGGTCAGAGACACAGCAGGCGCTTCTGCGTCGACTACTACTTTGGCGCGATCACAGTGCACGCCGACACGACGTGCCACGCCCATGGCTGATCGACGACACGCTTGCACTAAGCCTCGCGCAGCAGCCACCCGCGAGTCTGAGCGAGCTTGAACAGCGTAGCCGCGGCCAACGGGCACTACGCTCAGCGCCACGCGCCGAACTCTTCAAACTCTTCGAGTTGCCGGTTAGCACCGATGAAACGAGTGCCACCTCGCCCGTCCTGCAACACCCGCAAGGCGAAGCAAAAAAAGCATTAGGTGCCATGAAACAGCAGATAGATGCCTTAGCGACCCAACTCGACTTGCCGTCCGGCTTATTGTGTCCACGCAAAGTACTGGAGGAATACGTCGTCACCGCCGAATGGCCCGAATTCCTTGAAGGCTGGCGCCGCGACGTACTGCACGATCACCTTCCAGCACTACTTCCCAACTAAGTCATCTGGTTTGAACACCTGCGTGGGCCACCCGTTGAGCGGCGGCCATCAAGCCGTTCTTCGCTGATGGACGCTGGTGCACTCCGGTCAAGACACGCAAGCCATAGCATGCATCACGTGTGAACCTGAGACGGTTTAGCAACGACGTGCCGGTGCCGCATCGCCCACCTATTCGGCACCCGCAAACTCACAAAGGTCTTGGCGAACCGCATTCACGCTGCTAATATTCGCAGCTCACGTGGGGCGGTAGCTCGACTGGAGGAGTGTCGCGCTTTCGTTGCAAGTGCTGCAACATCCAGTAGGACAAACCGTTCAACGTCCAGGTTACTGTGGGGCCTTAGCTCAGCTGGGAGAGCGCGTCGTTCGCAATGACGAGGTCGGGGGTTCGATCCCCCCAGGCTCCACCAATTTAATTGGTTTGTTTGGATTCTAGCGATGGCTTATTGGAGATTCCCATTCCATAAAGCTCGCCAGTATAAAGCCTCGAAGACGACCAGTTTTCGGGGTTTTTTCATGGAAGGCAGTGACCATCTCGCTGCGTCTGCCAACGTGTCCGGTGGCAGCGACACAACCGACGCAGATGAGCCCTTTTATCACTTCAAGCGATGTGCTTCAGCATTGAATTCACCACTCCCTTGCATCGAGCACGGCATCTAATCTCCACCGCGCGCTAATTCAACCGCTGGTAAGCGAAGCTGACCCGTTCTTTGACGCTGAGTGGCCTCGTCGATCTGCCCCGTCTCTGAATCGCAATGTGTGGGCACTTCGCGGGCTATTGTCTGTATCTGAAAAGACACATGCGCCCCGATGATGGTTTCCTGTATTGCTGCTTGTTCGCGCGCAAGGCTCTTGTACTTGACGCTGTCGGAATCTTCGCCCCAGATCGTTCTACCCGACCAAGCCTGCAGAGGCGTGTCTTTGAACTTGTAAATTAGATAGCTCACCAGTAGGACGACGCCTACCAAAAGCAGACCTGCATAGTCGGTTTATTTATCGCATCTGGTAGCACATCAGCTTGCTGGCGCCGCGGCAGCGAGCTGTTCGACCTCCTTTTCACTCAGCGGTGCGCCGCCGGCGGCCCGCAGGACAGCGGACGGGTAGACGATGGGTTTACCGCTTTCGCGATGACGAAGCTTTTCTCCGCGACGAATGGCGGGACCGCCTTCTTCCATGTACTGGCGGATGTGTTCCCACAGCATCCACAGCATCTCATCTTCGATATAACCGATGTAACCGATGCTGATGACATCCTTTAGCTCCCGCTCACGGCCATCCAGGCCGCCCCACAACAGCATCAACTGGTACGAGTCATGGAATGAGGCACCACCAGTAGTTCCTTCCACATATTTGTAACTACGCACGCGTAGGTCGGCCCAGCTTTCCGTGCGGAAATCCATCGGCACTTTCAGATCCCAAAATTTCCAGAAACGAGGCCTACGCACAGGGGCATAGGTTACTGTCCGATCTTTGCGATTGAATATCGTCGGCCAATCTTTTGGGGCACATAGCCAAGACTTGAGGAACCATGTTTGGATTATTCCCGTAAGTACAAATCCCACTAAAGGGATAACGGAAACTATATAAAATTCACCACCTATAAATAACGCATACACAAAGGCACCTAACAGCATTAGCGGCCCCGGGACTAACAATAATGATGTCTTTCCAGTACTAACGTTGCTCTTTCCTACAGGCGACCCAATAACGATCGCCTCCGGAGTCACGGCAATCAGTGAGTCCCGCGTACTCGCCAAATTGTGAACAGGCGTTTTCCGATCATCCGGCTCAAGCCGCCACGGTTTGGTTTTGGCAACCATACGATGCTTAAATTTTTGGTTGAACCGAAACCACGGCTCCTGCTTGTTCCAGATGGGGAGAAGAATCCCCGTAATACGCTCATCTGCCATTACTTACTCAAGCCGTCAGTTTTTCATCAATAAAGGGCGTGTATTTGTCGGTATATACATGATCTTTTAATTCGCGTAAGGAGACACGCACCGTTGCGTACGCTGACTCGGCCAGCTGCCCTGCTGGCAGCACCTGAGTCAGCGTCATGCGCTGCAGACCACCGTCCGTATCCGTATCCCGACTTTCTGGTGAAAAATGGGCGCCTCCGGTTTCCACTTCGTCCGATGTCCACTGTTCCATCAACCGTAGCTTGCCTTTACCCGGCGCCGCATAAATTTGCATGGACCACCGCATACCCATCATGGCTGACTTAGGTAATTCAAGCACCAACTGAATACGCTGAGTGGCCTCGTGAGTATTCCCCATTTCCAAATCGCGACGTGTGGGCAATTCACCGGCTATTGTCTGCATCTGAAAGGACACATGCGCCCCGATGATGGTTTCCTGCAGTGCCGCTTGTTCGCGCGCAAGACTTTTGTACTTAATGCTGTCGGAGTCTTCGCCCCAGATCGTTCTACCCGACCAAGCCTGCAGAGGCGTGTCTTTGAACTTGTAAATTAGATAGCTCACCAGTAGGACGACGCCTACCAAAAGCAGACCTAGCCCCGTCCAAGCAACTGCCGATAGCAACGCAGCACCAGCAACCAAATCAGCAGCTGCTAAGCCCGTGTAGGCAACGCCGAGCCAGAGCGCGGCACTGACTGCGCTCCCCCCAAACTTCACGTAATCCTTCTCTTGACCACCCTCGACCACGCCAACCCCGGACCGAACAGCCTCCACAAAAGCCCCAACCGCCGACAACCTGGCCGCAAACGATTTGGCCACATCTGCTGCCGCCTCCTTCCCAAACTGCTTCAGGCCCGCCTCGCCGATCTCCATGGTGGCGGCCATGACGGCCATGCCACTGGAAAGCAGCGTCAAACCGGCAGCGCGACGTTCGTCTGGCGTGCCGTGCTCGGCTGCCTTCATAGCGTCACCCATGGCAAGTATCTGCAAGAGGCCCGAACCCGCGGATAAGAACACGGCCGATCCGTTCTTCAATAGCTGCATACTGCGCTCGGCAAGGCTTTCCGCTTCTTTCTGAGTAATACGGGCCGTGGTTGCAGCCAACTGCCCACCCGATGGCGTCTTCACATCGATGAGTTCATACAAGGGGTCGTTGGCCGCAAACGGCTTGCTGTTTACGGCGTCACCTTGCACCCAAAAATATATATTTACGTTTTTCTGTCCAGCTCGGGCGCCTGCAACCATATCCACGGCCAACGCCCCAGAAAACTCTGCACTTCTGGTTTTGGTTGAGCCATGGGTCATGGTATCAACGTGGCTGTCGTTGCCCCCGCCCCCTATCTTTCGCCATATTTTGGACGCCACCGCAAACGGCGCGCTCATCTTGTAGATGTGTAAGTTGTCCATCTTTTCAAACAGCGCCGCGCCCTGGCCCATCAAGCTTTCTCCCAAACGCTCCAATTGACCTCGGAACGTTTTGCTGATTAGGTTTTTAGCGTCACGCGCAGCGGCTACCGCTGTCGCATCGCCGATTAGGGACGTCAGCAAGGCGCGAGTTTGCTCACCCGCGAAATGTTGTACGGGATCCAAGCCCAACAAAGTCTTGGCCGTATCCCACGCCGTACTCTTATCGGTGTTCGCCTTAAACCACTGGAAGCCACTCTCTTGATTACCCAACAGGGCGCGCAATAGATAATTTTCCGTTTGCGAAGGATCTGGACCTAAGAGATCATCCCACCAGCCAAGATCTTCTTTCTTATCACCCTTGCCACTCAGACCCATCGCTTTGTTGGAAATAGGGCCACCCTTGCAGCAAGCACTAATGACCTTTGCGTAGGGCAAGCCATCGACAGGAGCCTTGGTGTCAAATGTGCTCTTGCAAAAAGACTTCAGAACCGCTCCCCTCAACCACGTTTGGTGATCCTGTTCGGATTTTGCCAGCTGCGCCGCATCCTGATCGTCATACACTTGCCACGCGGCAAGGAAGCCTTTCCAGTTGGCCGACTCTGAAGATCCATTTCCCTTGGGAACTTTGATCGTGCGAGTGACCTTCTCATTAACCTTCGCTTTCCGGTCGTCAACTCTTTTTCCGAGTTCTGCATCATCCGGAATGCTAATCCACTTGCCCATGTGCGCTGTAACGCATTCAGCATCTTCTGGCAGATGACCCATGTACACCATTTCATTGAAGCGCCCTTCGCTCACAACAAGTTTGCCGTTTAACGCGGCATACTTTTTGTTGTTCTTTATCTTCCTTTTCTTCTCGTTGTCCCAAGCATCAAACATCAGCTGAAGCGACTGCGCTGACTGCAGCAACCAGTGTCCGTTCGGGTCTCCGTGCTTGTCTTTGAATTTCATCAGCCATTCGGCTGCAGTGGAGCTCAAGGCAAAGCGACGCTCAGCTGCCATCGCCGTCACGCCCTCAGGATCGCGCAAGCCGACGATCATGACATCCTTCATGGTCAGCTTGCCCTGCTTGCCGAGGATCTTTTCGGCCTGTTCACAGATGTCCGACGCGTCTTCCGGGCGAGCAGCGTGGTCTACCGCTGTAGAAATAATCGATATGCTTCGAATGGCTGACCGCAGCGAATCGCCCAGTGCGGACTGAAGTGGCTTGATCGGGTACGGGTTGCCCATCATACGTGCAGGGTCTAGCTTCGGGTCAAAATCCACCACGCCTGCGCGTAAGTGGTCCTCCGTCAATGATATCGATGCGTCACAGCTCGCTTTACCAGCGTCGATGCAAGTCATGTTCGCCTTGCGCAAGTCTTTGCCAGCGGCGTGATCGCTGCGCACGCCAGGGCTCCACGGATGACCGCTGAAAGCCACCCAAACCTCGCCGGCCTCTTTTGCCTGGGGAATGACAAATAGCAGCGCAGACGCGTAACCAGCCACGCGGCTACAGCTAAAGTCATCGTCTTTCTGGCTTTTCTTGCTGGCTTTGATGGGTGCGCTTTTACCCACGCCTTCGGCCGCAAAGCTGGTTTGGGTCATGTAGCCGCCGGCGTGAACCCGTGCAATAACCCATCCGTCCTCATTTTTCACACCTTTGGGCGGGGTTTTGTACCATGCCATGACGTAGCCTTCGCGCAGCGTGCGCATGACATAACCAGATTGCTCCAAGTCAGGCGCACCATTAAGCAACGGTTTGATAGTGCCGCTTAATTGGTCGGCATAAGCTTTGTCCGCCAAAGTCGGAATTGTCAGCAGGACGGGCAACCCTTGCTTAACGCAATTCGGACACCCTTCAGGTGTGCACTGCATGGCATTGCTTGCTGCCTGATTGGCTTTCGCGCCGTAACCATTTCCATCAGCCATGATGCTTATTCCTTGGTAGTTGGGTTGCCGGCGTTCCGGCGTGGGTCAGCTCTTCACGCATGCGATCCCAACCTTCCGGATCGGGGATCTTGCCCAGCGCATCGGCGACTGACTCGTTTTGTATTCTTGCGTTGCGTACCTGTGTCTGCATCAGCGGGTGACTGCACAAGTTAGGGTGTATCTGGATAACGTAGGCGGCGACGAGAACGAGATCGGCCATGTCGGTGAGGCCTAACGAGCGCGCCGAATTTACCGCTCGTGTTGCGCGATCAAGATAATCGCGAGGTAGGTTAGGTGCGAAGCGCTGCCAGCCTCGAAGCAAAGCCTGAACCGGTTCGCAATTGCGAGCACGTTCCCAATCAATATCAGTGATTCGCCACGTCGGGTGAAGCGCGCTGCTTACGAGGGCATCGGAGGTGCTGTGTTCGACTAACTCACCGGTGCGGTCCAACGTCCACCATGTTGTTACTGGGCCGAGCAATGCCGTACGAGCCGTGGAATCCATGGACTGCCACATCCATGTCATGACTCGCCGGTCAGCCCAACGGAAGTATTTGCGCCCCTGCCCAGCTGGTCGCTGCGTCATGCACATGGCTAGGTGCCTAACCAGTGCCGTGGGCGGTGCATCAGATGCAAGCCAGCCACCGATGACAAATCCATTCTGCTGTTCAAAATCAGAGTCGCTCTGTTCTTCCAGTGCCCAATCGATGCTGGCGCGGAGACGCTCCACATCGTGTGATCGGACCGATACGAGATGGGGATAACGCTCTGTCGGAATGTCCTTACGAGCTAAGGGCACGATATGAATATCTTCGTCAGGTACATCGCCAACACAATCGCGTACGTCCATCGACATAGCATCGATCAGCAGCCAAGCCTGTTGCGAGTCCCCCGCAAACAAACGCTCCGCAAGATTTCGTTGCAAAGTTTCCATGGCAGACTCCGTCACACCGCAGCAGCGCCCGAAGCAGCCGCCACAGCGGTTTGCTTGGGACACTTCTTAGGATTGGCCTTGGCCAAGACCAAATCTGGGACCGATTGGCTGGAGCCTCCCGCCAACTCCCTCTGCGCACCCTTAAACTCCGCTTTCCCCGGCGCACCAATTTCAATATCACCGCCTTGCAACTTCAAATAAGCACCCGCGGCGGTCAGCAACACATGCTGCTTGGCGCTGGCGTTGATGCTGCCTTCGGTGCTGGCGAGGGTGATGGCTTTTTCGGCGGCGAAGTCGGCTTTGTCTTGTTGGGCTTGTACGCTGACGCTGCCGCTGGCGGCGTGGAGTTGGATGCCGATGTTTTTGACTGGGCGACTGCCTGTCGGTGTGCTGCCTTGGGCGTATAAGGCGATGCCTTTGGCTACGGCTACGCTCCATTGACCTTGGGCGGTGAGGTTGAGATCTTGCCCGGCGGTCAGGGTGGTGTCGGTGCCACTGACCCAAAGATGATGTTTGGGCGTGACGGTGATCAGGCCATCTTGGCCGTGGGCAATTAGGTCTTGTTTACTCCATGCGCTGGCGCTGCCTTGGCCACCACCGATACCGGTGCCGGCGGACGCACCTTCATGGGTGCCAGCCAAATGCTGGCTTGTTTGGGTTTGGGTGGCGACGGCCGGGAGTTTGTCAGGGGCGGGTTCGTCGGGTAAGCCGGCTTGTTGCTTTTGCGCGACGTCGGCGAGGCTTTGGGCCAGTTGAGTGCTTTGGCTGAGCACTCCGGTGGCGCCGCTGGCGTCCATTTGATTGCTGCCGGATGCGCTGGTGAGTAACAGGCCTGCGCCGCCACGCACAGCGCCTTGCGCCAGCGTGGTCAGTGCTGCGCCATAGCCGAGGTCACTGGTTCGCTGGTTGTCGTCCAACTGTTTGAAGTGCCCCAGGATCAAGCCGCTTTCGTAGTCGGTGGTGGCGAGCTGGGCGTGGCTTTGGCCGGCGGTGTCGTCGAAGTGCAGCTGGCGATAGCCGCCGCTACCGCTGGCACTGGTGCCGAGGTCCTGGCTTTTGAAACCACTCAGCACACCGGCGTGATCGTTGCCGGTGAACCATGCGGCGGCGTTGCCGGTGGCGCCGGACGGGCCACCGGATTGTTGGTTGAAAGCAGCGTCGCTATTGCCCTGCCCGTTGTATAGCGAAGCAGTGACGACGGGGCGATCCATATCGCCTTCCAGATAATCCAACCACACTTCCTGACCTACGCGCGGCGCGGCGACGCTGCCCCAGTTGGCACCGGCGACTGGCGTGGCAACGCGCGCCCATGTGCCTGCGCTGTCATCGGCGGGGGCATTGGCAGCGCGTGGATGGTCGAGTCCGCTCGCCGCGTTACCGCCGCGTTGCCAGTGGCTTTGCACTTTGATGCGATGGTCGCGATCGGTGTGGATGGGATCGCCGCTACCGACGACGATGGCGCTTTGCGCACCGCTTGAGCTGGCGATGGGTTGCGTACGCAAGCCGTAACCTGCGCTGGTGTGCGGGCGATAGGTGTGGCTGACTGGCAGTGCGGTGAACGTGTTGTGGTAGAAGTCGGCGTCGTCTGATTTTTTAGTCAGTTTGGCGAGAGACTCCCGCGCATTGTCGTGCGGGCGGCTTTGCGCCATTGACGCAAACGCAGATCCGAGCGCTTTTTCGATGGCGCCTTGCACATCGGCATCCAAATTGTTGCGCGCTTGATGATGCACACGCAGGCAGACCAGTGGATCGCTGCTTTGAGTCGCATGCTCTACCAAGACAATGCGTTGCGCTGGCGCCAAGCGGCGCACGCTGCCCGCGCCATCAATCACACTGCCACTCACTTGTTGTGCATCAAGATGCTGCCGGGCTCGACGCTCACCTTGCGCGGCGCCAGACCACGCATACGGGCCAGCGGTGTCGTCATCTTCTGCTGGCACGGCGGGACCATTGACTTCGGCACCAGCTGGGCGCATGCCTATGGCGCGGTAATCCCAACTAGCGCGCATGACCTTGCCGGTCTGCCAACGCCGCTCGGGCGACCACTGCTGAATCGTGTCCTGCGACTCGGTGACATCGCCGCGGTGAAAGCGCAACGGCACGCCGGAACTGGGCAGGAATGCCGCGTTACTATCGGCGAGCACCATGGTGTGAGCACCGAATGAATCCACACTCGCATCGCCGCGATGCTCGAACCAGTAGAACAAACCTTCTTCGGCCAGCAAGCGGCTGATGAACGTAAAGTCACTCTCTTGATATTGCGTGGTGAGGCTGCGCTTTTGATAGATCGAGCGATCCGCCAGTTCCCAACGCCACACCGGCGCGACGCCGCCTTGTGCATAGCGTCCAAAAACCTTTTCGGCGATGTCGATGACGCTGGCATCGTGAAACGCAAAGCTGTCCTGCCCATCGGCCAACAACGCCAGCCACGGTTCGATAGTGAGTTGATAGCGCGCCATGCCGCCGTTGCTACCCACGCATGCCACGTTCGTTACGTGGCCATGGAATGGACGCAAGTCACTGCGCGAATCCGCCGTCAACAACTCCAGCAACACCGGCGCGCCGAGCAAGGTACGCACGGGCAACGCGGCGTTTGCTGACAGCACACTCAGCTCAAAACGAAAGCCACCGCCATCAATCGCTTCCCAGCCGTCTAAACGTTCGGCAACCAACGCGTCGCCGCCCATCGACGTGTGCAAGCGCAGCAAACGGTTCGTTTGCCGCGTCGCGCTCAATAGACTTTGCAGAAGATCCGTCACCATCATGTTTTTGCTTCCTGCCAGTGACGCCCGCGGTTGCGGCGTCGTTCGTGAGCTACCGTTGAAGGTGTTACTTCACTGCGTATTTGAACGCGCCATGTTTATCCACGCCGACTTTGATGCGCTCCATCGCACCACCCTCGGCCATACGTGCCAGCACACTGTCGGCAATTTCCGGCAACAGGCTGCCATTCAAAATGTTGTCGACGTTGCGCGCGCCAGAATCCACCTCAGTGCAGCGCGCCAGCACCGCCTCCACCAAAGCGGTGTCGTAGACAAACTCCGCTTGATGGTTGGTTTTGACGCGACGACCGATGCGATCCAGTTTGAGCCGAATGATTTTCTCCAGCACATCATCACTAATCGGGTAATACGGAATCACCTTCATGCGGCCCAGAAAAGCTGGTTTGAATGCCTTGTACAGCGCCGGGCGCAACTGTTCGGTGAGTGCCTCGGGATCAGGCATTTCTTCTGGCGGCTTGTTCAAGCACGCTTGCATGATGGTCTGCGAACCGACATTGCTGGTAAGGATGATCAACGTGTTACGGAAGTCTATTTCGCGCCCTTCCGCATCATCCAACACACCCTTGTCGAACACCTGGAAAAATAATTCCAGGACGTCCGGATGCGCCTTTTCCACTTCATCCAGCAACACAACGGAATACGGGTTACGACGTACAGCTTCCGTCAGCACCCCGCCCTCTCCATAGCCGACGTAGCCGGGTGGTGAACCCTTCAGGCCGGAAACGGTATGTGCCTCCTGGTACTCACTCATGTTGATGGTGATCAGCTTGCGCTCACCGCCATACAGCGTGTCGGCCAAAGCCAGCGCGGTCTCGGTTTTGCCAACACCCGACGGCCCCACAAACAAAAACACACCTTTGGGCTTGTTCGGGTCTTCCAGGTTCGCGCGCGCTGTTCTCACGCGCTGCGCAATCGCCTCCAGTGCGTGTGACTGCCCAATGACACGCTCTTCCAACGCCGGCTTCAAGTGGCGCACAGTGTTGATTTCATCCTTCACCATTTTGCCTAACGGAATGCCCGTCCACGACGCAACGATTTCCGCCGCCACCATCCCGTCCACTTGCATCGGAATCAGCGGCGCATCGCCTTGTAGCTCGGCTAACTCGTCATATAACGTTTGGAGTTGTTGCTGACCAGCACTGGGTTTCGCTGCCGCTGACTTACTCTTAGCGTGTTTGGTCGGTTTGACTCGGGCGGCTTGCTCGCCCTGCGCACTTTCATCGTTGCTCGACGGAGCAGAAGCTGCTACTTCCAGCTCGTCGCGCAAGACCTTAATTTTATCGACCAGTGCTCGCTCGGCAACCCAGCGCTGTTCGTTCGCCGTCAACGCTGCCTGCACGTCGGCCACGGTTTCCTGCAGCGCACTCAGACGCGCGCTATGTGAATGTCCAACGGCCACTTCGCGATTCAACGCGGCAATTTCTGCGGTCAACCGCTGCAGCTGTTTGCGCGCATCATCGATCAATGCCGGGGTGGCCGTTTGACCAAGCGCCACGCGGGCACAGGCGGTGTCGAGCACGCTGACGCCTTTGTCGGGCAATTGCCGGCCGCTTACGTAGCGATGCGACAGACGCACAGCTTCGGTCACCGCTTCATCAAGAATACGCACATTGAAGTGCTTTTCCATCAGCGGAACCATGCAGCGCAGCATCGCCGCCGCCAACTCTTCACTCGGCTCATCCACCTTGATAACCTGGAAGCGGCGCGCCAAGGCAGCGTCTTTCTCGAAGTACTTTTTGTATTCGCTCCACGTGGTGGCGGCAATCGTGCGCAGCTCACCGCGAGCCAGCGCTGGCTTCAGCAAGTTCGCCGCATCGCTTTGCCCGGCTGAGCCGCCGGCACCGATCATAGTGTGCGCTTCGTCGATAAACAGGATGATCGGCTTGGGCGATTTTTTGACTTCGTCGATGACATTTTTCAGGCGATTCTCAAACTCGCCTTTGACGCTGGCGCCGGCTTGCAGCAAGCCCATATCCAAGGTGTGCAGCTCGACGTCTTTGAGCGGCGGCGGTACATCACCTTCGGCGATTTTTAGCGCGAGGCCTTCGACGATGGCCGTTTTACCGACACCCGCTTCGCCGGTAAGAATCGGATTGTTCTGGCGCCGACGCATCAAGATATCGATGGCCTGACGAATTTCAACGTCGCGCCCAACGACAGGATCCAGTTTCCCGTCGCGTGCGCGCTGGGTGAGGTTGGTGGTGAATTGATCCAGCGCCGGAGTTTTGCCAAGGCCTTTATCAGCGGCAGCGGCAGCACCTGCGCCATCAGCGTCACCGGCCGCAGCGCCATCGGCGAAGTCGACACTTTCGCGCGCCTCGACGGAGCCATGGGTCAGCTTGGCGAACTCATGTTTCAGTTCATCACGCTTGAAACGAGCAAACAGTGGCGAGCTACGCCCTGCCAATTGCGCTAGCTCTGGCTGAGTCAGCAGCGCCAACAACAAATGACCACTGCGAATGCGCGTGGTGTTGGCATCCAGTGACGCAATCAACCAGGCGTGTTCAAACAAGGTGGGCAAATGCGGCGAGAACACCGGCGTACGTGTATTGCCGGTGCGGAAGGTCGCAACCTCGGCAAGCAAGTCGGTTTCCAACTGACCCAAGCTGATATCGCTATAACGCGCTACGACGGCAATATCTGTTTGCGGCTGTTCGATCAGCGCAAGAAACAAGTGCTCCAAATCCACTTCATAGTGGCCGCGCGCCATGCATAAGTTCGCCGCTCGTTCCGCTGCGTGCCGGCAAGTGTCATCCAGCTTGCCGATCAAGGTTTTCAAATTGATGCTCATCCAGTGAGTGCCCTAAGCCATGGTTTGTAAGAGGTAATTTGCGTCGGTGCGATGTTCTTGCGCCGGGCGAGTGCACATGAAAGCATCCCAACCAAGACGTCCGCCGCCATCCGCACTCAGCGCGGTGGGTTGAACATCCTGTTTGTCCAACACCAACTGCACTTCGTATTCAAGCGTGCTGCCAAGTAGCAAGGTCAGCCATTTCGCCAGCGCGGCAGCAGCCTCGCTGCCAGGAAGAAAGTCTTCAAAACGTTGGTGCCGTAACGGGCCGATCCACAGGCGTAGGCGCAGATCACGCTGCCACACGCGGCCACCCGCTAACGCCGTACGACCCAAGACGGCACAGGGTGTACCCAAGCGCGTGTGCTGGTTTTCCGGGACGGCGTACCAGGCGCCTACAAACTGCTCCACCCGCACTTGTGCAGAAAAGTATTCGCAAAGTATGCGTTGCACCGTGGCCGCTGACATGGGGCGCTGCGCAATCGCCGCGCTGTAATACGCGATGGCTTGGTCGAAGACCGCGCCTTTGCCACCACCCAATTTCGCGCGTAATGCTGGCGTCCCCATGCCCGTAAGGGAAAGTATCAACGGCAAGAACCGTTCCTTGCGGTCCAGTTCATACTGAAACGCGAGCCGGTGCTTCTTCCACGCCGCATAGAAAAGCGCGACGGCGCGATTATTGAAAATGTCCAAGAATTCGCGGGCGGCGTGATCGCGATGAAACGCCTCCCGCTCGGCTATGCGTTCCGTGTATCCAAATGGCAACACGCCGCTGCCGCCCAGCATGCCCATAAACGCCGGCGTGACATCCACTGCGGACAAGCTTCCCCACACGGGCTGCTCATCCGCCAGCGCTGTAGACCACGCTGTCCCCTTGTCGGTATAGCCGCGCAACTCAGCAATTTCACTGGTCGGAAAACCCATCGACACGCTGTTGCGGAAATGAATCTTCTGGGTAACAACATCGGCTGGACGCACGCCGTTGCGCACGAACACACGTTCCAGGATACGAATGGCCTGAAAAAACTGGAAGCGGTGCGGTTCGGCCAGCAACCGCTGCGCTACACCAGGATTGAGTCGCCGTTTCTTGGTAAGCATCGAATGATTTCCTCGCCGCTGCGGTTAGACAGCAAAACGAGCTGTATGAAACTGTTGGCGTGCACGTACAAACCGAAAAAGTGATCTAGCACGTCCGCAAACACATGAATTCCCGTACCCACAAAGTGGTCCTCGTCAATGCGTATGCGAATTTCGGTACCGCGCGCGACACTGGGAAATTGCTTGCCGGGCAACCATGCCGTTACTACTCCATGTTCCAGTCCAACAATGCCATCAATCTGCCGCGCGGACGTCGCCGAACGCGGTAAGTCATACAGCCGTAACATTTCTTTTAGCGGGCTCAGGCCACCTTCGACCAGTGACACGTGGTTAAGCGACAAGTGGGAAATGAGACGCCACTGGGCGCCTCGCCCAGTATCAAATCGCAGCGGTGCCGTTGGCTTGCGCAGCAGCGAAATACTGCGCGCCACTGAACCGCCTTCTACGGTCAGGTCACCACCGGCAACGCCATAGGCCAGTTGCGAAGGCAAGTCACGATTACTACAAGTCAGGTCCAGACTGAGCACATCCGTACGTGGTGTCACCGGATCAAAGTTCACATCCACCACGCTCAACTCAAGCTCATAGCCAGGACTTTGTTGCGCGACGAATGCATTGCGATGAGCGACCCAGTAATGCTCACCGCCCAACTCCGGGTTCTCACCATGTTGCAGTGAATAAAACGGGCGAAATTCAACCACCGATTCGCCTTGAGCGGTTTGCTCTAGTCGAGTTACTCGGTCAATCGAGTGAATTTCATACGCGTACGCGCGCCGTGCATCCGCTACGACGGGATAGGACGTTGCCATATGTGATACGCGAATGGGCTCACCGTGGCGCTTAAAGAGATTAACCACCGGCGTACAGCCCAACAAGACATTCGCCGTGGACAATGACTCCAGCAGCCGCGCCGGGATGGAATCAGCAGCGATATTTTGAATAACAAAATGTAAGGCAAAATGCTTGCCACCCAGCCTGCCCGCTTGCCGCAAATCCAGGTCAAAGAAGCCAAACTTCTCCGGAAACGCGAAGTACTCGGTGAGTAGTCGGTAGGCAGGATGCGAGCGTGCGGGAAAGTCAATCAACGACTCGTCATCGGCCAACCCAACCGGCGTCAGCGGCACAGCATCAAGACGGGACCAACGGCCGCTACCCTCTGACTCCACGTAGGCCTGGGTCACGTGCATCGCCAAAACGTCACGTAGCGCTGCGCAAAAGGATGGCTCGCCGTCGGTGAACAGACGCACACTCTCGACGCCAAGCGCCTGCAGCGATGTGTGTTGCGAAGACAGCTCGAACTTCAGCGTGATTTGCGCGGTGGATTGAGCCGGTAGACGGATATGACTGGGCGCCTGCGCGATAGCGTGGAACTGCGCTGCCACAATACGCAGCGGCGTGAGCACGACGTCATACGCGGTGCGGAAGCGACACGCGCCGCCGCGCACGGGACGGGACAACAATTCGGTGCCGCGTGCCACGGTAACCGGCGCCGACAGCTGCGCGGCAGCGCCTTCCATATCAAAGCGAGCAATCGAGCATGACGGAAACGGACGCAGGTAATGCGGATAAAGTACCTCTAGCAGCGCCTCTGTAAATTCAGGATAGTCATCCTCAATCTTTTTAGAGATGCGCGCACCCATCAACGCAAACGATTCAATCAGTCGTTCAACATGAGGATCTTCACTAACATCGCCCGTCAATAACAAGCGACCCGCGATCTTCGGATAGCGTTCGGCAAACTCGCGGGAATAGCGTCGCAAGAAGGCCAACTCACGTTCGTAATAGGGAAGCAAATCCTCCATCGCGTATTAGACGGCCACGCGCTGGAAACTTAAGCGAGCGCGCGCGCAGCGGGAAATATCAACCGAACGCTTACTATCAACAAACACGATCATGTCCGGCCACCGCTCATCGATATTCCACAACTCGGTACGCGTTTCCGTTCAAAGCGCGGCGGACGTCACGCGGTTGCTGAAACGAAAGTGTTGTAACAGCCCATCGACCACTTGCGCCACCTGGGATCAGTGCGTGAATACCTCGCGCATCATGACCGAGATAGATGGCCATCTCTGATGCTTTGCTTTTACCTGCCTGGTCGAAAGCGGCAATGACGGTGCCTGCGGGAAGCTTTCCCAAAGAGAGTCCCGCAACCTCCGTACCCGCACGCCAGGCCATGACAGGCGGCAACGCCGGAACTACACGCGAAAGGTCACTATCGACAACATGACCACTATTTTCCGCAACGAGGCGTGTCCGCCGAGTTTGACCCACTACATAAGACATCAATATCACTCCTTTGAAATTGGCCGTTCAGGCCGCCGCTACACGCCGATTCCGACTAACGGAATACTGCAGCGTGGTTGGCTGTAACAACACATCAAAGTTCACTGGCTCGCGCGATGGATGTATGACCAACAACGCGTTGATGGAGAAACGCAACGCCCCAGTGGAATTTTGGGCTTTATCCAGCACTATCTTCACTTCAGTCAAACGTGGCTCATGCCGTGCAACAGCGACTTCCAACGAATGACAAATAAACGTGCGATCCGTCGAGCTAGCCAGACTGCGGCCAGAGAAGTCGTGAATCCCATACGTCGCTAACGAACGCTGGCAATGCGGAAACTTCTTCAGTAGCTCTTCATCGACGACAAAACGGTTATTCAACAGACCCTCAACATCTCGAGCAACCGAATCCTTGAATTCCTCAATCGAAAGCCGCTTGATGACGCCGAAGGCGACCTCATGCGGCGCATCGTCGAACAGCTTCTCTAATAGGCTTGGCTCGAAACCCTTCACTACGCAACTCTCCACCAGCCACCTGTACGTCAACGCGTTTCATCAACGTTGGTGGCACCGTCCAAATGGCGACTCGAAACGGTATCGCAACCAGTTGCGGCTACCGTTTCGAGCACCCGACCTAACAGACCATTAAACGTTATAGGTCTTGTCGTTCTTGGTCAGGCTCCATGCACCCTGCGAGCTACCACCTTGACCACCGCCGATCTTCTGCTGGGTGTAGCGCCACTGCACAGCAGCGTACTTCAGCGAGAAGGTCTCAACCGGCAGGCCTTCACCCTGCACAGACGGTGAGATGCCAGCAACCACGACCTTCTTCAACATAATTTCCAGGTACTTGACCCGCTTGCCTTCACCGTCGGCACGCATGAAGTCGACCGTCACTTCGTCGAACGTCGTACCGCCAGAGCACGCCTGGAACAACTGCGGGCTGACCACGTCAATGTCTTTGGTGAACACCATGTCGCCGTGCTCGCAACGCTCAGCGGTAAAACCACCGGCAGTGGAAGCGGTAGCAGACTTCGGCTGAGTGATCTGGTGGGTCCAAGAGCCCACTTCGATCCAATGCGGGTGGTCCTTGTCCTGCGACTCGCCTTTGATTGCGGGATTGCCAAATTTTATGTAGATATCTTTCATGATTTCTTCCTTGATCGGAAAATTAGAAACTGAGGGGTAAAACTACCCGCACGAGGCCCGAAACGGACCCGTGAGTGCGGTACTCCAACGCACGAACGACTTACTTTTTCACTGAAGCTGGTAGTTCTGCCACGAGCCGCAGTGATACCGATAGCTCATCGAGCTGGTAATGCGGACGCAGAAAAGCCACCGCGCGGTAGACACCCGGTCGCCCGGGCACTTCCGACACCTGAATAGACGCCTCGCGCAACGGAAACTGTGCTTTCGCTTCCTGCGTTGCGTTGTCGTCCAGTAGTACGTATTGCGTGATCCAGCGATTGAGGAACGACTCAACGCTTGATGTCGACGCAAAGCTACCAATCTTGTCGCGCATCATCGCCTTCAGGTAATGCGCAACGCGTGACACCGCAAAGATGTACTGCAACTGGGCTGACAGCGACGCGTTGGCGTTGGCTGAATCCGTGTTGTATTTACGCGGCTTCTGAATAGATTGCGCGCCGAAAAATGCTGCGTAATCGGTATTTTTACAATGCACCAAAGGAATGAAGCCAAGGTCACTTAGCTCCTTCTCACGACGATCCGTAATGGCAATTTCGGTCGGGCACTTCAGTGCCACTTCGCCATCGTCAGTACGGAACGTATGCGTCGGTAGATCCTCTACCAAACCGCCACCTTCCACACCACGAATAGCTGCACACCAGCCAAAGTCTTCGAAAGCGTGCGTGAGCCGCGCGCCAAATGCATACGCCGTATTGCACCACAAATATTTCTTGTGATCGGTTCCATCAACGTCTTCGACGTAGTTGAAGCCTTCAACGGTCGTACCATCTTTAGGGTTGTATGGCAGGCGACCCAGGAAGCGAGGCAACGTCAGCCCGACGTAACGACCGTCCTCAGACTCCCGCAGTGACTTCCACTTGGCGTATTCAACGGTGTCGAACACCTTTGCCAGATCGCGCGGCTTGCTTAGATCAGCAAAGCTATCAAGTCCCATCAATTCAGGCGATGCTGCCGAAATGAACGGTGCATGGGCAGCCGCTGCAACATGCGAAACCTGTTCCAAGAAATACAAATCTTCCGGCTGGCGATTGATGTCGTAGTCGCCAAGCAACGCACCAAACGGCGCGCCACCGAACGTGCCGAATTCTTCCTCGTAGACTTTCTTGAACATCGTGCTTTGGTCAAAATCCAACGCCGACCGGAAATCACGATTCAACTCTTTTTTCGTCGCATTGAAGACTTTGATCTTCATCATTGCGCCGGTTGAGGTCTGCTCACACAGGTAATGTAAGCCACGCCAGCTCGATTCAAGCGTCTGAAACGCCTCGGCATGCATCACCGCGCTTAATTGCTCGGAGATCATCGCGTCGAGCTCAGCCACACGTGCATCAAGTGTGCGATTGAGGTTGTCAGACACCACGACGGTGCCCTGCATAACCTCGCGAGCTAATTCGGAAATAATGTCCTTGGCGCGCCGATGCTCGACATCTGACTTCGCGACACGGCTTTCTTCGACGATCTGGTCCAGCAAGCCGCTGGTTTCGACCATGGTCGACTGCGCCGTACTGGCGGCCTCAGTTTTCATGACTGTTCCTCGCCAGATTCCTCACCTAACTGCTTTAACTTCTCGGTGTTACCAAGCACTTCAGTAAGGATGTCTTCGAGCTTGTCGTTGCCAGCCAGCTTGTTGCGGAGATCAGCGAGCTTACTGCGTGCGTCCAGCAGTTTACGCAGTGGTTCAACCTGCTGCACCACGGACTCTGGGCGGAAATCTTCGATGGAAGAAAACTTCAAATCAACGCCAAACTCGCCTTCACCAGTAATGGTATTGGGTACGCGAAATTGCGCGCCAGGCGTCATACCCGACATAACGTCGTCAAAATTATCCAGATCTACGTTAACAAATTTGCGGTCGCGCATACGTGCCAATGGTGCCGTTGGCTTGCCGCTAAAGTCACCCAATACGCCTACGACGAAGGGCAACTCTTTTTGCTCAACTGCATCGCCCTTTTCCACCTCGTACGTCAGCTGAACGCGGGGCGGGCGCACTTTCTGCAACCGCTTTTGCACGCTTTCCTTCTTAGCCATGAACTAACTCCAAATAATAGAGGTGCGACAAGTGCGACTCGACTCAACCGCCAGGCAGCGACTGAAATGGATTACTGCTGCTGGGCGCCACGGGTTGCGGTTTCGCGGGGGCGGATGGCGCTGATCGCTCATGTTCAACGGGGCGAGATACACGCCGTTGAGCGGCACGCTTTCTGCTTGAGGCCGAACTTCCGGTATCCGTCGACTGCGGCACCAAGACGTCTTGACCCAAGGTCTGACGCATTTTTTCCGCCAGTTTCTCAGCCTCGACATGCGCCGGCCCACGAAGGTCGGCCTCATCATGTAGACGCCCCAAAGCGTCAGCGGCTACACGTAACCCCGCCACCGTCAAGATATTCTCGGCTTTCATGTCAGTGGAATCACGCTGAAGGACCTCCTGCGCATCCACGATAGCCTTGCCATAACTGCGCTGACCAAAGTTGATCTGTGCCAGCTGATACCACGGCTCTTTGCGAACCGGATCAGCGTCGGCAGCCTGACTAAACAATGCCTTCGCACCGTTCACATCAAGCGCACTCATGCGCGCCTCAGCTTGCTCCATCAACTGATCGTAGGTAGGGGGCGCAACGGAAGCGTCGGCTGGCTTCTTGCTTCTCAGCATGCCGCAACCGGACAACAACAACACTGACAACAACGCCGCGACGACGCGCATACGACCAAAGCTCACCTGACATCTCCCTGTACTTCCATAGTAAACAATTCCAAAGCGGATACTGACGGTATCAGCTCACGCTCCGTGGCGAACACGAGCCCGCGACACTTTATAAGTTGGCACTCCGTGGGTGGCAAGCACCAAAACCTCAAAGCGTCGGCCAGTTAACACAATAGGCAGAAGATCACGCACAATTACGCGGGACTATTCCTGCATCATTAGTATGATAAGCAGCCGTCTAGCCGCTCGGCTGCTTAAGCACCGACGCGACTGCAGCTTACCTCGCAATGACACACCAAATAGGTGGCCAAACGAACGTCGCGTGAATGTCGCACGCGATTGTCGGCATTGGACTACATCACCAACACATTCGATCGACAATCATGGAGTTCGGGCCATCTCATGGAACTATTTCTCATCCGACACTTGGCGCGTAACTTCGCACTTTTCATTACGATCGTGGGCTTGTCGAGCTGTGCTAGCGGTGGCGGCGTTAATCAGCCAGGGCCAATCACCAAGGCGATGCAAGCCATCGGCTTGGCTAAGTCGAGTGCAGCCGAAGTACCCAAGCCAGCGTCTGCCGACGCATCGGAACAACAGCTGTCGCTACGCGTATTCACTGGTAAAAATTTAAACGCAGGCGCGGAAGCCAAACCACTGGCACTCGTCGTCAAGCTGTATCAGCTAAGGTCGCTGGAGCGCTTTCAACAGGCCCCATACGACGATTTTATCGACAGCAAAAAGACTGAAGCAGCGCTCGGAGACGATCTGATTCGCAGCCACGAGATGTTGGTGTTGCCCAATCAACGTTACGCCAAAACCGAGACGTTGCCAGCGGCCGCACATTACGTCGGCATTGTCGCGTTGTTCCGATCTCCAGCGGCGCAGCGTTGGCGTTTTGCCTACGACGTTGAAAAGTCAAAAGCATCTGGCATCACGCTCGGGCTGCACGCGTGCGCAATGTCTTCAACCGCGGGGGCGATTGTCACTGAGTTACCCGACAGCGCTGGCTCGCTAGCGTCAGTGCATTGCCCGAAGTTGTGATGCGTGATGTAGCGCGCAGCTTAACGTTGTGCGTACGCAGTATGCTTGTCGGTAGTGCCTGCCAAGGATCGGTGCAGCCCGCTGCAATCCAGATCCGTGCTAATTATCTGAATGTGTAGTGAGGCTCGTGTGACTCAAGCAGCAAAAGTATTTTGGGGCGAAGGCCTGTTCTTGCGGCCGCAGCACTTCCAACGACAAGATGCCTATCACGAAGCCTGTCTCCACGAGATGGGGCAAACCCTGAACCCGTTCGGCTGGGGCGTGCGGCAACTACGTATCGACAGCCAGAGCTTGTCTACCGGCACGCTACGCGCACTGCAACTATCAGTCATCTTCCCCGACGGCGAGTTGTACAACGCGCCGGACGCCGACGAGTTGCCGGCAGCGATTTCTCTGGATGGCCTGACAGCAGGCACGCAAGAGACACTCATCTACCTCGCACTTCCACTATTAAAAGAGCACGGCGGAAACTACGCACAAAGCGGCGATACGGATGCTCCGACGCGTTACGCCCAAGTAAATGTACCCACGGCGGACATGTATACGGATGCCGCAGAAGCTGAACTTTCCTACCTCAAAAAGTCAGTGCGATTGCTGACGGAAGATCAGCCGCGAGACGCGTTCATTTGCGTACCGTTACTTCAGTTGCGTCGTAGTAGTACCGGCGGCTTTGAAGTGAACACACACTATTTGCCGCCCGCCGTCAGCGTGCGCGCGATACCGATGTTGTTTCTCCAGCTGCGGCGCCTGCTTGACTCGCTACAAGCCAAGGTCCAGGCGCTGTACGGGCTGCACCGTGAATCTTCGAAAAACATTATCGAGTTCCGCTCTGGCGACATTGCCTCGTTCTGGTTGCTGCACACTGCCAACACGGCTTTCGGGGCACTGTCGCATTTGTACCAGCATCCTGAATTGCCACCAGAGCGCTTGCACCAGGAATTGCTGCGACTCTCTGGCGCGTTGTTGACGTTTTCGCCGACTTACGAGCTTTCTGATCTGCCTGCTTATGTACACGCGGATGCTGGTCCCGGTTTCGACAAACTGTTCAAGATCATTCGCGAGTTGGTCGACACCGTTATTTCAGCACGTTACTTCGGCATTACCTTGTCCGAAGTGCGACCGTCTTACCACGTTGGCCATATCGACTCGCAGCGCATTGATGACAAATCGGCTTTCTACCTAGCGGTGACGGCAAGTATTCCCGTCACCGAGCTTGCGACTATCGTTCCCATTCGTTTCAAAGTCGGCGCGCCCGACGATGTCGAAAAAGCGGTTCTGTCAGCATTGCACGGCGTCACCATCACGCATGCGACACAAGTGCCGGCGGCCATACCGGTACGCCCAGGCAGCACCTACTTCGCTATTGAATCGCGCGGACCTCTATACGAGCGCATGTTGAAGGCACAGTCGATCATGATCTACGCTCCCTCCGGCATTCCGGACCTTAAAATCGAATTGCTAGCCCTAACGCCGTGACCGACCATCGCGCCGCATCCATCGAACCGAACACTGCCGCCGCTGCAGTCGAGCCGCGCCGTCTGCTTGACCTCATGTCAGATGGCTTTTACATGTTGCTTTTGGTCAAGCGCGGTCAGACGCCGTTGACACAAGCACCATTTGCCGACGCCACACGCCAGTTTCTGGCCAATATGGAGCGCACGGCAACCCGCCAAGGCGTTTCAGCCGAGGACATTCACTCGGCAAAGTACGCGTATTGCGCTGCCGTGGACGAATCCATCCTCAGCTCGGATTGTGCGTTCCGCGAGGACTGGGCACGAAATCCACTTCAACTCTCGTTATTTGGCGACCACCTGGCGGGCGAAAATTTCTTCACGCGACTGGAAGAGTTGCGTGCGCAAGGCGCAGCGCGCCTGCAATCCTTGGAAGTTTTCTACTTCTGCCTGCTACTCGGCTTTGAAGGCAAATACCGACTCGAAGGCCCTGAGAAGTTAGGTTATTTGACGGCTCGCCTTGGCGATGAAATTGTCTACTTGAAGGGACACCGCGCAGGTTTTGCGCCGCACTGGGCACGGCCGGACAAGGTCAGCCACGTCTTGCGTCGGACCGTGCCTTTGTGGACGACCGCGGCAATACTCGCGGTGGTCGGGCTTGTCGGCTACTTCAGCTTGCGCGTCACCCTGCAGCACGATACACAACAGCGGCTGGCCGCCTATCACAACTTAGTAGAGCTGCCCGCACGTACCGCTAACTTGACGATCACCCTGCCCTAAGCGGCGTTAGTCTCACCCGGCGGCGGCTCCCGCCGGTTATACCGCGGCATAACCCGTCGCGCCGGTGTTCGCCACGCTTGTGCGCACTTGGATGGCGTCTACGGCGTTCAACCTAAGTTATCGCGCCACCGAGTTAAGGCCTGAATTCCATCCGCGCGATGGATAAATGTCTCAACGCCGACGCTAACCTCAAGCTAGCCTCGTCGAAGTATTCGCCAACGACCAACCGTCACCTCCACGGCCGGAAGAGCCTGCGCGCAGCCACAAGCACTGGACCGCACCGTGCTATTTGCCGTCCTTCGCTTATCGCGCAATGCGAGCAGCGCTGGCGCTGCACAATTTCGCTAACATCTGCGCTTGAACGTCACAGACGACTTCATCGGGACCCATTGATTGGCGCAAATAGGAGCCCTCCGGCTGCAGCAACACTGCGCTGGAGTTGTCAGTGAGATACAACTGCAGCCCATCGTACACACGCTGCCGTAACCGCTTGCCTTCGATCGGGAACGCCGTTTCAACACGACGATCCAGATTGCGCTCCATCAGATCCGCGCTAGACAAATACAGCTTCGGATCACCACCATTAGCGAACCAGTAAACGCGGCTATGTTCCAAGAAACGCCCAACGATCGAGCGCACCCGAATTGTCTCTGAAACGCCCGCCACGCCCGGCCGTAAACAGCACATACCGCGCACGATCAAATCAATCGCTACGCCGGCGATACTGGCGGCATACAACGCGCGAATCACGACGACGTCGGTCAACGCATTTACCTTGATGATGATGTGTGCCGGCCGCCCTGCTGAGGCCTGCTCGGCCTCGCTAGCAATTAACTGCAAGATGACGGCCTTTAAGGTGAACGGCGCATGCAACAGCTTTTTCATGTGCAACACCTTGCCCATACCGGTCAACTGACTGAACAACTTGTGCACGTCCTCACACAGCACGGCGTCAGAGGTGAGCAAGCTGTAGTCGGTATAAAGACGCGCATTGCCGGTGTGATAATTGCCCGTGCCAAGGTGCGCGTAACGCACTAACTCGGCACCTTCACGGCGTTGAATCAGCATTAACTTGGCATGGGTCTTGACCCCGACCACGCCATAAATCACCATCGCGCCGGCCTGCTGCAGGCGCGATGCAAGCGACAAGTTTGATTCTTCATCAAAGCGCGCACGCAGTTCAACCACCGCCGTCACTTCTTTGCCAGCGCGTGCGGCGTCAACCAACGCATCGACAATTTCAGATTTTGCGCCCGTGCGATACAGCGTCTGCTTGATAGCCAATACGCGCGGATCCTTCGCTGCTTGGCGCAATAAATCCACCACCGGCGCAAACGATTCATAAGGGTGTAGCAACAGCACATCTTGTTTACTGATGACTTGGAACAAATCCTCCGCATGCACTAAGACCTGCGGCAGCGCGGGTGTAAACGGCGCGTACTGCAAATGCGGATAATTTGCATGACTGGCAATATGAAACAACCGTGCCAAATTTACTGGGCCGTTGACCTCGTACAGCTCGACGGCAGTCAATCCGAATTGCTTAAGTAAATGGTCGACCAAGTCGCGCGGGCAATTGTCTGCAACCTCCAAACGCACGGCGTCACCGAAGCGGCGCGAATACAATTCACCGCGCAGCGCCAGTGCAAGGTCTTCGACATCTTCTGGGTCCAACGTCAGGTCAGCGTTGCGCGTCAGTCGGAACTGATAGCAACCCAGTACTTGCATACCGGGGAACAGTTCTTCGGCATGCGCATGGATGATCGACGACAGCAAAACATAATTGTCGCCACCCTCGCCACCAAATTCCGGCATACGGATCAACCGCGGCAATACCCGCGGCGCCGGCACAACCGCCAGGCCGGAATCTCGGCCGAACGCATCAACGCCATCCAGCCGCACAATGAAGTTGAGGCTTTTGTTGACCAGTAATGGAAACGGATGGGTCGGGTCCAGGCCAATCGGCGTGACCAGCGGCGCGACCTCCTCACGAAAATAATGTCGCACCCACATCTTCTGTGCGTGCGTCCACTGATCGCGCCGCACAATGCAGATGCCGTGTTCTTCCAACGCCGGCAAAATTTGTTCATTGAGAATCGCGTACTGACGCTCAATTTGCCGATGCGCTATGTCGCTGATCACAGCTAACGCGCGCCGCGGCGGCACACCGTCAGGTCCGATCAACTCATGATTGAGCGCAATCTGGCCCTTTAACCCGGCCACGCGAATCTCGAAAAATTCATCCATATTGCGCGAGAAAATGAGCAGAAACTTCAGCCGTTCCAGCAGCGGCGTGCGCTCATCTACTGCCTGATCCAGTACACGAATGTTGAACTGTAACTGTGACAACTCGCGATGCAGGAATAGCCGGCTGTCGGCAAGATCCATAGGCGCCAACTGCGACGCTGGGGTGGCACCATCTCGCGCCGGTTTCGCGGCGTCATCAGCGACAACATTCTGGAAGGTCGGTATGTTCATCAAGCGCCATGCCTCGACGACATCAAGGTCGCCTATGCCGAAATGGTAACGCTAAGCGCGTCCATGGTTCGTGACCTAAATGTGTCAGACAAATGACACTGCCGGAACCAGGCATGATGTTTCAGTGGGATGCGGCAGTCGCCAGCTACGCATCCAGTTCCCGCTTAGTGCGCACCGATCAACACGGGCTCGGGCTCCAACGTCACACCAAACTTCTCGTGCACGCCGTGCCTGACTTTCTGCGCTAGTGCCCACAGTTGCGGCCCGCTCGCATGCCCGTGGTTTACCAGCACCAGCGCATGTCGGTTGGAGATCCCTGCGTCGCCCTCTCGCACACCCTTGTAGCCGCAACTATCAACCAGCCACGCGGCAGATAATTTGCATCGACCCTCCGCTGCCGGCCACACCACGATGCCGGGAAAACGGTTCTCAAGTTGATCAGCCAGTGTCTTGTCGACCACTGGGTTCTTGAAGAAGCTGCCGGCATTGCCGATGACGGAGGGATCCGGCAACTTTTTCGTACGTAGCCGCACCACCGCTTCAGCCACATGAAACGGCGCCGGCTTATCGATACCCATGCGCGCCAATTCGACATCAATACCGGCGTAATCCGTACGCAGCGCGCGGCTGCGCGGCAAGCTGAAGCGCACCGCCGTCACCACGTAGCGGCCGACTTCACGCTTGAACAGGGAATCACGATAACCAAACGCACAATCAGTGTGGCTGAGTACCGTACTGCGCTGCTCGCGCATATCCCACGCTTCTACACTCTCCACAAACTCCGCAACTTCACAGCCGTAAGCGCCGATATTCTGGATCGGTGCAGCACCGACGGTGCCAGGGATCATGATCAAATTTTCTAAACCGGCGTAGCCTTGGCCCAAGGTCCAACGCACGAAATCATCCCAGCGCTCACCGGCAGCCACCGCAATACGCTCACCTTCTGCATCGCTTTCCACGTAGACGCCGCGCGTGGCCATCACCAGAACGGTGCCGGCAAAGTCTTCGGTAAACAAAACGTTGCTGCCCTCGCCCAGCACTTGCAGCGGCGCTGCCTTAACGGCAGGGTACGCGAGCAACTCCGGCAACTTGGTGACGTCACGAAGCTCGGCTAGCAACGTCGCGCGCGCTGCAACGCGCAAGGTATTGCGTGAGGCCAGTGAAGCATTTTCAATCAGCGTGTAGCCGCCCATATCCACGCGTGTGTCTGCCTGTTGCGTGGCTAAGTCTGCTCGTTCAATCGACATCGGTGGTCTCACGTTGGCGCCGAATTTCATCGACGCATTCATTCACTAGGTGCGGTCCGCGATAAATCAGGCCCGTGTAGATTTGTACCAGCGCAGCACCGGCGTCGAGTTTTTCGACGGCATCACTACCGTCAAGAATGCCGCCTACGCCAATCAGCGGAATACGCCCTTGCAGGCGTCGATGCATGCCCGCCAATACGCCGCTTGCGCGATCAAACAAAGGCTTGCCGGACAAGCCGCCCTCCTCGCCGCCATGCGGGTCACCGGCAACGCCGTCGCGTTCAATCGTCGTGTTGGTACAGATCACACCATCGATGCCCGTACGTAAAAGCGTTTCGGCCATGGCGTCCAGCTCGGTTTCAGTCAAATCGGGCGCAATTTTCAACAACATCGGTTTGCGTTGGCCATGCTTGGCGGCGAGCCGCTCTTGTGCCTCGCGCAGCACCGCAATAAAGCGGCGCAGCGTGGCCTCTTGCTGCAAGTCACGCAGGCCCTTGGTGTTGGGCGATGAGATATTGATGGTGACGTAACTGGCATGCTCATAAACGCGCGTTAGACAAATCAAATAATCGGTGACGGCTTTTTCGTTCGGAGTGTCTTTGTTCTTGCCAATGTTGATGCCAAGAATGCCGTGATAGTGCGACGCCTGCACATTGCGCACTAGCTCATCAACGCCGGCGTTATTGAAGCCCATCCGGTTGATTATGGCTTCGTGTTGCGGCAAGCGGAACATGCGCGGCTTGGCATTGCCTAGCTGCGGTTTCGGCGTGACGGTACCCACTTCAATAAACCCGAAACCAAGAGTATCCAGCGCATCCAGATACTCGGCATTTTTATCCAAACCAGCAGCGAGGCCTACCGGGTTGGGGAAAGTGATACCAAATGCGGTGGTCGGAAATTCTGCCGGAGGCGTGGCGATAAAACGCGCCAAGCCACTGCGTTGCGCAATGTTCAACCCGTACAGAGTGAGGTGATGCGCTTTCTCGGCATCCAATCGAAACAACAACGGGCGTAGATAGTCGTACATCAAGCGACCCTGACGTTGATTAAGGGGTGGATTTCAGCATAAGAGTGTGAGCTTGCGACGTCGCGCGTGGTCGGTTCGCTGACTGGATCACGCTTTAACTCATGTGCGGGCGCAGAGCAGCCCACAGTGCGTTGCCCAGTCGCGATATTTGCTCGTGGATCACCCATTGAGTAACTGACCACCATCGACTACCAGCGTGTGCCCGGTAATCCAACTAGCCCACGGCGACGCTAGAAACAACGCCGCGTGCGCCACTTCTTCTGGCGCACCAAATCGGCCGAACGGAATTTTAGCTAAGGTCGCGCGATATTTGTCGGGGGCCTCTTGCCGACAGCGATCCCACAAGCCGCCGGCCAATTCGATCGACCCCGGCGCAATGGCATTCACACGAATATGTTGTGGCGCCAACGCCAACGCCTGCGAACCGGTATAGCTGACCAAGGCTGCCTTCACCGCAGCGTACGGCGCACTACTCGCGCGTGGACGCAACGCAGCAATCGAAGCGATATGCAAAATGCACGCTCGCGTCGACTGCTGTAGAAATGGCAATGCCACGCGTGAGGCGCGCACTGCAGCAAGTAAATCCACTTGGATCCCTGATGTCCAGCCGTCTTCATCATCAGTGAAACCAAAACCCGTGCCGTTATTCACCAAGATATCGATGCCCCCTAATGCGGCGGCCGCATCGGCAAGGTAGCGGTCAATGGCAGTGGCGTCGGCCAAATCACATGACGCCGCATGCGTCACGTTACCGAAGGCAGCGATGCTCAGGCGGGCTTCTTCCAGCGCTTGCGCACCACGTGCGCAAATCGAAACCGCCGCCCCCGCCTGCGCAAACGCCAACGCGATACTGCGACCAATACCACGGCTACCGGCGGCAACGACAACACGAGCGCGATGAAAATCAAATGGCGTTGACGACAGAAAGTTCGACATATCGATCAAAACCAATGTAGGCCGGCACCGAGAAAAATTGCGCCAATAACCACCATAAACAAGATGATGCCGCCCAGTAATTGCACATAACCCAACAGCAGACCAGCGACCGCCATGCCGTTACCGTCCAGCGGCGCATCACGTGGCGCATGACGGATTTCGCTGCGTGCAAGATGGCCGCAAACAATGGCCACAATCGCCCCAATGAAAGGCAACAAGCACCACGCAAGAATGCCGAACACCAAGCTCACAATCGCCAGTGAGTTGGTGCGCGCAACAGGACGGTAGGAAGGTTGATAGCTCATCGCCGCTACGCTCGCTGTGGAAATCCGGAGGGTGTCGACACACTTACTACGGATCGTGAGCGACAAGCCGCCCACGATCCGTTACCCCATGCTACCTAAGAACCTGCCGCGCTTGAGCCAATCGGGCTGCAATCTGCCTACGGGGCCCATGTCTTTGCCACTTTTTGGCCCATAAAACCACGATGGGACAGAGAAATGTCAAAGTTGACCTGGTGCAAAGCAGACTTCGCCTCGACCACTCAGATTCGACGGTCTCTTAAAAGTCGAACTTGATGCCTTGCGCCAACGGCAATTCACTCGAATAGTTGATCGTATTGGTTTGCCGACGCATGTACGTTTTCCACGCATCCGAACCCGATTCGCGACCGCCGCCCGTCTCTTTCTCGCCACCAAATGCGCCGCCGATTTCCGCGCCGCTGGTGCCAATGTTGACGTTGGCAATGCCGCAGTCCGAACCAGCGGCCGACAAATACTGCTCGGCTGCTTTTAGGTCACGCGTAAAGATGGCTGCCGACAAGCCTTGCGGCACGCTGTTTTGCAATTCAATCGCCTCGTCCAGCGTCTTGAACGACATCACGTACAGGATCGGCGCGAACGTCTCAGTCTGTACCACTTCATCGGCATTCTTCAGCCCGGTGATGATAGTTGGCAGTACAAAGTTGCCCTTGCGTTCGGTCAGCGCCTTGCCACCGGTCCGCACCTTACCGCCTGCAGCCTTGGCTTTTTCAATGGCGGCAAGGTAACCCTGCACGGCCTCCTGGCTGTTCAACGGACCCATCAGTGTGGTGGCCAAGGTAGGGTCACCAATCTTGCTTTCCACCTGCCCGTACGCCTTCACCAACGCATTCACCACGTCGTCATGAATGGACTCATGCACAAACACGCGGCGCGTGCTGGTGCAACGCTGGCCGGCCGTACCCACCGCGCCAAACACAATGGCGGGGATCGCCAACTTCATTTCGGCGCTCTTGTCCAAAATGATGGCGTTGTTGCCACCCAGTTCCAGTAGTGAGCGACCCATGCGCTGAGCAACGCGCTCGCCGACCATGCGGCCAACCTTGGTGGAACCGGTGAAGCTGATCAAGGCCACGCGCTTGTCGTCGACAAACGCCTGCGCCAAATCACTACCGGCGTCATTGAACAAGAAGAACAAATCAGGGAAGCCGCCAGCTTTCAGTGCTTCATTGCAGATTTTGATCGTAGCGATAGCGGACAGCGGCGTCTTCGGCGACGGCTTCCAAATGCAGATATCGCCGCAAACGGTGGCCAACATCGCATTCCAGGCCCATACCGCGACCGGGAAGTTGAACGCGCTAATAATGCCAACCAGACCGAGCGGATGATATTGGTCATACATGCGGTGACCGGGGCGCTCGGAATGCATAGTGGCGCCGTACATCATGCGACTTTGACCGACCGCGAAATCAGCGATATCGATCATCTCCTGCACTTCGCCATCGCCTTCAGGCTTGATCTTGCCCATTTCCAAGGCAACCAACGAACCCAGCGCATCTTTATGCTTACGCAACGCTTCACCACATAGGCGCGCTGCTTCACCGCGGCGCGGCGCCGGCGTGGTACGCCATATTTTGAACGATGCCTGCGCGCGCTCAACCAACACAGCGTAGTCAGCAGCGCTGGAAGCATGCACCGTAGCAATCACTTCGCCCGTCGCTGGATTCACCGGTTGCAAGGCGCCTGCATCAGTCGTCTTAGACCATTCGCCCTGACCAAGGTAAGTACCGGACTGTTCGCTACTGAGGCCGAGCGCGGTGAGGATTGCATGAGACATAGGTGACTCCTGAACTGACATGGCACCCGCAGGCACCGTGAATGGTAAATCGGTAATTCTAGCAGGCCCGCCCCGCTGACCCGAACCGGACCCGGGAGCGTGTACGGTAAAAACCGTCCGGACTGGACAGCCCTCGGCGAGATCTATTTCTCCGCCGCTTCTTGGCGCATAGATCCACAACGAGCCGACAAATTGTCGAATAGTGCCCTAACGCAGCGGACTTTCTAGCTCGAACATTTCTACTGTCCACGCCCTCAGGCAAGATCCATGCGAAAATCGCCCCCTCGCCCTCGTAGCTCAGTTGGATAGAGCGGTCCCCTCCTAAGGGACAGGTCGGACGTTCGAATCGTCTCGAGGGCACCACTTTTGTGAAGCGTGAGCGGCGCCATGGCGTGACTGGCGTGCACTCACTTACGAACTACACGACAGCATCGAGCAGCCCGCTTTGTGCCGTGCCCAATCCGGCCGCTTTTGCGCAAATGCCTCGCGCCCCGGCTGCTCATCGTATGGGTGGCGCATGACATCTAATAACTCGCTAATCCCGCTCGCATCACCCGCCGTAGCCCGGTCAATCACTTGTTGAGTTAGGTAGTTACGCAAGACAAAACGTGGGTTAGCCGCATGCATTTTGGCCCGGCGCTGGGCAACAGACTGTGGATCATCGGCAAGACGCGCGACGTAGCGTGCCAGCCAAGCTTGTAGTTCGGGCTCTGCCTCGTGCCGTTTCGATTCGTCGTAGAAGGCGTCGCGCAGTGGCTCCAACGTGGGTGCGTGAATGTCTACATCCGCTAGCGCGCGAAACCACAACGTCATATCGATCTCGGCGCTCTGCAGCAACGCTTGCAGTGACTGCATCAAACTCATGTCGTCGTCGCGACATTCCACAAAACCCAGCTTGGCGGCGGTATTGGCTCGATCAGCTGTCGCATAGGTGGCGGCATAGCGATCCAGTCCAGCCTGCAACGGCTCAACACCGGTAAACAACGGCGCTAGCGCCCCAGCCAAACGACTCAAATTCCACCAGGCCACGTCCGGCTGCTGACCAAAACGATAGCGGCGGCGCTGCGCGTCGGTGGTGTTTGGGGTCCACTCGGCATCGTAGTTGTCGACCCAGCCGTAGGGGCCGTAATCCATGGTCAAACCAAGAATCGACATGTTGTCGGTGTTCATCACTCCGTGCACAAAGCCTACGCGCATCCAGTGCGCAATCATCACCGCCGTGCGTTCACACACCTGCCCAAACCACTCGGCATACAACGGTTCCCCGGTGCCTGTCAGCTCGGGATAGTCGCGACGAATGGTGAAATCCACCAGCTGACGCAGCAGCGGCAAATCGCCCCGCGACGTCGGCAATTCAAAATTGCCGAATCGAATAAAGGAAGGCGCGACGCGGCAGACGATGGCGCCTGGTTCTGGCGCGGCGTGGCCGTCGTAAAACATGTCGCGCATCACTGGCTCGCCGGTATCAATCAAGCTCAACGCGCGCGTCGTTGGCACGCCAAGGTGATACATGGCCTCACTGCACAGAAACTCACGTATGGATGACCGCAGCACGGCGCGGCCATCGGCGCCGCGCGAGTACGGCGTCAGGCCAGAGCCTTTCAGCTGTAATTCCCAACGCTCACCCGCAGCATTGATCACTTCGCCCAACGCCACCGCGCGGCCGTCACCCAACTGCCCGGCCCAGTTCCCAAATTGATGGCCACCATAGTTGGCGGCATAAGGCTCCATACCGTCGAGCAATGCATTGCCGGCAACCAGCTGGGTGAACTCGGGGCTGGCCACCAGCGCGTCAGCGAAACCAAGCAGCGCTGCGGTCTCTTTCGAATGCGCCAATAAAGTCGGCGCCGCAACCGGTGTGGGATCGACGCGTGAATACAGCGCCCCTTCAACTTGTCGCAAACGCGCGCCGTGTTCCGGGTCGCCGGGCAAATCACGCACAAACGTATTGTCGAACTGAAGATCAAACATCACGTCACCTGATAAAACCATCCGTCTCTATATCCGGGCGCGGCTCTCCACTCGCAAGAGCCAAAGGCCGAGGGGAACGCAGCCCGCAGCGATAGTGGTGTCCGCATTACACGAAACGCCACCGCGTATCAGACACTTTTCTACCGAGAAGCCCACAGCTTGCTTAGGGCATAGCACCACGCGTCATCGGAGTCGGTTCCGTCGCCACGTTCACTAAGGGTGGTAGATGGATAAGCCGCAAGGCAATCAGCAACCCGGCCAACACCATCACGCCAACGAACAAACCAACGCCGTTCCAGCCGTGCGACGCATAGAACAGTCCGCCGGTCGCGCCAGCAATGCTTGAGCCCATGTAATAGGAGAATAAATATACCGAGGCTGCTTGTGCCTTTGCTGCACCGGCGCGTCGCCCCACCCAGCTGCTAACAATGGAATGGCCGCCAAAAAAGCCAAATGTGATCGCGACGACACCCAGCATCACCAGCAGCAGCGGCGTGGTCATCGTTAAGGCCACGCCTACCAGCATCAATGCCAACGCGGTCCATAACACCTTGCGTCGCCCTAACCTGCCGGCGAGATGTCCCATCCACGCAGAGCTAAAGGTGCCGACCAAATAGATACCAAAAATCAACCCGACCACCGTCTGGCTCAGGTTGTACGGCGCCGCCAACAGGCGATAGCCGAGGTAGTTGTAAACAGTGACAAACGCACCCAGCAGTAGAAACCCCTCGATAAACAACCACGGCAAACCACGATCGTGAAACATGCCGGTGAAGCGGTGCAGTACCACGCGCCACCGTAGTGGCTGCGCGACAAAGTGGCGTGACGCTGGCAATGCATGCCAAAAAATCAAGCCTGCAACGATGCCGATCACGCCCACCACGGCCACGCCTATGCGCCAACCGACAAAGTCAGTCAGCACACCAGAGATGATGCGCCCGCCCATGCCACCCACGGCGCTGCCGCTGATATACAACCCCATACCCAAGCCGATCGATTCGACGTGCATTTCTTCGGACAGATACGTCATTGCCACGGCTGGCAAGCCACTTAGGGTCAACCCCATTAGCGTGCGCACCACCAGCAACGACGACCAAGTGGGCATCACCGAAGACACCAGCACCAGCAGCGCCGACGACAAGATCGACGCCACCATCACCGACTTGCGTCCCCACGCATCGGATAGCGCACCAGCAAACAACATCGCTACGGCAAGCACACCGGTCGTCAGCGACAACGACAACGCGCTGACCGCCTCACTCACACCATAGTCGACACTGAATTCCGGCATCAGTGGCTGCACGCAATACAGCAAACCAAACGTGGCGAAACCAGCCGCAAACAACGCTAGATTGGTGCGGCGGAATTCCGGCGTTCCATGATGAATGGCCGCATAAGCCGGCGGCCCGGAAAGTGGCGCTGCGCTGTTCGCTGTGTCACTCATCACTGGCTCGATTTTCAGCAAAATTCATGCGCCATTGTAAAAGCGCGGCGGGCGCGCGCGGCGCTTTTATTCGGCCACCGGATGCATTCAGCTCAAGAACCACCGGCGGCTGGCGGCCATCGCACCCGGCCGCATAACGTGACCGCTACATCAAATCGAAGCGCAACAGGCTTTGCTCAAACAAGTCACGTCATTACGCCAGGCGAAAACGCCCGCGCAGAAGCCGCCTGAGCGCCCGAAACGACAGCGTCCGCATTCACGCAGCTACCGCGACTACAATGCCGGTTCACCTTCGCGCGATCATCCCGATGCAACCCGTCAATCGAGCCCGTTTGCAGATTCACTTCTGCGTGTTGTTGTGGGGATTCACTGCTGTTTTGGGCAAGATGATCACGCTATCCGCGCTGCAATTGGTGTGGTGGCGCATGTTGCTGGTGGTGGCCGCGCTGTTGTTGGTACCTCGTGTCTGGCGTGGGTTTTTCGCGATGCCAGCACGACTGCGCTGGGCCTACGCTGGCATTGGCGTGTTGGTGTCCTTGCATTGGCTGACCTTTTACACCGCCATCAAACTGTCGAACGCTTCGGTCGGCGCCACCTGCATCGCCATCGCGCCGGTGTTTCTGGCCTTTATTGAACCGTGGATCGCCAAGCGCAAGTTTGACGCGCGCGAATTACTGATCGCCGTTGCCGTCATTCCCGGCGTAGTGCTGGTGGTTGGCGGCGTACCACAGGACATGCGTTTGGGGATTGCCGTCGGTGTGCTATCAGCCATTTTCGTGGCGCTGTTCGGCTCACTCAACAAGCGTTTCGTCGAGCACGGTGACCCAATGACGGTAACTATGATCGAGCTGGGCACCGGCACCCTTTTTCTCACTTTGCTGGCGCCCGTGCTGCCGCACAGTGGCGCCGCGTTTGTCATTCCTGGTTTGCACGACACGCTGTTGCTGCTCGCGCTGGCGCTGGGCTGCACCTTATTGCCGTTCACCTTGGCCTTGGTCGCGCTGCGCCACATGAGCGCATTTGGCACACAAATGGTCACCAATCTGGAGCCCGTTTACGCCATCGTGCTGGCGATCGTGCTGCTGGGCGAGCAACGCGAGCTGGACCATCGGTTCTACGTCGGTGTCATCGTTATTCTGGCCGCGGTGTTCCTACATCCGTTGCTGAAGCATCTGAAGCGCGCTCCAAAGCGTCCTGAAATGGTCGGTACCACGGAAAGCCATAACTTAGTCGACTGAATCTCGATCGCTTGCCGATAGTCGGCCAGCCAAGCCCACGGACGGTAAAACGCAGAAGCGCCCGCGTAATCGCGCGATTCCTGTCACTGCGTCTACAGCGCGGAACTCGGCATCGCTACGCTGGTGGCTCCGGCTGGCATCGCCATCGGTGAGCGCGGCACGGCCTGCGCATGGCCCAGACCGGTCGTCCCTCTATACTGGCGTCCTCTGCCTGTTGTGACTGCCATGAATTATCGCCACGCCTATCACGCCGGCAATTTTGCCGACGTCCTGAAGCACACCGTTCTGCTTGCGCTGATTGAAGCGCTGCAGGCGAAATCCACGCCGTTTTGCTATATCGACACCCACGCCGGTAGTGGCAACTACGAGCTGGACGGTTTCGAGGCCAGCAAGACGAAGGAAGCAAAGGACGGCATCACGCGCCTGCATCCTGCCGAAAAGGTGCCGCCATTACTGCAACGCTTCCGCGCCAACATTCTTGCCAGCGAAGGCAATGAGGATGGCTTGAAGCAATACCCTGGTTCGCCGTTACAGGTCGCGCGGCTGTTGCGCCCCGGCGACAGCGCGCAGTTGTGTGAATTGCAACCGCAAGAAGCAGAAAAGCTGCGTCATTTACTCGCCCGTGACCCACGCTTGCACGTGCATCAGCGCGATGGTTATGCCGCCATGAAAGCGCTGCTGCCGCCGAAAGAAAAGCGTGGTCTAGTGCTTATTGATCCACCGTACGAAGCGCAAGAAGCCGAATACAAAGTGATTGAGCACGCACTGAAGTCTGCATTGGAGCGTTGGCCCACCGGAATTTATGCGGTGTGGTACCCGATCAAGTTACGCAGCCAAGTACAGCCGTTTCTGCGCAGTTTGCGACGCATTGGCGCCAAACGCGTGCTGCGCGCCGAACTGCTAATTCACCCGGATGACTCGCCGTTACGCCTAAATGGCGCCGGCATGGTTATCCTGAACGCGCCATGGAATTTGGACGATATCTTGCGCGAACCGTTGCGCAGCTTGGCTAGCTTGCTGACACAAGACAGCCCGGCCACGTCCAAAGTCGACTGGCTATTGAAGGAAGGTGAAGAGCTTCCCGAAGCTAGCCCGTTGCCAGCATCACGCTTGTTGCATCCTTCACCACGTCCGCCACGCCGCCCACGCTGAACCACGCAAGGGCGGCAAGGTCGACATAAGACGCGAATGAACGCCGCAACAGCGCCACTTGTTGTAGCGTTAGCAGCAACTTCCACCACTGCATGTTTGCATGCACCAGACCGGAGTTTGACCATGCGTAATGCCTCCCGCTTACTGCTCCAGTTCGCCGCGCCTGCGCTTGTACTCACGTTGGCCGCTTGTGCACCTGCCCCCATCTATAAGTCGGCCGGTACGGCGATTACTGCAGCACCGTTCCAAGTAGCCGAATCGCCCGAGCGTTTCACCAATAGCGACGTCATTTGGGGCGGTCGTATTGTGCAAGTGAAGAACCTTGCCGATCACAGCGAAGTGGAACTGCTGGCCTATCCACTGGACGCCTCGCAGCGACCGAAGAAAAACGACAGTGGTAACGGTCGCTTCATTGCCATACTTCCAGGCTATGCCGAACCACTGGATTACCCTGTCGGCGCACTGATGACCGTCAGCGGCAAGCTCAAGGGCAGCCGCGCTGGCAAAGTGGGCGAAGCCAACTACGTATTCCCGCTGGTTAGCGTCGGGCAGTCGCACGTGTGGACAGCCGAGGAATTGACCAAGGGGCGCAGCAATATCCATTTCGGCCTAGGTTTGGGTGTCGGCATTCGCTGAAGCTCGTTTTCGACCACACACGCCAGTGACCCGTCCATTACCCGCACTTCAGGAAACGCCGCTGCATGTCATCCGGTCACGCTAATCCAACCAAAGCCATCTTTATGGCCCTGGGCGCCAACTTCGCCATCTTCGTCAGCAAGCTAGCCGCCGCGTTCATCACCGGGTCCGGCGCGATGATGGCTGAAGCTGTGCATTCGCTGGCAGACTGCGGCAATCAGGGCTTGTTGTTATTAGGCATTCGCCAAGCCAAACGTCCACCGTCAGATGAATACCCGCTGGGTTGGGGTCGTGCTTTGTACTTCTGGTCGTTTCTGGTGGCCATCTTGTTGTTCAGCGTTGGCGGCATGTTTTCCATCTACGAAGGCGTCCACAAACTCAGCCACCCCGAGCCACTGAAATGGGCCTGGCTAGCGCTAGGCGTGTTGACCTTCAGCATTGTCGCCGAGGGACTGTCACTGCGTGGCTGCCTGCACGAGGTCAACAAATTACGTGGCACCCGCAACTTGTGGACATGGTTTCGCGAAACCCGCTCCAGCGAATTACTGGTGATCTTCGGCGAAGATGTGGCTGCGTTGGTTGGCTTGTGTATCGCAGCGCTAGCGGTCGGCGCCACCATGCTTACCGGCAACCTGATGTTTGACGCCGCTGGCACCATCGCCATCGGTATCTTGCTGATTACGGTGGCGATCTTGGTCGCCATCGAGGTAAAGGCGCTACTGATCGGGCAAGGCGTGGAGCCGAGTCAGCGCCAGAAGCTGCTGAAGTTTCTACAAGCGCGCCCGGAAATTGCTGACGTGTTGAACCTGATCACCTTGCAGATGGGCCCGGACGTCATGGTGCGGTGAAGGCTCGCATGCAGCCAACTGCCGACAATCACACGCTTATCGAGGCGATTAATACCGTCGAAGCCGCGATGAAAACAGAGTTCAGCGACATTCGCTGGAGCTTCTTCGAGCCTGACTTCGCCGACTGAACGCCACACCGTCGCGAGGCATGCCGCGTAGCCACGCTACAATCCCTACAGCGATTTTGCATAGCCAACCTGCCTTCTTCTTATGCGCAATCCCCTGCAAGAACAATTATTAAAAGCCGGCTTGATCAAAAAAGACAAGGCCGCGCAAATCGTGCGCCAGCAAGCCAATCAGCGCCGTGCCAAAGCGCCTGCCGCCCCCGATCACGTTGACGCGCTGAAGCTGCAAGCCGAACGCGCCGAGCACGATCGAGCGTTATCCGCCGAACGCAACGCCCAACTGCGTGCCAATGAGCAGCGCGCACAAGTGCGCCAGATCATCGCCAGCCACCAAGTCAAACGCGAAGGTGACCTTGCCTACCGCTTCACCGATGGCGACAAGATCAAAGACATCTTCGTCAGCGAACCGCAGCGCGCACAACTGGCGGCCGGCGCACTAGTTATCGTGCGCGACGAGCAAAGCTACGCGTTATTGCAGCGCCCTGCCGCCGCGATGATCTACGCCCGCGATGCCACGCAAATCGTGTTGGACCATGGTGATCCTGAAGCCAGCGTCAGCACCGACCCGGACGACGCGCAATACAGCGAGTTCAAGGTGCCTGACGATCTCATTTGGTAGCGACTCAGCGGCCTGATAGCGCCGCTTTCGTTCACCACTCGGTAGTCCGCTCGCCATGAGCTAAGCGAAGCGCCACTTCAGGCGGCACCCAACTCAGCCTGCATTTTTTTCGTCAGCTTCGCGCGCACCAATCCGTAGGAATCACGCACGAAAGCTTGTAACTCAGCCGTACTCATATGCGCCGGTTCGATGACGGAAACCCAGTGGGCTCGCGCCAAATAAGGCGCCGGCATGATGCCCGGCTGATCGGTCAATTCTAGAAAGCGCTCATCGGCCACTTTGAACGACAAACGCCCGTCCTGGCTGCCGTCCACCGCCGTCATGGCAAACATCTTGCTGCCCACACTCAGCACTAAATCTACGTCCCATTTGATGGCGTCTGTCACCCCCGGCCAGTCAGCGCATAACGTGCGTAACTGTGCTGCGCTCAAACCTTTTGCTGGCTTGCTCATGCCAAGCTGCTCCACTCTTCAAGAACCTGAACTTAGCGGATTCCGGCCTTCGCCGTGATACAAAGCCGCGGAATCACCGTTGTGCCTGAAGTTGCAGTTATTCATGCTGCAGTGCACACAATACGCTACAGTATGGACATGCGACCGATACCTTCCATCGACTTCTGCGTCCCCATGCAAAACGCTTCGCTGCCACCGCGCAGTCGTGATCGTTTTGCTGCGCGAGCGCGCCAAGCGCCGCGCGGGGAACAGGTGTTCACCCACGATCAACGTCCTCTACGTCTACGCAGCATTGAACCAGCCGACGTGGCGGCGCTGCAGCGTTGCTTTGTGCGGCTGTCACCGGAAGACATTCGTCGCCGCTTCCTGCACGCCATGTCCGAATTACCGATGCCGATGGCACAGCGCCTGGCTCGGATTGATCCCGCGCTGGAAACCGCACTGGTGCTGGTCGACGAAACCGTCAGCCCGGAAGAAATTCGTGGCGTCGGGCGGTTGTACCTGGACAAAGTGACCGACAACGCAGAATTCTCGGTACTGGTCGAGCAAAAGTGGGCCCGCTCTGGCTTGGGCGCGCTTTTGATGCAACGCTTGGTGGATGATGGTCGTCGTCGCGGCATTTCGGAAATTTGGGGCTGCGTCTTGCAAGAAAACCGGCCGATGCTGGAACTGTGCAAGGAACTCGGTTTTAGTCGTCACTTGATGGCGAACGAACCCGGCACGACCCAACTTACGCTGCGCCTCAACTAAGCGATCTCTGGACGAATCGTCTTCCCGACGAGGCGGGTTTCAACTGCCGCACGACTGGAGAAGTCTAAGCCTGCTCAGATCGCGTTTAAGCAAGGCATTGAAGCTCGCAACATAGCGACGACATTCGGTGAAGAGCTGACCCGCCGCTCTGCACAAACGGGCACCGCTCCGACCTTCCAGTCAGTCGCCAAAACAGGAAGGCCGAAATCCGGCGATTTCGGCCTTCAAAAACGACGTTGGGCTTCGGCCTCTACTTGCGCGCAGCAATAATCTCGCTCAAGTAATCCGGCGTGCCGTCGACTCGCACCAAATGCGGATACTGCAAGTCGCCGTGGTAATCCACCGGCACCGTGCGATAGCCGTCTTGATACTTCAGTAGCAACTGGATCGGGGTTTTACTGCTTTTCGCCGCCGTAATGGCGTCTTTCAATACATCTTTGGAATAGGTTTGGCCGTCTACTGCTACTAACGTGGCGCCGGTGCTGACCTTCGCTTTGAACGCCGGTCCATTCCAGCGCACGTCGTTGACCTCACCCTTGTCATTCATGGTCAGGCCGATCGACCAAGTGAAGTTGTACAAGTGGCGCGACGGTTCTGGCCGGCTGTTGTACTGCTTTTCGTACGCGCTTTCCTTATCGGTATAGACCAGCTTCCAGCCAGACGCTTCAATGCCGCTAGTCAGCGGCGGGTTGAGCGTATCAACACGAGCATGCAGAAAGTCGGCCCAGTCACTTTTCACCACGCCATTGAGCGCCGCCACTACGTCATCGCGGGTGTAAGTCTTGGTCACAAAGCTGCCATCGTCCACACCAAAGAACGCCTGCGCGAAATCATCCAGCGACTTCTGGTCGTGCGTTAGCGCGCGAATCTTCGCATCCACTGCCAACCACAACATTTGGCCACCACTGTAATATTCCTCGCTCATTTGCCAACTGCGATACGGCAAGCTTGAACGACGCGCGGCAACGGGATCGTTAGTGGTGTCTTCCAGCGTGCGCCAGCCAAACCCTTCGCGATTGCGGTCGTAATTGGCGGCCACCATCGCCAGCGCATCGCGGAACTCTTGCGGCGTCCACATGCCGGCGCGCGCGGTCAGTGCATAACCCCAGTACTGCGTCTGGCCTTCGTAAACCCACAGCAATGAGCCGCCCATCGGTACGTTGAAATTCGGCGTCCACAAGTCGGCTGGGCGGCGAAATTTACCATTCCACGAGTGCGTGTATTCATGCGCTAGAAGATCACGCCCCGGCGCATTGTCGGCCCATGCCGTGAAGTAATCTGCACCGACACCATCCTCACTGGACTGGTGGTGCTCGGTACCATTACCGGCCAAAACATCCGACAACGAAAACAGAAAGTCATAGTGGTCGTAGTGGTGCGAGCCGAACAGCTTCACCGCCTGCGTCACTAATGCACGATGCACTTTTAGTTGCTCCGGCGTTATCTCCAGGTCCTTCGCCGCATCCGCGACGATGTCCATATGCACCGCCGTCTTGCTACCGGGGCTGAGATCGACGCGCTTGAAATAGCGGCCCGCGTAAACCGGCGAGTCAACCAGTGTATTGAACGTCACCGGCTTGAACGTCGTGGTATCGCCCGATTTCGAGGCCGTCTCCAACGCCGTACCAAACTGCCAACCGGGCGCTAATTTCAAGCTAGGCGCAAAGGTAATGGCGCGCGAATAGTGGCCGGCCGGATACAGCGCTACTTTGTTCCACGCCATGTCCATCATGCGATCAGTGATTTCAAAACCACCGCGACGTGGTGACAGATACTGAAAGTCCACCGTCAGCGCAGAAACACCGACGGGCACGTCAAGATGGAACGCATACGCGTTGTACTCATCGCGCTTCCACGCCAGCGGCTTGCCGTTGGCGCTGAGCGTGATGCCCGCCAGCATATTGATCGGGCCCGTCGGCGAATGATCGCCAGGAATCCACTGTGGATACAACAGCGTCAGCGGGCCCGCCGTCACCGGAATGGTTTCGTGCACTCGAAAGATACCTTGCGCTGTATCGCTGGCATCCACAGCAAGCGCAATCGTTCCCGGATACGACACGTCTTGCGGCGGCGGCACTTGGTCACCCGGCGCGGCTTGCGCGTAAACCGCGCTGGTTCCAAGCGCCATGGCGATGGCGACCGTCAAGCCGGCCGCTACATGCCGTGTATCCGCCAATAATCGATTAAGCAACAGAACGGGCATAGCAGGCTCCGGCAAGCGAACGAAAGAGTTAGCCAACTTAGCACTACACCTCAATTTTTGTGCACCGCTGCGCCAAGATAATTGCTGCGATAGCGACGGATCCACAGACGAAGCGTTTTATATCTCTCGATGAGTCCGTTTCAACGGCGGCATGGCGCGGATCTCCCACCCGTCAAACAGCTACGCGAGAGGCCACTGTCAAATGTCTGCGGGTATGCAGCCGCTCGATGACGGTTGCGACATGACGCATGACACTATCAGGGTTGCCTCTGTCCGTCGCACCGGCAGGTCCATGTGCGCCGTCTTTGCCGCCCGTTCGCGAATAGATCCGCATTAGCCAAATGAAGAAAAGCGCTCGCCGTGCCGTTGGCGAATCCAGTACGGTGAACGGTCTATCCTAGTCAATTGAAAACAGCATCGGAGAGTGCCATGCAATTAGATAATTTACGCGTCGCGGTAACCGGCGGATTCGGTGCGTTGGGCGCAGCAACCGTGCGCGCCGCGCTTGCTGCCGGTGCCCGCGTGGTCGCCATTGATCGCGCCGACCCACCCGCTGATGGGCTTGGCCAGGCGACCTGTGTGGGCGGTGTAGACCTTACCGATGCGCAAGCTGCGAAGAAAGCGCTGGCTACCGCAGCGCAGTCACTCGGTGGACTGGACGCGCTAGTCAACATTGCCGGCACGTTCCGCTACGAAACCCTGGCCGACGGCAGCGTCGATACGTGGGACCTGATGTATCGGATCAATCTGCGTACCGCTGTGGCAACCAGTCAGGCGGCGCTGGAACATCTACACGCGGGTGGCCGCATCATCAACATCGGGGCGAACGCTGCGCTGAAAGCTGGCGCCGGTATGGGCGCTTACACGGCCTCGAAGTCGGGCGTGATGCGCTTCACCGAGTCTTTGGCTGAGGAACTAAAGGGACGCGACATCACCGTCAACGCGGTGCTGCCCAGCATTCTTGACACGCCACCTAATCGCGCCGACATGCCTAAAGCTGACTTTGCCAGCTGGGTTAAGCCGGAACAGCTGGCTGATGTGATTTTGTTCTTGTTGTCGAAACAAGCATCGGTCATCACTGGCGCGCTGATACCAGTGACTGGGCGCGTCTAACTCATTATTTGGCTGATCATCTGGGAAGCGCCCAGCGAGCGGTCGCTCCAACGGCTCTTAATAGCCGCAGGATTGGCCCGTACAAAGGCGCGACTCAACCATCTAAGTCGATCATTCAGTGACTCAGCGAACAACTGAAGTCACTGGATCCCCCGTCTAGCCAGTCGTACCGCTGTCGGGTCAGACGCGCTCACTTAGCGCCCTTCCGCTTGGTATTTCCCACCCCAACAAGGTCGACCACGACCGGAAAATGGTCGGACGGATAGCGCGCGCCCTCATGCGTTGTCACGGTACGCACGCTGCGCGCCTTAAAGCCGCGGCTCAGTATCCAGTCGATGCGCTGATCAGGAATGCCAGTGAAGTTGTGGAAGGTCTTGGCCGGGCCCAATCGAGAGCCGGCTTCCAGCCACGCATCATGCAAGCCCGCAGTCAGCTTCGCGTGTACTGGCGCATTGGGGCCGCAATTAAAATCGCCAGCAAGAATCACTTGCGCACTGCTGGGTAGCTTGGCGATTCGCTGCAATATTTCGTCCGCGCTCAACATGCGCGCATGAACGTCGGCAGGCAAGTAGGGAAAATGGGTATTGAAATAGTCAAACGTACTGCCACCATCTAGGCGTCGAAAGCGTGCCCACGTCACCATGCGTGGATACGGTTGACCCCACGTCTTGCTGCCTGGCACCTCGGGCGTATCAGAAAGCCAGAAATCGCCAGCGCGCAAAACCTTCAAACGGTCAGTGCGATAGAAGACACCCATGTGCTCGCCTTTCGTGCCGCCGTCCCGACCTTGGCCGAACCAGGCGTAGCCGGGAAGATGGGCGGCGAGGTACTCCCCCTGTTCCTCGGTCAACTCCTGCGTGCCAAGTACATCGGGGTGTTCTGCCTTAATCACCTGCACCATCAGGTCGCGCCGATTTGCCCACGCATTGATGCCCGTATCCACCGGCACACGTACGTTGAACGTCATCACGCGCAGCGGAGTCTCGGCGCCGGCAGCAGCGACGGCATTGGCCACGCCCAGCAATAGCAAGCACGCAACAACAGAAAGCCAGTGGCGCAAAGTCATCACACGCCTCGTGCGGTAAGCGAAGTCACAGAGCATCAGTCTAACGAGACTCACGCCAGTGCGGTAAAGCGGGACGCGAAGTGCTGCAGGCAACGCGGCCGGATTTGTTTCCCGACTTGCGGCGCGATGCGAAGGCGCTGGACCACCTGCATTTTTGTCGAGGCGTAACGGAAATAATGAAAACCGTTTGGCCACATAGACATTCCAACAATATGCGTGGGGTCACAGACAGGAACATTGGCGTCGGCAAAACTACGTTAGACGCATGCGTCTGGAGTCGGCCAATGGTTTCAGGATTTCATCTTTATTTGGCCGTCCATATGCAGGTGTATACGCGATGAGTTGATCTGGGCATCGTGTTTGGTTGGTCAGGAAAGCGAATGGGGGGACGTCGTTGGGGTTGTTGCAATTCATCGTCTGCCGCACTCGCGGCTTTTAAGGGGCAAGGGAGATAAGTATGTCGTTTCGGAAAAATATTGGCCCCCATCGGCGCACTACCGCGCCGGTATTGCGCATAACCGCTGCATTGATTGCGCTTGGACTAGGTCTGCCTCTGTACGCGCAGCAAGCACCCACAAATTCAAACAAGCCCAATAAAAGTAGCGCCACGACGCTGGACAACGTGCAAGTGATCGGCTCGCGTGCGAAAGCGCGCACGGCTGCCGAATCGGTAGCCCCGGTCGACGTACTCAGCGGCGAGCAATTGCGAAACTCCGGCGTAACTGAAGTCGGCCAGGCGTTGCAGCTATTGGAGCCAAGCTTCAACTTCTCGCAAACGTTTGTCAGTGATGGCGAAGATGCCGTTCGACCGGCGACGTTGCGCGGCTTGGATCCGGACCAAGTGTTGGTACTGGTCAACGGCAAGCGTCGGCACCAACAGGCGCTAGTGAACGTACAACAGGACGTCGGCCGCGGCTCTTCAGGTACCGACATCAACGCCATTCCAATCGCCGCGGTTGAGCGTATCGAAGTTTTACGTGATGGTGCCGCCGCACAATACGGTTCCGATGCTATCGCCGGCGTCATCAATATCGTGCTGAAGAAGCAGGTCGGCACGACCTACGTTTCACTGGATAGCGGGAAAACTTATGCCGGTGACGGCTTGGTTCGCCATGGCAGCGTCAACACCGGCGTGGCGTTGGGCAAAGATGGCGGTTACCTCAACATGACCGCCGAATACAGCAAGCGCGGTGCCACCGATCGTGCCAGTCCAAACACCTTGATGGATCCGCCACGGACGGTTTTGAGAGTTGGCGATGCGAAGGTAACAAACGCCTATTTTTGGCTCAACGGCGGGCTGCCAGTCGGCCCCGGTGAGTTGTACTGGTTTGGTGGCGTATCCAAGCGCGACAGTAATTCTGGCGGCTTCTTCCGCGGCTCTCCCGACAACCGGACAATACCAGAGCTGTATCCAAACGGTTTCCTTCCGTTGATCTCCACCACAATTAAAGACGCGTCGTTAGCGGTGGGATATCGAACGGCGTTGGGCGGCAACTGGAAAGGCGACGTATCGCTGAGCCGCGGCCGCAACCAAATTCGCTTCGGCGAATCACATTCGGCCAACGTCACCTGGTGGTACGAGCCCAAGCCGAGCGGCGGCATCTATGCCGATTCGCCCACGAGTGCTAACACCGGCACGCTGGCGCTCAATGAAACCAGTTTCAACCTTGATGTCCACGGGCCGATTGATTGGGGTATCGGCAACGACGTGCTGAATGTGGCGACCGGGTTTGAGTGGCGCAAAGACAGTTACAACATCACCGCCGGTGATCCCGTCTCCTACACCTACGGACGCACCGACGATCGCAGCATTCCAATTTACGGACCGCTCGGACAAATCGCACAGCCCGGCATACAGGGCTTTCCCGGCTGGTCACCAGCTCAGGCGGTGGACTCTGGGCGCCATAACTGGTCGATGTACGGTGAAGTCGACTCGCAATTTACTGACCGTCTGTTTGTCGGTGCAGCTGCGCGTTTCGAAAAATATTCGGACTCCGGTAACACCACCACGGGCAAGCTGTCGGCGCGATTTGATGCAACTGACACCTTTGCCATACGCGGCACGATTGCTACCGGGTTCCGCGCACCGGGCGTGCAGCAGGAGTTCTACTCACAGCGCTCAACCAACCTAAGCCCCAGTGGCGTCCTGGTGGATACGCTCACCGCACGATCCAACAGTGATGTTACTCGCGCGTTCGGCATCCAGCCGTTGAAACCGGAAACTTCCCGCAGCGGCAGCTTGGGTTTTGTCTACAACCCGGGCAATAGCTTCACCGCAACGATCGACGTGTTCAAGATCGATATCGACGACCGCATTATTTTCTCTAGCAACATCGTTCCGGAAACGACGGGTATCGACGGCCTAGCTTGCAGCGCGAGTAACGCGAACTGCCCGATCGCCGCCATCCTGCAACCGTTCGGCGTGGGCCAAGTGATATTTTTCACCAACGCGATCGACACCAGTACCAAGGGCGTCGATGTAGTGATGACGAAAGGCTTCCCCTTCGCCGACAGCAACCTGGATCTTACGGCGGCGTTTAACTACAACAAGACGACGGTCACCAAGCGCAAGTCGCAGTCCGCCATTTTGCCGCCGGATGCCTTGTTCGACGATACGCAGGTGCGGCTGGTGGAAGATGGCAAACCGCACGTTCGTGGCACCCTGCAAGGCACCTATCGCACCGGCGCGTGGGATTGGGTATTGCGTGAAAACTACTACGGCCCGGTCAGCGGTGACGGCTACACACCGGGGAAAGTCATGACCTGGAGCGGCAAGACACTGACCGACGTATCCGTAGGCTATCGTTTCTCACACAGCATCCAGCTGACGGTGGGCGCGAACAACGTGTTCAATACCTACCCGGACAAGTGGGACCCACAAACCGGCGCACCGTTCCCGCAGATGGGCTTCAAATATGGCTGGGAGACCCTGCCGTTTGGTATCAACGGTGGCTATTACTACGCGCGTTTGGACATCAAAATCTAACGCGTAATCGTGGCGCCGCCCAAGCACCTGCTGGGTGCTTGGGCGGCGTTTTTTTGTCCTATTGACGAAAGTAACTGCATCGCCTCATTGGCGCCGACGCGCAATGCACTACACGTTGACAGGCCCTCTTCCGTCGCGGCCAACGTACCCATCCCATTAAATGAAGGTGGCTGTCCGCCGCTCAAGGATTCTCTCCCTGCCCCCAGCGCCGGCAGGCAGAGCCACCCCATGTGGTTGCGGGGCGACCGCTTCACGATGGAAACTCATCTCTCCGCCCATCGGATGGGGTGGCGCATCCGCCGGTGGCATGGCGTGCAGCAGTACCGCCGTAGTCGCGATAACGGCTAGCCCCAACAAGCTTTCGATCCATACCGCATGGGCACACTGACGGACGACCGTTGCAGCAGCGGGCTCGCTGATATCGCGGTCAAGCAACCGACGGAATACAGCGCCGACTCGAGATTCATGAGCCATTTTCCCGCTTGCGCGCAGCAGACGTGGCAGCTTCACGTAACGGTTGTGCGCGCCCAACAAGATCATCACAAACACGATGATCAGCTTGACGCTAAGGGTGGCGCCGTAACGAGTCGTCCACAGTGAATGAAGGCTACCAAGCTGTTGCAGCACGTTGTAAATGCCGCAAGCCAGCAGCACCGTCAGCGCGATTCCTGACAACGTAGAAAGCCGCTGAAACAGCCTTGCCACACGAGCGACAACATGCTCACCAGCGCGCAACAAGTCGGGAAATACCGCCAGCGACATGCCAAACAAGCTACCAACCCATACGCCCGCCGCCAGTAGATGGCACCAATCCACCCACACCGATAAGACGAAATCGCCATGATCAGCGGGGTGCCCAGTTTGGCTACGGGTAAGCGCGATGCCAGCGATCGCAATGACCATCACCCAATCGGTCCACGCGTGATTACGCCGGTGCAGACGCCAAGCCCACGCTAGCCAAAGCACGCCCAGCGCCGGCAATCGCCACCGCCAGACATGGCCAAAGTGGGTCACCTTCAATGCCACCCGCATGTCGGCAAACAGCCCTGACCAAACACCACCGTTCAATTCCAACGTGCGCGATAACAAAATGCCGGCACTCGCCACCATCGCCATCGCCACGGCGGCACCAAGCAGGTGCAGCGTTAGACGATCTGCCCCCTCGTCGTGCTCGCCCGATAGGACCGCCAGCCGGTACGCAAGCAGCCCAATCAGGCTGATTTGGCTGACGATATCAAACGCGGACAATGCAATGGAGAGTGACGTGGGAGGATCCTCAAGTAGCTAGTTTGTGCGCATGGCTATTGTGTGAGCAGGGTAACAACACGTCGTCATCGCAGCGCAAGTCCCAAACGATTTTCCATAATCTCCAGCTGGCCATCCCGCGACTCATCAGGCCTAGGAGTCTGTCGGGGGTTGGTGGTCGAGGCGAGAATTCGGCTGTGTGAGGACAGATTTGTGATGATTCAGCGGTCCATCGTGGCTCTATGGACCAAGAATCAGCGCAAATATGGACCACACAGGCGGATTCGCAGGCCAACCGACCAAAGTCCGACAGACTCCTAGGAAGATTGGAATCCCGACTGGAGCAGCCGTGGCGACGTTGAGGGTCGGTGGACTGATGGCTTTCGGCTTACTCCGTCTTTCGATAGGCCGCGTACTTTTCGGCGCAGCGCTTATCGCAACTCAGAGATCGCAAACTTTTCCCGGCCTGCGGAAGACGCGCCTCACTGCACGGTGAACGGAAAATGCCCTTCGGTATGGTGGCCGTCGTGCGCAATAACGCTCCAATACACCTCATACTTTCCCGCCAACAATGGCGTGGGGATAGCCGTCTGTAGCAGCGCGTGATTGGATGCAGCAACCTCGCCCTTACCGGCGCTCACAAGCGTGCCGGAAGCGTTCTTTACCAATAGGGTCGAAAATACCGGCTCGAGCTCACCATCAAAGGTAATCCGCACCTGCGTGGGCGACGCATTCAGCACTTGGCCCGCGTGTGGCGAAGAGTTACTAGGGAACGCGTGTGCCGCGACGGGCGGCGCAGCAACAAACGCAAGAACCAATGCAGCGGCAGCGAAGATACGCATGAGTGGTGGCCTTTAGTTAGCGAAACAGCGGCGCGCCGAAACCATGCGGCGCCAAATCATCAAGATAGAGATCGACCCCTAACAAGATACCAACGGAGTGGCCAGTGCGACGGTTGATCGGCACCTGCAACTCAAGGCCGGCCTGAAAATAGTGTCCAACCCAGATCACGCCAGGACTGACATAACCCGTCGTCTCACCGTGGCAACCACGATCGAGGCACGTCTGCATAGGAAACTCAACGATCGGAATCATCTTGTTAAACGGTGCTTTGATACCGACGTATTTCACGAAATCCTGCAAATAGGAAACGCTGTATTGCAGTGAGGTGCCCCAGTTAAGCATACGCGGGGCGCGGGAGTCGCTCGGCAGATCAAGCCCTAATTCGCCCGACAGCGCAAACGGTTTTAGCCAGGTGGCGTGCGCATTACCGAAGCCCTTCCCGAAATCAAACTCGGGCGACCAGGTGGAAAAATTATCCCGTAGCGCACGGTTGCCGGTGTGCGCAATGTTGTCGGTGATCGAAAACGAACCGATCGACTCCGCATCGGCGTTCCGATATACCTGCCAAACGCCACCGACGCTGACGTTCCCCCAGCCACGCATCGTCGGCACACCGGGTTGGCCCACGCCGAGGTAATCTGTGCCAGCGATCAACGAAAAGTTCGACGTAATAGGCTTGGTCACCGATAGCGAAAAATCGTTTTGGTACGCGCCGTCGATTCGAACTCGATTGAACACGAATGGAAACTCGGCACCGATACCGGGATCGTCAAAGGTCAGGGTCGATGGAAATAATCGTTGTCCCGCGATCGCGTGGGCGCTGGCATCAAACGCACCAGCGGCAAGCAGCGTTGTCGCCAACCCCACTCCGAAGAGCTTCTTGAAAGTCACCATAAGGCCTTCACTATAGTGACGCGCTGTCAAAGCGGCGTGTGTAATGAGCACGTCACGGTGACGCAGGCATTGTCACCGTCAGCATGAAAATCCAGCGATAACAGTGCGAATCCCTATGTGCATGCGCACTCGCACCATCAGTGATATCACCATTTCGGCGATGGGTCACGACCTCAGAAATTCCACCCCACCGGCGCAAAGCGAACGATATCGGCAAGTCGATGAGCCGCCCTAGCAGTAAGTCGAAAATTTAGGGCAAGTCGTGTGCGCTGCCGGTTTCAACCCAGAGGTCTTAGCGCGCGTCGCTTTTATTGGTCACAACACGCCTCATCAAAAGGTCGCGCAAGCGCTCTACTTCACCGACACCCCGCCTAGTGTGCACCGCAGCCGTCAGCTTCGAGCGCGCGATCCCTCAACTGCGCGGTGATGAACTCATTTTTTCTGGTAGACATTTTGTATCGCTCCGCCGCGCAGCGAGTGGAGACACTTAGTGCGCGCACCAACTGCTTGGGGCTCGATTGAGCCTGCAACGAGATTCCTGCAACGATGGGTGCGTCCGATCCGGGTAGACGCAGTTGCGTCGGCTTCTGCGCACGCTGTAAGCGACTAAAGAAATCACCGTGTTGATAGACTAATGCCGCTGGTGCCGCATCCGGTGAAGCTGGCTCAAGTCGAAGCGGTGCCGCGGAAGCTATTGGCTTTGCCTGATTTACGGGTATCGGCGCAGACACGCGCGGCGGATGGCTTCGCTGCTGTCGTGGTGGGGGTGCCGCGGTCGGCAATGCGCTGGAAAGCTTGCTGGCGGGTAAGGTCAGCACGACCATGCGCAGATGCATGGCGGAGGAATCAGCGCGCGGGATCGAACTCGCCGAATTTCGCGCTGGCCAGTACGACAACAGCAACAGTAGCGCGAGTAGATGACAGCCGCCGACGACGCCGAAAATACATCCACGTTCTAGTCCCGCAACCCAAAACGCATATCTCACGTTTGTGGCTTTTTTAGAAGTCGATGCCAGCACCATCGCGAATCCTTTTGCTGATGAAGGGTGACCTTCGCGCACTGTCTGATTCGAATCGCCCGTACTTTAGAGATGAACGCCAGCCACGTCACTCCCGCGGCGTTCAACCGCCCTCCGGCTGGTCAGGCAAAATCCAATCACTCAAGCATCCTAAGCAAAATGCCAGACGTCGCTGACGCCGGAATGACGACGCTAGATAAGTGCCATTTGGATAAGGCTGACATCCCGAACGCCGGAACGAAGCCGCCGCTACTTTGACCATCGCTCCGGCTCAGGCCAGCCCTTCGCACCTAGTTTCCTACCCCGCGCCACCCTGCTTCACCCGCGCGGAGGGCGGCATCTGCCCGATCAGTTTGCCACGAAGGTCCCGCAGCTTGGCCTTGATCTTGGCCTCATTGGCCGGGCCTACGCGTAGTAACAATTTCTGCCCGGCCGACAGCGATTCCAGCGCGGGATCGACATAGCGGTAGTAGCCCTTAGTGATTTGCAAAGCGGCCGGATGTACCTGCTCAGGCGCGGCCAGCAAGTCATCAATCGCGACGAGCAAGCGGTCATTGAAATAGCCGTGCGGATAGCCTAACTGCTGGTATGCCTTCTGGAATAATGGATAGGCGTGCACGTACCAGGTAACCAGCGCCTGCGGATCGGTATTTTCCAGCAAGGTCATATACGGCGCGTAGCGTGCAGCGTTCTCTGCTGACATCGCCGTTTCACCAACCACCGTCGTCGTCATAACGGCCGTCTTTGGCGGGTGCGCTGGCGCTATGAAGGCACTCACACCGCCGTGGCGTGGCAACGCATCAACCGTCGCCACCATGCGTGCAATGATTCTTTTTGGCACCAAGACACCGCGCAAACTATCGCCGCCTACCAAGGCGGACAGTGCCGCTGCAACGTCAGCATCGCTATCAACTAACGCCGGCAAAGCCGCCGTGGATGCAGAGGCAGGGCCAGCTTGTGCCAGTCCGATCGGGTGCTGGATCGGTTGCTCCGTTGTAGCGGTAGAGCCCGGTGCCGAGTCATTCGACAAGGTAGCGGCTGTAGTCGGTAGTGTGTCGGCATGCATCGCGCGACGAACCAAATACACGCCAGCAGCAACCACCGCCACAATCACCACTACCGTCACGATCCAGCTCGTTGTTGTTGTTTGTTTACTCATATCCCTCCGTCCTCAAGTTGCGGGCCCTGATAACTTGAGACTTGCCTTGACCTCATTCGTTCCAATCGCGGACCAATCGCGGATCGCCTGCCACGGTGGAAGGGCGAGTCGCGTCGTCCACACCGGACACGTCAGGCAAATGATGGCGCTAGGAGTCTGTCGAGCTTTGGTCGGCCGGCCTTACACGCTGCAGCCAAGCATCAAACCATTACTCAGCAACACGCCAGAAATTACTCAGTGCAAAGATGTGCGTAAAACTCAAAGTAGCTCATGCTGAAGTATCTCCGGACGTCCGCACCATTTCTTTGCAAGCATCGGACTGGCTCGCCATGACATCGCCTTTTACGTCATCCACCTCCACCAGCTTTCGTCTCGCGTCGCGTACAGGAATGTTGTTAGCGCGACGCAGCCGGCAGCAATTCGTGCAGACCCTTGCGCCAATCGGCGCCGGTGGGTTGCTGGAACAACGCTAAACCAAACTCCGGCAGAATCGCGATCAAATGGTCGAAAATATCCGCCTGCGTGCCCTCGTAGTCAGCCCACGCCACACTGGCGCTAAAACAATAGAGTTGCAGCGGAATACCGGTAGGACCGGGTTCAAGCTGGCGTACCAAGGTAAACATGTTGTGATTCAGGCGCGGGTTCGCCTCCAGATAGGCGTGCGCATAAGCGCGAAACGTACCGAGGTTGCTTAACCGGCGCTGGTTAATCGACTGGGTACCGTGGTCACCGAGTGCCGCGTTCCACTGCGCTAGATCTTCGCGCTTACGCGCAAAATAATCGCTCAGCAAGGTGAAATTGGATAGTCGCGCAATTTCATCATCGTCAAGGAAACGCGCGGCAGTAGCATCTAGATACAGCGCGCGCGAAATACGGCGGCCACCGCTTTCGATCATGCCGCGCCAGTTACGGTACGACTCGGAAATCAACTTCCAGGTCGGGATCGTGCTGATGGTCTTGTCCCAGTTCTGGACTTTCACCGTGTGCAACGCAATATCGATCACATAGCCGTCGGCGTTCATCGACGGCATCTCGATCCAGTCGCCCACCCGCAACATATCGTTGCTGCCAAGCTGCACACTCGCCACCACCGACATGATGGTGTCCTTAAAAATCAACAACAACACCGCCGACACCGCACCCAGTCCGGCCAATAACGACAACGGCGATTTGTCGATTAAATTGGCGATGATGATGATGGCGCCAATCACAAACACGAAGATCTTCAACAGTTGCACGTAGCCCTTGATCGAACGTTCGCGCCCACGTGGGCTTGCTTGAAACAGGTCCTCCCCCGCCGTCAGCGCGGCACTGAGCGCCAGCGCCACGAACAGGGCGATAAGCGCCAGCGCGACGTTAGCCACCACCAACTCAACCGTTTCTGGCACACCCGGCACAAGCTTGATGCCGTACGCAAGAACCAGCATGGGAAGCACTTGCGCCAAGCGCCCAAACACACCGCTTCGAACCAGCGCATCGTCCCACGTCCACACCGTGCGTTGACTAACCACGCGCATGATGCGCGCCAGCAAACGGCGGCCAACTTTAGCCACCAGCCACGCAATCAATACCAGCGCAGCTAGGCCCAGCAATGTGTGCATCCACGGGTGGGACAGGACAGATTCAAGAGTAGTCATCGTTGTCACTTTCGCTTCGGTCGACTCACTACCATAAGGGGTCCTGCATAGAAGACAAAGGCAAGCGACCGATAGCACGCGACTATTTCCCCTACCTGCAACTTGCAAACGCTGTCAGACGTCTCCGCACAAACGAAACCTAATGTGGCGCTGCGTGGCAGTCAGAGATACCTGGTGCGCTAGCTGCGAGCTGGCGAGGCCTGGTGCGCCGACGCGACAAAGTGTTTCGGAAACCCGCTCAGGTAACGCGCTCGCCCGCCGCTACGCGCACCGCCGTCATATCGGACGGCTCCGGGTGAATGACTAGGCGCAGCCGCCCGCCGTCGCGGGATAGTCGTAGGTGGCGGTGTTTGACCAGATAGACCACGCCCACGGCGGCCGCTGCCATGCCAGCTAGTCCACCGATAGCCAACGCCCAGCGCGCACCAAAATGATCGACCACCCAGCCAACTAGCGGTGCACCAATCGGCGTACCGCCCATGACCACAGCAATGCGCAATGCCAGCACGCGGCCACGCATGCTGCGCTCGGTAGTGAGCTGCATCATGGAGTTGCTGGCTGTCATAAAAGTGAGTGCCGCCAGGCCAACCAAGAACAACACCGCAGCAAATAGAAGCGGCGTCGGCATCGCCGCCGCTATCGCCAAAGTGATGCCAAAAGCGGCGGCCGCAGCGGCCATCAGGACCATACCCGGGAACGGTCGGCTGGCCGATAGCAAAGCCCCGCACATGGTGCCCGCCGCCATCGCCGACGTCAGTAAGCCGTACTGGCTGGCGTCGCCGTGAAATACGGTGACCGACATGGTTGAGATGAAAATGGCAAAGTTGAAACCAAAGGTACCCAGCAGAAAAAGCATCACCAGCACAGCGATCAAGTCGGGGCGCTGCCCGACGTAACGGAACCCGGCCAGCATGCTGCCACGTGTGCGTTGCGGTCGCGCTTCGGTATGCAGTTCGCGAATCCGAAGGAACCCCAATGAAACCAGTACGGCGATGTAGGAACCAGCGTTTATCAGGAACAGCCAGCCCTCGCCCACGGCCGCAATCAACACGCCCGCAACCGCCGGACCAACCATCCGTGCCGCGTTGAACGAAGCCGAATTCAGCGCTACCGCGTTAGCGAGATCATCATCGTTGACCAAGTCAGATACAAACGCCTGCCGAGCTGGCGCGTCGAACGCGGTGACGCAACCCAGCAACAGCGCGAAGCCATACACGTGCCACAGCTGCACCATGCCGAAAACGGTGAGCAAACCAAGACCGAGCGCCAATAGTCCAGCAGCGCCCTGCGTGATCATCAGCAGCTTGCGGCGGTCTAGGTGATCAGCCGCGAAACCACTCAGCGGCAACAGCAGCAGCGGCGGCCCAAACTGCAACGCCATCACCGTGCCCACCGCCGTCGCGTTGTGCTGCGTAAGCACGGTAAGCACCAACCAGTCCTGCCCGATGCGCTGCATCCAGGTGCCGACGTTGGATACTAGCGCGCCAACTGCCCACAACCGGTAGTTGTAGCTTCTGAGCGAGTGAAACATGCCGGTCATGACGTGCATTGCGTGTCTAAAGACTCCATCGGGATATTGCGGGCGTGAAAGAAGCCAAAGCTTCGTGCCAGCGTGATAGCTGGAAGCAGCACGTTTCATTTCAACACGCCAGCATAGACGACCGACATCAAACCGAGTTCACGCCCACGCTCGATCTGGGATCGAGTCAACGGCAGGTTTACCGCGCATCGGCGTATATTAACTGGGTGATCGGAACGGGCGGGGGCGTTCACTCATTAAACCTTGGAACGACGCGCGCCACTTTTAGCCGGGCCGGCTTGACCCAGAAACCAAAGTTCAGGTCACGTAAGAAACTACAAAGTGCCAGCGCAGAACAGCACAAATTACGCCCAGCCGGCAGCTACCGGCCAGCGTCAAGTCGTCGATGACCACGAACAACATCACGCACGCAAAACGCTGTTTCGGCGACACGCTTTCCCCTAAAAAACGCGTCGATAAAATTAAGGATTCACCCGGTAGTTTCCATTGCTCAGTACGGACTATGCTCGACTTACTCGACGTGCGGGACGTCACTTAACAAGGAAGAACACATGACGACACGATCCAAGGGGCCGTTAGCTGGCTTCGGCTGGCTAAAAGGTGGCTTCAGCCTGAGTTTCCACCACCCAAAACCGTTGTTCGGAGGGGTTGTATTACTACTGATAGCATCGTTGTTGCCGTCGCTGATCACGTTACCAATACAACTTCGCGCGCTCCATACTGGTGTGCCACTGGGTCTAGCTTTCTTCATTTGGAGCACCGCGGGCGGCATGCTTTTCGGCCTGCTAATCGTGCCATTGTGGGCAGGCTATCTTCAACTAGTCGATGCAGCCGAACGCGGACGATCCGCCCGCATACGCGATATTTTCAAACCCTACCAACAAGGTGATGCACCGCGCCTCATCGGCTACGGGCTAACTGTCTTAGTGGGCTACGTTGCGATCTTCGGCATCATCGTTATGACGGTCGGACGCGGCGTCGCCAGCTGGTACATGCACGTGTTGACGACACCGATGAACCCGCAGGCGCTACCCACGTTGCCGGACGGCTTCGGCGTCACCGTCGCGCTGATGGTGGTATTCAGCCTCTTCATGTTCGGGTTCTACGCGATCAGCCTTGGCCAGGTTGCCCTGCGCGGCCGCAGCATATTTGAAGCTATTGGCGATGGCGTCAGCGGCGCGCTGAAGAACCTGTTGCCGCTGTTTGTGTACGCGGTGACCCTCTTCCTTACTTTTATTGTCGTACTCATCGGCGTGGTTATTGTGGCTGTTCTGCTTGCGTTGCTCGCTAAGTTCGTCGGTGAATGGCTGTTGTTCGTGCTCGTCGTCCCACTTTATATCGCCCTCTTCCTCATCCTGTACGCGGTAATGTTTGGGGCGATGTATCACCTGTGGCGCGATGTGTGCGTCGGCGAACCCGAAGCCAGCGCGAGCTCGTCCCTCACAGCTTAATCTGCTGCCTCATCGGGCGCGCTCTGGGCGGGTCAGATTCACTTCCCACCCGGTGGGTGAATCTGACCCCGTTTTGTGTGCTCACGAATCGTCCGGTTAGGCCTGCGTCAGCATCATTTGCCGCTGCGTTCAGGCACAAAATGAAGATCTTGATAGTCGTAGCTGAAGTCGGCCAACGGTGATACTGCCTTCATCGAGATGTGATCGATGCCGCCTTCGGCAGTCAGTGCGAAGGTGACGTAGGCATCCTCGATATCCGACCGGTCCCAGTGGGTGCGAAAGGTGTCGTACTGCACGTGTTCGAGGGTGCCGTGCATACCCGGCGAGCGATCAAAACGAATGGTCAGGCCGCCCTTGGTCTGGCCAATGGTGGCGGTGCCGTACCAGCTATCGCGGTAGACACCGGCATAACGCGATAGCGGCAACGAGGGGCCCACGGACGCATGCGCTGGTGTGGCGGCGGCCTGCAGCAACTTGATCGCCTGCGCATGCCGCTGATCCAGCACCTGCTTGTAATTGGCGATCCAGTCCGGTGAGGAGAGCCCGAGAGTTACATCCAGCAGATGCTGGCGCACCGCGAGCAAGGTGCCGACGTCTTCGGAGTTGAGCATAATGGCGAATGCCACCTGCTTCTCGGGAATAAGCACCACCTCGGAGATGCCGCCCAGCACGCCGCCATCGTGGCTGATGATCTTGTGACCGCGATAATCGCTGACCTCGAACCCGAACGCGTACGCCTGGAACTGCGGCTGAGCCAATGCCAGTGGCGGCGGTTGCTGGTCGATCGGAATCAACGTGTGCGGCGTCCACAGCGCCGTCGATGCCGCCTCACTGAACAGACGTTTGCCATCGGCAAGTTCGCCGTGCCGCAACTGCACCCGCAGCCAGCGGCCCATATCCAGTGCACTCAGCTGCAAGCCACCGGCCGGTGCCGCGGCATCCCCATTCAAAACGTTGACCAGCAATGACTGTTTACCGACACCGCGCAGCGGACCGCCGATCTTGGCATGCCATGCCGCTTGATCCGGCACCCGCGCGTCGAAGCTGGTCTGACTGTCGCGCATGCCCAGCGGGTCGAGGATGTGCTGCTGCACGTAGTCCTCCCAACGCTGACCGGAAACCGCCTGCACCAGTTGCCCGGCGACCACGTACAACACGTTGTCGTAGTCGTAATCGGCACGGAACGAATGGGCCGGCTTCAGATAGCGGATGGCGTGCATCACCTCGTCGCGGCTGCGATCTGTGCTCGGCATCAGCAGCAAGTCACCTTCGCCAAGCCCTAGCCCACTGCGATGCACCAGCAGGTCCGTTACCGTCATCTCGGCCGAGGCGTAGGGGTCGTACATGCGAAAGCCCGGCAGCTTGTCGACTAGGCGATCGTCCCAGTGCAACTTGCCCTGATCGACCAGCATCGCCAACGCCGTGGCAGTAAACGCCTTGGTATTGGACCCAATCGAGAAGACGGTGTGCGCATCGACCTTGGCCGCTTCGCCGAGCTTGCGGACGCCATAGGTGTGCGTGGTGATGGTCTCGTTTTCCACCACCGTCACCGCCATACCGGGAGTGTCGAACGTTTGCATGGCCTTGTGCGCAAACGCATCGAGCGACATCGGCGTGGCGACGCTTGCCGACGGCTCTGCAATAGCGCCAAACGACAGCAAGGCCACCGCCACGCAACTGGCCGCTAGCCATCCGGCTGCGCCCTTGCAGGCACGCTGATGAAATGTCGGGATCATCACTTTCTCCCCGTGGTGAATCAGACCGGTGCCGGCGACTTTGGCAGCAACCGATGACTGGAAAATCAGGTCTTGGCTTTGCCGGACCGCGGGCGAGTTTTCGCAGCAACCTCGTGCAGGCTTGCGGCTTTCTTTTTCACAGCCTTTGCGCCTGTCTTGCTTACGCCGCGCTTGGCGGCAGGCGGTGCTTCGTCGTAGCCGACAAATTTTTGCCGTAACTGGGTGATCTCGGCGATGCGCTCAAGCTGCTCGCCCTGCGCGCGCGTTATCTCAGTAATCAAAAAGCTGAGCAGACTGGTGACAGCGCTAAAGTTGTGCCAGGTCCGATCCGGATCGATCGGCAGCATCAATACGTTGTCCGTCAGCTGACGTGCCCAGTAGCACTGCGTATCGGTAATGATCACCAGCGGAATGCCACGCGCGGCAAGCTCCTCGGCAAGCAGGCGAAAGTGCCGCGAATAACGGCGAAAGTCGATCAACACCACGCAACTACGTTTACCCGAATCCAGCACCAGATCGGCGTACGCGCCATCGCGCCCTTCGGCAAAGCGGGTACATGGCTTGACGTGCTGAAGTAGGCCAGCAAAACCCAGCCCGATGAAGCGACCATGGTGGAAGCTGGCGACCGATACGCGTTCAGCCGCCACCAACATCTTCACGATAGCGCGCCATTCGGCAGTTCGAGCCAGGGCATACACATTGGTTAGTACACGAATGTCCTTCTGCAGGCTCTCCGATACGATGTCGGCGCCCATCGACTGTTCCGGATTCTTATATAGCTGCTGCCACGGCGTACCGCCACGCAACTCGTCCTTCAGTTCATTCAGTCCGGCATAACCGATGGTGCGTAGAAAACGCCCCACCGTCATCGCACTGACGCCGACTCGCTTGCCCAGCGATGTGGCCGTCTCGAACGGAATGGCGCTGATGTTCTGCAGCAAGTAGGAGGCAAGCTTCTGTTCGGACGTGGTGAAGGTGTCCCACTGACTTTTCAGTTTTTCCTGCAGAGTCTCAATCATCAAATAATACTCATCGTGCAAGTACGGCCGTTGCACTGGCGGTGCCGTGGCGTTCTACGTCGCCGAGGCGACGGCCAAGCATATATAAAAGCAACGCTGAAAGGCCGGCAACGGCACCAATCAGAACGAAGAACCAGCCGTGCGAGAGCTGGCTCCAGAGTGTGCCAAGGCCACCGGCCAGTAGGTTGCCGAAGAAGCCGGCGAAGAACCAGGTGGCAATGCTGGTGGCACGGAATCCTTCTGGCGCCATCCGCCCGAACAAGGCCAGCCCGGTCGGCAGGATATACAACTCACCAATAGTGAACACGACGAACCATGCCGCCAACCAGAGCCAGCTGGCGCGCGTGCCGTGCGCTTCGCTCCACGCGGCAACCAGCGCCAGTGCCATGTACGACACCGCCACCACGAAGGCGCCAAACGCCATGCGACCCAGCAGCGGCGTGTCGATACCGCGCTTCGCCAGACGCGCCCAACGCGCCACCAGCAGCGGGGTAAACACGAATACCACCAGCGAATTAATCGACTGAAACCAGGTCATCGGTATCACCCAACCTGATGCCAGTTGTCGATTGATACCGGTGTCGGTCCACAACGCAATCGTATTTCCGTTCTGCTCGTAGGCGCCCCGAAACAGTACGACGATAGCGGCAATGCCAATCAGCAAGGCGAAGCGATCACGCGCAGCCTGGTCCATTGGCGGGCGCGCCGCCCGTGCTTCGGCACCACGCTTGGGCTCCGGCGGCAGGTAGCGACGACCGGCCATGTAGATCACCAGTGATAGCAGCATGCCGACGCCCGCGGCGGCAAAGCCCCAGTGCCAGCCGTAGGTCTCACCCAACGTGCCGCACACTAGCGGCGCCAGAAAGCCACCGAGGTTGATGCCGACGTAATAGATGTTGTACGCGCTCTTGCTGCGCGTATCGCCATCGCGATAAAGCCCTTCGATCTGGCTGGCCAGGCTGGGCAAAAACAACCCGTTACCCAGCGCGATCATCGCCAGCGCCGGATAGAACAATGCCTCCGACGACATCATGAAATGACCCAGCGCCATCGTTGCGCCGCCGATCAGCACTGCCCTGCTCTTGCCTAGCCAGCGGTCGGCGACCATGCCACCGAATACCGGGGTGAAGTAGACGAAAGCCGCATACGCGCCATACACCAGCGACGCGTACTCCTGCTCCATGTCCAGATGCTTGGTCATGTAATAGACCAAGATCGCCCGCATCCCGAAGAAGGAGAACATCTCCCACATCTCGGTCAGGAACAAGACGGTCAGACCACGGGGATGGCCAAACCAATTTTTGTCAGGGGATGTAATTACGAGCGACATGATGCGATCGGTTCTCCTCGCTGATGGCACACACGCACTATGCAGGCACGGTCAGCGGGCCGCCCCAAAGCGCATCGGGACACCAGACGTGACCGTCTTCGTACACCACCGACGGAACGTAGTCGACCAGCAGGCCGACCGGGCCGTCGAGGTCCACCACATCACACAACTGCCCCACTACAAAGGCCGGCCCCATGGCCAGCGACGAACCACCCATGTTGCCCACCATCAATTCGAAACCGAGCTTGCGCGCTTCATCGGCAAGGGCCAGCGCCTCGGTCAATCCACCGCACTTGTCCAGCTTGATGTTGATGATATCGACACGACCTACCAGGTTGGCCAGATCGCTGCGATCCTGCACGCTTTCGTCGGCAGCAAGGCGGATCGGCCGCTCCATGTCGTCAAGCCACGCTTCTTTGCCGATCGGGAACGGTTGCTCAATAACGTCGACGCGAGCCTCTACCAGTGTCGGCAACAGGCGTGCAAACGACTCCCGCGTAAAACCTTGGTTGGCGTCGACCATCAGCCAGACATCCGGCCGCGCTGCGCGTACCGCCAGCACCCGCTCGGCATTACGCTCGTCATCGGTAAGTTTCAGCTTGAGCGCGCGCGCCATCGTGTAGGTTTTCGCCAGCGCAGCCATCGCCTCTGGCTCCTCTGCACTCAACGTGTAAGTAGTCGTCAGCGGCTTGGGCTCACGTTGTCCAGCCAACTGCCACACCGGCTTGCCGGCACGCTTGGCATCAAGATCCCACAAGGCGCAATCGAGCGCGTTACGCGCGCCGCCAGCAGGCAACAGTGTCTGCACTTCTTCACGCGTGATGCCCGCTTCAATGCGGGCGCGCAGCAGCTCCATCTGCGCCTGCATCGAGGCCGACGTGTCCTGGTGATAATAAACGCCTTGCGCTTCGCCCAGTCCGGTCAAACCCTGCTCATCGGTCAGCTCGACGATCAGCGCGTCAAACCCGGTAAAGGTATAGCCGGTGATGTGAAACGGCGCTTGCATAGCCCAGCTCTTGGGCGTCACCCGCAGGCGTAAGCGCCCGCTATCGTGAGTAGTCATGTTTAATTCCTGAGTGGGTGGCGCGGCGGCAGTAATCCACCGCCGCGCAAGTAGGATCAGTAATGAACGTTGAAGCTAACCATGCCGACGGCGAAGATCAGCCAGACCAAATAGATGGCTGCCAGCGCCAGCAAGGTTTCGCCAGCCAAGACCCAGCGACGGCGACGTGGCGCCATCCAGCTGCGCACGGTATGTGCGACGACGGCCAGCGCGCCCAATAGGCCCAGTACACCGAGGACGTAGAGTACGTACAGCCACGGTCCGACCCGGCCTTGTAGTAATGCGTCCTGATTGATCGACGTGCTGATCAGCAAAATCATCCAGCCGGAAAGATCGACGAACAAGGCCAGCACACCCAGTCGCGACAGCAGCCGCGAGCGGCGTTGCGCCACGTCGAGTAGAAGCGGGCGGCGATAGTGGCGACGTACCCATCCACCGATGCCCCAGCTGAGCAGCGCCGCGATGAGCAGCAGAAAGGACAGACCAGCCCAACGGCCGACGGAGGCCAGCGAACGTGCGCTCGATACGCGCTGAAAGACGAATACCGGCGCTTCGATATCGGTGGCCCAATACAGGATGTCGCCCTTTTCATCGGTAACGAACTTCAGGTGAGCATCGCCGTTGACTTCACGATAAGTCAGCGGACCTACTTCGCGCCACGACACTGGCTTACCCGCGTAGTTGTTCCATACCGACACCACGATGGTGTCGTCCGGCTGTGCGGTGATACTGACCTGGCCGACCATATACAGCGCGCGCAGCGCACTGTCGTTGCGCCGGCTCGACTCGTACCACCCGGCAACCCGTGCCGCATCCACCTTGGCGGTAGAAACCGTTGCTTCGGCCGGCGCGGTATAGGGGAAATATCGATCGAGAAAGCCCTCGAAGACCGCTTTGCGAATGGTGTGCGCGGCACCTTCGCTACCACCACTGTTGAACGACATGAAAATGCCGACGTTCGCATCCAGCATTAAATGCAAGTCGCTATGAAACAGATTGGTATCGCCGGCATGGCCAATGATGCGTTGACCGTGACTGTTCTCTTGGTAGAAGCCCAGGTCGAACCCATTGAGCCCCGGCGCGGCCGTGTGCTGCGGGCTGTGCATCAACTCGGCGGTAGCTTGCTGCAGGATGCGAATGTCGCCAAAACGGCCGTTCTGCAACTGGGCGATCATAAAATTCGCCATGTCGCTGGCAGTACTGCTCAGCGCACCGGCCGGCGCAGGATCAACCAGCTCAAACGGATGCGGCGTGCCGTCCGATGCACTGTCGTAGCCCTTGGACATCAAGGCGGCGAGCTTGGGCGGCAACGGTTGGGCAAAGCTTGAATGATTCATTTGCAGCGGGTCGAGGATGTGCGTTTTGATGTAATCCTCGAAACGCTCTCCCGACACGTGCTGCACGATATAGCCGGCCAAACCGCAACCGTAGTTGGAATACGCCACGATGGTGCCGGGCGCAAAGATCCGCGCCGGGATGTGCGTCTTCAGATAGTTTTCCAGGTTCACGTCAGCCGCCGAAGCCGGCAGAAGATCACGTGCGGTATCTTCAAACCCAGGTGTGTGGGTCATCAAATTGCGCAACGTGATCGGTTTGCCATCACGTGGTGGAATCTTGAAATCCAGGTACTGATTGACGTCAGTATCCAGATTGAGCTTGCCTTGCTCGACCAGTTGCATCACCGCGGTCCAGGTGAACAATTTGGAAGTGGAACCAGGGCGAAACAGCGTAGTTTGCGGCGACGGCGCCGTGCGCGTCTGCAGATCGGCGTAACCATAGCCACGCTCGAACAGCAACTTGCCGTCCTTCACCACACTGATCACGCCGCCGGCGATGTCACCACGTTTTATGGCGTATGGCACCAAACCGTCGAAGTAGGTCGACAAATCAGCGTCAGTCAGCGCGTGATGAGCGTCCGATCTTTGGGCTACTTCAGCTGGCGCGATAGCAGTCGTGGATGTCGGCAGCGCCACTGAACTAGCTGATGCCGGTAGCGCCGGCGGCGGCGTCACTTGCGCCGCCGCGATACCGATAGAAAAGGTAAGCGAGAACGCCATAGCGATCTTTGCGTAACGGTTCATGGAACTACTCCAAAAGTTTTCTTGCGCATACTCAGAAGTTCACGGTGGCGGACAGACCGACCGTTCGTGGCGTCACGTAGACCGCATCGAAGGGACTACCGAAGGCCGAGGTCGTCTCCGAAGACACTGAGCTGATGCCGCGGTTGTCGTTGAGGTTTTTGACGTAAACCTGGAACGTCCACTTGTCGTAATAGAGACCTGCATGCAAGTCGACGCGGTTGTAGCCCGGCACGTCGAAGCGTGGGCCAGGCTCAGCTTGAAAATCCGTCTTACGGGCACCGATATAGCGGTAGTTGCCGCCAATAAAGCCGGACCAGCTACCAGCGATGGGAAAGTCGTAGTCGACGCCGACATTGGCATTCCACTTTGGCACCCACGGCAACGCATCGCCCTTGTAGCCATAGAGGCCTTCCGGCGTATCTGCCGCCAACTGCGCATCCGTCCAGGTCGCGTTGGCCGATAACACCAGACCGCGGGCCGCGGCGTACTGCCAATTGGCTTCGACACCCTGGCTACGCGCCTTGCCGCCATTACCCAAGAAGACGAAGCCACCAGCGGTCGTCGTCAGCTGAATCTTGTCCCAGTCGATGTAAAAACCGGACACATCGAGCGTCATGCGTTTGTCCAGCAGCGTCGACTTCAAGCCGAGCTCATAGCTCACCAGTTTGTCCGGGCCAAACGTCAGTGGCGCCCCCAGCCCCGGTGGCACGTTGACGTTCGGACCGCCCGGACGAAAGCCTGAGGCAATGCGCGCATAGGCCATCAAATCGTCATTAAACTTGAAGCTCGGATTGATCAGGAAGGTGGTGGGATTGTCCGAACCGTTGATGCTGAAATCGCTTTCGCCGAGCAAGAGTCCGGTGCCCTTCTGCGTGAAGTCGGTCGTGTCATGGGTATAGCGTGCGCCGAGCATGATGCTGAGCTGAGGCGTCGCATGCCAGGTGACGTCGGCATAACCCGCCCACTCGGTGAACACGACAGGACCGACATCGACATGACCCACGGTCATTGGATAATCAATCGGCGCGCCGGTGGTGGCGTCGAATAGCAAGATGTCCTGCACGTTATTGGTGGCCTCGCGCGTATAAAACACGCCCGCGCGCCACTCCAGCACTTGATCGTCCGGCGATTGCAGACGTACTTCCTGGCTGAACTTACCCATGTGAATCGGATTTTTAATCGAGATACCAGCGTTCGGCACCCCTAGCGCCGGCTCAAGAATCGCACCAAACGCCGGGGTGAGATCCTTGTTCGACGTCTTGTCGAGCGTGCTGTAGCTGCTGACGGAAACTAGCTGGGCCCAGCCAAAGTTCGCGTTGGCGGTGGCGTCGTACAGACGGTAGCGCACACCAAACTCGCCGGTACCGACCGCACGGCTTTGCTTGAGATCGCCGTGAATGGGTTTCAGTGTTAGCGGATCCACGTCGACGCCGCCGTTGGCCAGCGCGTCGCTCTGAAGATTTTGTGCCAGCGCCGATAGACGTAGTGAAAAGGTATCCGATGGCGTCCACAACAGCTGCGCCCGACCACCATTTACCTTGGCGTCGTTGACGTTTTTCTCTCCGGTGGCCACGTTGTCGATGTAACCCGGATCGTGGCGCGTATAGGCATTCACCCGCAGCGCAAGCTTGTCCCGGACCAGCGGCAGGTTGAACATGGCGTGGGCATCGGCACCGTAGCCGCCATCGGAAACACTACTTCCACCCACCGAGACGCGGCCAGCAACGGCCGTGCTATCTGGCTTCACCGTGACAAATTTAAGCAGACCACCCAACGTGTTCGAGCCATACAACGTGCCTTGCGGGCCGCGCAACACTTCAATCCGCTCGACGTCGGCCGGGTCGAGATCCGGCGTCAACGAACTACCGGCGGAATACACCGTGCTCGAGCCGAACGGCGTGTCGTCGATATAGGTTCCCACGGTGGCGTTCGGCGTACCGGCACCCGAGGTGATCCCACGCAACGTCAGCTGGGTCTGCCCTGCCCCCAACGAAACCGCGTTGAGACCGGGAACCTGCGTTGCATAGTCCGCGAAACTCTGCGCGCTCTGCCGTTCGAGATCGTCACCCGACAGCGCCGATACGGCCATCGGTACGTCCTGCAATCGTTCGCTGCGCTTGTTGGCGGTTACCACCACCGTGTCCAGATCAGTGGCCGAATGGACACCGGCGTTTTGTTTAAGCTTGCTACCGACGGGGACCCCTTGCGCATTTACGCCGTCCCCGCTGGTGGACGTTTCGGTCGAAGCCGATGACTGGCCCCAAGCCGCCAACGGCAGCAGCAACGCCAACGCAATAGCTGCGCTCACGCTCCGCGGCCGACGATTCAGATAATGCAGTTCCATGACGTTCTCCTGCGAGATGATCGAGATGATCGAGATGATCGAGATGATCGAGGGGTCTAGGGGACGGCTTGCGATCGAGTGTTATCTATTTATCATGTATATGTCAATGATATTTTTCTAACACTGATACTTTTTCAGTACGACCACGGCAACGCGGTGGCGCGTACCGGCAAAAAAACCAAGGTCATTTCTACCGACTACCCGCGTGGATCGCCCTAATTCGTGCGCCCGCCTCAAGCAGCGACCTACTCGGTGACGGGACATTCGACGACATCTCGTGGTTCGCATTCGGGTTGGTCGCAGTGGTCGTCGTCATGGGTGCTGCCCTCAAAAAAAAGGACATACGCATCAACCAGCTGCGTATTGCCAACGGAATGTCCACGTTGCCAACACGGTTGACCAGAGCTGGCAAACGATTTGACCAGCATCGGCAACCAACTGAGCGCCTGATTGAGGTTACCGGTCGACCAAGGTCGACCGGTAGCAACCCTAACGAGACTTCGCGACTGTCTGCTTTCAGGAAGGCTGGCCAGTGCAGAAGCTCAACATCGACAACTGTTGGAGACCAACAACAGTGGCTGGAGGATCTTCTCGATGAGCAATCTGCTCGCGTTGATTTACCGACGATGGCCGCGGCAGCTCAGCACCAAAACTGACTTGTCGTCCACGCGATGGCTCAGCTGTGAAACGGCGCGTATCGCAAGCAGGTAAACCACCGGCCCGAAAAGCACGGGCGCTTTCAGTCGATCTGCGTCGGAGACAGCTGCATAATTCGAAGATAGACCCCATTATTTCGGTCATCAAAATCAGACGCAGGCGCGTTTGTGCGATACGCACAGCAGCAGCCGTCAGGCTGCGGCCGCCTCGCTGCTCCGCCTGCGTGGCGAACTCGGTCGCCGAGATGGCGTTCTGGGCGGCCAAGGCGCTCAGCACGACCAGCCCGATCTGCGTCAGCACGTTGTTATCCGTGCCGCGCAAGTTCACGCCGATCATCGCCACGAACAGGCACGTCGGAAGGATCAGGATGATCGCCAGCGGCAAGGTCAAGCTTTCATATTGCGCCGCCCATCCTAGGAATACTCGGCGTAGTCGGTGTCATGCACCTCCGCCCCAATGATCTTTTAGATCCCCTCACTTTCGGGTCGTGGAAAGGGGAAAGCATGAAAGATCGCGACCGGCGTAAACCGGACCGTGGTAGTAGGTCTTGATGAGCTGGACGTTTTTGTCCTGGTTGCGCAACGAGGGGCCCATGAAGTGATCGAGTACCAGCATTCCGGGCTGGACTTCCGCCGCGATCTTGCCAATGACCGAGGGCGTGGCGAGCAGAAAGCGGAATTTTTGATCAGCATCTTCATCAATCGCCGCTGGCATCATCAGCATGTCGGCGCCACGAGCGAAATCGAGGAAATCCTTGCGAGTGCCGTTCTGGTCGGCAGACAGCACCATGGTTCCCTGCGGACTCTCGATACGGAACGCCAGCGCCGGAACATCACCATGCGGAATTCCCAGCGCGTACACGCGCACGCCGTCACCTTCGAACACCAGGGTCCGCTCGGTCTTGGTCACGTCGACGTCTAAGGGATGTACCGCGAGCTTCAGGCCATCGCTTGCCGTGGCCAGACCAGACAAGTATTGGAACGCACCGTGCCCCGCGCCGAACATGGCCTTGAAGAAGGCGGTCATGCTGAGAAAGTTCGCGTTGCCGGTAGGCCCGGCCAGCGTGATGGCATGACTGGCAGAGAGGAAATAGGCACCTTTAAGAATCGCTGGCAGGTCGGCGACGTGATCGGTGTGAAAGTGCGAGATACCGACGAAGTCCAGGTCCATCAACCGCGCTCCGGATTGGCCGTAGCGCAGATAAGTACCACCGCCCGCGTCGATCAACAGGCGGGCTTTGCCATCAATCCAGATCACAGCGCCAGAAGAAGCGCGGGCATCGTCCGATATCGGTCCTCCCGAGCCAAGTAGTTGCAGGGCGATGCCGCTGGCCGGGCATTGCGCCGGCCCGGCATGCGAAACACCGGCGAACCCCAAGCCGACGGCGAGGATCAAAGTGGGCAGGTTGCATCTCATCGATCTGGATACCTATGGGAAAGAAAAAGGGCGGTGCGAAGAAAAGAGCGCGCCAGACCTCGCACGTGATCTGTGGTGGTGGTGCAGGCATCGCCCGAGTTCTCGATGCCAATGCTGGGCGCTTAGCGGGGACATACCTGTTGCATGAACTTGATCGCATGCATGCCTTCCATGCAAAACTGAAAACTTCTGCCGGACGCAGAACGACACGTAGACCCGGACCTCAGCAGTTCCAACTGTTCGACCTTCCGTGTCGCGCATGCTCGCGTGCTGCCAGCACCACGTCGTCGGCGTTGACGGGTTGCATGGCACTACCGCGTGATGCGCCGAATCGGCGGCCGACGTTTGCGCAGTGCGTTATGGAGTAGAGGGTTGAGCATGGCGAAACTTCTGATTGGGTACGTGATAGACGTAACTGCGGAGAAATTATTCCCTCGCAAGAGCGAAAATTCACGAGCTGGTGCGCGACAAAGCTGTGTCAGCCCCCCGCCCCCGCGTGCAGTGCGCTACCGTCAAACGCAGCTAGGACCGCCCGGCAGTCTGCGTTGACGCCGGCAATGCGCGCACCGAAGGAAGGTGCCGCTTGCCGATCGAAGCACAAGCGGCGCGATATCATTCGCCCTGACCGCGCAGGCGCTCAGGGCGCACGCAACAACAGGGAAAAAGAAAGGACGTAACCGCATCGTTGCGTTTCCCTATTCCGTCAGCTGCAAGGCAGCCGCATCGAGCGCGTTTCGGCGACGGCGTGACCATCGCTCGCCGAGCGCACGGCAGACGACGTAGAAGGTCGGCGTGTAAATCAAACCGAAACCAGTCACACCAAGCATCCCGAAGAACACGGCGGTTCCGAGCGCTTGGCGCAGCTCCGCACCGGCACCGGTGGCGAGCAACATCGGCACCGAGCCCAGGATAAAAGCAAGGCTGGTCATCAGGATCGGGCGCAGGCGTGTTTGCGCGGCACGCACCGCGGCAGCCGTCGGGCTGAGGCCGTCCTGCTGCTCCGCCTGCTTGGCAAACTCAACGACCAGAATGGCATTCTTGGCGGCCAAGGCGATCAGCACGACCAGCCCGATCTGCGTCAGCACGTTGTTGTCCATGCCGCGCAAGTTCACGCCGATCATCGCCGCGAACAGGCACATCGGAACGATCAGGATGATCGCCAGCGGCAAGGTCAGACTTTCATATTGCGCCGCCAACACCAGAAAGACGAAGATCACACCGAGCAGGAATACCAGGCCCGCGGTGTTGCCGGCGGTCTTCTGCTGATAGGCAATGCCGGTCCATTCATGATCGTAACCTGCCGGCAGCGTCTGGTCGGCCAGCGCATCCATGCTCTTGAGCGACTCGCCACTGGAGGAGTCCGCGGCGGTACTGCCATCGACGGCGATGGCGGGGAACAAGTTGTAGCGCTCGACGCGATAGGGGCCGGTCTCGTCCTTGAAGGTGGCGACCGATCCAATCGGAACCATGGCACCGCTGTTCGAACGCACCTTGAGGTTGGCAACGTCGGCCTCGTTAGTGCGATGCGCTTGATCGGCCTGCGCGATCACATGGAAGGTGCGGCCGAGCAAATTGAAATCGTTGACGTAGGCCGAGCCGAGATAGACCTGCAGCGCCTCGAAAATGCGCTCTGGCGGCACGCCCAGCAGCTCGGCTTTACCGCGGTCGATGTCCGTGAATAGGCGCGGCGTCGCGGTGTTGAACAGGGTAAAAACTTGCGTGAGCCCCGGGGTAACTTTGGCCTTCGCAATCAGCTGATTGGTGTGTGCTTCCAGCTTTTTGTAACCGTGACTGCCGCGATCCTGGACCATCATGCGATAGCCGCCGGCCGCACCGATTCCATTAATGACTGGTGGAGGAAAGGCGATAACGCGTGCCTGGTCTATCCCGGCGACGACCTTCTTGATATCCACAAGAATGGCATCGGCCCTTCGATCACGTTTCGCAAAAGGCTTGAGCGGTATAAAGATCGTCGCGACGTTCGGCGCGGTAGTACCCGATGACGCGTCATAGCCTGGCAGCACGGCGGTGACCTCTACCCCATCGACCGACATAATTCGCTTTGAAACCTGTTGCGCCACGGCATCGGTTCGCGCCAGCGAAGCTCCCGGCGGCAACAGAGTGAGTGCCAGTAGGTAATTCTGATCCTGCTGGGGAATAAAGCCGGTGGGGGTAACCCAAAACAGTCCGATAGTGGCAAGTATCAGGCAAACGTAGGTCACCATGACGCGTTTGGGGCGAACCACCAGCCACGCCGTAAGACGCCCATAAGCGGCACTAAAACGATCGAATCCGCGATTGAAGGCGTCGCCCGCGCGGCGCAAGGTGCGGCGAATTCCACTCTGCTCGCCCGGCTCCTCATGCTCGTCGTGCGGCTTGAGCAACAGCGCCGCAAGCGCCGGCGACAACGTCAGCGAAAGGATCAGCGAGATGATCGTGGCGCCCGAGATCGTCAATGCAAACTGCTTGTAGAACGCACCGGAAAGACCGGTCAAAAAGAACGTCGGCACGAATACCGCGCATAGCACCAGCATGATGGCCACCAATGCGCCAGATACCTCGTCCATAGATTTACGCGTGGCCTCCAGCGGACTGAAGCCAAGCTTCAGGTTGCGCTCGACGTTCTCGACCACAACGATCGCATCGTCGACGACGATGCCGATCGCAAGCACCAGCCCAAACAGCGACAGGCTGTTCAGGCTGTAACCGAAGGCGGCCAGCAGCGCAAAGGTCCCAATCAGCGACACTGGGATCGCCACGACAGGGATAAGCGCCGCCCGCCACTTCTGCAGAAAGAGAAAAATAACCAGCACCACCAGGAAAGCCGCTTCGAGCAACGCGTCGCGCACGGCATCGGTGGACTGGGCAATAAATTTTGTCAGATTCAACACAATCCGATATTCGAGGCCAGGTGGGAAACTTTTGGCGGCCTCCTGCATTTCGTGTTCGAGCGCCACCCCGGCGGCAAGCGCGTTAGTACCTGGCCGCTGGCGGACGGAAATGGTCACTGCCGGTTTCCCGGCCAGATAAGCATTGGTCCCATAGTCGTCGGCGCCAAGTTCCACCCGTGCCACGTCACCTACGCGCACCTGGCGACCCTTTGCGTCGGTACGGATGACGATGTCGGCGAATTGCTCGGGCGTGGTCAACCGCCCTTGCGTACGCAGGTTGAGCTGAAACGCTTGCCCGTTGTCGCTGGGCGGCTGGCCCAACGCGCCAGCGGCAACCTGCACGTTTTGCGCACGCAAGGCGGCCACGATCTCGCCGGCAGTCAAATCGCGTGCGGCAGCCCGATCAGGATCAATCCAGATACGCATCGCAATCTCGCGACTGCCGAAAATGATGGTGTCGCCCACGCCATCGATGCGGTTGAGTCGATCACGAATCTGGGTGAGTGCGTAGTTGGAGATAAAGCGTTGATTCAACGATCCGTCCGGCGATACCAAGACAATCGCCATGAGAATGCCGGGAGAGGTCTTGCGCGTGGTCACACCTAACCGCTGCACTTCTTCGGGCAGCTTCGGCTGCGCGATCGCGACGCGGTTCTGCACCAGCGTCTGGGCGACATCAAGGTCCGTGCCGACCTTGAACGTCACCGTGATCGTCATCTTGCCATCGGCGGTGGACTGACTGGACTGGTACAGCATGTTGTCGACGCCATTGATCTCCTGCTCGATTGGCACCGCCACCGTCGCCGCCACGGTCTCGGCCGACGC